>NZ_JADCKF010000014.1 GCF_014982855.1 Pseudoflavonifractor gallinarum | reverse complement strand
CTGTAGGCCTCCACGATGCCGCCCACGCTCATGTAACGGGGCTCGTTGAGCTCCTTGATGCAGGTCAGCAGGCAGGGCAGCGCCACCTCGATGGTCATGTAGCCGTCCTCCAGCATCCGCTGCACGGTGATCTTCTTCCCCTCCGCCTTGATCTCGGAGACGTAGGTCACCTGGGGCAGGTTCAGCTTCTCGGCGATCTGGGGACCCACCTGGGCGGTGTCGCCGTCGATGGCCTGACGGCCGCAGAACACGATGGTCTCGTCGTCCACGCCGATCTTCTTCAGCGCAGCGGCCAGGATCTGAGAGGTGGCGTAAGTATCGCTGCCGCCGAACTCACGGCCGGACACCAGCACAGCCTTGTCCGCGCCCATGGCCAGCAGCTCCCGCAGCATGCCCTCCGCGGGCGGGGGGCCCATGGAAACCACGGTCACTTCGCAGCCGGTCTCGTCCTTCAGCTTCAGGGCCGCCTCAATGGCGTTCATATCATCGGGGTTGGTGATGGTCGCCATGGACGCACGGTCCATGGTGCCGTCCGCCTTCACCGCAACCTTACCGGAGGTATCCGGCACCTGCTTCACACATACGATTGCTTTCATGTCAATATCCTCCGTTCCTTACTTCACGCCCAGATGGCTGGAAATGACCATGCGCTGAACCTCGCTGGTACCCTCGTAGATCTCGGTGATCTTGGCGTCGCGCATCATGCGCTCCACGGGGTACTCACGGGTGTAGCCATAGCCGCCAAAGAGCTGAACGGCGCGGCGGGTCACATCACTGGCGGCCTCAGCGGCGAAGAGCTTGGCCATGGCGGCGTCCATGGAGTAGGGCTCGCCATTCTGCTTCTTCATTGCAGCGGAGTACACCAGGAACTGGGCGGCCTGCATGCGGGTGTGCATATCGGCCAGCTGGAACTGGGTGTTCTGGAACTGAGACAGGCGGCGGCCAAACTGCACGCGCTCCTTGGTGTAGTTGATGGCCTCCTCTACGGCGCCCTCGCCCAGGCCCAGAGCCTGAGAGGCGATGCCGATACGGCCGCCGTCCAGCGTCTTCATAGCGATCTTGAAGCCCTTGCCTTCCTTGCCCAGCAGGTTCTCCTTGGGCACGATGCAGTCCTCCATGATCAGCTCACAGGTGGAGGAGCCGCGGATGCCCATCTTCTTCTCGTGCTTACCGATGGAGAATCCGGGGAAGTCCCGCTCCACGATAAAGGCGGAGATGCCGTGGTTGCCCGCCTTGGGATCAGTCATGGCAAAGACGATGAACACATTGGCAAAGCCGGCGTTGGTGATGAAGATCTTGGAGCCGTTGAGCACATAGTGATCTCCCTCCAGCACCGCGGTGGTCTGCTGTCCGGAAGCATCGGTACCGGCGTTGGGCTCGGTCAGGCCAAAGGCGCCGATCCACTCGCCGGAGCAGAGCTTGGGCAGGTACTTCTTCTTCTGCTCCTCGGTGCCGTTCTCAAAGATGGGGGCGCAGCACAGGGAGGTGTGGGCGGACACAACGACAGCGGTGGTGCCGCACACCTTGGCCAGCTCCTCCACCGCCATGGAATAAGCCAGCACATCGGCGCCGGCGCCGCCGTACTCCTTGGGGAAATAGATGCCCATCATGCCCAGCTTGGCCATCTTCTTGACGGTCTCCTCGGGGAAGCGCTCCTCCTCGTCGATCTCCTCGGCCAGGGGCTTCACCTCATTCTGGGCGAACTCACGGTACATTTTCCGAAGCATCTCATGCTCTTTGGACAGATGAAAATCCATATTGCTTTGCTCCTTCTAGATAAAAATACACATATACGGCTGGGAGCCGGGGACGATCTCCGTCCCCGGCTATCCGAATACTGGAATTACTTCTTGCTGTAGTCGTAGAAACCGATGCCGGTCTTACGGCCCAGACGGCCGCCGCGGACCATCTTGCGCAGCAGCAGGGAAGCGCGGTAACGGGGATCGTTGGTCTCCTTATAGAGAACATCCATGATGGCCAGACACACGTCCAGGCCGATGAAGTCGCCCAGCTCCAGGGGACCCATGGGATGATTGGCGCCCAGTTTCATGGCCTTGTCCACGTCCTCCACAGAGGCGATGCCGCTCTCGACCACATTGATACCCTCGTTGATCATGGGGATGAGCAGGCGGTTGACGACAAAACCGGGGGCCTCGTCTACTTCCACAGGGTCCTTGCCCACGTCCTTGGAGAGGTCAAAGATCGCCTTGAACGTCTCGTCGGAGGTGTTCACGCCGCGGATGACCTCAATGAGCTTCATCACGGGGGCGGGGTTGAAGAAGTGCATACCGATCACCTTGTCAGCCCGCTTGGTGGCGGAGGCAATGTCGGTGATGGAGATGGAGGAGGTGTTGGTGGCCAGGATGGCCTCGGGCTTGCAGATGGCGTCCAGCTGAGCGAAGAGCTCTTTCTTCAGGGAGAGCTCCTCCACGGCGGACTCCACAACCAGATCGGCGTCAGCCGCAGCGTTGATGTCGGTCGTAAAGGTCAGCTTGGAGAGCAGGGCCTCCTTGCCGGCCTCGTCCAGCTTGCCCTTGGCAATGCGCTTATCCAGGCTTTTAATGAGGCTGTTCTTATGCTTCTCGGCGCTCTGCTCGCTGGTGGAGCGGATCACGGTATCGATACCCTTGGTCGCAAAAACCTGGCCGATGCCCAGGCCCATGGTGCCGCCGCCGATGATAACGATCTTTTTCATAAACATAGTCCTCCCAAAATTCAGTTGATCCCAAATGCTAAAGTACCCTGCGGACCCGTTCGGTCCGCCCGCGCGTTCTTTCGCGGTGGTACGGAATGTTCCTGCTCATGGTTGGTGACATGCTGTGTATTGGATCTTGCTCTGCGTGCCTCAGTTTGCTTAATCATTTTTAAAAACGGTCCAGATCAGCGGTTGAGGAAATGCTTTTCCTTCCGCTTCTCCAAAAAGGCGCCCATGCCCTCATCCTTGTCGGCCGTGCCGCAGGTGACGCCGAAGGCCTCCGCCTCGAAGGCCGCGGCGGTGTGGATATCGGTCTGCATTCCCATCCGGATACAGCGCTTGGACTCCCGCACTGCGATCTGTGCGTTGGCACAGATCGCCTGGGCCAGTTCCATGGCGCGCTCCATCAGCTCTTCCGGCGGACAGACCGCAGACACCAGGCCGATCTCCTTGGCCTCGGCCGCACCGATGACCCGGGCGGTCAGAATGAGCTCCATGGCCTTGGAGACCCCCACGATACGGGGCAGACGCTGCGTCCCGCCGAAGCCGGGTGTAATCCCCAGGCCCACCTCGGGCTGACCGAACTTGGCCTTCTCACTGGCCAGGCGGATGTCACAGGCCATGGCCAGCTCGCATCCGCCGCCCAGCGCAAAGCCGTTGACCGCGGCGATCACAGGCTTGGACAGATTCTCCAGCTTGAGGAACACATTTCCTCCGCGGACGCCGAATTTCTTTCCGTCACTGGAGGTAAAGCCCTTCATTTCCCCGATGTCGGCCCCCGCCACAAAGGAGCGGCCCGCACCGGTGAGGACGACCACATAGATCTCATCCTCAGCCTCCACTCTGTCCAGAACGGCGTCCAGATCAGAGAGGACCTGACTGTTGAGGGCATTGAGCGCATCGGGCCGGTCGATGGTGATGATTCCAACGTGTCCCTGTTGCTCAAACTTCACAAATGCCACTCGTTCTACCTCCTGTTTCTTGTAAAGTGTTGTTGGACCGTCCGGCAGCTTGTTATTTTTTTAACATATAACCTCCTAAAAAATTGCAACAGCAGGTTTTCTATCCGCAGTTGCACAACTTTACAGGTGGTTTCTTGGCTGTTCCGTTTTCTCGATCCTCGCTTAGTATAGCTCTTTTTTGGCTCATACGCAAGAGGGTTTTTGAAAAAAATCGTATTTTTTATCTACACGCTTTCTTTTTTCATTCATTTTATTGTTGGTATTTTACAAATACTTAGTGAAAAAATTGACGATTTCGCGGTCTTTGCGCCTTTTGTTATTTTATTAACATTGATTAGATTCCAAATAAAAAGCACTTCGGAATCCGAAGTGCTTTGCGGAAAGGATGCTCACATCAGGGCGGTCAGCCACCGGGAGAGGGGCAGATAGGCCATGGGCAGAAACATGGCCGGCAGCATATTGCCCACCCGGATCTTTTCCCGGGGCAGTCCCAGCATGTTCAGGGCGATGCCCACGATGATGGTCCCCCCTACTGCGCTCATCTCCACCACCACGTCCTGCGGCAGATAGGGGCCTACAAACTGAGCCAGCAGCGTCAGTCCCCCCTGGTAGAGGAAGAGGGGCACCACACAGAAGGCCACACCCACGCCCATGGCCGAGGCAAAGGTGATGGCGGTCACCCCGTCGATGACACTCTTGGAAATCAGGATGGAATAGTTGTGGTTGAGGCCCGCCTCCAGGCTTCCGTTGATGGCCATGGCTCCCACGCAGAACAGGACTGTGGCATTGACAAATCCCTCCACAAAACGGCTGTTGCCGCCGCCCCGGAGCAGGCGTCCCCGCACCAGTATGCCGATTCCCTCCAGGCGGTCTTCGATACGCAGTGCCTCCCCCAACAGCGTTCCCACGACCATGCAGACGATCACACACAGGGTATCCTGCGTGCCAATCATACTGGAGACCCCGATCCCCATCACACACAGCCCCAGTGCACTGGTCAGTGTGGCGGCAAAACGGGGTTTGATATGGTCCTTGCACACAAGCCCCAGCAAACTGCCCAATAAAATCAGAACGACATTGATAACGGTGGCGATCATGGGTAACTCCTTCCGGCGGGCGCTTTCCCGCTTCACTGTATTAAATATAATGATACTCACCTTTTCGCCCCTTGTCAAAGGGGAATTCTCCTCATGTCCAGGCACTGGACCACATATGGTAGAACAGCGAAGAAAAAGGGGGGCTGTCCTTGAAAGTGAGCCGTTCATCCATGTTATACGGCACCTTACTGCTCACCGGCACCAGTCTGGTGGCCCAGGTACTGGGATTTATCTACCGCATTTTCCTCTCCCGGCTGGTGGGCGCCGAGATCATGGGACTCTATCAACTCATCCTACCGGTCTATTCCGTGGTCCTCTCCATCACCGCCGTCGGCCTGACCGTAGCCGTGTCCAACCTCTCGGCTGAGTATGCCGCACGGGGAAACGAGGGGGCCATGGGGGCGGTACTGCGGCGCTGCCTGACCGCCTTTCTGATCCTCTTTGCCCTGGTGGCCGGGGTAACGGTGCTGTTCTATGACCCCATTTCGGTCTATCTGCTGGGAGACGCCAGGACCCAGCTGGGCCTCCTTCTTTTACTCCCCTGTCTCTTTCTCACGGGGATCGAAAATCTCCACAAACACTATTTTTACGGCACCGGAAATATCCGTCCGCCTGCGGCAGTGGAGCTGTGTGAACAGTTTATCCGCACCGGGGCGGTCCTGGGCCTTCTGGCCCTCTTTCTCCCTCAGACGCCGGAGCGCACCGTGGGACTCATCGTGACCGGCATGGTGATCTGTGAGCTCTTTTCCTCCGTTACGCTGGTCATTCTGTACCGAAAACGGGCAGCCGGTCTGCCTCGGACCGCCGCTGAACCCGGGCTGGGCCGCCGGATCCGCGCCATTGCCGTTCCCATCGGCTTTACCGCTCTTTTGGGGAATATCATGGGCTCGGCCAACGCGGTACTCATCCCCCAGCGTCTGGTGGCCTCCGGCTCCGACGTGTCCCATGCCATGAGCTCGTTTGGTGTGCTGTGCGGCATGACGATCCCCATGCTGGTCATGCCCACCGCCTTTATCGGCGCCATGGGGCTGGTTCTGGTTCCCCGTCTGGCCCGCAGCGCCGCCCTGGGCCGTCTGGATCGGATCCGGGACCGGGTCCACAAGGCCATGCTGGCCACATCGGTCCTCATCATGCCCGCCATGGCCTTTCTGGTGGTTCTGGGCCCGACCATCGGGCGTTTCCTCTTCCGGGAGGAAAGCGCGGGGGATTTTATCCTCCCCCTCTCACTGGGTGTCCTGCTGTCCTGCTATCAGTCCATCCTCTCCGGCGTGCTCAACGGCGTGGGAAAACAGCGTGCCGCCGCCTGGAACGCCATCCTCTGCGGAGGGGTGCAACTGGGCTGCACCTTTTTCCTGATGGGCCTGCCCGGTGTGGGACTCAAGGGCTATGTGGCGGGCTTTGTGGCCAGCTCCGCCCTGGGTCTGCTCCTCAACTGGTATCAGGTGGGGCGGTATGCCCATATGCGGCCCCGGCTCTTCCAGTGGTGTACGGCCCCCGCGCTGTCCGCCCTCCTTATGGGCCTGTGCGTCAATCTGCTCTTCCGCTTCTTGTGCCGCAGCGGTGTGGAGGGCATTTGGGCTGTTCTCATCTGCCTGCTCTTCGGAAGTGTGGAATATCTCTGCGCCCTCTCGGCCCAGGGCGTTTCGGTTCGGGCCCTCTTTTCCCTACATTGACTTGTTGGTTTTTCATCCGTTTTTCTCGGCAAAAAGGGGCACTTTTTTGCATTCTCTCACAATTTCCGCCCCGCTGCGCCGGATTCCGCCCTCAGATGCTTGACAGCCCCCCGCCCACAGCTTATAATGACTTTCATGCAGCAAGGACGCTGCGGCCCTGGCCGCAGTGTCTTTTTTTATCGGTCTCCTCTGCCGGGGGACTCCATGGAGGAATGTTTTGATGAGTAAGGTCCCTGAACTCTTTGGCAGCATGGTTTTTAACGACTCTGTCATGCGGGAGCGGCTCCCCAAGGATATCTACCGCGCCCTCCGGCGCACCATCAACGAGGGCACGGCCCTGGACCCCGCCGTGGCCGATGTGGTGGCCGCCGCCATGAAGGACTGGGCGGTGGGCAAGGGCGCCACCCACTTCACACACTGGTTCCAGCCCATGACGGGCATCACCGCCGAAAAGCACGACGCCTTCCTCTCCCCCTGCGGGGACGGATCGGTCATCATGGATTTCTCAGGCAAGGAGCTCATCAAGGGCGAGTCGGACGCCTCCTCCTTCCCCTCTGGCGGGCTGCGGGCCACCTTTGAAGCCCGGGGCTATACCGCCTGGGACCCCACCTCTTACGCCTTTATCAAGGATGATACCCTGTGCATCCCCACCGCCTTCTGCTCCTACCACGGGGAGATCCTGGACAAAAAGACTCCCCTGCTCCGCTCCATGGACGCGGTGAGCCGGGAGGCCATCCGGGTACTCCGTCTCTTTGGCAAGGATGTACGCCGGGTGACCTCCACCGTGGGGGCCGAGCAGGAGTATTTCCTCATCAACAAAGAGGACTACGGCAAGCGGGCCGATCTGATCCTCACGGGCCGGACCCTCTTCGGTGCGCCCGCCCCCAAGGGCCAGGAGATGGAGGATCACTACTACGGCTCCATCCGTCCCCGGGTCAAGGCCTTTATGGCGGAGCTGGATGAGGAGCTGTGGAAGCTGGGTATCTGCTCCAAGACCGAGCACAACGAGGTAGCGCCCTGCCAGCATGAGATGGCCCCCCTCTTTACCACCGCCAACCTGGCCACCGACCAGAACCAGCTCTCCATGGAGATCATGAAGAAGGTGGCCAACAAGCACGGCTTTGTCTGTCTCCTCCATGAAAAGCCCTTTGAGGGGGTCAACGGCTCGGGCAAGCACAACAACTGGTCCCTCTCCACCGACACCGGGGAGAACCTGCTGGACCCGGGCAAGACCCCCATGGACAACGCCCAGTTCCTGCTCTTCCTCACCGCCGTCATCAAGGCGGTGGACGACTATCAGGATCTGCTGCGCATCTCGGTGGCCAGCGCGGGCAACGACCACCGCCTGGGCGCCAATGAGGCCCCGCCCGCCATCGTCTCGGTCTATGTGGGCGACGAGCTGGAGCAGGTGGTGGATGCCCTGGTCTCGGGCGGAGCCCACGACAAGGCTGTGGATGCCGCCATGGACATCGGCGTCACCGCCCTTCCCCCCATCCCTCTGGACAACTCGGACCGGAACCGCACCTCTCCCTTCGCCTTCACCGGCAATAAGTTTGAGTTCCGTATGCCCGGCTCCTCTTTCAACATCGCCTGCACCAACGTGATGCTCAACACCGCCGTTGCCATGGTCCTGCGGGAGTTTGCCGACGAGCTGGAGGACGCCCCCGTCTTTGACACTGCCCTCTCTGCCCTCATCCGGCGGGAGCTGGCCGCCCACCGCCGGATCCTCTTCAACGGAAACGGCTACGGGACGGATTGGCCCATCGAGGCCCAGCGCCGGGGCCTGCTCAACCTGCGCACCACCCCCGAGGCCCTGGAGCGCTACGACGATCCCAAGAACGTGGCCCTCTTTGCCGCCATGGGCATCTACACCCTGGAGGAGATCCGCTCCCGCCAGGAGATCATCCAGGAGGATTACAGCAAGACCATCCTCATCGAGGCCCGCACCGCCCTGGATCTGCTCCGCCAGCAGATCCTCCCCGCCTGTATGGCCTATTCCAAGCAGGTGGCCGAGGGCGTAGCCGTCAAGCAGTCCATCGGCATCCCCGCCCCGGAGGAGAGCGCATTGGTCCGCTCCCTCACCGAGGAGACCGGACTCCTCTTCCAGCGTGCCGCCGAGCTGGAGTCCTCCCTCACTGCCCTGCCCAGCGGAGCCGCACCCCGGGCGGAATACTGCGCTCAAGCCGTCCTGCCCGCCATGGAGGCCGCCCGTGCCGTAGCCGACCGGCTGGAGGGCATGGTCAGCCACGATTTCTGGCCCTTCCCCACCTATCGGGATCTGCTCTTTTACATCTGATTTTCCTTCCTAATGAGACCGGCCGTCCGGCGGGAGTTTCCCGCCGGACGGCCGGTTTTTATACGGGCAGCTCCCGGGCACTTCTGCTCTTCCGGTGCCATAGCAGGAAGAGCAGACAGAGGGTGATCTGCACCACCGTGGCGCACGGAGTGGCCAGACCGATCTGAAACAGCGTGGGGTGGGGGCGCATACTCACCAGATAGACCACCGGGATGCGCACCAGCACGGCCCCCACGATCCCCTGCACCATCACAAAGAAGGTGTGTCCACAGCCGTTGAAGTACCCCACGCAGCAAAAGAGGATCGAGGTGAGCAGGGTGTCGATGGCGTAGGCCCTCAGATAATCGTGGGCCTGGGCGATAACCTCCGGGTCCCGGGAGAAGATCCCCGCCAGCAGATCTCCCCGGAAAAAGGAAAAGGACGCGATGACCACCGCCACGCCCAGGGCCGTGGCGATACCATACCCCAGGGCAGCCCGGGCACGGGCCGCCTTTCCCGCCCCCATGTTCTGCGCCACAAAGGCCGACATGGACTGGGCATAGGAGGAGGGCACCAGCATAATGAACCCGCACACCTTTTCCGCCACGCCCACCCCTGCCGAGGCCGTTACATCGATGGCGTTGACCACCGTCTGGATGACGATGAAGGAGATCCCCACCAGGAACTCCTGAAGGGCGATGGGAGCCCCCAGTGCCAGCTCCCGGCGCAGATAAAACCCGTCCAGGCGCAGATAGCTGGGCCGAAACTGGAACGGAAGGGGCCGCCCCCGTACCAGGACCAGCGACAGCACCACGCTGATGGCCTGGGAGAGCACCGTGGCCAGCGCGGCCCCCCGTGCCCCCATGTGGAGCACCGCCACAAAGAAGAGATCTCCCAGGATGTTGCACACGCAGGCGATGCACACGGTCACCAGAGGGGTCTTGGAGTCTCCGATCCCCCGAAAGACCGCCCCCAGCAGGTTGTAAAGCACAATAAAGACGCCCCCCATGCCGCAGATGCGGATGTAGGCGCAGGTCTGCTCATAGGCCTCCTCGGGCGCGTGGAGCAGGCGGGCCAGTGTTCCGGCCCCGCCGACCAGAAGTCCCGTAAGGAGAATCCCCAGCGCCGTAAAGAGCAGAATACCCGTTCCGATGGCCCGGCCCGCCTCCTCGCGCCGCCCCTCTCCGATCTTCTGCCCCACAAAGATGGTGATTCCCATGGTCAGCCCGGTGACCACCATGGCCACCGTCTGCATCAGCACACTGCCGGTGGAGACGCCTGACACATCCGCCGTATGGGAAAACTGTCCCACCACCAGCAGGTCCACTCCGCCGTACAGCGACTGCAAAAACAGCGCCGCAAAGACCGGCATGGCAAAGCGGATCAAGGATGTGAGCACTCTTCCTTCCGTCAGATCTCTTGTCTTTCTCATGGCTTCCCGCTCCTTTGCAATAAAAAAGCTGGATAAGGAACAGACGTCTCAGTCTGTAGCCTTATCCAGCATAACATTTCCAGCGAATGTCATACCCTCCGCGCTGCTGAAAGGGTAGCATATTTCCCGCTCGTTTGTCAAGAGCGGCCGCCCCGGCGGCACATGACCAAGGCGGATAGAACAAAAAAAGTCGGAGCAAGCTTTCGCTTGCTCCGACCTGGTGCCTCCGGCCGGAATCGAACCAGCGACACGGGGATTTTCAGTCCCCTGCTCTACCAACTGAGCTACAGAGGCAAATGAAAGGCCCTGCAACCAGAACCTCTCTGGTGCGGGTAACAGGACTTGAACCTGCACGGTCGCCCACCAGAACCTAAATCTGGCGTGTCTGCCAATTCCACCATACCCGCGCATCGGTCATTCTTGTATATATTATCATGCTTTTCTCCATTTGTCAATTGAAAATTTACAAAGATCCAGCTATAATGGGAATACATCCAGAAGTTTATCCGCATCCGCGCGTATTGATATCCCATCTGTAAGGAGTGACCGCTATGAAGCGCGCGCCCGAAGTGGCTGTGATCCAGGATCTGTCGGGATTTGGCCGGTGCTCGGCCACCATCGCCCTACCGGTACTTGCCGCCATGGGAAACCGGTGTGAGACCCTGCTCACTGCCTATCTCTCCGCCCATACCGCCTATCCCTCCTCGGACCGCGCCGTCTTTCTCGACCTGACCGACGAGATGACCCGGTGCAGTGACCACTGGGCTCAGCTGGGGGCCTCCTTTGAGGCCATTTACAGCGGGTTCCTGGGTTCGGAACGCCAGATCGATGTGCTCCGGGCTTTTATCGCCCGCTTCCGCCGTCCCAATACTCTGGTGCTGGTAGACCCGGTCATGGGAGATCACGGCAAGCCGTACAGCACCTATACCCCCGCCCTGTGCCAGCGGATGGGGGCCCTGGCCGAGCAGGCTGACATCATCACGCCCAATCTGACTGAGGCGGCCCTGCTTCTGGAGGAGCCCTATGAGGCTGTCCCCTCCGGCGAAGCCGGGATGGCCGCCTGGCTGGAGCGGCTCTCTCTGGGCGGGCGGCGCTCGGTAGTCATCACGGGGGTGAGTCTCTCCGACGGTGAGGTGGGGGCGGGCTGCTGGGACCGGGAGACCGGCCGCGTCTCCTTCTCCCAAACCCGGCAGGAACCCGCCCATTTCCCTGGCACCGGTGACCTCTTTGCCAGCGTGCTGCTGGGGAGCCTGCTCAAAGGCGCCCCTCTCCCCCAGAGTATGGAGCGGGCCGTCTCCTTTGTCCAGACCTGCGCCGCGGCCACTCTGGAACTGGGCACGCCCATTCTGGACGGGGTGCAGTTTGAACCTCTGCTTCACCTGCTCATGGACTGAAGCCCGAACACAAAACCGGCGGCCCGGAGGACGACTGTCCTCCGGGCCGCCTTTCGTTTCATCCGGCCGGATCAGGTGTGAGAGAGCAGAGGGAAGCGGCAGGAATAGCGCTTGAGCAGCTCCTTCCCGTTCCCCAGCATGAAGAGGGTGCTGTCCCGGTCCATCAGAGGGCGGACCGAGCAGGATGCTCCGGCCCGGGGGGTAAAGCCCAGCACCGCCTTCTCGGTCTCGGGCCGGGCCAGGGCGGAGAGGATCCCCCCCAGATCACGGTCGCTGCCGCCGAAGAGATCGTGGCAGTACATGGTCTCCCCATCGTACTCCACCACCGCCACGGTGTCGTGGCTGCCCACATAGTAGATGTGCTCCCGCATCACACCGCCGCAGTGGAAGAAGAGCAGACCCGGGTTGTGCTCCCAGCTGAGCAGGGCGTGGGGATTGCCCTTCTGATAGTGGGAGAGGATCAGGGACTTGTCCTGGGAGAGCTCCGGGATAAGCCGGCGCACCTGGCTCCGTCCGGGCAGGGCCTGGACCTGGGCGGTGTGGCGGAACTCCCGCACCTTCTCAAAGCCAAAGCGGGGGTAGAACTCCTGGGTGTCCCGGTTGGCAAAGAGATAGATGCCATGGCATTTCCCCGCCCAGTCGGTGAGCACCCGGGCCATGAGAAAATGGATCAGGCCCCGGCCCCGGAATTCCGGGTCACACATGACGGTACCGATCTGAATGTAGTGCAGCTCCTTGCCCATGCACCGCAGGTCCATGGGACTCACCGATACGTTGGCCACCACCCGGCCCTCGTAGACCAGGGAGTTGGGCCGGTAGCGGTCGGTCCAGTAGCCGGCCCGGTGCCAGGGCTCAAAATCCAGTCCGAACACCTTGCCTGCCAGGGCGTTGAAGCTCTCCCGCAGGCCGGGCTCCTCCTGATAGCAGGTGCGATAGTCAAAGCGGCTTCCATCCAGTGTGATCTCCATTGTGTGTCGTTCCTCTCTTTATCTCTCTATCTCTCTAGGTCCTGCACGGTCATGCGTCCTCCACAACGCAAAGACTGCCCGGAAGTCCGGGCAGCAAAAACAGAGGGGGCGGGCCCGCCGCGGGTCCGTCCCCTCCGTGCAGTTTTACGATTATATCACATCAGACGCGAACCGTCCAGCCATAGGGATCTTCCAGGGTACCCCACTGGATGCCGGTGAGGGTATCGTAGAGCTTCTGGGTCAGGGCACCGATGGCGCCGCCGTTGATGACGGCGTGCTCGTCGTTCCAGCCCATCTCGCCCACCGGGGAGACCACGGCGGCCGTACCGGTGCCCCAGGCCTCCTCCAGCTTACCGGCCTTGGCCGCGTCAAAGAGCTCCTGGGCGGTGATGAGCCGCTCCTCCACATCCATGCCCCAGTGACGCATCAGCTCCAGACAGGAGCGGCGGGTGATGCCGGGCAGCACGGAGCCGGTGAGCTTGGGGGTGATGACCTTGCCGTCCACCTTGAACATGACGTTCATGGAGCCCACTTCCTCGATGTACTTGCGCTCCACACCGTCCAGCCAGAGCACCTGGGCATAGCCCTGTCCCTCGGCCCGCTCGCCGGCGCGGATGGAGGCGGCGTAGTTGCCGCCGCACTTGGTATAGCCGGTGCCGCCCCGGACGGCCCGCACATCCTCGTTCTCCACATAGATGCGCACCGGGTTGATGCCCTCCTTGTAGTAGGCGCCCACCGGGCAGCAGATCACGCAGAAGAGGTAGCTGTGGCTGGCGTGGACGCCCAGGCTGGCGTCGGTCGCGATAATAAAGGGACGGATATACAGGGAGGTGCCCGGCTCGCTGGGAACCCAGTCTTCCTCCACCTTTACCAGCGCCTTGATGGCGTCCAGCGCCACGTCCTCCGGCAGGGCGGGGATGCACAGACGCTCACAGGAGTCGTTGAGCCGGCGCACATTGTCCATGGGACGGAAGAGCTGCACGCCGCCGTCGGGCCGGCGGTAGGCCTTCATGCCCTCAAAGACCTCCTGGGCATAGTGGAACACCATAGTGGAGGGGTCCAGCTGGAGAGGACCATAGGGCACGATCCGGCCGTCATGCCAGCCCTGCCCGGCATCATAGTTCATCAGGAACATATAGTCCGTAAAATTGTGCCCGAAAACCAGTGTCTTGGGGTCGGGCTTGGGTTTCAGCTGCTTGGCGCGCTCAATGGGGAATTCGTTCATATGGATAACCTCCTGCCTTTTTTTGGACTGGCCTTCCGTCCTCGCGGCAAGATCCCCGGGGGCGGCTGACAATTTAGCGATTTAATTATCTGAATTATTAGCATTATAGCAGTCTCATCTTCACCCTGCAAGAGAAAGATTGACAGAAAATAGGCTTTTCCCGCCATTTGACTTATGTTATAATAGCCGCAAAGCCGTTTCTTTTTCCGGCAGCCGGCCTGCCGGACCCGGACGGCGATCAAGCGAATGGGCCGTATCCGCCCAAAAGAGTCCCCGAATATGGTATCATTTCTTTGAAAAAAGCGATTGATTCATCGGGCCTTGAACGCCGGTGCGTTCAAGGCTTGTGGCTTTCTGTCCGGCAGGACCATGTCCCGCCGCCCCCTCCGGGGTATGCAATCTCCTTTGAAACTGGCCGCACGTGCGGCGGAAAGGGCGTTTTTCTATGCGGAAAAAGAAGCTGTCCCGGTTACTGGAGCCCGGTTTTCAGCTCTATTTTGTCTGTCTGGTGCTGTTTGCCATCGCCTCCGCCTTCCTCAGCCCCTGGCTGGGCGGCGCAGAGGGCGTTGTGATCATCCTGCTCTACGTCTATTTCCGCCGGAGCAATGCCCAGCGGCAGAAAGAGATCCTCAAGTATATCGACAACATCACCTGCAACATCGATGTGGCCACCAAGGACACCATGATCAACGCCCCCCTCCCCATGGTCATTTTCCGCCCGGAGAGTGATGAGGTGATCTGGTCCAACGACCGCTTTCTTCAGCTCACCGGGGAGCGGGAGCATCTCTTTGACACCAAGCTCTCCTCGGTGGTGCCCGGTTTTTCCTCCCGCTGGCTGATGGAGGGAAAGACGGAATGCCCCATGGAGGTGGAGCTGGCCGATCGCCGCTTCCTGGTCTTCGGCCACCTGGTGCGTACCGACGAGAAGGGGGCCCACAGCTTTCTGGCCACCACCTACTGGGTGGATGTGAGTGACTACTCCGCCGTGCGGGAAGAATTTTACGGCTCCCGCCCGGTCTGCGCCATCCTCACGGTGGACAACTATGAGGAGCTGATGAAGGGCATCAGCGACAACGAGAAGTCCTCGGTGGTCAACGCCATCGACGAGCACATCAGCGCCTGGTGCAAGCCCACCGGCGGTCTGCTGTGCAAGTATGACCGGGACCGGTATCTCTTCCTCTTTGAGGAGCGGTTCCTCGCCCCCCTGCGGGAGGGGAAATTCGCGGTACTGGAGGCGGTGCGGGGCGTGCTCAACCCCAAGGGCATGCCGGCCACCCTCTCCATCGGCATCGGCCGGGACGCCGATACCTTCCAGGAGCTCTTCCAGTACGCCGCCCTCTCGGTGGAAATGGCCCTCTCCCGGGGCGGCGACCAGGTGGTCATCAAGAACAAGTTCAACTTCGAATTTTTCGGCGGCCACGCCAAGGAGCTGGAGCGGCGTACCAAGGTCAAGAGCCGGGTCATGTCCAGCGCGCTGGGCGAGCTGATCGCCGACGCCTCCCACGTCTTTGTCATGGGGCACAAGTTCCCCGACTTCGACTGCATCGGCGCCGCGGCCGGCGTGTGTGCCATTGCCCGCAAGAAGGGCACGCCCGTCTATTTCATCAAAGACCCCAACCCCAACCCGGCCAGCGACATGGTGGCCCGTCTCTCCGCCCTGCCGGAGTATAAGGACGTCTTCCTCTCCCCGCAGGACGCGATGATCAAGGCCGATTCCCGCTCCCTTCTGGTGGTGGTGGACACCAACCGCCCGGAACAGACCCTCTCGGAGGATCTGCTCCTCTCCTGCAACAAGGTGGCGGTCATCGACCACCACCGCCGGGCCGCCACCTATATCGCCGATGCGGCCCTCAACTTCCACGAGCCCTATGCCTCTTCGGCCAGTGAGCTGGTCACCGAGCTTCTGCAGTACCTGCTGGAGCCGGCCGACCTGCTGCGCACCGAGGCGGAGGCACTTCTCTCCGGCATCGTGCTGGACACCAAACAGTTCACCATGCGCACCGGCAGCCGCACCTTTGAGGCGGCCTCCTTCCTCCGCCGGGCCGGCGCCGATACCGGCGACGTCCGCAAGCTCTTCCAGAACGATCTGGAGGGCACCATTGCCCGGTATGACATCATCCGCAACGCCCGCCTCTACCGGGACGGCATCGCCGTGGCAGTGGTGGACCACACGGTGGGCCGGGTCACCGCGGCCCAGGCCGCCGATGAGCTGCTCAACATCTCGGGCATCGACGCCTCCTTCGTCCTCTTCCCGGACGGCGACCGGGTCATCATCTCGGGCCGCTCCATGGGGGATACCAATGTGCAGCTCATTCTGGAAAAGCTGGGGGGCGGCGGAAATGCCAGCGCCGCCGGCGGTCAGATCCCCGGCGAGATCGACGATATGACCCGCAAACTCCTCACCGCCATCGATCAGTATTTTGAGGAGGAAGTCTGATACGGGGGATTTCCCCCCGCGCGGAACCCATTTTAATGCTTGATTCCCACGATTGAATAGAAAGGAACGATATCCATGAAAGTGATTTTGCAGCAGGATGTGAAGGGCCAGGGCAAGAAGGGCCAGATGATCGAGGCCAGCGACGGCTACGCCCGCAACTTCCTCCTTCCCAAAAAGCTGGCTGTGCCCGCCACCGCCGAGAACATCAACACCATGAAGCAGCAGGAGAAGGCCAAGCGCGCCCAGGAGGCCGCTGAGAAGGCTGAGGCCGAGGCCACTGCCCAGCGCCTCAAGGAGATTACCGTCCAGATCAAGGCCAAGGCCGGCAACGGCGGCCGCCTCTTCGGCGCGGTGACCTCCAAGGAGATCTCCGACGCCCTCAGCGAGCAGTTCGGCATCTCCATCCCCAAGGCCAAGATCGTCCAGGACGAGCCCATCAAGGCCTTCGGCGGCTACGACCTCAAGTGCAAGCTGGGCTATGAAGTGGTGGGCACCCTGAAGGTCATGGTGACCGAGGCCTGATTCCAGAGGTTTCATTCCAGAGGAGGTGACGCACATGGATGAGACCCTTCTGGTCCGGCAGATGCCCCACTCGGTGGAGGCCGAGCAGTCTGTGCTGGGCTCCATGCTCATTGATGCCCGCTGCGTGCCCGAGGTGATCGAGTCCCTCAAGAGCGAGGACTTCTATCTCCGGCAGAACCGGGAGATCTATGAGACCATCTACTCCATGTTCAATTTCTCTCTGACCATCGATCCGGTCACCGTACTGGATCACATGAAGCAGAACGGCGTCTACGACGAGAACACCTCCCGCAATTATATCCTCCAGCTCATGGAGATCACGCCCACGGCGGCCAACGTCCGGGAGTATGTCTCCATCGTCAAGGACAAATCCCTCCTGCGGCGCATCGCGGAGACGGCGGGCGCCCTCACCGCCATGGTGCAGGAGGGGACCGGCACCGCCCAGGAGGTGCTGGAGGCCGCGGAGCAGCGCATCTATGCCATCCGGCAGGGCCGCTCCGCCCAGGGGCTGGAGCACATCTCCAGCGTCATCCTGAACGTCTATGAGCGCCTGGCCGAGCTGGCCGCCAACGACTCGGCGGTCCCTGGCCTCTCCACCGGCCTGCCCGATGTAGATATGGCCATCTCCGGCCTGAACAAGTCTGACCTCATCCTTCTGGCCGCCCGTCCCGGCATGGGCAAGACCTCCTTCGCGCTGAATATGCTCCTCCACGCGGGCAAGTTCTCCGGTAAGACCGTGGTCTTTTTCTCCCTGGAAATGAGCCGGGAGCAGCTGGCCATGCGTCTCATTTCGGGCGAGTCCTTTGTGGACAACAAGAAGCTGGTCACCGGCCGCCTGGGTGAGGAGGACTGGAGCCGCATTGCCGCGGCCTCCGCCGCCCTCAACAAGACTCAGATCCTCATTGACGACAACCCCTCCCTCAGCGTGGCCGACATGAATGCCAAGTGCCGCCGGGTGGATAATCTGGGTCTGGTGGTCATAGACTATCTCCAGCTTATGACCTCCGCCGGCGGCTCCACCCGCTCGGGCGACAACCGCCAGCAGATCGTCTCCGACATCTCCCGTGCCCTGAAGATCATGGCCAAGGAGCTCAATGTGCCGGTGGTCTGCCTCTCCCAGCTCTCCCGCGGACCGGAGAGCCGCTCCGACAAGCGCCCCATGCTCTCCGACCTGCGTGAGTCGGGCGCCATCGAGCAGGACGCCGATATCGTCATGTTCCTCTACCGGGACGACTACTACAACGAGGACAGCGAAAACCACAATCTGGCCGAGTGTATCATTGCCAAGAACCGCCACGGTGAGACCAAGACGGTGGAACTCCAGTGGCTTCCCGAGTATACCACCTTCTCCTCCATCGACCGGCGGCATCAGGAGTATTAGACCCTATGACAGCTTCTCAACTGCCCGGCGGCTTTGCCGCCCTCACCCGCGAATACGCCATGCTCCCCCCGGGGGGACGCATTCTGTGCGCCGTATCGGGCGGCGCCGACTCCGTGTGCCTGCTCCACCTGCTCCGACGGCAGGCGGAGGAGCTGGGCTTCTCCCTCTTTGCCGCCCACTATGACCACCAGCTCCGGGGCGAAGAGTCCACACGGGACGCCTCTTTTGTGGAAAACCTCTGCCGGGAGTGGCAGATTCCCCTCACCCTGGGGCGGGGCGATGTGGCCGAAGAGGCCCGCCGCCGCCGCGCCGGTCTGGAGGAGACCGCCCGGGAAATGCGCTATGCTTTCCTGGAGGAGACTGCCCGTACCCTGGACTGCTCGCTCATTGCCACGGCCCACAACGCCGACGACAATGTGGAGACCGCCCTGCTCCATCTCATCCGGGGGGCTGGGCTTCAGGGCCTGTCCGGGATGGCGCCCCGGCGGGGTTCCCTGATTCGTCCCCTGTTGTCCACAGGGCGGGCTGAAATTGTGGAATACCTGCGCCAGGAGAACCTCCCCTATGTGGAGGACAGCTCCAACCAGGATATCACCTTTACCCGCAACCGCATCCGCCATGAGGTCCTCCCTCTCCTGCACCAGATTAACCCCCAGTTCTCCCAGCGCATGGGACAGACTCTGCGCTCCCTCCGGGCAGACCATGACTTTCTCACGGCCCAGGCCGCCCAGGTGGCCCAGAATGCCCGCTGGGCGGAGGATGATCTGGTCATCGAGGCACGCCACATTGCCCAGGCCCCCGATGCCATCGCCCCCCGCGCGGTGCGGTGGCTCCTCGGCATGCTGGGGGATGGGAACGACGACTGTACCGCCGCCCACCTCAGCGCGGTGGTGGAGCTGGCCCGGGGAGAGGACCCCTCCGCGGTGGTCTTTCTGCCCGGGGGAAAAATGGCCCAGCGGGTCTACCGGGAGCTTTTGTTCACCACCCGTCAGCCTCCCCAGGCCTTGACTCCCGCGCCTCTGACGCTGGAGGGAGAGACCTGTCCGGCGGGGGCCCTGTGGGCCTGCCGGTGCCGCCGGACGGTCTGTCCGGCCCAGAGTCCGCCCGGCGTATATTACGTCGCCGCATTCCAGGGGACGCCGGTACTCCGTCCCCGCCAGACCGGAGACGAGATCCGCCTCCCCGGCCGGGACACAAAAACCATCAAAAAGCTGCTCATCGACCATAAATTCCCCCGGCGGGACCGGGACCGCCTCCCCGTCCTGGCCGACGAGAGCGGGGTAGTGGCCCTTGCGGGCTTTGGCCCCGAGGTCACCCGTCTGGCCCAGCCGGGCGAAGCGGCCTATGAAATCTCATTTTATCTCCCCTCCACACCTCACAAAACGGTATAGAGAGAAAGGATGCTAAATATGCTGGAACAAGATATTGATCGCGTGCTCTTTACGGAAGAACAGCTTCAGGCCCGGGTGGCGGAGATCGCCGCCCAGATCGACCGGGATTACGCCGGTAAGCAGCCCCTGCTGGTCAGCGTGCTGCGGGGCTCCTTCGTCTTCATGGCGGATCTGGTCCGCCGCATCACCCTGCCCTGCACGGTGGACTTTATGGCGGTCTCCTCCTACGGCAGCGGCACCACCAGCTCCGGCCAGGTCAAGATCGTCAAGGACCTGTCCGAGCAGATCGAGGGTAAGGATGTCATCGTGGTGGAGGACATCCTGGACAGCGGCAACACCCTGTCCTACCTCCTCAAGCTGCTGGAGGCCCGTCATCCCGCCTCCATCCGCCTGTGCACCCTGCTGGATAAGCCCGAGCGGCGCACCAAGCCCGTGGCGGTGCAGTACTCCGGCTTTACCATTCCCGACGAGTTCGTGGTGGGTTACGGCTTGGACTACGATGAGAAGTACCGCAACCTGCCCTACATCGGCATTCTGAAGCCCCGTGTCTACGGGGGCGAATAAGTCCTTTTTCCGGCCCCGCGCGGCACAGCGTGGGGCCGGGCCACAGTCTAAGAGCGCGTTCCCCCGCGGGGGTACGCCGGGGGGAGTGTCCGTTTTTTGAATAAGAGAGGAAGTCTGCGCGACATTGGCTTTTCCCTGCTGGTGGTCGCCATCCTGCTGATGAGCATCTTCACCCTTCAGGGCGTGAACAGCCAGCCCGAGCTGACCTATGGCGACATCCGGCAGCTGCTGGTCCAGCAGAAGGTCTCGTCGGTGGACGTGCAGGGCAATAAGCTCATCCTGACGCTGAAGGATCCGTCTGAGTATGGCCGCAGTGTGATCACCCACAACCTGCCCAGCTTTGACACCTTCTATGAGGAATTCAACGATATGCTGGTCAGCCAGCACGAGGCCGGACTGCTGACCTACAACTATACCGGCGCCTTCCAGAAGCCCTGGTGGTTTGACGTATTCTCCTGGGTGGCCATCTTCGCGGTATTCGGTATCCTCTGGTATGTGATGTTCCTCCGCCAGAACAGCGCCGGCGGGGGCGGCGGGGCCGACCGCACCGCCCGCTTTGGCCGGGCCCGCACCCGTACCAACGACGACCAGACCAAGCCCGTCACCTTTTCCGATGTGGCCGGTGCCAAGGAGGAAAAGGGAGAGCTCCAGGAGATCGTGGAGTTCCTGCGGGACCCCAAGCGCTTTTTGAGCCTGGGTGCCCGTATCCCCAAGGGCGTGCTGCTGGTGGGCCCTCCGGGCACCGGTAAGACCCTGCTGGCCAAGGCCGTGGCCGGTGAGGCCGGGGTCCACTTCCTGTCCATCTCGGGCTCTGACTTTGTGGAGCTCTATGTGGGCGTGGGCGCCAGCCGGGTCCGTGACCTCTTTGACCAAGCCAAAAAGAACGCCCCCGCCATCGTCTTTATCGACGAGATCGACGCGGTGGGCCGCCAGCGCGGCGCGGGTCTGGGCGGCGGACACGATGAGCGGGAGCAGACCCTCAACCAGCTTCTGGTGGAGATGGACGGCTTCGGCTCCAACGAGGGCGTGGTGGTCCTGGCCGCCACCAACCGCCAGGACATCCTGGACCCCGCCCTTCTGCGTCCCGGCCGCTTTGACCGGCAGATCTATGTGGGCCCGCCCGACGCCAAGGGCCGGGAGGAGATTCTCAAGGTCCACGCCCGCAACAAGCCTCTGGCCGAGGATGTGGATCTGAGTGAGCTGGCCAAGGGCACCGGCGGCTTTACCGGTGCAGACCTGGAGAACCTGATGAACGAGGCCGCTCTTCTGGCCGCCCGGCGGCATGAGCGGTTCATCGCCATGCGGGACCTGCGGGAGGCTGTCATCAAGGTGGTGGCCGGTCCGGAGAAGAAGAGCCGCGTGGTCATTGAGCGGGAGCGCAACCTCACCGCCTATCACGAGGCCGGTCACGCCATCGTCATCCACGAGCTGGAGACCCAGGACCCCGTCCACCAGATCACCATTATCCCCCGTGGCATGGCCGGCGGCATGACCATCTCCCTGCCCCAGGAGGATGTGTCCTTCCTCTCCCGGCAGACCCTGGCTGAGCGGATCGCCGTGTGCCTGGGCGGACGCTGCGCCGAGCAGCTGGCCCTGGGTGACATTTCCACCGGCGCCGGCAACGACCTTCAGAAGGCCACCGCCATTGCCCGCAACATGGTCACCCGTTACGGTATGAGTGAGAAGCTGGGCAACGTGGTCTTTGACTCGGGCCACGATGAGGTCTTTATCGGCCGCTCCATGGCCCAGACCAAGAACTACTCGGAGGAAGTGGCCGCCCTCATCGATTCGGAGGTCAAGGCCCTCATCGACGCGGCCTATGCCCGCTGTGAGGAGATCCTGTCGGCCCACCGCAGCGAGCTGGACCGCACCGCCCAGTATCTGCTGGAGTATGAGAACATGGACGCCAAGACCTTTGAGATGGTCTTTACCGGAGAGGATCCCCTGCCTCCCCCCGCGGACAGCTCCTCCAGCGGCGTGGACGCAGGTCCCGATCTGCTGCCCGAGGTGACCGGAGCAAAGCCCCGCAAATCGGCCGAAGTTCCGGCTCCCCAGTCGGACGCCTCCGAGGAATCGGACGGAGAGGAGTGATTTCGGTGGCACGTATCACCACCCGCCTGGGCGACATCACAAAGGTAAAGGCAGACGCCATTGTCAACGCCGCCAACCGCACCCTTCTGGGGGGCGGCGGCGTGGACGGAGCCATCCATGCCGCGGCCGGCCCAGAGCTTCTGGCGGAATGCCGTACACTGGGCGGCTGTGAGACCGGTGAGGCCAAGATCACCCGTGGATACCGCCTCCCCGCCTCCTATGTCATCCACACCCCCGGTCCCATCTGGAAGGGTGGAACCAACGGAGAGGATGCCCTGCTGGCGGCCAGCTATCGCAATTCCCTGGCCCTGGCGGTTGCCCATGGCTGCCGTACGGTGGCCTTCCCCTCCATCTCCACCGGCGTCTACCGCTTCCCGCTGGAGCGGGCGGCCGCCATCGCGGTGAAAACCGTGCACGCTTTTCTGGAAGAACACCCCTCCTCTCTGGAAGAGGTCTGTTTTGTATGCTTCCATCCGGAGGTCAAAGAGGCCTATGACCGGGCACTGGATTCCGCCTCCTTTTGACCCTCAAATCGCCCCTTCCGGTGAATTGCAGTCCTGCAAAATACAAGCACCCCCTGATGTAGTTTTTACCTACACAGGGGGTGCTTTTTTATAGTCTATTTTACCGATCCAGCGCTTTCTACTCATAGCTCCAGAGGTCACTTTATTCAAAATAGTAATAGCAAAAACGTGAATTATTGTATTTATAAAACAAGCTGTTCCTTAATTGACCGTCATACTTCCAAACGCTTATAATAGGTTTCCAGAACCAATCTACGAAATGGAGGCAGGACTGTGGATACATCTTATAAAAAAATCGTTCCTATTGTTACTTGTACGGCTCTGATTTTGGGACTAGCCGCACCGGCCGCCGCCGCGGAAGCAGATGCGCTCAGTGATGTGGTACCGGACCCTGTGCTTCGGGCCGTCATCAACCAGACCCTGAGTACCGAGGAGGCGCCCCGCGCGGACGACGCCCCCATTTCTGCGGAAGATATGAAACAATTGGTGGGCAGCGACGCCGCTGAAATCGACGCCGCAGAAGACGATGCACTCTTTGACATGAAGGGCCTCTGCTCCGACAATTTGGATTACCTGGAACAAGACCCTGTCTCTCTCAACCCCAGTCACGGTATCCACAGCCTGGAGGGAATGCAATACGCCGTCAACCTGAAGAGCCTGGATCTGAGTGAAAACTCCATTACCGATCTGTCCCCCCTGGCCGGGCTGGAGAACCTGACCTATCTGGAGCTGGACCGAAATAACATCACCGATCTTGCGCCCCTCAGCGGACTCACGGGTCTGGAGCATCTGAATCTGTACAACAACCTCATCTACGACATTACGCCCCTCTCCACGCTGGATCAGATAAACTGGTTTGATCTCCACTACGCCAACCGAGGCGCGGCTCACCTTCCCATCGATGCTCTGGCCGGTATGACTGCCCTGGAGTATATCAGCATCGAGAGCAATGATCTGGTGAACGAGGATATGGCCGCCCTTGCCGGGCTGCAAAACCTAAACTATATCAAGCTCAACGCCAATCACATCACCGATCTCACCGCCATCTCCTCCTATCTGGACGGAATCATGGCAGGGGATGCCTGCCGCATTGAGGCCAACAACCAGTCCCTTCCAGACTGGGAGCCGGCAGTGGTCCAGGCTCAGCCTTCAGGCGGTGATGTAACCCTCACGGTGCCCGCTGTCACCGGCATCGACGCACTCTACCGGGAGCCCTCCGATTGGAGCATCTCCCCCGCCATAGAGGCCGAGATGGACCAGGCAGTGGAGGGTGTGAGTGTCGATTTTCAGACCGATGACGACGGGTATCCGATTCCTGACCAGGCAACCTTTACCTTTGAAAACCGCACCTATGGCAGCGCTCTGCGGGAGCAGGGAGATCTTTGTCTCACCTATGCGGTGACTGCCATGGACTTTGAGACTTTTACCGAAACACTTCCCTTTGTCTACACCCTCTATCTGCCGGTGGAGCTGCGGCAGGATCCGCTCTACCAGGCTGAACTGTCCTGGGAGAGCAATTCCTCCTTCTCCATCATTGATACCGCTGCCGGTGCAGAGGCCTCCGCGCCCCTGACCATCCGCCTGAACGCCACTTCCGGTGACCCGGTAGAACTTTCCGAAGTCTCCTCCATCCAGTTCTTTGTCGCCGGAAAGGCCTATGATGCTCCCGTCGAGGGTCTAGAGGCCCAGAACATCACCGTTGATGGCAACACCATCTCCTTCCAGGTGGCTTTGACCCAGGAAGCACCTTTCTCCGGTGCACAGTATATTACCCCCGTGGTCGAGTATCTTCGTACCGGCAGTGACGCGCCCGAGACCATTCAGCGGGACACCCTTTCCTTCCACCTGTTTGCCGGCGATGCTTCGGCCTTCCAGGTGGATGATGTCATCCAGTTTGACTCCGGTACCGCAGAAAACGGAAGCATCACTTCCCGTCCGGTGCGCCTCTCCATTCCCGGAGAGGCCATCTCCTTTGTGGACCTTCGGGATGAGTTTGAAAATATACTTGCTTCCGGCAAGAAGCAGGAGGATGGCTCCTACTGCTTTACCGTAAAACAGGAAGATCTTGCGCAGATCGATCACTTCTTGATCTCTGCCGACCAGTTCCTCTATCCGGAGGTCCGTGGTGAGCTGGTCACGCCCCCCTCCGGCGGCGGGTCCTCCAGTGGCTCCGGCGACAAAACTCAGATCACAACAAACCCGGACGGTTCCACCACAACCACTGTGACCAGCCCCGACGGTACTGTCACGAAAACCACCAAGAAGCCGGACGGCTCTAAGGAAGTGGTCGAGACCACCAAGGATGGCAAGGTCACCACCACAACCACCGACACTGCCGGAACCAAGACTCAGGTCATTGTTCAGCCGGACGGCTCCAGCTCCACCACCGTAAAACATGCGGACGGTTCCTCCTCCGCTACATCCGTCCATGCGGATGGTATGGTAAAGAGCGAAGTGACACTCTCTGCCAAGGCCGTGGAGGCCCAGAAGGAAGCTGTACCGCTCCCCATGCCCGCCCTGTCCGCGACCTCCGACCGGGAGCAGGCCCCTGCCGTTACCGTAAAGCTGCCCGGCAATGGCGCTGTCCCGGTGGAAATCCCGGTATCCAATGTCACGGCCGGTACTGTTGCTGTGCTGGTAAAATCCGACGGCACGGAGGAAATCATCAAGCGCAGCCTGACCACTGAGGCCGGCATAGCTGTGGCCCTCACCAATGGGGATACCGTCAAAATCGTAGAGAACAGCAAGCATTTCCTCGACGTAGACGCCTCTTATTGGGGGGCTGACGCAGTCGCCTTTGCCTCCAGCCGGGAGCTCTTCTCCGGCACCGGTAAGGAGACCTTCTCCCCTGACGCCCCCATGGATCGGGCCATGATCGTCACCGTTCTGGCCCGTCTGGAGGGTATCGATACCTCCGCGGGAGCGACCTGGTATGAAGCCGGCGCCCAGTGGGCCACTGCAAATGGCATCTCCGATGGCTCCCATCTGGATGCAGTCCTCACCCGGGAGCAGCTGGCCGCAATGCTCTGGCGGTATGCAGGCAGCCCTGCCCCCCAGGGCACCCTCTCCGGCTTCCGTGATTGCGAGGATGTCAGCGTCTGGGCATCCGACGCCATGTCCTGGGCGGTCGATGCCGGCCTGATCTCCGGTACGAACTCCAGCACACTGGCCCCTCAGGGCAAGGCCACGCGTGCGCAGGTGGCCATGATGCTCATGCGCTTCGTCGAATATATGGCTCCGTAAAGCGTACTTAGATCCGAAAAATCCCATAAAAAAAGAGAGACCGTTACAGAAATCTGTAACGGTCTCTTCTCGTTCTTCTCTTTATTTTGCCATAAAGCGGGAGAGGAATTCCCGGGTGCGATCCTGCTTGGGATGGGCAAAGAGCTCCTGAGGCTCTCCCTCCTCGCAGATGACGCCGTCGGCCATGAACACCACATGGTTGCTCACGTCCCGGGCAAAGGCCATCTCGTGGGTGACCACCAGCATGGTCATACCCTCATCCGCCAGGTCCCGCATGACCGAGAGCACCTCGCCCACCATCTCCGGGTCCAGGGCGGAGGTGGGCTCGTCAAAGAGCAGGACCTCGGGCTCCATCGCCAGGGCACGGGCAATGGCCACACGCTGCTTCTGGCCGCCGGAAATCTGGCGGGGCTTGGCATGGACATAGGGATCCATGCCCACCTTCTTGAGGTACTTCATGGCGTTGGCCTTGGCCTCTTCCCGGCTCTTCTTGAGCACCTTGGTCTGGCCCACCATGCAGTTCTCCAGCACGGTCATATTGTTGAAAAGGTTAAAGGACTGGAACACCATGCCCACCTTGGTCCGGTAGGCGGGGGCGTTCACGCCCCGTCCGGTGATGTCCTTTCCGTGGAAGAGGATCTCTCCGGCGCTGGGGGTCTCCAGCAGATTGATGCACCGCAGCAGGGTGGACTTACCCGAGCCGGAGGCGCCGATGATGCTGGTCACGTCACCGGGGCGGACCGTAAAGTCGATGTCCCGGAGCACCTGATGCTTTCCAAAGGCCTTGGAGAGGTGCTTGACCTCCAGAATGGCTTCCATACTCATATCAGCGATCCCCCCTGTTCCGTCCAAACTTGAGCTCCTGCTCGACGCGCTCCCGCTGCTCCTTGCTCCGCTCGTCAAAGGGGCTGCCCTTGGCGGGATGATTGTAGGTGCCCGCCGTCATGGTGAGGGAGTCGGTCTGCACCAGCTCATAGTTGTCCGAGCCGTCCAGGACCTTCTCCAACAGCCGCAGCAGGGCGGAGGCAATCAGGGTCATGGTGAGATAGGCGATCATCTCAATGGCAGCGGAGGGGAAGTACATCAGATTCACGCCAGTAATATACCGGTGGGCGGCAAAGAGCTCGGTAAATCCGATGATGAACATCACGGAGGTGTCCTTGATGTTGATGATGAAGTTGTTGCCGATCTGGGGCAGGATATTGCGGAAGGCCTGGGGCAGGATCACGTGGAGCATGGTCTGCACATGGGTCATGCCGATGGCCTTGGCGCCCTCGGTCTGGCCTGGGTCGATGGAGAGGATACCGCCCCGCACCGACTCGGCCATATAGGCGCCCGTGTTGATGGACACGATCAGGATGGCCGCGCTCCAGATGTTGTCAAAGCGCATGGTGTTGTTGGAGAAATAGGGCAGACCATAGTAGATGAACACCGACTGGAGCACCATGGGCGTACCCCGGAATACCTCTACATATATCCGTACCAGGATGCGCACCAGCCGCAGCAGCACCCGCTTGGGCATGGGATCATGGGGACTGCACGGAATCGTATTGAGAATGCCGCAGGCCAGACCGATGACACAGCCGATCACCGTGGCGATGATGGCCAGGGCGAGGGTGTTGCCCAGACCGCTCAGGTACTGTTTCCAATAGGCCCCCAGCAAAAGGGCCACATCCTGGCCCAGCTGCATAAAACGTTCCATATATTAAACCTCAGGCTGCACGGCGATGGCCTGGTCCATGATGGTGTTGAAGTCATCCTCGGTCATGGTGGAGAGCACGCTGTTCATCGCGTCCAGCAGCTCGGTGTTGCCCTTGGCCACGGACATGCCGATGTTGACGTTCTCGGCCCGCTCCTCCTCGCTGGCGAACTGGAAGTCGCCCTCGGTGCCGGCGAAGTTCAGGACCACCAGGTTCTCGTCCTTGGCCACGGCGCCGTTGGCGGTGGGCAGGTCGGTGACCACAAAGTCCACGGTGCCGGTCTGGAGCTGCATCACCATGGCGGGGGCAGTCTCCGCGGCGGGCTGGATCTGGGCGTCGGGGATCTGGGGCAGGCAGGTGTCATACCAGATGGTGCCGGTCTGAGCAGTGCCCTTGCCGCCGGCCAGATCGGCAATGCCCTGGGCGGAGGCGTAGGTGCTGTCCTTGGTGGTCAGGCACACGATCTGCGCATAGTAGTAGGGACCAGCCATATCCACCTGGGCCATCCGGTCGGCGGTCATGGACTGACCGGCGATGGCCACGTCGATGGTGCCGCTCTGGAGGGAGGGGGTCAGGGAGTCCCAGGCAGTAGAGACCACTTCCAGCTCCCAGCCGTTCTCCTCGCAGATCTTCTGGGCGATCATCACGTCATAGCCGTTGGCATAGCTGCCGGGGACGTTCTTGATGGGCACGGCGCCGTTGGAGTCGTCCATCTGGGTCCAGTTATAGGGAGCGTAGGCGCACTCCATACCCACGGTGAGGACACCGTCCTCCACACCGGAACCGGCAGCAGCGCTCACCGGAGCAGAGGCCTGGGGTGCAGAGGACTGGGTGGGGGTGCCGCCGCAGGCGGTCAGGGTCAGCGCCAGCGCGGCGCTCAGGGACAGGGCAGTGACAGTCTTTCTCATGTTTGGTTCCTCCAGTCAGTTTGTTTTGCGTCTTTTCCGGATAAGAAAAAACGCCACGAACCTTCCTGGTGGAAGCGTTCATGGCGACAAAATGCATCAGACGGCGAAACTTATGATGCCCTCTTGTCTCAACGATAGCGCTCCACACAGATGATGTGGCAGTCCGTGAGATCTTCTCCCTACGGCCCAGGTTACCGGCCCCCAGGCAAAGGTCCGGCCCTTCGGCGAAACGCCCTTTCTCCGGCGGGGTGCTCTGCCCGTGGATACCGGATACTCTTGCTGTTTCGCGCCTCTATCCTTGCAGCGGGGTTACCCCGCGACAATTGGTTCTTGGGCTGTATTTTACACCCCGAAATTGTCTCTGTCAAGCCCCTCTTTTTCTCTTTTTTGCCCCCATTTCTCCATAATTCGGTATTTATTGGTATGTTTTTGGGAAAGTGCCCCCTTCCTTTGTCACTTTAACGCATAACACTCCCGTTCTGCATCGGTTTTTTGGATATGTTGTCCATCCACAGCGGACGGTCCGTGCTCCCGGCGGCAGAAATATCCCTGGGGCCGGGAACACACGGGACATCGGGCCGGGGCCCCCCGGCTCCACAGGACATGGCCGCACTCCAAACAGACCCACTCTACCGGTTCCTCTGCCACAAAGAGGCATCCATCCTCCAGCGCCTGGGCCAGACGGTCAAAGGTCTCCCCGTGGAGGGCCTCCGCCCCCGCCACGGCGGCAAAGAGGGCCCCCGCCTCCGGACAGCCCTCCCTCCGGGCCGCCTCGGCCCACCGGGTATAGGGGCGCTGAAATTCCTCCCGCTCACTCTGCCCCGCCTCCCGGAGCATAGCCGAAATCCCCCCTCCTCCACTTACAGCACAGCAGCCCTCCAGCGGCAGGATCTGCCCGGCACAGGGGGCCAGGAGGCGATAAAAGGCCCTGGCATGGACCTCCTCCTGGGCGGCTGCAGCGGCAAAGCACCGCCGTACCACCTCCAGCCCTCCCTGCTCGGCCTGAAAGGCGGCAAAGGCATAGCGGCTGTGGGCCTGACTCTCCATAAAAAAGGCCTGCATCAGATGATGCCTGGTCTCACTGTCTGTCCATTCCATGGTAATCACTCCTTGTTTTAGGCTGCCTCCAAGTATCCCCCTTCCATCCACCCCTCATACCCCCATGCACACCATGTTTTTCCATTGACAAAACATCTGTTCGATGCTAATATGTTCGTACATCAGTTCTATTTTGGAGGGATTCCTGTGGAGCTTATGGACAAACTGACCATCCTGGCCGATGCGGCCAAATATGACGCCGCCTGCACCTCCAGCGGGCTAAGCCGGGGCGGCCGCCCGGGGAAGCTGGGCAGTACCATGGCGTCGGGCTGCTGTCACTCCTTTTCGGCGGACGGACGGTGCATCTCCCTGCTCAAGGTCCTCCTGACCAATGTCTGCGCCTACGACTGTCAATACTGCGTGAACCGCCGCTCCAACGACGTGCCCCGGGCCTCCTTTACGCCCCGGGAGCTGTGCGAGCTCACCATAGGCTTTTACCGGCGCAACTACATTGAGGGGCTCTTTCTCTCCTCGGCCGTGCTCCGGGATGCGGACTATACCACCGAGCGCATGATCGAGACCCTTACCCTGCTGCGGCGGGAGTACGGCTTTGGCGGATATATCCATGCAAAGGCCATTCCGGGGGCCGACCCTCTGCTCACCCACCGGCTGGGCCTGCTCTCCGACCGGCTGAGTGTGAACATCGAGCTTCCCTCTGAGCAGAGTCTGGCCCTTTTGGCCCCGGACAAGGCCAAGACGGCCATCCTCTCCCCCATGGCCCAGATCCGGGATTCCATCGCCCACTCCCGTCAGGAGCTGACGCAGTACCGGGGTGCGCCCCGGTTTGCCCCAGCCGGCCAGTCCACCCAGATGATCATCGGCGCCACCCCGGAGAGCGACCGGCACATCCTCTCCCTCACCCAGGGTCTGTACGACCGCTATCAGCTCAAGCGGGTCTTTTACTCGGCCTATATGCCTGTGTCCAACAGCCGCCTTCTCCCCGCTCCCCAGAGCTTTCGCCCGCCCCTGCTGCGGGAACACCGGCTCTACCAGGCCGACTGGCTGCTGCGCTTCTATCACTTCCGGGTGGAGGAGCTGCTGGACGAGTCTCATCCCGACCTGGACCCCAGAGTAGACCCCAAGTGTACCTGGGCCCTGCGGCACATGGACTTTTTCCCGGTGGAGGTCCGCACCGCCGACTATGAGGCCCTCCTCCGGGTGCCCGGAGTGGGCGTGAAGAGCGCCCGGCGGATCCTGACCGCCCGGCGGGCAGGCCCTCTCTCCTTCGAGGGCCTGAAGCGGCTGGGCGTGGTGCTGAAGCGGGCCCAGTATTTCCTCACCTGCGGGGGAAAGATGCTGGATGGACTGCGGGTGCGGCCCGACCGGATCCTGGGCCATCTGGCCGCCCAGGAGCGCCCGATGCTGCTCCAGACCATGCCGGAGCAGCTCTCCCTCTTCGACCCTGTCACGTGATCTCTGGAGGTGTATGTCATGTCCTGGACTCAGGTATCCTATACCTATGACGGCAGCTTTTCCGGCTTCCTGACCTGTGTCTATGAGAGCTACCGCCACAAGGAGGCCCCCGCCGCCTTCTCCACACCGGAGGACCCCCGGATCTCCCTCTATCCCGAACGGCCGGTGAAGAGCGACCCGGCCAAGGCCCGACAGGTCTATCTCTCCCTGGCCCGGAAGATCTCCCCCTCCGCCCGGGAGCTGGTCACCCTGGGCTTCCTCACCTGCGCGGAGGAACGGGAGCTGCTGCTGTGGAACTACATCTGGTACGGCTATGCCCGGGGACGGGCCGCCGGGTACGATTTGAGCGATCCCCGGGTGGCCGCGCTGGAAAAGGCGGTGCGCCACCTGCGCAACGAGGTGCACCTGTTCAAGGGCTTCCTCCGCTTCTCCGATCTGGACGGCGTCCTGGCCGGGGAGATCGAGCCCAAAAACCGGGTGCTCCCCCTTCTGCGCCCCCACTTCTGCGCCCGGTATCCGGACGAGGATTTCCTCATCTACGACCGTACCCACCGGGAGGCCCTCTTTCACCAGAAGGGCAGCTGGGCCATCCTGCCCCTGGAGCAGTTCACCCTGGGCGAGGCCAAAGAGGAAGAGCGGGGCTACCGGGCCCTCTGGCGGCGGTTCTATACGACGATCTCCATTGAGGGACGGGAAAATCCCCGCTGCCGCATGAGCCATATGCCAAAGCGTTACTGGAATATCATGACGGAATTCCAGGAGGACGCGCCCGTTCCCGCCGGCCGGCCGGTCTCACCCCCTCCCCTTTCCCTTCCCACCTGAATCGAAAAAACAACGCCGCATCACTTTTAAGGGTGCTGCGGCGTTGTCCGCGTGTTAGGACGGGGATTGCTCCTCCCCTTTGAAATTACCGTTAAAATCCCGGTGGAACCAGGGGGAGAGCCTCCCCCCATTCCGGACATACCGCCGGAATTCCAGCCACTTCTCCGCGGCGGTTTCACTCTCGCCCTGCAAAATATCGATCAGTGCGCGGCAGAAGGTCTCCCGCTCCGGCAGATAGGAGGACGGGAGGATCACCCCCTCCAGACTCCGGCAGGCCGGGAGGAGCGCCACCATCCGGTTGGCCGTCACTCCCAGACGGGTCCCATGTCCCCGGGCAAAGATAAGGCTGTCCCGCCGCATGGCGGCATAGCCTCGGCGCACCTCGGCGGCTCCCGCCCACAGATAGGCCCGCTCCGCCGCGGCAAATACCGCCTCCTCCCGAATGGGGGGAAGATAGACCTGTCCCCGGGCAGGCAGTCCCCGGTTCTCCATCAGACTGCGGTCCAGCTCGGCCTCCACTGCCAGGTGAGCCACCGTCCCCTCCGCCGCCCGGGCATTCACATAGGGGTGACAGGCGGCATCCAGCGCAAAATGACACAGGAATCCGGCGGCATATCCCTCCGCCTCGGGTATGCCGCTCGCCAGTGCCCGGGCCAGGCGGGCAAACACCGGGGCCGCGCTCTCGTGGTGCATCTCCAGGCCCTCCCGGCGGGCTGCGTTGGGCAGCACAGGTCGGTAAAAAAACAGCGGGTCGGGTCCCAGGCACCCCAGATTAAAGGCCTCCCGCTGTGCCCGAATGGGCGCGGCAGCCTCTTCCGGCAGCTGTTTGAGCATTTTCGCTCCAAAAAGCAGGTGTGCAAAATAATTGGGCATGGAACATCCGTCCTTCCAGACTGGCTTCTCTCTGTTTTTTAGCATAGCACAATCTCTTCCGCCGGGAAAGTGGAAATCTCCACCCGTTTATGCCGGTGGATCGGGTTCTTTTTGGTTAGTTAGCCCTAGGATATCGTCCATATCCCATGTGTCATTCCCACTTGGCCGAAAGAGCCATGAAAATATGCGGCGAATTGTCAAGAAGACAATTCGCCGCACGTTTTTCTTTATAAAAGAAGAGTACGCTGTCTTTAGCCGCCCAGGTACGCCTTCTTAACCGCCTCATCCTCCAGCAGCTGCTCGCCGGTACCGGTGGCGACTACCTTTCCGGTCTCCAGCACATAGCCGCGGTGGGCAATGGAGAGGGCCATCTGCGCATTCTGCTCCACCAGCAGGATAGTGGTGCCCGCCCGGTTGAGCTCCTGGATGATGTCAAAGATCTGCTCCACCAGGATGGGGGCCAGGCCCATGGAGGGCTCATCCAGCATGAGGAGCTTGGGCTTGGACATCATGGCCCGGCCCATGGCCAGCATCTGCTGCTCGCCGCCGGAGAGGGTCCCTGCCACCTGCTTGCGCCGCTCCTTCAGCCGGGGGAAGCGCTGGTAGATGTCGGCGATCCCGTCGGCAATCTCGCTGTTGGGACGGGTATAGGCACCCATCTCCAGGTTCTCCTCCACGCTCATCTGGAGGAATACCCGGCGTCCCTCCGGCACATGGGCCAGACCCAAAGAGACCACCTTGTGGGGCGGAATGCCCGCCAGGCTCTTCCCCATGAACTCAATGGAGCCGGTGTGGGAGTGGAGCAGGCCGGACACCGTCTGAAGGGTGGTGGACTTGCCTGCGCCGTTGGCTCCGATGAGGGTGACGATCTCACCGTCGTTGACCTCAAAGGACACATTCTTGATGGCGTGGATGGCGCCATAATAGACATTGATGTTCTCTACCTTCAGCATGGCGTCATCCCTCCTTCTTCTGGCTGCCCAGATAGGCCTCAATGACCCTGGGATTGTTCTGGATCTCCTCCGGGGTACCCTTGGCGATGACCTGCCCGAAGTTGAGCACACAGATGCCCTCGCAGATGCCCATGACCAGGTTCATATCGTGCTCGATAAGCATGATGGCGATCTGGAAGGTATCCCGGATCTTGAGGATATTCTCCATCAGGTCGGCCGTCTCAGAGGGGTTCATGCCCGCCGCCGGCTCGTCCAGGAGCAGCAGGCTGGGATTGGTGGCCAGGGCCCGGACGATCTCCAGCCGGCGCTGGGCGCCGTAAGGCAGGGAGCCCGCCTGGTGGTTGGCCAGTCCCTCCATATCAAAGAGGTGGAGCAGCTCCATGGCGCTCTCATGGGCCAGCTTCTCCTTCTTCCAGTAGCCCGGCATACGGAACACGCCGCTCCACATGGGATAGCGGATCTGGTTGTGCAGGCCGATCTTTACATTGTCCTCCACGCTCAGCTTGTCGAAGAGGCGGATGTTCTGAAAGGTACGGGCGATGCCCGCACGGTTGACCTGGACGGTGTTCATGCCGTGGGTGTCCTTGCCATCGATGAGGATGGTGCCCCGGGTGGGCTGGTACACCTTGGTCAGCAGGTTAAAGACGGTGGTCTTGCCCGCACCGTTGGGGCCGATGAGTCCGGCGATCTCGGTCCGGCCCACTGTGAGATTGAAGTCATTGACGGCGGTCAGTCCGCCGAAATCGATGCCCAGATGGCTGCACTCCAGGATGGGGGCCTTATCGACGTCCCGCTCCGGCACGATGGAGTGGCTGGGCACAGGCACCATCTTGGTGACCTGTCGCTTTTCCAGTCGGCTCATTTCGCCGCCCCCTTTCTGCTCATCTTACCATCCTCCTGCGCTCCATGCAGCTTCTCGGCAAAGAACTGGCGGATCGTGGCGTTGTTGGTGGCGATCATCACCAGGATGAGGACCACCGCGTAGATGAGCATCCGGTACTCGCCCACCGCACGGAGCATCTCGGGCAGCACGGTGAGCACTGCGGCGGCAATGATGGAGCCGCGGATGTTGCCCATACCGCCCAGGACCACAAAGACCAGCACCAGGATGGAGGTATTGAAGTCAAATTTCTTGGCGGCGATGGAGCCGTAATTCATGGCGTACAGAGCGCCGGCCGCACCCGCCAGCACCGCGGAGGTGACAAAGGCCATGAGCTTATACTTGGTGGCGCCGATGCCCACGCTCTCGGCGGCGATGCGGTTGTCCCGCAGGGCCATGATGGCCCGGCCCGCCCGGCTGTGGATCAGGTTGAGCACCACCACCAGGGAGACGATGACCAGCAGGAAGCCAGCGGTGAAGGTGGCAAGCTTGGCGTATCCGGTGGCTCCCATGGGCCCCTTGATGACCGCCGTGCCTCCCTCGGCCAGGTTGAGGGCCATCTCACTGGTGACCGAGAAATGCAGGCCATTCCCGTCCACGCCGATGTAGAGGCAGTTGATGATATTTTTGATGATCTCGCCGAAGGCCAGGGTCACGATGGCCAGATAGTCGCCCCGCAGACGGAGCACCGGCACGCCCACGATGATTCCGGCGATCCCCGCAAACACCGCGCCGATGAGCATGCACACAAAGAGGCGGGCGGGTCCCAGGGGGATGAGGTCCTGAAGGGCCACCGAGGCCACTACGCCGGAGAAGGCACCCACGCTCATAAAGCCGGCGTGGCCCAGGCTCAGTTCGCCCGAGACGCCCACCACCAGGTTCAGGGAAACCGCCATGACCACATAGCAGCAGATGGGGACCAGCTGTCCCTTGAGGGAGCTGGAAAGGCCGCCGCCGGCCTGAATAAACTGGACCACCAGGAAGGCAATCACCACGATACCATAGGTGATCAGATTGTCCAGCAGTCTTTTGTTCTTGCGCCCAGAGAGTTGTTTCATGGCGTCCACCTCAAACTTTCTCGCTGATCTTCTTGCCCAGCAGACCGGTGGGCTTGACCAGAAGCACCACGATAAGCACGGCAAAGACCACCGCGTCGGAGAGCTGAGTGGAGATATAGGCCTTACCGAAGATCTCAATGACCCCCAGCAGGATGCCGCCCAGCAGGGCGCCCGGGATGGAGCCGATCCCGCCAAACACGGCGGCGGTAAAGGCCTTGATGCCGGGCATGGAGCCGGTGGTGGGCATCAGGGTGGGATAGGTGGAGCAGAGCAGTACGCCCGCAATGGCCGCCAGGGCGGAGCCGATGGCAAAGGTCATGGAGATGGTGAAATTCACATCGATCCCCATGAGCTGGGCCGCCCCCTTATCCTCCGAGCAGGCCCGCATGGCCTTGCCCAGCTTGGTGTTGCCGGTGAAGGCGGTGAGGGCGATCATGATGATCACGCAGGCCAGCACGGTGACCAGCGTCACATAGGACACCGAGATCTGACCGCCCAGGAGAGAGACACTGCCCGTGGGCACCACGGAGCGGAAGGATTTCGGATCGGAGCCCCAGAGCTGGAGGGCCATATTCTGTAAAAAGTAGCTCACGCCGATGGCGGTAATGAGCACCGCCAGAGAGGGAGCCTGGCGCAGCGGTTTATAGGCCAGGCGCTCAATGACCACGCCCAGGACCGTACATACCACCATTGCCAGCAGGACCCCCACCACCGGCGGCAATCCAAAGGAGCCGGTGGCAAAGAAGCAGACATACGCGCCCACCATGATGACGTCACCATGGGCAAAGTTGAGCATCTTGGCGATGCCGTAGACCATGGTGTAGCCCAGGGCAATAATGGCGTAGATACTGCCCAGGCTGATGCCGTTGATCAGGTTGTTGAGGAACCCCAGTAACATACCACACACCTCAATATCTTAGGTCTCCTTATCCAGGGGAAAATGCCGCGGCGCCGGGACAGTGTCCACGGCGCTTTCCCCCCGATAAGGGAGGAGGGCTGCCGGGCGCTCCGGCAGCCCTCCCTTACTTATTCTTCCGTTTGGAAGCTGCTGATCTGGTCTGGATTACTCCATGGTGACGTACTTGGCATCCTCGACCTTGACCACAACGGGAGCCTTGGAGACTTCGCCGTTGGTACCCCAGGTCATGCCGGCGCCGGTCAGGCCGTCCACGCTGAAGTCAGAGGCGGTAAAGGTGCTGATGAGCGCCTCACATACGTCCTCGTGGCTCATATCGGCAGTGACACCGGCCTTCTCACAGGCGGCGGCGATGGCGTAGATGCAGTCATAGCCGTCGGCGGCAAACTGGTTGGGGGTGGAACCATACTTCTCCTCGTAGGACTTGGTGAAGTTGGCGCTCAGATCGTCGGTGCCCCAGGGGTTGAAGGCGGTCATGAGGACCAGGCCGTCGGCCAGAGAGGTGTCAAAGCCCTCCACGGCCAGGATACCGTCCATACCGTCGCAGCCGAAGAAGGTGGGAGCATAGCCCATGTTCTTGGCCTGGTTCAGGATCAGAGAGGCGGGCGTGTAGTAGATGGGCATGAACACCAGGTCGGCCCCGTTGCTCTGGGCATCGCCCAGCTGCACGGAGAAGTCGGTGTTGTCATCCGAGGGAAAGGTGGTCTCAGAAACCACTTCCAGGCCCTTGGCCTCGGCCTCGGCACGGAAAGCAGTGGCAATACCGGTGGAGTAGGCGTCGCCGTTGTTGTAGATGATGGCGATCTTGCTGCCCAGCTCCGGATGCTCAGCGATGTAGTCGGCAGCGGTGGAGCCCTGGTTGGGGTCAGTGAAGCAGATCTGGAACGCGTTATCCTTGCCGCTGGTCACGTCGGTGGAGGAGGCGGAAGGAGTCAGCTGGAAGTAGCGGTCCGCATAGGTGGAGCTGGCCACAGCCACACAGGGGTTGGTGGTGGTGCATCCGTAGAGGACCTGCATGCCCCAGTCCTGGAGCACGTTATAGGCGTTGGTGGCCTTCTCAGCGTCGTTCTCATCGTCCTGGAAGTTGAGCTCGAACTGGAGGCCGCCCTTGGCATTGATCTCATCCACCGCTAGCTGGGCACCCTGCTGGGTAGCCACGCCGTACACAGCAGCCGAGCCGGTCAGAGGGCCGATGCCGCCGATCTTGATGGTAGCAGCGGAAGAGCTGCCGGAAGGAGCATCCGAGCTGCCGGGAGCCGGAGTATTCGCCGTTTCAGAGCCGCCGCAGCCGGCCAGGAGCGAGACCGTCAGAGCAGCGGTCGCAGCAAGAGACAAAACACGCATCTGTTTCATAATCATGTACCCTCCTTATAGGTTGTTGACATTATACGCTCAGCACGCTAAATTGTCAACTTGTCATTTTGCTCAATACACCAGCCTATAATGTCTCCACGCTATGGACATATCGCACAACCTTAAATCAAAATACCGCCGTTAGGGCTGAGAATCTGGCCGGTAATAAAGCGGGCTCCCTCCGATGTGAGGAAAAAGACGCTCTCGGCCACATCCTCCGGCCGGCCGATGCTCTCCAGGGGGGTCTCCTGCCGCAGAGCCTCCAGATCCTCCGGTGTGAGATTGGCGTTCATCTCGGTGTCGATGACCCCGGGAGCCACGCAGTTTACAGTGATTCCAGAGGGTCCAACTTCCTTGGAAAGTGCCTTGGTAAGGCCAATAACAGCCGCTTTTGTAGCCGAATAGGCCACTTCACAGGAGCCTCCCGTAAGCCCCCACATGGAGGACATGGTCACGATTTTTCCCGCCTTCCGGTGGATAAAATGGGGCAGTACCGCCCGGCAACAGTAGAAGGTCCCGTCCACGTTGGTGCGGAAGAGTGTCCGCCAGTCTCCATCGCTGATGTCCGTGAACAGCTGCTGGCGGGCGATCCCGGCATTGCATACCAGAATGTCAAGTTGACAAAATTTATCCAACACATTGTCAACCATGCGTGCCACCTGCTCGGAATCGCCCACGTCGGCCTGTACCGCGATGGCCGTACCTCCCGCCGCCCGGATCTCCTCCACCAGCGCCTCGGCGGCCGCCTGGGCGTGGTGGTAATTGATCGCCACCCGGTCCCCCGCGGCGGCAAACCGCCGGGCGCAGGCCGCCCCAATCCCGCGGCTTCCCCCGGTAATGAGGACGGCACGTCCTGTGGATGTCTCGTTCATATCCCTTTCCTCCCCGCTTCTCCGGTGTGATGATAACAAAAAACCCCTGGAACAAATCGTTCCAGGGGATGTTGGTGGACGATACAGGACTTGAACCTGTGACCTCCCGCACGTCAAGCGGATGCTCTACCAGCTGAGCTAATCGTCCGAACAGCGTAGTTTATTATAGACCATACATCTTTTTTTGTCAATACCTTTTTTAATTTTTTCTGATAGAAATGGAATGGGGAGGACGGCCGGTCGGCCGTCCTCCCCATTCCATGAGAAAAAGAGAGAGAAAATGAAAAGAATCTGTATCCAAAACACGGAAGGCTCCGTGGAATTGTTTGTCTGCTCCCGCAGTCTGGAGCAGTGGTGGTTGGGTATTCCCTGACTGCATCTATAGGATACCACTCCTCCCGCGGAGAATGTTGAACGATCTTTGGCAGAATTTTAAATGTTCTGTAAACTGCCCTCCTCCCTGTCCACACAAAAAACCCCGTCCATTTGGACGGGGTTCTTTGCTTGAAAAGAGAGAGAGAGGAGGTACACAATGTTATCTATATACGCAAACACGGAGCTCTCCGTGGAATTGCTTGTCTGCTCCCGCAGCCCGGAGCAGTGATCGTTTTGGGGTTTTCCCCGACTGCATAGATAGGATACCACCCTTTTCTCTCCAATTGTTGGACAGTTTTTGAAAGGCCTGTGAACAATATGTAAACACAGCCTTCCGCGCTTACTTGAAGTAAGCCGCGCCGCTCTCAAAGAGGGGCTGATGGCGCTCGCCCGGGATATTCTTGCCCACGAACGCGCCACGGCGCTCCGAGTGGCCCATCTTACCGAAGACCCGGCCGTCGGGGGAGAAGATGCCCTCAATGGCCCGCAGGGCGCCGTTGGGGTTCACGTCGATGTCCAGGGAGGGGACGCCTGCGGCGTCCACATACTGGGTGGCCACCTGGCCGTTGGCCACCAGCTGATCCAGCAGGGCCTCGGGCGCCACGAAGCGGCCCTCGCCGTGGGAGATGGGGATGGCGTGCAGATCGCCCACCTGGCTCTGGAGCATCCAGGGGGAGCGGACCGAGGCGATGCGGGTGGTCACATAGCGGCTCTGATGGCGGCCGATGTTGTTGAAGGTCAGGGTGGCGCAGCTCTCATCCATGGGACGGATCTCGCCATAGGGCACCAGTCCCAGCTTCACCAGCGCCTGGAAGCCGTTGCAGATGCCCAGCATCAGGCCGTCCCGGTTCTTGAGCAGATCGTGGATGGCGTCGGTGATGCGGGGATTGCGCAGGAAGGAGCAGATGAACTTGGCCGAACCGTCGGGCTCGTCGCCGCCGGAGAATCCGCCGGGCAGCACCATCATCTGGGCGCCCTGAATGGCCTTTTCCAGCGCATCGGCCGACTGGGCCAGAGCACTGCCGGTCAGGTTGCGCACCACCAGAATTTCCGGCTCGATCCCGGCCCGCAGGCAGGCCGCAGCGGTGTCATATTCACAGTTGGTGCCGGGGAACACAGGGATGACCGCCTTGGGCATGGCCACCTTGTGCTTGGCCACGATGGGAGCGCGCTCGGTGCAGGAGATGGGCTCCACCGCGCCGGTGTCGGCGGTGCGGGTGGGATAGACCTCCTCCAGCACACCCTCGCTGATGGAGAGGAGCTCGGCAACCGGGACTTCCTCCCCGCCCAGACGGATGACCGGCTCCTGGGTGGTGTAGCCCAGCAGGAGGCCGCCCTCCACCTCGCCGTCGCACTCAGCCAGGATGGCGCCGGGCCGGGCGCCGAACCACAGGTTCTGCGCGTCCTCCCGGGCGGCAAAGCCGATCTCGTTGCCGAAGGACATCTTCATGATGCCCTCGGCCACATTCTCCTCCACCGCCCAGGCGGCCCGGATCTTACCGGCCTCGCTCAGGGCGTGGACACGGGCAAAGCAGGCGTTGATCTCATCGCAGTCCAGAGCATTGTCGGCCTGGAAGAGATAGACCGGGTGGCCTGCCTCCTTGAACTCAGGGGAGAGCACCTTCTCGGCCTTGGCGGGCGCGATGGCAAAGGAGATGAGTGTGGGGGGCACATCCAGATCCAGGAAGGAGCCGGACATGGAGTCCTTGCCGCCGATGGCGGCCACACCCAGGCCCAGCTGGGCGGAGAGGGCGCCCAGGAGAGCGGCAAAGGGCTTGCCCCAGCGCTCCGGCTCGTCCCGCAGCTTCTCAAAGTACTCCTGGAAGGAGGCGTAGGCGGCTGTGGGGTCACAGCCCGCCGCTACCAGCTTGGCCATGGAGGTCAGCACCGAGATAAAGGCGCCGGTGTAGGGATTGCGCTCCATGAGGTCGGGATCAAAGCCCCAGGCCATCACCGAGCAGGTGTCGGTGGTGTGGCCCGGTCCCACCGGGAGGAGGGCAGCCATGGCCTGGGTGGGGGTACGCTGGGTCTTTCCGCCGAAGGGCATCAGGACGCTGCCCGCGCCGATGGAGCTGTCAAAGCGCTCCACCAGACCGCGGCGGCTGGCGGTCTTGAGGCTGGCAGCGGTGGACCGGAGGCTCCCCTTGTGGAAGAGGCTCTCCGGGGTAAAGTAGTCGGGCACTCGCACGGTGGTGTGCTTGGCTGCGCCGTTGGTATTCAGGAAGGCACGGGAGAGGTCGGCCACCTTCTTGCCCCGCCAGGTCATGACCATCCGGGGAGACTCGGTGACCTCGGCCACCACATAGGCCTCCAGGTTCTCGGCCTCGGCATGGGCAATGAAGGTGTCCACGTCGGCGGGAGCCACCACCACGGCCATACGCTCCTGGCTCTCGGAGATGGCCAGCTCGGTGCCGTCCAGGCCGTCGTACTTCTTGCGCACGGCGTCCAGGTCGATGGCCAGGCCGTCGGCCAGCTCACCGATGGCCACGCTGACGCCGCCCGCGCCGAAGTCGTTGCACCGCTTGATGAGGCGGGTCACCTCGCCGTTGCGGAACAGGCGCTGGATCTTGCGCTCCTCGGGGGCATTGCCCTTCTGGACCTCGGAGGCCATGGTGGCCAGGGACTTCTGGTTGTGGCTCTTGGAGGAGCCGGTGGCGCCGCCGATGCCGTCCCGGCCGGTACGGCCGCCCAGAAGGATCACCTTATCCCCGGGGGCGGGGACCTCCCGCCGGACATTGGAGGCGGGGGCGGCGCCCACTACGGCGCCGGTCTCCAGGTGCTTGGCAATGTAGCCCTTGTGATAGACCTCGGCCACGTGTCCGGTGGCCAGGCCGATCTGGTTGCCGTAGGAGGAGTAGCCCGCCGCGGCCGTCTGGGCCAGCTTGCGCTGGGGGAGCTTGCCCTCCATGGTCTGGCTCAGGGGGACACGGGGATCGCCGCAGCCGGTGACGCGCATGGCCTGATAGACATAGGAGCGGCCGGACAGGGGGTCCCGGATGGCGCCGCCGATGCAGGTGGCCGCGCCGCCGAAGGGCTCGATCTCGGTGGGGTGGTTATGGGTCTCGTTCTTGAACATGAGGAGCCAGTCCTGCTCCTCCCCGTCCACGGTGGCGGTGACATGGACCGAGCAGGCGTTGATCTCCTCGCTCTCGTCCAGGTTCTTCAGGACGCCCCGCTTCTTGAGGACCTTGCCCGCGATGGTGGCCAGGTCCATGAGGGTCTGGGGCCGCTTGGCGGCCTTCTCCTTGCCGTAGACCTCCTCCCGGGCGGCCAGGTACATCTGATAGGCGGCCGCCACGTCGGCGTCATGGATCTCCACGTCATCGATATGGGTGGAGAAAGTGGTGTGGCGGCAGTGGTCGGACCAGTAAGTATCCACCAGGCGCAGCTCGGTCAGGGTGGGGTCCCGCTTCTCCTCGTCCCGGAAATAGGTCTGGAGGAACTTCAGATCGGCCAGGTCCATGGCAAGGCCGTACTCGCCGATCAGGTCGGAGAGACCGGCCTCGTCCCGGTCCCGGAAGCCCTCCAGCACCGCCACGTCGGCGGGCACGGCATAGGTGCGCTCCAGGGTCTCCACCCGGTCCAGTCCGGCCTCCCGGCTCTCCACCGGGTTGATGAGGTAGCTCTTGACCCGCTCCAGCTCTCCGTCGCTCACCTCGCCCTGGAGGATGTAGACGGTGGCGGCGGCGGCCAGAGGCCGCTCTCCGCCCGTGAGGAGCTGGATGCACTGGGCGCAGGAGTCGGCCCGCTGGTCATACTGCCCCGGCAGGGCCTCCACCGCGAAGACCCGGCAGGGCGCGGGGGCATCGGGGAAAGTCTCGTCATAGACGGCGTCCACCTGCGGCTCACTGAGCACGGTGGTGCGCACAGCCTGATAGGTGTCCCCGTCGATCCCCTCCACGTCGTAGCGGTGGAGGATGCGGACGCCCGTCAGGCCCTGAAGTCCCAGCTCGCTTCTCAGCTCACCCAGCAGGCGCCGGGCCTCCACGTCGAAGCCGGGCTTCTTTTCGGCATAGCAGCGAAATACGTTACCCATTACCATAACCCCTTATTCTCATATATAGTTGAATAAAAAACAGGCGCGGAGGGGCGCATCCCTCCGCGCCTGTCGGTTCCTCTTACATCATACCCGAAAAAACGCAGGAACTCAATTGGCGAAACTCCAATTTCCAAATCCATAGAACAGATTTTGTTGGGTGGGCGTGGCATTGGACACCTGCCCCCACTGGCTCAGCATGGACCAGTTTTTGAAGCAGAGCACCGCAAAGGGCGCCTGTTCCCCCAGCCGCTCATAGAGCTCCTTGGCCGCCGTGGTCCGCTCCTCCCCCTGGGCCGCCCGGAAGGCGGAGAGCAGTCCCGTCGCCGTGGGACCGTTGTACTTGCCGTAATTGAGGGCCCCGCCACCCAGCAGCGGAGAGGGATCAAAGTCGGCGCTCAGCTTGACCTCGCCCAGGTAGAGATCAAACTCCCCCGCGCTCAGGGCGGCGGTAAAGTCCTCCCAGGAGAGCTTTTTCACCGTCACCGATACGCCCGCTGCCGTCAGATCCCGCCCAATGGCGTCGGCCACTCCCGTCTTATAAGAGTTGTCCTGGTTGACCAGCAGGGTCAGCTCCAGCTTCTCTCTCCCCTTCTGATAGACGCCGTCACTCCGGCTCCACCCGGCCTGCGTGAGAATGGAATCCATCTCCTGGAGGGAGTAGTTGAGGGTGCCCGCCGTCTCGGCGTCATAGATACTGCTCACCGGGTGGGCGGGCAGCGTAGCGGCCACCGCGTGCCGGGAGAGCAGGGCCGAGCAGATGCTGTCCCGGTCCATCCCCCGCCCCAGCGCCTGGCGGACCGCCGCGTCCCGGCAGGGGCCCTGGGCCGTATTAAACCCGATATAGAGCATATTTGTCGTGGGATAGTCCATGGTCTCAAAGCTGCCCGAGAACCCCAGGGCGCCCACACCGGTGGAGTCGGTCCCCACCAGGGAGATCTCCTGGGTGTCAAAGGCATAGAGCAGGTCGTTGGCCTCCTCCACCGTCCGCAGGGGAATGGTCTCCAGTGCGGGCGCGGGAGTACGCCAGCTGTCATTCCGCCGCTGGAGGATATAGCTCTCCCCGCTCTGCTGGAGCACATAGGAGCCGGTCCCCAGAGGCACGCCTCCAGTCTCCCGGATGACCGGGATGTCCAGCAGGGCCGGCAGGTTTCCGTTGGGGCTGGTCAGGCGCACGGTCACAGCGCCCTCTCCGGCCTGGACCGAGGCAATCCCCGCCAGGCGGTTGCCGTACAGGGCGCTGGTCTTGGCCTGGGTCAGGGAAGCGGCCACATCGGCCGCCGTCATGGGAGTGTCGTCAGAGAAGGTGACGCCGCCGCGCAGGGTAAAGGTCCAGGTGAGGCCGTCCTCTGAGACAGTATACCCCGTCGCCAGGGCAGGCTGGGGCGTAAAGGTCTGATCCAGCTCATAGAGGCCGTCATAGACCAGCCCTCCCAGGGCCAGATTGGTCCGGTTGGTCCCCTGGATGGGGTGAAAACCAGCCTCCGGATAGCAGGGCAGCGCAAATTCCTTGGGCTGTGCCGTAGCCGTAGCGGTGGGCACAGGGGTCTGCGTGGGCGTGGGATCGGGCTCTTCCTCTCCACAGGCGCTCAGAACGGTGCTCAATAGCAGGACGGCGGCCAGGAGCCGCAGGTTTTTCTTCCGCTTTTTCATGGCTTTCCTTATCCCAGCAGCTGGACCATGGCGGCCTGGCTTCCCCGCACGCCCTGGGTATAGCGGTGGGACCAGAAGCGCTCGTGCTCACACATGGTGCAGGCCTCGGAGACCGCGATATGGTCCCGTTCCAGACCCATCTTTTCCAGGCGCAGGACATTGAGTCCCTTGAGGTCCACATGGAACTTCCCGCTCTCCTGCAGCTCGATGCACTTCAGCGCGGAGGCACCCAGCGCGCCGGTGAGGGCATTGGGCACATCCTCATCGGTCTCAAAGCAGCACTTGGAGATCCCCGGGCCAATGGCGGCCAGGATGTCCCCGGGCTTGGAGCCGTATACCTCCACCATCTTTTCTACGGCACGGCCCGCGATCCCGTTGGCGGTGCCCCGCCAGCCGGCATGGACGGCCGCGATGACCCGGCGCACCGGGTCATAGAACAAAATGGGCAGACAATCCGCCCCAAAGACCGTGAGGCACAATCCCGGAATGTCAGTGATGAGTCCGTCCGCCTCATAATCGCCCTTGCTGTGGATGCCCTTCCCCTTGTCGGCGGCGGTCACGGTGCGCACCGTGTCCCCGTGGACCTGGTTGGACAGGACCAGTCCCTCATAGTCCGCGCCGATGGCGGCGGTGAAGCGGCGGTAATTCTCCAGTACTTTTTCCCGGTCATCCCCCCGGCAGAATCCCAGATTGAGGGTGGCATAGGTTCCCTCGCTCACGCCCCCCTCCCGGGTGGAAAAGCCGTGGGCCACACCCCCCGCCTGTAAAAAGCCCTCGCTGGCCAGGAAGGGGACATTTTTGTTGACGCAAGTCACAATGCTCATAGTCAAAATCCTCAGTGAAACAGAGAAAAGCAGAATGGTCCCTCAGAGGCTGTCTCATTCTGCTTTTCCCATCGGTTTTCGGTTTTCACAGGGCGCGGCCCCTCACGAGGCCGGAGGCCGTCTTACTGATATTCAGGGCCGTGGTACTCCGCGCAGTCGCACTTCTTCCACTTCTTGCCGCTGCCGCAGGGGCAGGGATCGTTGCGGCCGATCTGAACGCCCTTCTTGACGGGCTGCTTCTTCACGGTCTCGTCGCTGCCGCCCGACTCGCCGGTGACACGGGCCACACGTTCGCGCTTGACGGCGCCGCCCACCTGCACCCGGGCCAGGTAGATCCGGCGGATGGTCTCCTCCTGGATGGCAGCGATCATGTTCTCGAACATCTCGTAGCCTTCCCGCTTGTACTCCACCACCGGGTCGTTCTGACCGTAAGCCCGCAGGCCGATGCCCTGGCGCAGCTCCTGCATGGCGTCGATGTTGTCCATCCAGTACTCGTCCACCACGCGCAGCATCATTACCCGCTCCAGCTCACGCATGAGGGGCTCACCCAGCTCCTGCTCCTTGCGGGTATAGATCTCAGTGGCCCGCTCCATGAGCTGCTCCACCAGCTGCTCGCCGCTGTACTGCTGCAGCTCGCCGTCGGTGTACTTGAGCTCATCGGGCCGCAGGAACAGGCCGCGGAAGGGAGCGCACACCTCGCGCCAGGTCTCGGCGTCCAGGTGCTTCTGCTCGCCCATCTGGCCCATGACCGCCCGGTTGATCACCGTGGAGAGCATCTTCTGGATGGCGTCCTTCAGGTTCTCGCCGTCCAGGACCTTGCGGCGCTCCTCATAGATGACCTTACGCTGGGTGTTCATCACGTCGTCGTACTCCAGCACCGTCTTACGGGTCTGGAAGTTGCGGGATTCCACCTGCTTCTGGGCGTTCTCAATGGCGCCGGAGAGCATCTTGGCGTCGATGGGGGTGTCCTCGTCCACGCCCAGGCGCTCCATCATGCCCATGACCCGCTCGGAGCCAAACAGACGCATGATGTCGTCCTCCAGGGAGAGGTAGAACCGGGTCTCGCCGGGGTCGCCCTGACGGCCGGCACGGCCCCGCAGCTGGTTGTCGATGCGGCGGGATTCGTGCCGCTCGGTGCCCAGAATGAACAGACCGCCCACCGCACGGACCTTCTCGGCCTCGACTTTGATGGTCTCCTTATACTTGGCCTCGGCGTCCGCAAACATCTTGCGGGCATTGAGGATGTCCTCATTGTCGGTCTCGGCGTAGCCGGTGGCCTCGGCCATCAGCTCATCGCTCAGTCCGGCCTTGCGCAGGTCGGCCATGGCCAGATACTCGGCGTTACCGCCCAGCATAATATCGGTACCGCGGCCGGCCATGTTGGTGGCCACGGTGACGGCGCCCAGCTTGCCGGCCTGGGCCACGATCTCGGCTTCCTTCTCATGGAACTTGGCGTTCAGGACCTTGTGGGGGATCCCCTTGCGCTTGAGCATGCCGGAGAGCTCCTCCGACTTCTCGATGGAGATGGTGCCCACCAGCACGGGCTGGCCTTTCTTGTGGCACTCCTCGATCTGCTGGACGATGGCGCGGAACTTGCCCGCCTCGTTCTTATAGACCACGTCGGGGTGATCCACACGCTGCACAGGCTTATTGGTGGGGATCTCCACGATATCCAGGGAGTAGATGGTGCCGAACTCCTCCTCTTCGGTCATGGCGGTACCCGTCATGCCGGAGAGCTTGTTGTAGAGGCGGAAGTAGTTCTGGAAGGTGATGGTGGCCAGAGTCTTGGACTCCCGGGCGACCTCCACCTTCTCCTTGGCCTCGATGGCCTGGTGCAGACCCTCGGAGTAGCGGCGGCCGTACATCAGGCGGCCGGTGAACTCGTCCACGATGATGACCTCGCCGTCCTTGACCACGTAGTCGATATCCCGCTGCATAAGGCCGCGGGCGCGGATGGCCTGGTTGATGTGGTGGGAGAGGGTGGTGTTCTCCACGTCGGCCAGGTTCTCCAGGTTGAAGGCCTCCTCCGCCTTCTTGATGCCGCGGGCGGTAAGGGTGACGGTGCGCGCCTTCTCATCCACGATGTAGTCGGCATCCTCGTCGGGATCTTCCTCTTCCTTGGTATCCACCTTGGCCACGCGCTTACCCTTCAGCTTGGCCACAAAATTGTCCACAATGGTGTAGAGCTGGGTGGACTGATCCCCCTGACCGGAGATGATGAGGGGGGTACGGGCCTCGTCGATGAGGATGGAGTCCACCTCGTCCACGATGGCAAAGGCATGGCCGCGCTGCACCATCTCGGCGGCGTAGATGGCCATGTTGTCACGCAGATAGTCAAAGCCGAACTCGTTGTTGGTGCCGTAGGTGATGTCGGCCTGATAGGAGAGCTTGCGCATCTGGGGCAGGATGTCGTGGATCACCAGGCCCACGGTCAGGCCCAGGAAGCGGTAGACCTTGCCCATCCACTCGCTGTCGCGCTTGGCCAGGTAGTCGTTGACGGTGATCACGTGCACACCCTCGCCGGTCAGGGCGTTCAGATAGGCGGGCAGGGTAGCCACCAGGGTCTTACCTTCACCGGTGCGCATCTCAGCGATGCGGCCCTGGTGGAGGATGATGCCGCCCACCAGCTGCACCCGGTAGGGCTTCATGCCCAGCACACGCCACGCGGCCTCACGGCAGGTGGCAAAGGCCTCGGGCAGGATATCGTCCAGCGTCTCACCATTGCGCAGGCGCTCTTTGAATTCGGGGGTCTTGGCTTTCAGCTGCTCATCGGTGAGCTTGCTGTACTCCGCGTCCAGCGCTTCGATCTTGTCCACAATGGGATAGATGGCTTTCAGCTCTTTGGCGGAGCTGCTGCCAAACAGCTTTTTTAAGAAATTCATGTTAGGTCATTCACCTTTCTTGCATGGTGCGGGAAAACCAATGCCTGTAAAACGTCATGTTAGAGTATAGCACATCCCCCTGTAATAAAAAAGGGGAAATTATGAACAAACGCCCTTTCTGCCCTCCTTTTCTTCCCTCTTCCGTCCTTTGGGCCCGTCATTTTGACCGAATCACCTTCTAGTTTGCCTCGACTTCCCGTATATTTTGTGGTACCCTATGGGCAGGCGGCGCCCTGTCCGCTGTCTCCGGTCGGGCCCGGAGGCTGGAGCGGGCGTCTCATTCCTTTTGGACAACTTGTAAAAAGGAGGATCTTGTATGAAGAAACAGTATCTGCGCAGGGCTCTGGCCTCTGCCATGGCTGTGGCCATGCTGGCCGGTCTCGTCCCGGCCGCTCTGGCCGCGGAGGGGGAGACTCACCTCACCATCATCGGTACATCCGACACCCATGGCAACATCTGGGGCTATTCCTATGAGGACATGAAGGAGAGCTCCAAGGACGGCCTGGCCCGTGTCTCCACCTATGTCAATCAGGTGCGTGCCGAGAATCCCAACACCATCCTGGTGGACGCCGGTGACACCATCCAGGGCACCATCATGACCGACGACCTCTACTCCAAGGACACCGCCGGCCATCCCGTGCCCGCGGCTCTCAACTACATGAAGTATGACGCCTGGACCCTGGGCAACCACGAGTTCAACTTCGGTGTGGACAAGCTCAAGTCCATCCTGGAGCAGACCGATGTTCCCGTGCTCTCGGCCAACATCAAGAACGCGGACGGCAGCTATCTCACCGGCGCCGGCTACACCATTGTGGAGCGGGGCGGTGTGAAGGTGGCCATCATCGGCGTCACCACGCCCAACATCCCCCGCTGGGACGGCACCAAGCAGGGCGTGTCCGACCTGACCTTTGAGCCCATGGCCGACTCGGTGGCCGAGTGCATCCAGGAGATCGGCGACAAGGCCGACGTCATCATGGTCTCCACTCACGCCGGTCTGGAGGCCGAGTACTCCACCGACGGCTCCGATGCCGCTCAGACCATCCTGGACAAGTGCCCCGAGGTGGACGTGCTCCAGCTGGGCCACACCCACACCACCTATATCAACAATGAGAAGATCCCCGTGGGCGAGGTCAAGAGCAACGCCGGCGAGGTGGTCCGCTATGACCTGACCCTGAACGCCGACAAGGAGATCACCACCGCTACCGTGGAGACCGTCTCCATGGAAGGCGTGGAGCCCGACCAGGGTCTGCGGGATGTGCCCGCCATCAAGGCTGCCCAGGAAAAGACCGTCTCCTTTATCCAGGATAACGTTCTGGGCCATGCCGCCGCGGATTTCCAGCCCACCAACGAGATCAAGGGCCTGCCCGAGGGCCGTCTCCAGGATACCGCCGTCATCGACCTCATCGGCACCGTGCAGCTGGAGAACTCCGGCGCCGATGTGACCGCCGTGGCCCTTTTCAAGGACACCAGCAATCTGAAGAAGGGCGACCTCAACTACGGCAACATGTTTGACATCTATAAGTTCCCCAACGTGCTCTACACCGTCAAGGTCACCGGCGCCGAGATGAAGGCCTACATGGAGTGGGCGGCCGCGTGCTGGAACCAGTGGCAGGAGGGCGACATCAACATCTCCTTCAATCCCGACAAGCCCGGCTACCTCCACGACCACTTCATCGGCCTGAACTATGAGGTGAACCTCTCCAAGCCCGCTGGAGAGCGCATCGAGAACGTGACCTTCCAGGGCAAGCCTCTGGCCGACGACCAGGTGCTCACCCTCTGCGTCAACGACTACCGCTATACCGGCCTCAAGAATGAGGGCATCATCTCCGGCGAGAAGGAGTGGGAGTCCCCCAACTCCGTGCGCGACATGCTGGTGGCCTATCTGGCCGAGCATGATCCCCTCCAGCCCACCGTGGACAACAACTGGAAGATCACCGGTGTGGACCTGAGCAAGGACGATCCTCGCCGCCAGGAGATCATCAACCTCATCAACGAGGGCAAGCTGGACACTCCCTACAATAAGAGCTACAATCTGGCCGACTATGACGCCCTGATCGCGGAGGCTCAGTCCCGCAATGTCATTGTGGACGGCAACGCTTTCCAGGTCGACAGCGCAGTCAGCAGCGGTCTGGGTGATATGGTCTTCTACCGTCTGCGCGATCTGGCAGTCGCCTTCAACGGAACCCCTGCTATGTTCAATGTAGAGTGGAATGGCCAGGTGGCCATCACCAAGGGCAGCGAGTACACCGCTGCGTCTCTCGCTCCCCGTCCGGAAGGCTCCGCCATTGATTACGCCAACATCACCATTCAGGTGGATGGCGTCGATGTGGAGACCTCCACTCTGCTCATCGGCGGCAACTACTATGTCTCCGCGGATGGACTGAACGCTCTTCTGGGCGTCTCTGCGGTTGAGGCCGACGGCGTGCTGACGGTCACCACCAAGTAAGCTTTTCCCCATCGGTCAAAAACGGGCGCGCGGCTGCGCGCCCGTTTTTTTACTTTTTCTGTCTCAAAATGGGCCTTCCGTACGTTATAGAAAAAGAACCCCGGCTTTCCGCCCCCGCCGAACAGGCGCTTCTAACGGGAGGCCGCCGTTCTCGACTCTACACAAACAGCGGAAAAAGGAGGAATCTCACATGAAACGTCTGCACCCGCTCCTCTCTCTGGGCCTAGCGTCGGCCCTGACCCTGGGCCTGCTCTGTCCCGGGGCCGCCGCGGCGGCCTTCTCCGACCAGGACCAGATCGTCCATCCGGATGCCGTCACCGCCGTGGCCGACCTGGGGCTCTTCGCCGGTCTGCCGGATGGCTCCTTTGCCCCCGCGCAGAACATCGACCGGGCCTCCTTTGCCCGGCTGGTCACCCTCATGCTCAACGGCGGAAAGATCCCCACCCTGGAGAATACCGCCGCGTCCTTCCCGGACACCGAGGGCCACTGGGCCCAGGACTGTATTACCTACTGTGCCTCCCTTGGGATTATCTCCGGCCGGAGCGAGACGGTCTTTGCCCCCGACGACCCGGTCACCATTGTGGAGGGGGCTCGGATGCTCCTCTCCGCCCTGGGCTATCGGGCGGACTACGAGGGGATCAGCGGTGCCACATGGCGCATCACGGTAGATATTCTGGCCGATCAGGCCGGGCTCTATGCGGACATGGGCTCCTTTGACAGCTCCACGCCCCTGACTCGGGATATGGCCGCCCAGATGGTCTACAACGCCCTGAACATCCCCCTTGTCACCTATGAGGAGACCACCGGTTCCGACGGCGTCAAATGCTGCACACGGGTGGAGCAGAAAGACACCCTCCTCACCAGCGTTTTTGCACAGGCAGAATCCGAGTAGTACAGCTGAGCGGCGGCGCCCTTTTTGAGGGCGCCGCCGCTCAGCTGTACGCCTGTCACAAAACCGCTTTGCCGTGCGTTATATGGGTGAAAACCGGTTTTCCGATCCAGCAGAAAGGAAGTGGTAGGATGGACACACAGGCACTGGAGGAGCGCTTCCCCGAGGCAGATGACGAGATCCTCTCAGAGGCCGTCTCTCGGTACGGCCCTCCTCTGCTGCGTTACTGTCACCACATTCTGTGTGATTACCATGAGGCGCAGGACGCAGTCCAGATTACGTTTTGTAAAGCTTATACCCGCCGCGCCCGGTTCCGGCGCGGCTCCAACCTCTCCGCCTGGCTCTACCGGCTGGCCTATACCACCTGCATAGATCTCCTGCGCCGCCGGAAGCGGCAGCTCTTTTCTCCCCCGGCCACCCCTGTGTCTGATCCGGACTACATCGGTCCCCAGCTCCGCGCGGCGCTCCTGACCCTCTCCCCGCAGGAGCGGGCGCTGGTCTTTGGCCGCGTCATGGAGGAGCGCAGCTATGAGGAACTCTCCCAAATGTTAGGGCACAGCGCGGCCACCCTGCGGAAACGCTATGAGCGCGCCCGGCATAAACTGGCCCGGGCTCTGACCGAACAGGAGGAATCTCTATGAAACGCACACCGGAAGAAGAGCGGATCTTCCAGGCCCTCTCCTCCATCCAAACGCCCCCCGCCCCGCTGGAAGCGGGCATCCATGCCCGCCTCGCCGCGCGCAGGACGCACCGGCGCCCCTATGTCCGCATGGCCCTGGTCTGCGCCTGTCTGCTGGCCGTTTTGGGCGCGGCCGCGGCGGCCGTCGGTCTCACGGACGCCTGGCGGTATTTCTTCTCCTCGCCCATTCCTTCCAGCGCGGTGACCGAGCTGGGGCTCTCCCAGACCAAAGGGGAATACACCCTCACGCTGGAGGACGCGGTGGCCGAGGATACCGGCGTCCTGCTCCTTCTCTCCCTCACCCGGGCGGATGGCGGGGTGATCGACCCGGCGGTGGGCCTCAACCTCTCCTCCCTGCGCCGCGCCCCGTCCCTCTCTCTGTCCGACGGCACATCCCTGTCCCTGCACGCGGTTTCTGCCCCGCAGCAGAGCACAGACCAAAAGGCCCTCTACTATGTCCTTCAGGCCTCCACTGCCGACCGGGCCGCCTCCCTGGCGGATGAAACCCTGACCCTGGACCTCTTTGCCCTGGGAAAGACCCCATACAATAAAACAGCGGTTTTGTCTCTGGCGGAGCTCTCCGCAGAGCACTGGGACACCTATTCCCCCTCTGATTTTTCCGGGATCTCCGCCGCGCTCTCCCGCCAGAATGCCGCTCTCCCGGTCCCGGCTGTGGATGGTTTCTCCGGTGCTGTTCTTCATGGTGCGGTCATGCTGGAGGAGAAGGGCCTTTCCATCGGGATCAGCGCTCCGGACATGGGCGTACAGAACGACATCCTCTGTGATAAGGTCTACCCCAACGCCATCGTCGATACCCGCACCGGTGCGCGGTACTATCACGGCTCCATGCGCTGCTATGAGCTGGAAAACGGGGAAGGCTCCTATGTATACAGCTTCCAGGACTGCCCCTTTACCCCGGAGGATCTCCCCTGGCTGGAGCTGGAGGTCGTCTATGCCTGCACTCCGCTGGTGCCTGACTCCTCCTTCTCCATCCCCTTCCAGGTAGATACTGTCACAAGCATCTCCGTTCCGCTGGACGGACTGGAGCTGGCCGGCCAAACCTTGCCCATCCACACCTTGCAGATCACCCCTCTGGGGATCTCCCTGATCGGTGCGGGGAATGATCTCACCCCCTATGAATGCCTCTATCAGGACACGCAGATCCCCTGCTCTCTCACCAAAACAGACGGCACCATTCTTTCCCTGGAGTGTACCGGCGGTTATGTGAGCGAATTTGCCGGAGAGAGCTGCTGTGTCCTCTCCCTCTCCAGGCCCCTTTGCTCGGATTCCGCCTTTACTTTCTGGGACCCCGGCGAGATCGCCTCCATTGCCATCGGGGACTGCGTACTGCCGGTGGCGTAGCCGTCCCCAAGTTGCCCCTGCCCTGCTTTTGTGGTAGAATAGCCGAAACACCATGCCCGGCCGAGCGCGGGCTGACAGAAGGATGTGCGAACATGGCACTGCCAAAACTGATCGTGATACTGGGCACCACCGCCTGCGGCAAAAGCGGCCTGGGTGTGGAGCTGGCCAAGCATGTGGGAGGCGAGATCGTCTCCGCCGACTCCCGGCAGGTCTACCGGGGCCTAGACCTGGGCACCGGTAAGGTCACAGAGGAGGAGATGGACGGGGTACCCCACCACCTGCTGGACGTGGTCTCCCCCAACCAGAGCTATTCGGTGGCCGAGTTCCAGCGGGACGCCTACGCCGCCATCGACGACATCCTGGCCCGGGGGAAGGTCCCCCTCCTGGTGGGGGGCACCGGGCTCTATGTCCGGGCGGTGGCCGAGGGGTACACCTTTCAGGAGAGCCAGCCCGACCCCGTCCTCCGGGCGCAGCTGGAGCGCAAGAGCGCCGAGGAGCTCTATGCCATGTTCCGCGCCCAGACCGGGCGCACCCTCTCGGGCGGCGAGGAGAAGAACCGTCACCGCCTGGTGCGCACCATGGAAAAACTTCTCTCGGGAGATTCCCTCACCGAATCCCCCCGTGTGCCCCGGTATGAGGTCCTCCAGCTGGGCATGACCTATCCCCGGGATGTCCTCTGCCGGCGCATCGACGAGCGGCTCCAGAAGCGGCTGGACGACGGCATGATCGAGGAGGTGGCCCGCCTGCGGGCAGAGGGGGCCACCGACGCCTTCTTGGAGGGGTTGGGGCTGGAATACCGCTACATCCTCTGGTATCTCACCGGCAAGCTCTCCTCCCAAGACGAGCTCTTTGACGAACTGGGCCGGGCCATCAAGCGCTTTGCCAAGCGGCAGATGGTATGGTTCAAAAAGGACCGGGACGTCCTCTGGCTGGACACGGAGGGGGCCCCCCTCTCCCAGGCCATCCAGGCCGCCGACGCCTTCCTCCGGGGCTGAGGGCGGGTCTTGCGCCCCTTGACGGCACATGGTAAAATAGGGAAGTAAGCCCATTCCGCCCTGCCTTGGCGGAACCGGGCACAGACCTTTACCATGGCCCGTTCTTCCGGGCTGTGAAACCATCCAAGGGAGGAACGGAGTGTAATGGGCTTTCGTATCGTCACCATCAACCGGGAATTTGGCAGCGGAGGACGCACCATCGGCAAGCAGGTGGCCCAGCGCATGGGCGTGACCTGCTACGATGAGGAGCTGGTCACCCAGATTGCCAAGGAGAGCGGTATGTCCCAGAGCTTTATCCAGAGCTTCAGCGAGGAGGCCAGCGCCACCAGCAGCTTCCTGTTTACCCTGAACAACTGGGCCAACAACGCCCTCTCCGATCAGATCTATATCACCCAGCGCAAGATCATTCAGGATCTGGCCGAGCAGGGTCCCTGCGTCATCGTGGGCCGCTGCGCCGACTATTTCCTCAAGGAGCGCACCGACTGTCTCAACGTCTTTATCCACGCCAACATGGAGTTCAAAAAGGACCGCATCGTCCGGCTCTACGGCGAAAAAGCGGACACGCCGGAAAAGCGCATCCTGGACAAGGATAAGCGCCGCATCGCCTACTATAAGTACTATACCGACCGCAACTGGGGGCAGGCCGCCAACTACCACCTCTGCCTGGACAGCAGCGTGCTGGGTGTGGATCGCTGCACCGATCTGATCTACTCTCTGGTGGAGGGTTGATTTCCGCTCCACGCTCTCCTTTATTGCGTCATCAAAGACGCCCGCATGTCTGCGGGCGTCTTTTTTATCGTGTACAGGCCGCCGTTTCTTCCTCTCTTTCCAAAAGTTTTACCCGCTCTTTTGAAAATCTTAAAGAGTTCGTCTCATGTTCTTTACCTTCCTCTGGTATCCTAGAGCTACAACCAGAGAAAGGAGTCCGCCCTATGTGGAATTTCAAATACAGAGACGAATACCTTCCCTTTGTGGAGGATCTTCTGGCCCATCCGGATGTGTGCGCTATGCGCCAGCTTCCCCAGCATGCCAAGGGATTCAGCTGTTTTCACCACAGCCTGCTGGTATCCTATCTCAGCTTCCGCCTCTGCCGCGCCCTGGGACTGGATATGCGCTCGGCCGCCCGGGGCGGACTGCTCCACGACCTCTACCTCTACAACTGGCAGGACAAGTCCACCCATCCCCATGTGAACCACGCCTTTGACCACCCGCTGGTGGCGCTGAAGAATGCCCAGGCGCGCTTTCCGCTCAACCCCACAGAGGCCGACATCATCGCCACCCATATGTTCCCTCTCGCCATCACCCGCCCCCATCACTGCCTGGAATCCGTGGTGGTGGGCGCCATGGACAAGCTCTGTGCCGTGGCAGAGCTTCTCCGTCTGACGCCCCCGGTCGTGGAAGAGGCCCCCGTCACCCTGCTCTCCCCCGCCCAAAGCGCCACTCTGGGCCGGGCGGCTTAATTCTCATTCAAAAATACAGTGGCCCCGGTACCATCTCCCGCAGGAGAGGTACCGGGGCCGCTCTGTTTGCTTAAAATCGGGATGGCTCTGCCGGTGCCAGGGAAAACCAGTAGGAAATGCAGGGCTCCTCCCCGGCATTGGCGTAGGTATGGGGGGTGTGGGCGGGCACCAGCGCCACGTCCATGGGGTGCAGAGTACAGGACATGCCCTCCATCTCCAGACGCATGCTCCCCTGGGTGACCAGGAGGAAATTCCCCTCCGGCAGGCCCATACTGTACTCCTTTTCCTCCCCGCCCCCCTGCATGGTGATGCAGACGCATTTGTAGGGAGGATTGCCGCACAGGGCCAGCTCATACTGCACCCTGGAGTGGAGGCGGAACACAGGCTCAAATTCCTCCCGCCGGGCATAGAGGCGGTGCTCCTGGGCGGGTTCTGTCAAAAAATCCGCGATCAGGATGTCCAGCGCCCGGCAGATCTGTCCCAGATGCTGGAGCGTAGGACTGGTGGCCTCCCGCTCCACATTGCTCAGGTAGCTCACCGAGAGCCCGCTCTTGTCGGCCAGCGCCTGAAGCGTGAGCCCCCGCTCTTTCCGCAGGCGCTTGAGCTTTTCTCCCACTTCCATTCCCGTTCCTCCTGTCGGCCGTTTTTGTCTATTATAGCAGTCGTATCCCTCGCCCGTCAAAGCTTTTTTATAATTATAAAATTTTATTGACATTTATAAAAATCGGAGCATAATAGAACCATCCATATCTGGTTCAGGAGGGATACTTATGCAGGCAGACCGTCTGATCGTTCACGCAACCCTGGTCACCATGGATCCCCAGCGCCGCATTCTTTCCGATCACGGCATCGCCATCCGGGATGGCCGGATCGCCGCCATCCTTCCCACCCAAGCGTTGCTGGAGCAGTACAGCGCCCCCCACGTTCTGGACGCCTCCGGCACCATTGCATACCCCGGCTTTATCAACACCCACAACCACCTCTTCCAGATGCTGCTGAAAAATCTCGGCAAGGATCTGGGGCTCATCCGCTGGCTGGATGAGTGCATTATCGCCCATTACCGCAACATTACCCCGGAAAACATCTACTGGGCCGCTCTGGTGGGCTGTGCGGAGCAGCTCCACAGCGGTGTGACCACCTGTGTGGACTACCAGTACGCCCACGGACGGCCCGGCCTGAGCGATGCGGTCATCAAGGCCTTTCAGGACATCGGCATCCGGGGCGTGCTGGCCCGGGGACATGCCAACACGGAGGACTACCCCGACCCCTGCAAGCCGCCCCATGTGGAGGCCATGGAGGACTTCTTTGACGACGTGCGCCGTCTCCACAGCCAGTACCGCTCCGACCCCCGCATCGATGTCGCCATCGCCCCCGGCATTGTCTGGAGCCTGTCCGAGGACGGCTTCCGCCGCTGCGCCGATCTGGCCCGGGAGCTGGACACCCTCCTGACCATCCACACGCTGGAGACCGAGGAGGACAACGCCTTCTGTCTGGAGCGCCACGGGGTATCCACCATTGAATTTTACGAAAAGACCGGCGTTCTGGACACCAAGCTCCTGACCGTCCACTGCGCCCTGATCCAGCCCCACGAGGTGGAGACCCTGGCCCGGCACGGGGTGAGCGTCTCCTATAATGCCATCTCCAACATGCTCATGGGGTACCAGACCCTGCCGGTGTGCCAGCTGCTGGAGCACGGCATCCCCGTGGGCCTGGCCACGGACGGAGCGGCCTCCAACGACAGTCAGAACATGCTGGAGGTGCTGAAGATCTCCGCCCTGTGGCAGAAGGCCTTCTACCGGGACCCCACGGTCCTCCCCGCCATGCGCCTTCTGGAGATGGCCACCATCGACGGCGCCCGGAGCATCCACCGCGAAAAGGACCTGGGCTCCCTGGAGGTGGGAAAGCGGGCCGATCTCTTCCTCTACGATCCCATGAACTGCACCACCGTCCCCAGCTTTGATCCGGTCACCTCTATTATCTATAACGCCAGCCCGGCCGGCGTCCGCACCACACTGGTGGAGGGCGAGGTGGTGCTGGAGGACGGCCGCCTCACCCGCATCGAGGAGGCCCGCTCGGTCTTCCGCCTCCAGGAGGAGGCCGCTCTGCTCCAGGAAAAGGGAGGGTTAAAGCCGTGAAAACGATAATTCTGGAGGGCTCCGCCCGCCGCCGGGGCCGCACGGCCGAACTGGTGGAATTCCTCCGTCTGCGCCTGCCCGGTGAGGTCACCGTGGTCCGGGCCTATGACACCCCGGTCTCCCCCTGCCGGGACTGCCGCTACTGTCTCTCCCACCCGGGCTGTGCCGTAAAAGATGAGATGAAGGATCTCTATCCGGCCATCGAGGGGTGTGACAATCTGATCATCGCCTCGCCCCTCTACTTCCACTCGGTGCCCGCTCCCCTGAAGACCATCATCGACCGGCTCCAGCCCTACTGGGCCGCCACCGTCCGGGGGGACGAAGATCAGATCTCCACCAAGCGGGGCGCGCTGCTGCTGGTGGGGGGCGCACCTCCCTTTGAGGGGCAGTTCCTTCCCGCCGAGCTCATGCTGCGGGGCGTCCTCTCCGATCTGCACGCCAGCTGTGAGGACATCATCCGCATGGATGATGCCGACCGCCGCCCACTTCCCCAGCGCCCGGAGATCCAGACACAGCTTACAGCTCTGGCCCAGCGTCTGTCCACCCTGTAAATTTCCAGAGAAAGAGCGCCTGTCCCTTCTGGGACAGGCGCTCTCTTTGCATATCCGATGGATTGGGTCTGTTTGGGCAGATTGGGATGCGTCACTGCCCCAGGAAGAGCTGGACCCATCCGCCCTCATGGTAACCCACGCCGATGTGGGTAAACGTGCTCTTGAGGATGTTGGCCCGGTGGCCCGGCGAGTTCATCCACAGCTCCATAGCCCGCTCCGGGTCATCGGTCCCCATGGCGATGTTCTCTCCGGCGGCGCGGTAAGAGGACACGCCGCACTCCTCCAGGACCGTAAAGCAGCTGCGCCCATCGGGCCGGGTGTGCTCAAAGAGTGTTCCCAGCTCCTGGGCCCGAATCTCAGCCGCTGTCTCCAGTTCGGAGAGGACCTCCAGCGGGGGCAGGCCCTCCTGGGCCCGGGCCTCATTGACCAGACGCACCACCGCCGCCACCGGGTCCTCTGCCTCGGGCGTGGTCTCCTGGGAGGGGAGCCCCGCTCCCGCTGTAAGCACACCCTCCAGACGGCCATATACCGCAGCGGCCTGGCCCCGGGTAAAGGTCGCACCACCGGCAAAGGTGCCGCTGCTGTCCGTACCAGAGAGGATACCCAGAGCCATGACCGCCGCCACGGACTCCTGATATTGCGCAGGGATCTGGGCCCAGTCCCCGATCTTGGCCTGGGTATCCCGCAGGGCCTCCTCATCCGGCATGGCCACGCCCTGCTCCTCCAGCACATGCCGGATGACCACCGCCATGGCATTTCGGGTCAGGGCCCCTTCCAGGGGCACATCCTCCACCCCATCCAGCAGGCCGTGATGCTCTGCCACCGCCGCCGCACCGGCATACCAGCTTCCAGAGGACGGGGCGGACGCCACCTCCTCCGGCCAGCAGGCGCGGGTCAGCATGCTCAGCCACTCCGCCATGCTGAGGGAGCCCTCGGGGGAAAACTGCCGGACTCCGGTCACGGCGTCATAGTAGGTCCCCGTCATCACTCCATCCGCATAGGCCTGCTCAATGGCCGCAAAGGCCCAGTGCTTCTCCAGGACATCCGAAAAGGCGCCCCGGCTCCCGGCCTGCGCCGGGACCCCCAGGATCATGGCGGCCGCCAACAGGGCCGCGGCTGCTCGCTTCTTCTGCATCCTCCATCCTCCTGTCATACTCTTATTTTCCCACACAGAACCGCTCAAAGATCCGCGCCGTCACATCCTCCCGGAGCGTCCGTCCGGTGAGTTCTCCCAGAGCCTCCATGGCCCCTTCCACATCCACCAGCACCGCGTCGGGCGTCATACCTAAGGCAAGGCTCTCCCGGGCGGCGCGGACCTGCTCCAGGGCCCGCCCGGCGGCCCCGGCCTGCCGGGCGTTGGTGAGCATCTCGCCCCGCTCTTCCCCTCCCTCCGAGGGGAAGCAGGCGGCGATGGCCTCCTCCAGGGCCGGAAGGCCCTCTCCCGTGCGGCTGCTCAGGGAGACCACCGGTACCGGCTTCTCCGCACTCCAGGGCAGCGAAAGGGGATGGGCCTGGGGCAGATCGGCCTTGGTGCCCACCAGGATCACCTGTCCGGCCCGCTCCACCGCCTCTCGGAAGAGGTCCTTGTCCACCTCATCCAGGGGCCGGGTCAGATCCACCAGCACCAGGGCCAGTTCCGCACCGGCCAGTGCCCGGCGGCTGCGCTCCACGCCGATGCGCTCCACCGCGTCCCCGGTCTCCCGGATGCCCGCAGTGTCGATGAGCCGCAGCAGCCGCCCGCCCAGCGTGCACTTTTCCTCGACCGTATCCCGGGTGGTGCCCGGGATATCGGTGACGATGGCACGCTCATAGCCCAGCAGGGCGTTGAGCAGAGAGGACTTTCCCGCGTTCGGCTGCCCCACGATGGCACAGGGGATCCCCCCTACCAGCAGCTTGCCCCGGCGGTAGGTATCCAGCAGGGCGGAGAGATCCCGCTCCGCCCCTTCCAGCGCCCGGTCCAGGGTCTCTGCCCCAAAGGCGTCGATGTCCTCATCCGGGTAGTCCAGCACCGCGTGGAAATGGGCGCTCACGTCCACCAGCGCGTCATAGACCGCCCCAATCCGGCGGCTGAGGGCGCCTGAGAGCTGTCCCCCCGCGATCCGGGCCGCCGCCTGGGTCTCCGCGTCGATCAGGTCGGCCACGGCCTCGGCCTGGGTCAGGTCCAGCTTTCCGTTCAGAAAGGCCCGGCGGGTAAATTCGCCCGGCCTTGCCTGGCGCACGCCCTGGGCAAACAGGGCCTCCAGCCCCAGCGTCAGCACTGCCGGGGATCCATGGCACTGCAATTCCGCCGTATCCTCTCCCGTATAGCTCTCCGGCGCCCGGGACACCGTGGCCAGCACCTGGTCCACCGGGTTTCCCGCCCGGTCCAGCAGAGCGCCCAGTACCAGGCGGCGATTTTCATACTCGGTCAGGCTCCGGCCGCTTGCCGCCCGGAAAACAGCGGCGGCCGCCGCAATGGCCTCCGGCCCAGACAGGCGTATGATTCCCACCGCCGAGCGGACCGGCCCCGTAGCAATGGCGGCAATGGTATCCCTCATGGTCTCACCTCATCGGCCGGCGCTCCATGGTACGCCGGTTTTCATGCAGAATACACCGCCTTCACAGCGGGCGGTGCCTTGTCGCTGTTTATTCTAGCACGGTTCCCCGGAGGGGGACAAGTCCCGCCCCTTTTCCTTTGGATATTCTGCCGTCTTTTTTCGTTATATTTTGCGTTATGTAAACAATATTTTGAATAATGCATCCACATAACTTGTCCACCACCTTGTGGATAACTATGTGGATAATGTGGAAAACTTACTCTCACAAGGATAGCCTTTTTCTTCCAATCCACATATCCTGTATATCATTTTGCATAGTGGGCTCCAAAGAAAAATTATTTTCACCCTTTTTTGACAGTCGGTTTTTACAAAAAGGTATGGACTACTCTTATAAAGTGTTATATAATCTCTCTAGATAAGGAGGTGAAGGCAATTCGGCCGCGCTTGCAGTGAATGCGCGGGAGGGCCGGAATTCTTTTCTCGTCTTATTCCACCCTCAAGCCTGTATACCGAAACGGCTCAGCCGGCGTCCCTTGGGGGACGGCGGTACTTTTTATGACCAGCCGACAGGCAGGCGGCACCCACCGAGTTCCCCCGACAGTGCCGCTTCGTCCGCAACGAGATGAGATGAAATGGAAGGGAACGCCCCTTCCCGTGGACATCCTGTGGAGGGACATACAACGTTGAAACAGTTCAAAAGCGCAAAAAGCAATGCCATCTATGAGTTGGACGGCAGACCGCCGTTCCTTCAGGCCTTTCCCCTTGGCTTCCAGCAGCTGCTGGCTATGTTCGTGGGCAACATCGTTCCCATGATCCTGGTGGCCAGCGCCGCCAATATGGACAGCTACTATTCCACCCTGCTCATCCAGTGCTCTGTTCTGGGCGCAGGCGTGGCTACGCTGATCCAGGCTTTCCCCATCCATCTGGGCAAGATCCGCATCGGTTCCGGCCTTCCCATTATGCTGGGCCTCACCTATACCTTCCTGCCCATCTGTTTGGCCGTGGCGACCAACGAAGAGCTGGGACTTCCCGTTTTGTTCGGTGCCCAGCTGGTGGCGGCCCTGTCCTCGGTCTTTGTAGCATTTGTGCTGCCTTACATTCGTAAATTCTTCCCGCCCATCGTGACGGGTACTATAATCGTCTCCATCGGTATCTCCTGCTTCTCCATCGCCGCCTACAACCTGGCCGGCGGTCAGGGAGATCCCACCATGGGACAGCTTCATAACTGGCTGATCGGCGGCCTGGTCATCGTGGTGATCGTGGCCTGCTCCGCCTTCGGCAAGGGCATGGTCAGCGCCGCGGCCGTGCTCATCGGCATCGTGGTTGGCTATGTGGTGGCCGCGGTGACCGGCTATGTGGACTTCAGCAACATCGCCTCCGCCAAGTGGTTTGACATTCCCCGTCCCCTGGCCTTCGGCGACGGCGGCCCCGCTCTGGTCTTCAAGCCCGAGTTCATCCTGGTCTTTATTCTGCTCTACTTCATCAACGCCGTGGAGATGGTGGGCGATATGACCGTGTCCGCCACCGGCGGCCTGGGCCGTCAGCCCAAGGACGAGGAGCTCTCCGGCGGTATCCTGGGCAACGCCTTCGCCTGCATGTTCGCCTCTGTCTTCAACTGCTTTGCCACCGGCTCTTACAGCCAGTGCTCCGGCATCGTGGCCATGACCAAGGTCTGCTCCCGCTGGGTCATGGGCACCGGCGCCCTGACCCTCATTGTGGCCGCCTTCTGCCCTAAGCTGGCCGGCCTTCTCTCCACCATCCCCAACTGCGTGGTGGGCGGTGCTACCATCGTGGTCTTCTCCATGATCGCCATGAGCGGCATGAGCCTGGTGGCCAAGAGCCGCTTTACCAGCCGTTCCATGCTCATCTGTGGTATCTCCATCACCCTGGGCCTGGGCATCTCCTTTGCCAAGGATACCCTGGATCTGGTGGGCGGCTATGTGCAGATGTTCTTCGGTGAGTCCAGCATCATTCTGGTGGCCCTGACTGCCATCGTGCTGAATATCGTCCTGCCCAAGACGCAGGAGGATCTGGACGCGGAAGCTTCCGCCGACTGATTTGGAAAGGAGCGCAACTACTATGATCGACCATCTGCTGAAAAACGGAATCATTGTCACCGTCAATCCCGACCGTGAGGTCTTTTTCCACGGTGCTGTGGCCATCCAGGGCAACCGCATCGTGGAGGTCGGCCCCAGCGACGCTCTGGAAGCCAAGTACACCGACGCCGCCAAGGTCACCGACCTGGACGGCAAGATCGTCTTCCCCGGCTTTGTCAACACCCATAACCACCTCTTCCAGACCCTGCTCAAGGGTCTGGGCGATGACATGGTGCTCAAGGACTGGCTGGAGACCATGACCTTCCCCGCTGCCACTAACCTGACCCGCAATGACTGCTACCTGGCCGCCATGCTGGGCTGCATGGAGGGTCTGCACAGCGGTATCACCACCATGCTGGATTATATGTATCCCCATCCCACCGGAGAACTCTCCGACGGCGTCATCGACGCCATGAAGGAGCTGGGCATCCGCGGCATCCTGGGCCGTGGCTGCATGAACACCGGCAAGCAGTTCGGCGTTCATCCCGGCATCATGCAGGATGTGGACACCATTGAGAAGGACCTGCGCCGCCTCTTTGAGACCTATCACAACAGCGAGGACGGCCGCATCAAGATCTGGGTGGCTCCCGCTGCCATCTGGTCCAACTCCAAGGACCTGCTGCAGATGCTCTGGCGTGTGACCAACGAGTACAAGTCCGGCTTTACCGTTCACATCTCCGAGACTCCCTTCGACCGCGACGCCGCGCAGGAGCTGCATGGTCTGCCTGACGCCGAGGTCCTGGAGGACCTGGGCATCGTGGGCCCCAACGTGCTGATGGTCCACTGCTGCTACCTCACCGACAAGGACATCGCCATGGCCAAGAAGTACGACATGAAGGTGTCCCACAACGTCTGCTCCAACCAGTACCTCTCCTCCGGCGTGGCCGATGTGCCCAAGATGCTCCGCAACGGCATCACGGTCTCCCTGGGCGTGGACGGCGCTGCCTCCAACAACGCCCAGGACATGGTGGAGCTCATGAAGTTCACCGCCCTCCAGCACAAGGTCGCCACCCGGGATCCCCTGGCCATGACCGCCGAGAAGGTGCTGGAGATGGCCACCATCGACGGCGCCCGCGCTCTGGGCATGGGGGACGAGATCGGCTCCCTGGAGGCCGGCAAGAAGGCGGACCTGGTCATCTTCGATCCGCTGGAGTGCCCCAAGGCCATCCCCATGCACAACCCCGTGTCCACGCTCGTCTACTCCGCCTCCATGAAGAACATCGTGGGCGCCATGGTAGATGGCAAGGTGGTCATGGAGAACGGCGTCATCACCACCGTCAAGGACGAGAAGGAGATCTACCGCAAGGTGCAGAAGTGCGCCGAGGACCTGTGCGAGCGCGGCCACATCACCAACCGCCGCGAGGGCCACAAGTGGAACCGCAGCTTCGGCTAATTGGCTCCTGTATTTCCTTTCTATCACACAAAAACATCCGCTCCGGAACTCCGGAGCGGATGTTTTCTTTTTTGCTCATTTCAAAATATTTTATTTTTGTGCCACTATAATCAAAAATGTAACCATTCCTGTAACCGCGCTGTGTTACAATAGCACCAAGAGTTACAAAATAGCATGTAATTGTCTTCTCTTTTCCTAGTTTGCAATCAGGTGGTGGTGTAGATGCGTTTTATCTATGAATTTACCGACCTGGCCGCCTTACAGGGCCTGTGTCTTCAGCGCCTGGGGATCCTGCCCGACGAGGTCTGGGACGTATCCATTCTGGATGTGACCGCCCACACCCGCCACGGCAACCTCCTCTTCTCCACAGCAGAGACTGACCTGCCCGAAAACCGCTGCCGCCTGGGCCTGTGTGTACATTCCGAAGATCTCCTGGCGCTGGAGATCCGGCTGGCCTATCAGCCGGGCTGGCAGTACCGGCGGCGTTTCGCAGTGGTCACCCTGCCGGTCTGGGAGCTCTGCTTTAGCCAGGGAATCCACTTCTCCCCCGTGGCCATCACCCTTGCACCCCAGGGCACCGCTTGCACCCTGTTCGACGGCCTTGCCCAGGTGGAGCTGCCCGAACTTCCCCACACCGATTCCGACCTCTATATTCTGGATACGTCGTCCCCGGTTCAGCCGGAACTGGCCGCTCTACCGCTGAGTTCCTGACCCGCTCTGCCCTTGTCTTCTATGGTCTGCTATGCTATAATGAACGAAATAATAATAGTAGCATAATGGTACTAATAGGAGAGGAGCTTGTCCTATGTCCCGTTCGGAACTTGTGCGGCGTTACGGCATTTTTACCTCCGGTGTTATCTTTGCTGCCCTTGGAATTGCTCTCATCACCCGTGCCGGGCTGGGCACCAGTGCGGTGTCCGGTCTGCCCTATGTGTGCAGTCTGATTTTCCCCGCACTCTCCTTTGGTACCTTCAATTTTATCTTTGAGATCCTGCTCTTTTTGGGGCAGGCCGCCCTGCTGGGCCGGGCATTCAGCCGGGTCCAATTTCTTCAGCTGCCCGCCAACTTTGTCTTTTCTTACTGCATTGACCTCTGGATGTGGGTGCTGCATTTCTTTATCCCGGAGGTCCTACCCTATCCGGTGCGGCTGCTCCTCTTGCTGATCGGCTGCGTTCTGCTTGGCTTTGGTGTGGCCCTGGAAGTGGTGGCTGATGTACTCATCCTCTCCTACGAGGGCTTTGTCAAGGCACTGAGCCAGCGCTTCCACCGGGATTTTGGACACACCGAGCTGGTGGTGGACAACACCATCCTGGTTCTGGCCATTCTGACCTCCTTTGCAGGACTGGGCCGTCTGGCCGGACTGCGGGAGGGCACCATCATTGGAACGCTCATCGTGGGGCATATCTCCGGCTTCTTCTGCCGCCGTCTGGCCCCGCTTACAAAGCGCCTTTGTCAGAGCGACGCTCTCGCACAATGATACAACAACGCCCCGGTCTCCCTTGAGAGGCCGGGGCGTTCTCTTTTTCAAACCGAATCAGGCATCGGCGGCACTGCCGCCAAACTCCCGCAGGGTGAGGTTTTTGTTCCGGTCGGCCGTCCACTGGATGGCCCACTGGGACCCGAAGAGCAGGAGCTGATTGCCCTTGTAGTCCTCCACCAGCTTGGTATCGGTGCCCAGAATCAGATCCTCCTCCTTGAGCGGCTCGGCGTCCTCATCCTCCCGGACGATCCAGCGCAGATACTCGTAGGGCAGGCCCTCCATATAGAGGTCCACGTTATACTCGTTTTTCAGGCGGTACTCCAGCACGTCGAACTGAAGGGTACCCACCACGCCCACGATGACCTCCTCCATACCGGAATAGGGGGTCTTGAAGATCTGGATGGCGCCCTCCTGGGCGATCTGCTCCATGCCCTTGAGGAACTGCTTGCGCTTCATGGTATCCAGGCTGCGCACCCGCTTGAAGTGCTCGGGCGCGAAGGTAGGGATGGGATCAAACTTAAACTTCTTGGCGGCAGTGCACAGGGTGTCGCCGATGGAGAAGATGCCGGGATCAAACACGCCGATGATGTCTCCGGCATAGGCCTCCTCAATGATCTCCCGCTCGGCGGCCATCAGCTGCTGCGGACGGGAGAGGCGGATCTTCTTCCCGCCCTGGACATGGTAGACCTCCTTGTCCGCGTCAAAGCGGCCGGAGACCAGGCGCATGAAGGCGATCCGGTCCCGGTGGGCCTTGTTCATGTTGGCCTGGATCTTAAAGACAAAGGCGGAGAAATTGTCGTCCATGGAGTCGATGATCTCCTCCCCCGCCTTCCGGGGCAGGGGCGCGGTGGTCATCTGGAGGAAGTGCTCCAGGAAGGGTTCCACGCCGAAGTTGGTCAGGGCCGAGCCGAAGAACACCGGGGAGAGCTTGCCGTGGCGCACCCGGTCCAGGTCAAACTCGGCGGCGGCGCCGTCCAGCAGCTCGATCTCGTCCACCAGCTGCTGGTGGAGGGTGGAGCCGATCAGGCCGTCCAGGTTGGGATCCCCCAGCTCCACCTCGGTGGCAGTGGCCGCCTTGGAGCCGCCGTTGCTGGTAAAGTGGATGATCTTCCGGCTGCCCCGGTCGTAGACGCCCTTAAAATCCTTGCCGCAGCCAATGGGCCAGTTGACGGGGTAGGTCTCGATCCCCAGCTCCTTCTCCAGCTCTTCCAGCAGCTCGAAGGAGTCCCGGGCCTCCCGGTCCATCTTGTTGATAAAGGTGAAGATGGGAATGTCCCGCATGGCGCAGACCTTGAAGAGCTTGCGGGTCTGGGCCTCCACGCCCTTGGCCGCGTCGATGACCATGACCGCGGAGTCGGCCGCCATCAGGGTGCGGTAGGTATCCTCCGAGAAGTCCTGGTGGCCGGGGGTGTCCAGAATGTTGATGCAGTATCCGTCATACTGGAACTGCATGACCGAAGAGGTCACCGAGATGCCGCGCTGCTTCTCGATCTCCATCCAGTCGGAGGTGGCGGCACGGGTGTTCTTCTTGCCCTTGACCTGGCCGGCCTGGGCAATGGCCCCTCCGTAGAGGAGGAACTTTTCGGTCAGGGTCGTCTTACCGGCGTCGGGGTGGCTGATGATGGCAAAGGTGCGCCGGCGCTTGATTTCCGATTCATATTTTGACAAGGCAAAAACCGTCCTTCATTTCAAAAATAACGTTTTATTTTATCACATATGCCGCCCTCGTCACAAGGGACCCCGCCGGGCGGTCTCATTCCTTCAGGGGGGCGTGAGCAGACCGGTCAGCTCCGAGATGGACTGAATGCGCCCCTCGGCCTGGTCGACGCTGCCAAACCCATAGGCCGCATGGAAAAAGGGCACGCCCGCCCCGTGGGCGGCGTCGCAGTCCCCCTGGGTATCCCCCACATAGACCGGTGCGGAGAGTCCGTTGCGCCTCGCCACCAGGGCGATGTTCGCGGCCTTGGCCTGTCCGGTCCGGCCCGGGCACTCAAAATCCCGGATATACTTCTCCAACCCGTGGACTTTCAAGAAGCACTGGATATAGCCATCCTGGCAGTTGCTCACGATGAAGAGGGGAACGCGCCCGGACAGCTCCTCCAGCGTCTCCGCCACACCGGGGTAGAGCTTCCCGCCGTGCTCCCCCAGATAGCGGAGCTGGTGGCGGTAGCAGATCTCCATGATCTCCATCCGCCGTGCCCCGTCTTCGATCTGGGGCAGGATCCGGGCGGCGATGTCCTCCATCAGCAGCCCCATGCAGCTGCGCAGCTGGGGCACGGTCAGTACAGGCTCCAGCCCGCACTCCTGAAATCCGGCGTTCCAGCCCTGGCAGATCCCCTCCACGGCGTCCCAGAGGGTTCCGTCCAGATCAAATAAAATGCCGTCCGTCTCTCGCATGGCACTGCTCTCCTTCCGCAAAAATCACCTGTCTAGTGTACCATGTCCAGGCCGGTACGGCAAGGTGATAATTGGGCCAAAAAAGCCGGCTTTCGCCGGCTTTTTGTCTCTGTTTCTCTCAGTTGGCGGCCTCTTTGGCCTCGTCGATGTAGCTGTACAGCGTATATTTGGAGATCCCAAAGAATTTGCACACTTTATCACCGCTCTTGGTGATGAGGAAGGCCCCCGAGTTATTGAGGAACTGGATGGCCTTGACCTTGTCCTCCTTGTTCATCAGCGCCACCGGCTTACCCACCACCCGGACGCTCTGCTCGATGAGCTCGTCCAGCAGGTCGCTGACGTTACGGGAGATCTCCTCCGGCTCCTGGTTCTCCTGTTCGGTGGAGGTAAACTGCTTGAGGCTGTTCTCCATGGCCAGCATGAGGGTAATGTCGTAGTTGATGCCGAAAATGCCAACGGCATTCCCATCGTCATCCCGGATATAGAAGGTACTGGACTTGAGGATCTTGCCATCCTTGGTCCGGGTCAGGTAGCTCAGATGGTCCTGCAGATTGGCCCGCTCGCTGCGCAGGGCCTCCAGCACTACATGGGAAGGGCCGTCTCCCACCTTCCGACCGGTCACATGGCCGTTTTCAATGGCCACAATGGAGCTGTCCGGATCATTGGAGATCAGATCGTGGACCACCACTTCACAGTTGGGGCCAAATTGCTGGGCAATTCCCTTGGCCAGCTGAAACAAAAACTGAAGTATGGATGCGTTGAGCATAATTCATTCCTTCCTTCCGCCAGAGGCCGGCAGTCAAGCGCCTTTTTGCGGAAAATATACCTTTTTTTGGCTCTTCCATCCCCATTCTCTCCTTCTCTGCCTCAGAATCGGTCGTAAAAGCCACATATGCATTGAGAATATTGTATCATATCATGGAAGAATTACAAGAAAAATCGTTATGCCTGAAAAATTTTCTGGTACTCTAAAAAAGGGTTGATTTTCGGTGCACTCTGTGTTAGACTTGGAGTATAAAAAGTGATTTGCCTGTGCAAATCCACTAAAAAGTCATCATATTGGTCGTGGCTGCAACGAAGTGCTTCGCGCACGGGCTGGAGGAGTGTTTCTGAATCCGATTGCTGGTCATGGGCCGCAACCGGCAGGACGCTCATTTCCATGAGGGTCCTTTTTTATTCCGCCGCGCAAAGGGGAACAGGGGCATCTCGTGCAGACCCGCCGAACAAATAAGGAGGACAACCATATGCTGCTAGTGGGAAACGGTAAACTCATCACCCGCAACGAAGCCCTCCCCTATGTGGAGGATGGCGCTGTCGTGATCGACGGCCAGGTCATCAAGGAGATCGGCTCCTTTGCCGACCTGAAGGCCAAGTATCCCGAGGCTGAATTTGTGGACGCCAAGGGCGGCGTGATCATGCCCGGCCTCATCAACGCCCACACCCACATCTACTCCGGCCTGGCCCGCGGCCTGTCCATCAACGGCTTCAACCCCACCAATTTCTTTGAGGTGCTGGACGGCCAGTGGTGGTACATCGACCGGAATCTGACCCTGGACGGCACCCGCGCCTGCGCCTATGCCACGGTGCTGGACTGCATCCGGGACGGTGTGACCACCATCTTTGACCATCACGCCTCCTTCTGTGAGATCCCCGGCTCCCTCTTCGCCATCAAGGATGTTTGCCAGGAAGTGGGCATCCGTGCCAACCTCTGCTACGAGGTCAGCGAGCGCGACGGCATGGAGAAGTGCGACCAGGCCATCCAGGAGAACGCCGACTTTGCCAAGTGGTGTAAGGAGCAGGACGACGACATGATCAAGGCCATGTTCGGCGGCCACGCCCTCTTCACCATCTCGGACAAGACCTTCGAGAAGATGGTCAAGGCCAACGACGGCATGACCGGCTTCCACATCCACGTGGCCGAGGGCATGAACGACGTGTATGACTCTCTGCGCAACTACGGCTGCCGCCCGGTCAACCGCCTGCTCTACAACGGCATTCTGGGTGAGAAGACCATGCTGGGCCACTGCATCCACGTCTCTCCCGCCGAGATGGACATCATCAAGGAGACCAACACCATGGCGGTCAACAACCCCGAGTCCAACATGGGCAACGCCGTGGGCTGCGCGCCGGTCCTCCAGATGTACCAGAAGGGCATCCTCATCGGCCTGGGCACCGACGCCTACACCCACGACATGCTGGAGAGCCTGAAGGTCCTGCTGCCCATGCAGCGCCACAACACCGCCCAGCCCAACGTGGGCTGGTGTGAGGCCACCGGCATGCTCTTCCAGAACAACGCCAAGATCGGCGCCCGCTACTTCAAGAAGCCTCTGGGCATCCTGGCCGAGGGTGCCGCGGCCGACGTGATCGTCATGGACTACAAGCCCTTCACCCCCTTCTCCGACGCCAACATCGACGGCCACATGCTCTTCGGCATGATGGGCAAGAACTGCCGCACCACCATCATCAACGGCAAGGTGGTCTACAAGGACCGCGAGTTCGTCGGCATCGACGAGGACAAGATCAACGCCTGGTGCATGGAGCAGTCCAAGAAGCTCTGGGGCACCCTCAATCACTGCACCTACTAAGTCCTGTCTGCACGTGCAATAAACATATTTGATCCTCCGCGGGGCGGTAAGCCCCCGCTTCGCGGAGGGATGTCCCTATTTGTCTGGAGAAAATACGGAAATAAGCCGGGAGGTTTTCTTTATGAGCGATATTATGCGTCCCATGTCCTTTGCCCATCTGATGAACTGGATCCTGACCGAGCATCATGACCAGGGTACTATCTTCGGCGTCTCTAAGATCGTCGAACACAAGGACGGCCAGGCCCGTCCCATCTTCCAGGAGAAGATTGAGTCTCCCTTTGGTCCGGCCGCCGGTCCTCATACCCAGCTGGCCCAGAACCTGATCGCCGCCTATGCCGGCGGCAGCCGCTTCTTCGAGGTCAAGACCGTCCAGATCATGGACGGCGACGAGCTGTCCAAGTGTGTGGCCAAGCCCTGTATCACCGCTGAGGACGAGTGCTACAACTGCGAGTGGTCCACCGAGCTCTATGTGCCCCAGGCCTTTGCCGAGTATGTGAAGGCTTGGTTCGCCTGCAAGTTGCTGGCCAAGGAGTACGGCCTGGGCGATCCTGACGGCTTCGTGTTCAACATGAGCGTGGGTTACGATCTGGCCGGTATCCAGTCCGAGAAGATCGACAAGTACCTCAATGAGATGCGGGATGCCTCCAACACCGAGGTGTGGAAGGAGTGCATGGACTGGGCCCTGAACAATCTGGACCGGTTCCAGAACGTGGACGAGGCCTATGTGAAGGCCATCACTCCCCGGATCAGTGAGTCTGTCACCATCTCCACCCTGCACGGCTGCCCCCCCGATGAGATCGAGCGCATCGCCAACCATCTCATCCAGAACAAGGGCTTCAACACCTTCATCAAGTGCAACCCCACTCTGCTGGGCTATGAGTTTGCCCGCAAGACCCTGGATTCCCTGGGCTTTGACTACATCCAGTTTGACGACCATCACTTCCTGGAGGATCTCCAGTTCTGCGACGCGGTGCCCATGCTCCGCCGCCTGATGGCCCTGTGCGCCGAGAAGGGCCTGGAGTTCGGCGTCAAGCTGACCAACACCTTCCCCGTGGACGTGGCCGCCGGCGAGCTGCCCAGCGAGGAGATGTACATGTCCGGCCGCTCCCTGTACCCCCTGACTCTGTCTCTGGCCGGCAAGCTCTCCCACGAGTTCGACGGCAAGCTGCGCATCTCCTACTCCGGCGGCGCGGATTATCACAACATCAAGGCTCTGGTGGACTGCGGCATCTGGCCTGTCACCATGGCTACCACCATGCTCAAGTCCGGCGGCTACAACCGTCTGGCCCAGATCGCCGCTCAGTTTGACGACAAGGAAAACGGCGCCTTCCAGGGCGTGGATGTGGCCAAGCTGGACGCCCTGCTGGCTCAGCTCTTTGCCGACTGCCACTACCAGAAGCCCATGAAACCTCTGCCCAGCCGCAAGCTGGACAAGAAGGTCCCCCTCATCGACTGCTTCACCGCCCCCTGCCGCAACGGCTGCCCCATCGAGCAGGATATTCCCGCTTACCTGATGCTGGTCAACGCCGGTAAGTATGAGGAGGCCCTGGAGGTCATCACCCACCGCAATGCTCTGCCCTTCATCACCGGCACCATCTGCTCGCACCGCTGCCAGGACAAGTGCATGCGCAACGCCTATGAGGAGAGCGTGTACATCCGTACCCAGAAGCTCAAGGCGGCTGAGGGCGGCTTCTCCGCTCTGCTGCCCAAGCTGAAGGCGGGCGCGCCGGTCTCCGGCAAGAAGGTTGCCGTCATCGGCGGCGGCCCGGCCGGTATGTCCGCCGCCTACTTCCTGGGCCGCGCCGGCGTGGACGTGACCATCTTTGAGCGCAAGGATTCCCTGGGCGGCATCGTGCGCCATGTGATCCCCGCCTTCCGTATCCCCGCCTCCGCCATCGACAACGATGTGAAGCTCATGGAGGCCATGGGTGCCAAGGTGGTCCTCAATACCGAGGTCAAGAGCGCGCAGGAGCTCTTTGATCAGGGCTACACCCACGTCATCTTCGCCACCGGCGCCTGGAACAAGGGCAGCGCCGGTCTGGAGTACGGCGAGGAGATGAACGTCATCGAGTTCCTGGAGAAGGCCAAGAAGGCCCCCGAGTCCCTCCAGCTGGGCGAGAACGTGGTGGTCATCGGCGGCGGCAACACCGCCATGGATGCCGCCCGGGCTGCCAAGCGCATCCCCGGCGTTAAGAAGGTCTCCCTGGTCTACCGCCGCACCAAGCGCTATATGCCCGCCGATCAGGAGGAGCTGGAGCTGGCTCTGGAGGACGGCGTGGAGTTCCGTGAGCTGCTGGCTCCCGTGGGTGTGAAGGACGGCGTCCTCACCTGCCACGAGATGGAACTGGGCGCTCCCGATGCGACCGGCCGCCGCACCCCCGTGGATACCGGCCGCGTGGTGGAGGTCCCCGCCTGCACCGTCATCACTGCCGTGGGCGAGAAGGTGGACACCGCTCTCTACACCGCCAACGGACTGGCTGTGGATAACCGCGGCAAGGCTGTGGTCAACGCGGAGACTCTGGAGTCCAGCATCAAGAACGTCTTTGTGATCGGCGACGGTCAGAAGGGCCCCGGCACCGTGGTGGAGGCCATTGCCGGCGCCACCAAGGCCGCTAAGGCGATCCAGGCCTTCGACACCGAGAAGTATGTGGAGAAGAACGTCAACGCCGACTACCAGGCTCCTCTGGCCAAGCGCGGCATCCTCTGCAACGACTGCAAGAGCTGCGACGAGATCCGCTGCCTGGGCTGCGCCACCGTCTGTGAGACCTGTACTGAGGTCTGCCCCAACCGCGCCAACGTGGCCGTCTGGGTCCCCGGAAAGCGGATGCGCCAGATCATCCATGTGGATGGCATGTGCAACGAGTGTGGCAACTGCGCCACCTTCTGCCCCTATGACTCCCGTCCCTACAAGGACAAGTTCACCCTCTTCTGGAGCGAGGAGGACTTCAACAACAGCGAGAACGAGGGCTTCCTCCGTCTGGAGGGCGATCTGACCCGGGTACGCCTGGGCGGCCAGGTCAAGGAGTACCACGTGGAGGACGCCTCCTGCGGCCTGTACGAGGACCTGCGGAAGCTCATCTGTGCGGTCTACGCCAATTACAGCTATCTGCTGAAGTAAGCGTGTTCCGATAAAAACCCCTTTCTTCTTTCTCAACTCTGCAAACGAGAATCCCCGCCCGGAGCGCATGCCGGGCGGGGATTCTCGTTGTATCATTCGGTTCAATGTATAAAGCTGCCGGTCTCCCGCGGGAGACCGGCAGCTTTCCTCTGTTCAGCTTTGGACGGAGACCTCGGACGGGTCGGCCTCCTCCGTTGTCCGGTCCAGGAGGCTCCCAAGCTTCTCCCGGAAAAAGCGGGAGATGCCGCCTACGGTGGCCGCCGCTACGATCGTGCCTTCCCGCAGGCCGCTGATGTGCCCCAGACAGAGCACCGATACCACAATGGCCGAGAGCACCATGCTCAGATCAAAGAGGGTCTTAATCGTCCCAAACTCGGCGTGGCTCTTGTAGCTGATGGCCTTGACCACCCCTTCGCAGGGCAGATAGAGCACATCGCCCAGCACCTCCAGCGCCACGCCCAGGCCCAGGATCACACAGCCCGCCAGGAGGGGAATCCATCCCATGGGGTAGGCGCCCACGGTCCAATCCCGCATCAGGTAGGTCCAGAGATCGATCCCCGCCGAGAAAATGACGGTAGCCGGCAGCTGGAGAAACTGAATGGGCCGAAATTCCCGTCTCAACAGCAGGATCTGGGCTCCCAGCGCCGCCAGATTTACCAGCAGCGTAAAGGTCCCCAGCGAGACGCCCGGGACCACAAAGGTCATGACATAGGCCAGACTGGAGATGGCACTGGTTCCCAGCCCCGCCTTGGTGATGAGCGCAATGCCCAGGGCAGACAGGACCACCCCTCCGAAAAAGATGCCGTACCGGCAGGCGAGTGTGTGACGCTGCATGATGCGCCCTCCCTCTTTTTCTAAAAAATATTTTTTATTACTTATAAAATTTTAGCATATTTAGACAGAAAAAGCAACCCCTCCACGTTCTTATATGTCTGGAATTGCATTTTATTTTTCAGGCTTTCCAGTCTGCACTTTCCGCCTTCTGCGGCATAAGATGGCACAGAAAGGGGGCGGTATGGATCGAAACCGAACGTTCTTCCCTTTTGGAGGGGCAGCGGGATGTAACGTGTACCATCCTCTTTCTGCTGTTTGCCGTCCTCTCTCTGCTGCTCGCCCTTCAGACAGCACTCTGGGAACGGGAATCTCTGGATGCCCAGCTGGAGGGCCGCACCCCCCGGGAAACCGACTCCCTCCCCCTCTCCTGGGGGAGTGCCGCCCTGGAGGTGGGGGGCGGACTCTTCTTTCTCTGTCTGGCCTGGAAAAATCAGCGCTCCGCCCCTGCGGAGGAGCGGCGGGCCGCCGGGCTGGAGAGTGCTGCCTCGCTCCTCACCCTCCTGGCGGCTCTGCTCCGCTTTCTCGCCCTGGAGAGCGGTACCCTTCCCACAGACGATACCCTCCCCTAGAAAAAAGCGGGACCATTTCCGTGGAAATGGTCCCGCTGGTTTTATTCGCTTTTCTGCGTCTGTCCGTATGCTTTGGCCCGCTCCACCAGCTCTTCAAAGTTGGGCAGGGGTTTATCGGTGAGGAAAAAGCTGAAGGTCCCCACCGCCACCAGCGCGCCCTCGTCGTTGGTGAGCTCCGCCCGATAGAGGGTAATGGTCTTCCCGATCTTCTGGGGAATGGCCACGCAGCGGATCTTTTTCGTGTTGACCGCCGGCCGGAGGTAGTCCATCCGACAGTCCATGGTCACGCCCACCCGGCCCCGGGTGGCCACCGCCGTACCGGTGACCGTGTCGGCCAGAGTGGCGAGACAGCCGCCGTGGACCATCCCCATGGGGTTGAGATGGGCCTCGGTGACGGTGATCTCCCCCTCCACATGGTCGGTCTCGATCAAGGTAAGCTCGATGCCGTTGTGCTCGGCAAAGCGGTTGCACTTGGCACGGGCCCGCAGGTTACTGTAAGAATCCATCCAAAATTTTCTCCTCTGCCTCTTCCTCGGTCAGGCCCAGCGTCATCAGCTTGAGGAGCTGATCGCCGGCGATCCGGCCGATGGCAGCCTCGTGGATCAGCTGCGCGTCCACATGGTTGGCCACGATGGCCGGGATAGAAGATACCTGGGCGTTCCCCATGATGATGGAGTCACACTGCACATGGCCGAAGCACTTGTTGTTGCCCGTCATCTTGGGGTAGAAGATCTGCTTGGACTCCTCCTGTGCCACGGAACGGGAGATCACCCGGCCGCTGGCCCCCTCGCCGTCCAGGATAATCTCCATGTCGGACTCGGCGGTCTGGCTGCCGTGGGTAAGGAGCTTTTCGGTGATGACCGCCTCGGCGTTCTTCCCCACTACGATCTTGGTGTCCCGCTTGGTGGAGTCCACGCCCCGGATCTGGGTGGTCTCCATCTGGATAGAGGCCCCCTCTTCCAGATAGACCACGGTCTGGGGATTGAAGATCCGCTCGCCGGTCCCCTCGCCCTCGCCGTAGTGGCGCTCCACATAGCGCACCTTGGAGTTCTTTCCGATGTAGAAGGTGTGCAGGCCGTCGTGCTGGGCGGTCTCACAGCCGGTATTGTGGATGCCGCAGCCCGCCACGATGTCGATGTCGCAGTCCTCGCCGATGAAGAAATCGTTGTAGACCAGCTCGGTGAAACCGGTGGCGTGGATGATGACGGGGATGTGCACCGACTCCTTCTTGGTGCCCGGCTTGACCCGGATATCGATGCCCGACTTTCCGTCGGTCTTGGTGGTAATGTCGATGTTGGCTGTGGTGGAACGGGAGTCCATCTGGCCGTTGACGCGGATGTTGTAGGCGCCCTGGGGGGTCTTTTCCAGGTCCGCGATCTCCTTGAGGAGCTTCCAGTCGGTCTTGTCCATCATTACTTGTTCGCCTCCTGGCTGAGATAGGTGCATCCGGCGGAGGTCCGCTCCAGAATGAGGGGGAAGATCTCCTCCTTGGGCCCGTGCTGGGCCACGCGTCCGTCCTCGATCATGACGATCTCGTCGGCCAGATTGATGATCCGCTCCTGGTGGGAGATGATGAGAAGGGTGGCCTCTCCCCGGGCATGGATGGCCTGGAAGGTCTCGGTCAGCTTGGCAAAGGACCACAGGTCGATGCCGGCCTCCGGCTCGTCAAAGATCATCAGACCGCTCTTGCGGGCCAGAATGGTGGCGATCTCAATGCGCTTGACCTCGCCGCCGGAGAGGGAGGCGTCCACCTCCCGGTCAATGTAGTCATGGGCACACAGACCCACCTTGGTCAGGTACTGGCAGGCCTCCTCCGTGGCCAGATTCTCCCGGCCGGAAGCCAAGCAGAGCAGATCCTTCACCCGCAGGCCCTTGAACCGGGGGGGCTGCTGAAAGCCGTAGCTGATGCCCATGCGGGCCCGCTCGGTGATGCTCTTTTCGGTGATGTCCACGCCATTCCAGAGGATGGAACCGCCCGTGGGCTGCACCAGGCCCATGACTGCCTTGGCCAGCGTGGTCTTACCGCCGCCGTTGGGGCCGGTGATGACCACCAGTTTATGATCCTCGATCTCGAGGGATACGTCGTTGAGAATACCAAGGGACTCGCCGCTCTCGTCCGCCACCTGGTATTTCAGCCCTTTGATTTCCAGCATAATACCGATACTCCTTGTATCCAGAGATATTCTTTTCTCAATGGTGTATTATAATACGTAAGAAACAAAGCCACAAGCCTTGAAAGCCCATGCTTACAAGGCACGATGGCTTTGTTTGGGCGCAGGGTTTTATCCCTGCGCCTTCCATCCGGGCCGTGTATGCCCGGATGGAAATACGCATTGCAACAATGGATCCTTCTTTTCCGAGAACTGCTGGCAGTTTTCGGAAAAGAATTGTGCGGCGCAGCCGCACGAATCAACCGCTATGCGGTTGATTCAGCAGGCATTATTATAGCATTCTTTCCCCCATTATACAAGCTTGCCCCCGCCAAAGCCCGTTATAGGATACCCAAAACAGGGGCAATTTCTTCGCCTCGGACATAGGATGGAGAGAAATCCAAACAAACGGGAGGTATTTCCCATGACGCAAGTTCCAACCCCCGCCGGCAGCCCGCCCACTGTGGACGGCCGGAACGAACAGGACTTTGCCCGGATCTGGGGCCGGGTCATGCCGCTGGAGCAGGCCGGATGTCCCATCCGGGTGGGGCGTCCGCCGGAGGAATCGCCCTCCGCCCCGCCCCAGGAGCGAGAAGACATGTGCTCCTCCACCCCCGCTGTCCCGGAAGTCCCCACTCCCCTGCCCTGTCCCCGGGAGGCTCCTCCCCTGTCCAGGGCCCACATCTCCCCCGCCGCGCAGCCGGACGTCCCCCTTCTGGGGGCGGGTTCCGCCGTCTACGGGGAACAGCTCCAGACGTACATTGACCAGGAGGCCGCCGACTGGCGGACCTACCTCTCCCTCTCCCGCCGCTCGCCCGGCGGGTGTGCCCGGGTACTGGCCGCTATGGCGGCGGAAGAACGCCGCCACGCAAAACGCCTCTCGGCGGCCTACTTTCTCATCTCCGGGGTGCGGTATTTTCCCTCCGAGGCCTCTCTGCCCACGCCCCGGGGTGCACTGCCTGCGGCTTTGCGGCAGTGCTTCTGTGCCGAGCAGCGGGGAGCGCTGGCCTATCTGGCCGCTGCGGAGGAGTGCTCCGACCCCGCCCTGCGCGCCCTCTACCAGGAGCTGGCCCGGGATGAGGCCCGTCACGCCCAGCTTCTGCGGGAGCTGGTGGAAGAGCTCTGAGTCCGCCCATAACAGCGGGCAGGCGCGGCCAATGGCCGCGCCTGCCCGATTTTTTCTGTTGTGCTCTTAGCGCCGCTTGTCCAGCTCCGCCTTGATGGCCTCCAGGAAGGCCCGGCTGTCCACCGCATTGGCAGGGGTCTCCCCCTCCCAGAGTCCGGCCAGGTCCTTGGTCATGGTGCCCCCCTCGATGGTGGCCAGGGTGGCCGCCTCCAGCTGGTCGGCAAACTCCCGCAGCTCCACCAGGCAGTCCAGCTCTCCGCGCTTGCGCAGGGCGCCGGTCCAGGCGAAGATGGTGGCCACCGGGTTGGTGGAGGTGCTCTCCCCCTTGAGGTACTTGTAGTAGTGGCGGGTCACGGTGCCGTGAGCGGCCTCGTACTCGTACTTCCCGTCGGGAGAGACCAGGACCGAGGTCATCATGGCCAGAGAACCGAAGGCAGTGGAGACCATGTCGCTCATCACGTCGCCGTCGTAGTTCTTGCAGGCCCAGATATAGCCGCCCTCGGAGCGGATGACACGGGCCACCGCGTCATCAATGAGGGTGTAGAAGTAGGTCAGGCCCATGGTCTCAAAGCGCTCCTGGTACTCCTTCTCATAGACTTCCTGGAAAATATCCTTGAAGGTGTGGTCATACTTCTTGGAGATGGTGTCCTTGGTGGCAAACCACAGATCCTGCCGGGTGTCCACCGCGTACTGGAAGCAGGCCCGGGCAAAGGAGTAGATGGAGGAGTCCTTGTTGTACTGACCCTGGAGCACGCCGGCGCACTCAAAGTCGTAGATGGTCTGGCACAGCTCCTGCCCATCCTCCCCGTGGAAGACCAGCTCGGCCCGGCCGGGGCCGGGGACCCGGTACTCGGTGGACTTGTATACGTCGCCGTAGGCGTGACGGGCAATGGTGATGGGCTTCTTCCAGTTCTTCACCACCGGAGAGATCCCCTTGACCATAATGGGGGCACGGAACACGGTGCCGTCCAGAATGGCCCGGATGGTGCCGTTGGGGGACTTCCACATCTCATGGAGCTGATACTCCTCCATGCGCTGGGCATTGGGGGTGATGGTGGCGCATTTCACCGCCACGCCGTACTTCTTGGTGGCCTCAGCGGCGTCCACCGTCACCTGGTCTCCCGTCCGGTCCCGCTCGGGAAGACCCAGGTCATAATACTCAGTCTTCAGGTCGATATAAGGGGTGAGCAGGATGTCCTTGATGTCCTTCCACAGGATGCGGGTCATCTCGTCGCCGTCCATCTCCACCAGGGGAGTTCTCATCTGGATTTTTGCCATAATACATGCACCTCCGAACGCAGTACGCGCTATGTTCTGCTGTTTCCTGTCTATTATACTGGGGTGGGCCTGCTTTTGCAATGTCAATTTATTATATTAATGTAACAAAGCAACAGCCGCCCCGGAACCTTGGTTTCGGGGCGGCTGTTCTGTTCATAATTTACTTCACGCTCTCACCGGCGGCCTGCTTGGCCTTGATCTCCTTCAGAGCGTCCTTGTAGGAGAGGTTCACACGGCCCTTCTCGTCGATATCGGTGACCTTGACCCAGATCATATCGCCGATGTTGACCACGTCCTCCACCTTCTCCACCCGGCGGTCGGCCAGCTTGGAAATGTGGACCATGCCGTCCTTACCAGGAGCCAGTTCCACGAAGGCGCCGAACTGGAGGATGCGGACCACCTTGCCGTAGTAGAGCTGACCCACCTCGGGCACAAAGACGATGGTCTCGATGATCTTCTTGGCGGCGTCGCAGCTCTCGGCATTCTCGCCGGCAATGTAGATGGTGCCGTCGTCCTCGATGTCGATCTTGGCGCCGGTGTCGGCACAGATCTTCTGGATGACCTTGCCGCCGGAGCCGATGACCTCGCGGATCTTGTCCACGTCGATCTTCATCTTCACCATCTTGGGGGCGGTGGGAGCCACCTCGGGCCGGGGCTCGGCGATGCAGGGCAGCATGATCTCGTCCAGGATGGCAAAGCGGGCGTCCTTGGTGATCTCCAGGGCTTCCTTGATGATCTCATGGGAGAGGCCGTCGTTCTTCAGGTCCATCTGGATGGCGGTGATGCCCTTCTTGGTGCCGGCCACCTTGAAGTCCATCTCGCCGTGGAAGTCCTCCACGCCCTGGATGTCGATGAAGGTGGTGAAGCCGCCGTTGTCGTCCTGGATCAGGCCGCAGGAGATGCCGGCCACGGGGGCCTTGATGGGCACACCGGCGTCCATGAGGGCCAGGGTGGAGCCGCAGATGGAGCCCTGAGAGGTGGAGCCGTTGGAGCTCAGGACCTCAGACACCACGCGGATGGCATAGGGGAACTCCTCCACGCTGGGGATGACGGGCTCCAGAGCACGCTCGGCCAGGGCGCCGTGGCCGTACTCACGGCGGTTGGTGGACCGGGCGCCGCGGGCCTCACCCACGGAGTAGGAGGGGAAGTTATAGTGGTGCATGTACCGCTTCTCGGTCTCCTCCCAGATGGTATCCAGCTTCTGGGCGGCGGAAAGGGTGTTCAGGGTACAGACGCTGAGCACCTGGGTCTGACCGCGGGTGAAGAGGCCGGAGCCGTGGACGCGGGGCAGCACGCCCACCTCGGCGGAGAGGGGACGGATCTCGTTCTTGGCGCGGCCGTCCACACGGTGACCCTCCAGAAGCCAGGCCTTGACGATCTTCTTCTGGAACTTGTAGGTGATCTCCTCCAGGTACTTGTCCATCTCAGGATAGTCCTCCAGGAAGAGCTCGTGCCAGTGATCGATCAGGGCATTCCAGCGGGTCTCGCGGACGTTCTTGTCGTCGGTGTCCATGGCGGCCTTGGCCTCGTCCATGGTGGCCTCCACGATCTTGTCGAAGAGCTCCTGATCAAAGTCCGCATGCTCATACTCCATCTTGGGCTTGCCGATCTCAGCCACAATGCCGTTGATAAAGGCCACCTGCTTGCGGATCTCCTCGTGGGCCTTCACGATGCCCTCGTACATGATCTCGTCGGGGATCTCCTTGGCACCGGCCTCGATCATGACCACCTTACCGTCGGTGGCGGCCACGGTCACGTCCATCTGGGAGGTAGCCCGCTGCTCCTGGGTGGGGTTGAAGACGATCTGGCCGTCGCAGTAGCCCACCTCCAGGCAGCCGATGGGGCCGGCCCAGGGAATGTCGGAGTAGGAGAGGCACACGGAGGTGCCGATCATGGCGGCCACCTCGGGGGAGCAGTCATAGTCCACGCTCATGACGGTGCAGGTAACGCACACGTCGTTGCGGAAGTCATAGGGGAAGAGGGGACGGATGGGCCGGTCGATGAGACGGGAGGCCAGCACGGCGGGCAGAGAGGGGCGGCCCTCCCGGCGCATGAAGGAGCCGGGGATGCGGCCCACCGCGTAGAGCTTCTCCTCAAAGTCCACGCTCAGGGGGAAGAAATCCACGCCGTCCCGGGGACGGGCGGAGGCGGTGACGGCCACCATGACGGTGGTCTCGCCGTACTTGACCATGCAGGCGGCGTTGGCCAGCTCGGCCACCTTGCCGATCTCGATGACCAGGGGGCGGCCGGCCAGGTCCATGGAATAGGTCTTGAAGCCGGGGAATTCTCTGTGCTTGATAACAGTAGACATATGTTGTCCTCCTTTTCGCTGGCACAGCAGAGCCCGTCGGCCTTTTAGCACTTGAATCCAAGGCGAATCCCCATTCGTCCCGCATTCAACTGCTAAAAAAGCGTTCCGGCTCTGCGTGTCGTGTTCGGTGAAATGATAATTGGAGAAAAGGGTGGTGTGGAATCCCACACCACCCCTATTTTCTCATGCTGCGCGTCCTCCGCAGCGGCACACGGCGCACCGCTCCGCGAAAAATCCGCGCCGCCGGGGCGGCACCTGTTTTTCCGTCTGCGCGGTCTCCTGTGCACCTGCTCCCGGACGCTCCGCGCTTCCGGCGTTACGCTTGGTTCTTACTTGCGGATGCCGAGCTTGGCGATGATCGCACGGTAACGCTCGATGTCCTTGGCAGCCAGGTAGTCCAGCATCTTGCGGCGCTTACCGACCATCTTGAGCAGGCCGCGGCGGCTGTGGTTGTCGTGGATGTGCACCTTCAGATGCTCGGTGAGCTCCTGGATGCGGGCAGTCAGGATCGCGATCTGGACCTCGGGGGAACCAGTATCGGTCTCGTGGGTGCGGTTGGCCTCGATAACAGCCGTCTTCTCGTCCTTACGGATCATGGGAAAATTCCACCTTTCTGATATTCTTCCCGGTAACTGAGTGCAGGGCGGGTGAATCCCCCGCGTCAAAGCGGGCAAACTCCCTGGACTAAGTCACGGGACTGCACCTAATGCGTGCTTGTCTACTATATCATAGTTTATTCCATGTGTAAAGAAAAAAATCAAAGATAAATCCAGCAAAAGAGACCATTTTTGATGAATCTCAGTACAAAATTTCTCTCGACACGCTGTTTCCAATTAAAATACAGGTCCCGCTCCGGTGTCGGCGGAGCGAAACATCATCCCCGCTTCTTATGCGCTCGGCCAGGTTTCCCACCGGCCCGGCCTATCCCATCCGGTCTGCTGGGCCGCGCTGGAGCTGGTTGAACTTCCTTGCGTGGTTTGGGTCATGAGCTCAGTAATCCGCTCCGCCACATCCGAGATGGGGATGGCGTAGCCCATGCCCTCCACATCGGTATCCGAGAACTTGGCGGTGTTGATGCCGATGAGCTCCCCATCCAAATTGAGCAGTGTGCCGCCGCTGTTGCCCGGGTTGATGGCGGCGTCCGTCTGAATATAGGAGGCGGTGGTGCCGCTCTCATTGGTGAGGCTGCGGTCTAGGGCGCTGACAATGCCCGTGGTCACCGACTGGCCATAGCCCAGGGCATTCCCGATGGCCACGACCTGTTCCCCTACTTCCAGCTCATCCGAGTCCCCGATGGAAATGACTGCGATCTGGGACAGCGTATCCGAAGACAGGTCGGCAACAGCCACCTTGATCACCGCAAGGTCGGCCTCCTCATCAGTCCCGCATAGCTGGGCCTCATAGACCGAGTGATCCACAAAGCTCACCGAGAGGGTGGTGGCGTTTGCCACCACATGCTGATTGGTGACCATGTAGAGGTAGGTCCCGTCGTTGGCAATGATGACTCCTGAGCCGCAGCTGGTGGTCTCCTCCAACTGGGTCTGTCCCGCTCCGTTAGGCCCAAAGCGGTTAAAGTAGCTGCGCACCTCCTGTACGGAGATGTTGGTGATGGCCACCACGCTGGGCAATGCGGCAGAGGCGATGTCCGACACATCCATGCCATACCGGGCGGCAGCGTAGGAGGTGCTGGCCAGAGTGGTAACTACCTCCCCCGAAGTCCCGGCGCTTAGGGTACCTTCCGCCTCGCTCTCCGGAGAGAGCATTTTCCCCACACCATAAAAACTTCCGGCGGAGACCGCCCCGAACAGTGCGGCGCTCAGCACCAGAGAGGTCAGCCGCCGCCAGGCCTTCTGTGCGGGCTTTTTTGCCCTCCGGTCCATTTGCGGCATGGGAGTCGGGGGGAAGGGGGATGGATTTTCCATAGAGATATCTGTTTTTTTCATAGGACATACTCCTTTTCCATTTGGCGTATTTCTCTCAGGTTTCTGCCATCAGGATAAAAGAGCAACCCTAATTGAACTTAAAAATCAAACGAAACTGTCATCGCGGGAGAAGGACCACCACTGACAGTGTCGTTCCCTCCGGGCTCTCCGCCCGGATCTTTCCCTTATGGGCCACCACGATGCTCCGGGCAATGGACAGTCCCAGCCCGTAGCCACCGGTCTGACTGTTGCGGGACTGGTCCGTCCGGTAAAACCGATCGAAGAGATGGGAGAGCTTTTCCCGCTCCAGCGGCCGCTCGACGGTATTGGACACGGTCAGCTGGAGGGTCCGCCCCTGCTTTTCCAGCCGCAGCTCTATTTTTCCTCCCCTTGGGGAATATTTCAAGGCGTTGTCCAACAGGATGGAGATGAGCTTTCGGATGTTTTTTTCATCCCCCGTAAAGGAGAGCATGGGCTGGATGGAGAGAGAGAAGTCCTTTTCCTGGCTCTTGGCGGGGGCCTGGAAGGAGTCGGCCATCTCCTCTGCCACGTCGGAAATGGGAAACTCAATGCACTGCAGCTTGGGCTGCTCCTCCTCCATGCGGGAGAGATAAATGAGATCATTGGTCAGCTCGGTCAGGCGCCTGGCCTGACGGCGGATGTCGGTGAGCCACTGGTTTTCTCCGCACTCCATCTCTGCCAGATCCGCGTCGGCGCTGATGATGGTCATGGGGGTCTTCAGCTCATGGCCGGCGTCGGTGATGAATTGCTTCTGCTTTTCATAGCTCTCCGCCACCGGCCGGACAATATGCTTGGACAGGATCAGCAGCAAAATCAAGACCGCCGCCAGCCCCAGCAGGGCCAGCGACAGGCTGGCAAGGAGGGTGGTGCGGAAGGAAGAGAGGCTGCGGCCGCAGTCCAGAAAAATGACCCGGCTGCCCAACTCGTCATCACAGAGCAGATAGCGGTAGTTTCCCCAGAAACCGGCGCTGTGCCCGGATTTCACTACACTCTGAGCATAGGCGGCGGCGTCCTCGGCATCCACAGCGGCGATCTGGCCGGTGTCTGTCTGGAGCACCTGGCCGTCTTCGCCGAGGAGAACCGAAAAGAAGCGGGACTCATACGGCGTCTCCGGGGACATGCCCCGCTGGTCAAAGAGGTCCGGTTTCCTTCCCAGCTCACCGGGCGGGGGTTGCTGGAGCCCTCCCTGGTGTTTGGGGAAGGTCCCGTCATTGGTGGCCAGCACAGCCAGGATGGCATCGGCGTCAGAGACCACCTTGTGATAGCTCATCAGGTTCACGCCCCCCAGGATCACCAGCAAGACGATGGCCAGGGAGAGCATACAGGCGGCGATCAGCTTATGCCGCAGACGTCTGATCATGGCCGCTCCTCCAGGGAATAGCCCGCGTTGCGGGTCGCCTTAATTTGAATATCCGCCTGAAGGGCCGCGAGCTTTTTCCGCAGATAGGAGATATACACCCACACCACATTCAGCTCCACCTCGCTGTCATAGCCCCAGATCCGCTCGAAAAACCGCTCGCTGGAGATGAGCTGCCGGGGATTGCGCAGGAGCAGCTCCATCATCTGATATTCCTTGTTGGCCAGGCGGAAGCTTCCGTGGGGAGAGGATAGCTCATAGGTAGTCTGATCCAGGGTGATGTTGCCCAGGCTCAGGCGGCTGGTCAGCTGGCCGCCGGTCTGGCTGCGGGTTATGGCCCGGATGCGCGCCATGAGCTCCTCGGTGGAAAACGGCTTGGTGAGATAATCGTTGGCCCCGGTGTCCAATCCGGTCACCTTATCCTCTATTTCTGACCGGGCGGTGAGCAGCAGCACCGGGATGGGATTCCCCGCCGCCCGCAGCCGCCGCAGGACCTCCAGTCCATCCAGCTTGGGCATCATGATATCCAGGATCAGGGCGTCGTAATTCCCCGCCTCCAGATAATCCAGGGCCTCTTCCCCGTCATATACCACGTCAGCGGAATAGTTGTGCTTTTCCAGCAGGGCCACCACGGCCCGGGACAGGGACCGCTCGTCCTCTGCCAATAAAATGCGCATTGCGCCACCTTCTCTCCTGTGTTATAAGGCAAGAATAGCATACGCTCCTTAACTCTAATTAAAAGAATAGCACCGGGGGCGAAAAATGTCAGCCGAAAAGAGTGGGCGGATTTTAAGTTCAATTAGGGTTGGATCTCTATACTGACCTCACGATGTTCAAAAAGGAGGCCACACCCGTGAAAAATCAGATGGTCTTTCAGCGATATGAGATCAAATATCAGATGAGCCGCCGGCAGCAGCAGGCCATCCTGGCCGCGATGGCGCCCTATGTGGTGCCCGACGAGTACAGCCACAGCTCCATCCGCAATCTCTACCTGGATACCCCCGACTTCCGCCTCATCCGCCGCAGCCTGGAGCGGCCGGTCTACAAGGAAAAGCTCCGTGTCCGCAGCTACGGCCGGGCCGGTCTGGAGGCGCCGGTATTCGTGGAGTTGAAGAAGAAATACTGTTCCGTGGTCTACAAGCGCCGTCTCACCATGCCCCAAAGGGAGGCCCTGGACTGTATTGCGGGCAGTGCCTCCTGGCCGGAGACCCAGATCGGCGGGGAGCTGGCCTATACGGCGGGATTTTACGCCGCCCTACGCCCGGCCGTCTTCCTCTCCTATGAGCGGGACTCCTACCGTGGGGTGGAGGACGAGGCGTTCCGGGTCACCTTTGATACTGAAATCCGCTACCGCCAGGAGGCTCTTACCCTGAACTCTGACCCCTGGGGCATTCCCATCCTTCCTGCCGACCAGGTGCTCATGGAGGTCAAGACCGCGGGCAGCCTGCCCCTCTGGATGGCCCGTACCCTGTCCGAACTGGGCATCTTTAAAACTTCTTTTTCCAAATATGGAACCGCCTATCAAACAATCCTGCTTTCCCAGCAGAGAGGAGAACAAAAATATGCCTGACAACTTGTTTCAAGGTCTCTTCGATACCGCTTTGACTAATACCATTGCCCCCGGCGCCTTTCTGCTGTGTGTGGGGGTGTCCCTGATTCTGGGCCTTCTGTTGTGTGCCATGACCCTGTGGCGCTCCCACTTCAGCCGGAGCCTGGCCGTAACACTCGCCATCCTGCCCGCAGTGGTCTGCGTGGTCATCCTGATGGTCAACGGCAATGTGGGCACCGGGGTGGCCGTGGCCGGAGCCTTCAACCTGGTGCGCTTCCGCTCTGCCCCGGGCTCCGCCCGGGAGATCGGGGCCCTCTTTGTGGCCATGGGAACAGGCCTCATTACCGGCATGGGCTACCTTGGTTATGGGGCTCTCTTTACCCTCATCCTGGGCGGAGCCATGATGCTCTATAACGCCCTGAGCCTGCGTCCCTGGGCCCAGAATACCCCCGAGCGCACCCTCCATATTACCATTCCTGAGGACCTGGACTATGCCGGGGTATTTGATCCCGTTTTGCATCAGTATGCCCGCCGGTATTCCCTCACGCAGGTCAAGACCACCAACATGGGCAGTCTCTTTAAGCTGACCTATGATCTGACCTTAAAGGACCCTTCCCAGGAAAAACGCTTTATCGACCAGCTGCGGCTGCGCAACGGGAACCCTGGAGATCTCCCTGGGCCACCAGGATACCAGCGCCGCCGCCCTGTAAAGGAGGAAGTTTTTATGAAACACCCAATCCTGCGGCTGACCCCTCCCCTGCTGTCCGCTCTGCTGCTCCTCAGCAGCTGTGGAGCGCAGAACACCCAGGCTACTCCCTCTGCCGCCGTTGAAACTGCCGCTCAGACGGCAGAGCCCACTGCTGCCGCCATCGATACCCAGGCGCTTTTCAGTGACCGGGACCTGGCGGGCACCTATGACGAGAGCGCCGCCATCCCCATCCAACTCAATGGGGACAGCGCCTCCTGCGCCTCCGATGCCGTGACCATCGAAGGCAGCCGGGTCATCCTATCCTCCGAGGGCGTATATCTCCTCTCGGGCACCCTCACGGACGGGCAGATCGTCGTCAACGCCGGCGAGAGCGACAAAGTCCAACTTGTCCTCAACGGCGTGGATGTGACCAGCGCCACCTCCGCTCCCATCTATGCTCTGTCGGCGGATAAGGTGTTCCTTACCCTGGCCGATGGGACTGAGAACTACCTTGCCAATGGCGGGGAGTATGTGGCCATAGATGAAAACAACATTGACGCGGTTCTTTTTTCCAAGACCGACCTGACTCTCAACGGCACCGGCAGTCTTACCATCCAGTCTCCGGCCGGGCACGGGGTGGTGTCCAGGGATGAGCTGGTGATCACCGGCGGCAGCTATACCATCACTGCCGCCAACCACGGCCTGTCCGGAAAAGACAGCATCGCCATTGCCGACGGCAGCTTTACCATTACCTCGGGTAAGGACGGCCTCCATGCAGAGAACAGCGACGATCCCTCTCTGGGCTTCCTCTACCTTGCTGAGGGCAGCTTCTCGGTTACCGCGCAGGGAGATGCCATCAGCGCCGCCGGCGCCCTCCAGATCGACGGAGGGACCTTTGACCTACACACGGGGGCAGGCAGCGCCAGCGTAGATCTAAGCAGTAGCGAGGATGCGTTTGGCCCCATGGACGGTGGACAGCAAAAGAGCGGGGTAGCGCAGAGTGAAACCACTGCCGCAGAGACCGAAGCGGACACCGTGAGCCAGAAGGGCATAAAGGCCGAGGGCAGCTTCACCATAGCGGGCGGTACTTTTACCCTGGATACCGTCGATGACGGCCTCCACGCCGGCGGGGAGGCTCTCATCACCGGCGGCACCTTCTCCCTCCGCAGCGGTGACGACGCCATCCACTCCGACGCCGCCCTCACCATCCAGAACGGCTCCTTTACCATCCCCTATTGTTACGAGGGGATCGCGGGGTTGAGCATCACAGTTGATGGCGGCACATTCGACATTACCTCCTCCGACGACGGGCTCAACGCCGCCGGAGGGGCCGACAGCTCCGGTTTCCGCGGACCTGGCGGGCAGTCACAAGACACCTTTTCCAGCGGCACGGACAGCTTTATCCTCATCAACGGCGGAGAGTTCACCATTGTCTCCACAGGGGACTGTGTGGATTCCAACGGAGATCTGGGAGATCTGACCGTCAACGGCGGAACGTTGGATCTGACCTGCAATGGCAGCGGCAATACGGCGCTGGACTGCGACGGCACTTATACCAACAACGGCGGCACAGTCACCACCAATGACGGCTCAGAGCAAAATCCCGGCCAGATGGGGGGCGGTATGGGCGGCCGCGGTGGTCTCCGCGGCAATCCGGGCACCCAACCCAGCGGTGCTCCCTCTGAGAATGGAGATCGTCCCCAGCCACCGCAAGACAGTGCCCAGGAGGCTCCTTCCGAGGCGTAACCTATTGACTTTTCCTCCATGCAGGCGTATAATACCCCAAAAATCGCAGGAGGTGTGACAATGCACAGCCATTTTTATGTTTGCCATGTGGACCATGTATTTGGTAACCCTATGCCTACTTGCTGCATGGGGCTTACATTGTCATACTCTTTTTTCCAATAATCCAGGCGGATCTGGAGTGAAAACAGAGCAGTGTGGGCCAAAACCTTCCACGGTTGGCCCGCACTGCTTTTTTATTTTGTACGCTACATGGAAAGGACTGATTTTATGGCGATCCACAGGGGAACCCAAACCATTGAAACCCAGAGACTTCTTCTCCGCAGAGCCGTACCGGAAGATGCGCAATCGATGTTTGACAACTGGGCCTCCGATCCGGACGTGGTAAAATACTTGACCTGGCCCGTCCACAGCAGTGTAAAAGCTTCCCAACAGGTTCTGCAGGATTGGATCAATCACTACGTCCAAAGCGATTACTACCAGTGGCTCATTGTCCTAAAAGAGGTGGGACAGCCCATCGGAAGTATCAGTGGCATGGACCCCAACGAACAGCTCTCTTCCATTGAAATCGGATATTGCATCGGACGACGCTGGTGGCATCAGGGCATCATGACCGAAGCGCTGCAAGCGGTCATCCACTACCTTTTTGACACCTGTGATTTCAACCGCATCACTGCCAGACACGACCCCAACAATCCCCATTCTGGCGCTGTCATGAAAAAATGCGGCATGAAATATGAGGGTACCACCAGGCAGTCCGGCCGCAACAACCAGGGGGTCTGTGATACCGCCCATTACGCCATTCTGAAAAATGACTGGGACAGACCCGCGCTTTTTTCAAATGGCCTCTCGTTTAAAAATGACACCGAACTTGTACAGACCCTGTATTCCCGCTTAGACGAAAACAGCCGTCTGAATCGCTCCAAAGCTGCCCGTGTGGAGTTCTTGACCACGGTGCGGTATATAGAGCAGTACCTTGCTCCGGAGGCAAAGATCCTGGATGTAGGAGCCGGCGCAGGGGAATATAGCCTGTATTTTGCCCGCAAGGGCTATGCCGTCTCCGCTTTGGAACTGTCCGACCGAAACATCGAAGCTTTTCAAAAAAAGCTGACTCCTCAGGACTCCATTAATTTGGTACAGGGCAACGCTATGGATCTCAGCCGCTACCCCGACGATTCCTTTGATATCGTCCTTCTCTTGGGCCCCCTGTACCACTTACACAGTGAAGCGGACAAGCTCCGGTCCATTGCCGAGGCAAAGCGTGTGTGCAAACCCGATGGCAAACTGTTCTTTGCGTTTATTTCCAATGACATGGTCATACTCACTATGTTCCACGAGATACCGGACTATTTTGTAAACGGGGACTACAACAAAGAAACATTCCGCTGTGATGATTTCCCCTTTGTATTTCATACCATTGACGCCTGTCGGGATCTGCTCCGTGCGGGTGGTATTAAAATCTTGCACGAGGTCGCCTCCGACGGTATCAGTGAACTGCTTCACGATAAGATCAATGCAATGGATGACGAGAGCTATGCCCAATATCTGCGGTATCACTTTTACATCTGCGAAAAGCCCGAACACCTGGGCGCCTCCGATCACCTGCTGTTTATCGGTGAAAAATAAAGGTAGTGTCAAGAGTTTTGCGCAAATTGGTTTACAGCCCCTGGCATGAATGAAGTTAGCCAGCAATGGAGGCATCCTCAAAGGCTGCTTCCAGGTGCTTCATATTCATGTATTTCTTGTTGCCC
>NZ_JADCKF010000013.1 GCF_014982855.1 Pseudoflavonifractor gallinarum | reverse complement strand
TTCCGCTCGGTTTCTTCTCACTTTTCGACTCGTTTCAGTGCCCTCTCGTGAGGCGCTCAGATAGAATACCACCCCACACCGCTTTTGTCAACACCTTTTTTCACTTTTTCTTTCCTTTTTTCGTTTTCCCCTTCTCTCCCCTTAATTACTATATAAGAGAAATGGACATTGCGCCTCTTTTTGAAGTGTGCTACTCTATATAAGTATTCCTATCAAACTCGAACCGGACAGAAAGGTAGATGTCGCCCATGCCAATTCGTATTCCTGATTCTCTTCCCGCTCGCACCACCCTTGAGGGAGAAAACATCTTTGTCATGACGGAATATCGGGCGATGCATCAGGATATCCGCCCGCTGAATGTTCTGATCCTGAACCTGATGCCCACGAAGATCGTGACCGAGACCCAAATCCTGCGAAAGCTCTCCAACACTCCGCTTCAGATCCAGGTTGAGCTTCTTCAGACCAGCAGCTATGTCTCCCGCCACACCGATGAATCCCACCTCTCTTCTTTCTATACGACCTTCTCCCAGGTGAAGGACCGGAAGTTTGACGGCATGATCATCACTGGCGCTCCGGTGGAGAATATGGAATTTGACCAGGTGGATTACTGGCCGGAGCTCTGTGAGATCATGGAGTGGAGCCGTACCCACGTGCATTCCACACTTCATATCTGCTGGGGAGCCCAGGCAGGACTGTATTTCCATCACGGAATTCAAAAGCGCAGTCTCCCCAAAAAGCTCTTTGGTGTCTATGCGCACAAGGTACTCAAGCCCAGCTCTCCCCTGTTCCGCGGATTTGACGATGTCTTTTTTGCCCCTAACTCCCGCTATACCGAGGTATGGGCAGATGATATCCTGAGCCGCCCCGAGCTGGAGCTCATCGCCACGTCAGAGCAGGCCGGTGTATTTGCCGTCAAAACCCAGGACAGTCGCCGGTTCTATATCATGGGGCATCCGGAATATGATCCGGATACCCTGGCCAAGGAGTATCGACGGGATGTAGAAAAGGGCTTGGATATTGATGTTCCCGCCAACTACTTCCCCGACAATGATCCCAGTCGTCCTCCCATTGTACGCTGGCGCTCTGCCGGACAGCTGCTCTACACGAACTGGCTGAATTACTACGTATATCAGACCACGCCATACGATATTCGGGAGATCTGATTCGGAAATCCGAAATATAAAACACAACCCCCCAGCCATCCATCGTGGCTGGGGGGCTACTTCTGATTCTGGATTTCCGTCATGTCTCAACCTCTTGCTTTCTACAGATTTGCGCTTGCTGAGATCCTTGCTGGTGAAGTGTTCCTCGCCTTTGCAGTTACCCAAAAACTTCTTCTACGCTAAGTCTTCCTTCAACGATATTTCGCTTCCGGGGCTTTGGCGCTTTTTCTCACACACGTGAGGTAGTTTGGAACTTGTGACGTCTGGATCTTCTCTTGCCTGGATCACTTGCGCTGCTATGGATCTTCCTTTTCGGATCGATCCACGGAAAGGATTTTTCTGTCCTAGTACATTGGACTCTCTCCTTTCTTTCTGGCTATATTGTACTATTGTTTTCCCGTTTTGTCAATGCCTTTTTAGAAATATCATCTAAAATCTTGTGCACATGTCCCCCATTGACTTTTCACTGTGCTCTTCTCTATAATGACCATAAAAGCGATTTCCCCAAACACAAAGGAGGTCTGTCTCATGGCACGCCCAATCAAACGCAGGCGGATCTGTCAGCTGCCCAAAGTGGTGGAGTTTGTGCCGCTCCAATCCTGTACCGGTCAGATTGACATGACGATCGATGAATACGAGGCCATCCGCCTCATTGACCACCTGGGCCTTTCTCAGGAGGAGTGTGCCCAGCAAATGAAGGTTGCCCGCACTACCGTGCAGGCTATTTATGAATCCGCCCGGTACAAACTGGCGGAAGCTCTGGTCTGCGGAAAACGGCTTTCCATCCGCGGCGGCGTCTATGACCTCTGTCCCCATGCCCATGGCTGCTGTGGAAAGCCCTGCCCACGCCGCCAGAACAACGAGGAGCGCTGAGCCTTTTATTTATTGACTTATGTCAGAAACAGGTGTACAATACGTATATCAGCTAAAAAATAGGAGGCATTGGCATGAACATCGCGGTCACCTATGAAAACGGACAGATTTTTCAGCACTTCGGGCATTGCCAGCAGTTTAAGGTTTATGAGGTAGAGGGCACCCAGATCCTCTCCTCCAAGGTCATTGACGCCAACGGCAGCGGCCACGGCGCGCTGGCCGGTTTCCTTCAGCAGCACGGAGTTAATGTTCTTATCTGCGGCGGCATCGGCGGCGGCGCACGTACGGCGCTGGCCCAGGCCGGGATTCAGCTTTACCCCGGCGCTTCCGGCAGCGCAGATGAAAATATGGCGGCCCTTCTGGCCGGTGCTCTCCGCTACGATCCCAATACGGTCTGCTCCCACCACCATCACGAGGAGGGCCATACCTGCGGCGAGCACGGATGCGGCGAGCATCATCACGACTGTTCTCATCACGAGCATTAAAAAAATCCGCCCTTATCAAAAGGGCGGATTTTTTTAGTTCAATCCAAAGAGGACCAGCAGCAGGCCATATGCCACGCTGGCGCTAATACCGAATACCAACACCGGCCCCGCAATGGTAAACATTTTGGCTGCCACACCGGTCACCAGTCCTTCGCTTTTGAATTCCAGTGCCGGGGAGACCATGGCATTTGCAAATCCCGTAATGGGGACCAGCGTTCCGGCGCCAGCCCGTTTGGCCAGCTTATCAAAGGTCCCCAGTCCGGTCAGAAGAGCCGCCAAAAAGATCAAGGTAATGGATACCGCGCCTCCGGCAGCATCCGCATCCATGCCCCGGCTCATATAAAACTGCCGCAGTCCCTGCCCTCCGGCACAGATTAGCCCGCCCACCAAAAAGGCCCATATCAGGTCTTTCCAGAGGGGCGACCGCCCCGCTTTTGCTTTGACATAGGCCCCGTATTCCCGGTTGGTCATATCCATTTGCGCATCCTCCTTTGTTCTTGCTTTTAGTGTGGGCCAACTCTTATTTTTTATACAGCTGATCTTCATTCTTTTGTCAGGTTTCTTTCTAATTCTTTGATAAAGTATGATACTTTCTTACGGAAGGATAAAGGTTGCTGGAAAGCCCTTGTCATTGCGCATACCATGTGATATCTTGTGCCCACCGGTGTCCTTGTACCGGTCATTTCAATATTAGGAAGTGATCTTATGCTCAGAAGAAAGGTTCCCTTTCTCCTTGCAGGTTGTCTTGTCCTCAGTCTGGCGTTAAGTTCCTGCAGTATTCCTGCACTGGGAGGGGGCACTCCCTCTCCTTCTCCCTCCGCATCACTCCCCGCAGACACCCCAGCTCCCTCCAGCACCCCGGAGCTTGAAACCGAAACTGTAACCGGCACATTCTATCTAGTGGATAGCGAATTGGATTATATGGTTCTTGCCTCCGGTGATAGCTATTTTCAATTCAACCTCAATGGTGTCGATATCTCCCATGTAGCTCCCGGCGACCGCGTCGTCGTTACATATACCGGCACATTGGATGCTGATTCGGAGAAAATCACTGCCGATCTGGTCTCCGTGGAGCGTGCCTCATAACTCTCTTTCCCCCTCTTTGACATGGAGCGGCGCATTCCGAATCGGAATGCGCCGCTCCATCCGTTTATCCGTCGCTCTGGCGTCTTCCAAAGAGCGCGTCCTGCCGCTCTTCCCCGCCAAAGAGATTGTTATACTGGACCCGTTCATAGTCCTGGATCCATTCCGTGTACCCATTGCTCTCCAAATGGCTGTACGCCTTTCCCTGGGTATCCCAATATCCCGGGAAGGACAACGCAGGCACGCTCTCCTGCATCTGCCACAGGAAATTCCCATACAGGCTGCTCTCGATTCCGGCATACCGCAGCACATGCTGCCCCAAAAAGTTCAGGCTGGTGATCTCAGGCCCCTTCTGGGGAAGGGGATAATTGGCCCAGATCACAAAGGGCACCTGGAATTTCCCCATGTACTGCTCCATGGTCATCTCACTCTGTGTCACACCATAGGCCTTATCCAGGAAGGCCTGTTCCACGGACGGCTGGTGGTCTCCAAACATGACCACCAGCGTGGGCTCCTCCATCTGCTCCAGATAGGAGATGAGCTGGGCAAAGGCCTCATCCGTCTTATTCGCCAGGGTCAGATACTGCTCTGCCATGGGATAAATCCCCGGCTCATCGGTCAAGGTCACCTCGGCGGGATAGTCCTCCACCGTGTAGCTCCCGTGGTTCTGAATGGTCACGTTGAAGAGGAACAGGGGTTTCCCCTCCTCCTTGTGCTCCAGTTCCCAGATCAGCTGGGCAAAGTCCGAGGCATCGCTCACATACCCATGCTCCTCCGTCTGGGGCACATCCATATCCTCTCTGCATTTAAAGGTGTCGAAGCCCAGGCGGGGGTAGGCGATATTTCTCTGCCAGGACGTTCTGGCCCCCGGATGAAAGGCCCGGGTCTCATAGCCGTTCTCCCGCAGGAGGGAAGCCATGGAGTCGGTAGGGCCCAGCACATACTGCTGATAGGGGATGCTGCCCGAGGGCAGGAAGGCCATGGAGTTGCCGGTCAAAAACTCAAATTCACTGGCGCTGGTACCGGCACCGAAGACCGAGGCATATGCCTTTCCCCGGATCGTATTGTCCAGAGAATCAATGTAGTCGGTCAAACTCTCGCTGAGGGATAGGTTTCCAAAGGATTCAAAATCCGCCCAGGACTCATTCATGATGGCGATGATATTGGGGTGTTCCACGTTTACTGCCGCAGAGGGCACCTCGTCCGCTCCCTCCACAATGGCCGAGACTCGCTCCGCCGTGGTATCCTCCGGGGGCGTTACCTGCATAAATTCGGTATTGCGCAGAAATACAGCCACCGCTCCGCCATTGCGGTACGCCCCGGTCTGGTCCCATACGTCGGTCTCCACACCGAAGACGGCCAGGCACTGGGGCTGAAGCACCGGGAACAGGCACAGCCCGCCCAACAGCAGACCGCCCAGCCGAAGGGGCAGACTGCGGCGGCTGGGACGGAAGGTGCCCCCTCGAATCTGATGGCGCAGTCCCCAGATCAGCAGCGCCATGATTGCCATAGCCGCGGCCATCTGCCAGGTCAGCGTATACCGATAGCTTCCCGCTACTGCCGCCGCAGTGCCCAGCGCGGTGAAATCCCAGGGCAGAATGGGAGTCCCACGGAACACGGACACAAAGTAGTTGGCCGCTCCCCACAGCCCTGCCGCGGCGTGCAGCACGATGCAGCAGATGGCCGGATAGCCGGAAATGGCGCAGGCGAGCCAATAGAGCCCGGCCAGGCACGCCGTATTGGCCAGCGTGATCCCCACCCCCATCTTCCAGGGCATGGCCCCCAGGATAAACTGCATGAGCCAGAAGGCGCTCAGGGGCGGCAGGAGCAGCAGGGCAGCTTTGCCAAAATAAGTTCCAATTTTCTTTGTTTGATTCGATATCTGAACTGTTTGCATTCGAAATTCTCCCATATTTCTTTTCGTGGCAGGAGTCGTCATTATACACCCATTTGCCCTTCCTGTCAAAATGGGACAAAAAAACACACCGGCATTTCGGTTTGAAATACCGGTGTGTCTGTGCCTGGGATCAGATTTCCTCCGCCTGGCCGAGGTGTCCTCCGGATGCCTCGATGGCACGGCGGGTCTCTTCCTGCCGCTCCTCGATGGCTTCCTTCAGAAGCATATCCTTCACCTTCATCAGACGAATGGTGGTGGCGCGTTCATTTTCATCCAGCTTCATGGAGATATACTTGATGGCCTCCTGCATCTGAGGGATCTTGACATACTCCAGCGCGTTGACGCGGCGGCGGGTCTTTTCGATCTCCTCTGCCAGGAGCTGACTGGTCTTTTCGATCTCAGCCAGCTTGAGCATATCCTGAAAGACGGATGCCATGCTGTCTACGGCGTCATCCAGTTCGCCGGAAGTGGTGGCAAAGCCGTAGGGATAGACCTCTCCGGGGTCCTCGCTCTTGGTCTTGAAGTGGTAGACGGGCACATTGACCGACATGATGTTCTGGAAGCTCATATCCAGCTCCACACTCTGCTTGGGGTAGAGCAGGGACTGCTCCAGCATCTCGCCGGACATGAGGGCCGAGGCCACCGTAAAGGAGCCATAGGCCTCCATGAGGGCGTCTTCCACCTTTTTGCGCAGGGCCCGGTTTTCCCGCACCACATCCAGAAACTGCTTCATCAGCTCGTCGCGCTTGTCTTTGAGCAGTTTATGGCCCCGGACAGCTGTCTTGAGCCGGCCCTTCAGCCGGGTCAGTTCCATGCGGGTGGGGTTCACGTTGATGGCCGGCATGCGTTATCCCTCCTTTTTCGGGAGGTACTTTTCGATAAACTCCGGCTTGATGCGCTTGAGCTCGGCGGGGGGCAGAATGGAGAGCAGCTCCCAGCCCAGATCCAGGGTCTCCTGGATGGTCCGGTTGGTCTCATTGCCCTGAGAGACATAGCGCTTCTCGAACTCATCTGCAAACTTGGCGTACAGCAGATCGATGGGACTCAGAGCCGCCTCGCCCAGAATGGACATCAGCTCCTTGTTCTCCTTACCGGTGGAGTACGCGGCAAAGAGCTGGTTCATGGTACCAGAGTGGTCCTCACGGGTCTTGCCCACGCCGATGCCCTTGTCCTTCAGACGGGACAGGGAGGGCAATACATCCACAGGCGGGTTGATGCCCTTGCGGAAGAGCTCACGGCTCAGGATGATCTGTCCCTCGGTGATATAGCCGGTCAGGTCGGGGATGGGGTGGGTCTTGTCGTCCTCCGGCATGGTCAGAATGGGGATCAGGGTGATGGAGCCGGGCTTGCCCAGCTGACGGCCGGCGCGCTCGTAGATGGTCGCCAGGTTGGTGTAGAGGTAGCCGGGATAGCCGCGGCGGCCCGGGACCTCCTTCTTGGCGGCCGAAACCTCACGCAGCGCCTCGGCGTAGTTGGTGATATCGGTCAGGATGACCAGTACGTGCATGCCCTTCTCAAAGGCCAGGTACTCGGCGGCCGTCAGCGCCATACGCGGGGTGGCGATACGCTCGACGGCGGGGTCATTGGCCAGGTTGGTGAAGAGGACGGTACGGTCGATGGCGCCGGTGCGCTTAAACTCCTGCACGAAGAAGTCGGACTCCTCAAAGGTGATGCCGATGGCGGCAAACACCACGGCGAAGTTGCCCGCGTCGTCGCCCAGCACCTTGGCCTGACGGGCGATCTGGGCAGCCAGAGCCGCGTGGGGCAGACCGGAGCCGGAGAAGATGGGTAGCTTCTGCCCGCGGACCAGGGTATTCAGGCCGTCGATGGTGGAGATACCGGTCTGGATAAACTCGTTGGGGTAGTCACGGGCGGCGGGGTTCATGGCCAGGCCATTGATGTCCCGGTGCTCCTCCGCCAGGATCTCGGGGCCGCCGTCGATGGGACGGCCCATGCCGTTGAACACGCGTCCCAGCATATCGCCGGACACGCCCAGCTCCAGGGGATGGCCCAGGAAACGGATCTTGGAGTCCTTCAGGTTGATGCCGGCGCTGGCCTCAAAGAGCTGGACCACCGCGTTGTCGCCGTTGACCTCCAGCACCTGGCAGCGGCGGACGGTGCCGTCGGGCAGCTCAATCTCGCCCAATTCGTCGTAGGCGACGCCCTGCACTTTCTTGACCACCATCAGAGGACCGTTGACCTCCTGGATCGTTTTATATTCCCGGATCATACGTCCAGTCCTCCTTTCTCGGCACATGCGTCGATCTCACTGGCCATGCTGCGGGCGATATCGGCGTAGACCTCCACATACTGGTCCGCCTCGGCGCTCTTGGCGCGGCCGATCCGCTCCCGGGCAGGGATGGCAAAGAGATCCACCGTCTGGGCGCCCTTCTCGATGGCGGCGCGGCACAGGCGGTCATAGCTCAGAATCAGGGAGAGCAGCTTCTCCTGCCGGTCATAGCTGGAGTAGCTGTCGATGTCCACAAAGGCGTTCTGCTGGAGGAAGTCCTCCCGTACCATCTTGGCCGTCTCCAGAGTCAGCTGGTCGCTGGGCGAGAGGGAATCCTTGCCCACCAGCTGCACGATCTCGTTCAGGCTGGCCTCCTCCTGAAGGATGGACATGGCCTTCTCACGGTCCACCAGGAACTCCTTGCCCAGCTTCTCGTCAAACCAAGGCTTGAGGGAGTCCAGATACAGGGAGTAAGAGTTGAGCCAGTTGATGGCCGGGAAGTGGCGCTTGTACGCCAGGGAGGAATCCAGGGCCCAGAACACCTTGACGATGCGCATGGTGGCCTGGGAGACGGGCTCGGACAGGTCGCCGCCGGGAGGCGAGACTGCGCCTACGGCGGTCAGAGAACCTCTGCGGTCCTCATCGGAGCCGATGCACTCCACCATACCGGCACGCTCATAGAACTGCGCCAGACGGGAGGAGAGGTAGGCGGGGTAGCCTTCTTCGCCGGGCATCTCTTCCAGACGGCCCGACATCTCACGCAGGGCCTCGGCCCAGCGGGAGGTGGAGTCGGCGATGACGGCCACGTCATAGCCCATGTCACGGAAGTACTCGGCGATGGTGATACCGGTGTAGATGGAGGCCTCACGGGCGGCCACGGGCATATCGGAGGTATTGGCGATAAGCACCGTGCGCTTCATCAGGGACTCGCCGGTACGGGGGTCCTTCAGCTCGGGGAACTCCCGCAGCACGTCGGTCATCTCATTGCCGCGCTCGCCGCAGCCGATGTAGACCACGATGTCCACATCCGCCCACTTGGCCAGCTGGTGCTGCACCACGGTCTTGCCCGAGCCGAAGGGGCCGGGCACGGCGGCGGTACCGCCCTTGGCGATGGGGAACATGGTGTCGATGATGCGCTGGCCGGAGCACAGGGGCGCTTTGGGGGGATACTTGTGCTTATAGGGGCGTCCCACACGGACGGGCCACTTCTGCACCATGGTGAGGGAGACGCTCTCACCCTTATCGGTCTTGAGGACCGCCACGGTCTCCTCCACGGTGTAGTCGCCGGCCGCAACCACCATCTCCAGCGTACCGCTCATCTTGGGGGGAATCATGATCTTGTGGAGCACCACGCTGGTCTCCTGGACCGTTCCGATCACGTCGCCGCCCTGGACCTTGTCGCCCACCTTGGCCACGGGGGTGAAGGCCCACTTCTTCTCCCGGCTCAGAGCCGGGACCTCGATTCCGCGAGTGATGTTGGCGCCCGCCTTGTGCATGATCTCCTCCAGCGGACGCTGGATACCGTCGTAGATATTTTCAATGAGGCCGGGCCCCAGCTCCACCGCCAGGGGGGAGCCGGTGGTAATCACCTCGGCGCCAGGCCCCAGACCGGAGGTCTCCTCGTAGACCTGGATGGAGGCGGAATCCCCGTTCATATTCAGGATCTCGCCGATCAGACGCTGTTCGCCCACGCGGACCACGTCGGCCATGTTGGCGTTTTCCATCCCGGTGGCTACCACCAGAGGACCGGAAACCTTAACAACTTTGCCCATTCGGTTTCAACCTTCTTTCAAGGCAGATTTCAAACTCATTGCCTCTCCGCCGGAGAGGACTTTTCCGCCGCGGCTTTTTACAGGATATCCGCGCCAACGGCCCGTTCCACCGCGCTTTTCACATTGGCCATACCGATCCCCAGGGAACCTTCCTTCCCGGGAATGAGGATGATCGCGGGTGTGAGCTCATCCTTGTAGCGGTTTACGTCGGCCTCCATCTGAGCAGCCGCCTGCTCGGTGAGATAGATCACCGCGTAATTTTCTCTGGCCAGGGCGTGGAGCACCCGGCGGGCCTCCTCCACGCTCTCCACCGGAAACACGTCCAGCCCCAGGGCCTTGAAGCCCAGAACGCTGTCCTTGTCTCCCAGTACTGCAATCTTATACATAGGCATCACGCAGCCTTTCCCGGATAATATCCGCGCTCAGACCGGCCATACGTCCGGAAAGGATGGTGCGGATGGCGGTGATCTCCGCCTCCCGGGCATAGAGGTAGCCAATGATCGGATGCTCTCCGAAGGGCACCCGTCGGGCCGTACACAGATAGGCGTTGACCGCATTGTCACAGGCCCGCTCAAACGCGGTGAAGGAGTGCCCCTGACCGGCCATCAGACCGGCACCCAGGGCGGCAGCCTCCGCCAGCGCCCCGCCCTGAAAGAGGGCGGTCAGCTCGCTGCTCTTGGTCTGGCACAGAGTGCTCTCCTCAATGCTGCCGCCGGGGACCAGGGCCAGGGCGAGAAAATCGCTCCCCTTCCCCATCCGGGCCGCGCGCACCACCGAGCGCAGGTTGGCCGCATCGGCCAGCAGGCGCACATAGCCGGTCAGGAAGGGACTTCCCACCGCCTTGGCCGCGCCGATCATTTCCTGAAAATAGGCCTTATCCAGGATGAAGTCGGCCAGCTGCGGGTCCTGGGTGGCGGCCAGCGTCTCCTTGGCCTTGCCCGCCGCCGTGCGGAAGATATCACTGTAATCCCGCAGCTCCTCCCGACGGAAATCGTCGGTCAGCTTGACCGGGGAGTACCGCCCTCCGCTGGAGAGGTAAAGTCCCGCGTCTACGCCCATGGCTTCCGCCTTGATGAGCGTCTTGATGTTGTGATAGTCGTATTTCATCTGAAATACATCGATGAGGTGCTTGTCTGGCACAGCCGTGCGCAGATCCTGATAGACCGCGTCCCGGGCTTTGGCCAGCACCTCGTCCAGCGCCGTTGCAGTGAGCCGGGAGAGCTCTCCATAGCCGCACTCGCTCAGGACCTTGGCGGCCTCCTCGTCCGTGCGTGCATCGATCATCCGCTCCATGCGCTCCCGGGTCAGCAGCCGGTTCTCCATGGCCCGCACCCGGGTGGAAATGCTGAGATAATCCGTGTCTTTCAACTTTTTGGACAAGACACTTCCTCCTTTCCCGTCTGGGGAGCGGAATCAAGCTCCTTCATGGAAGAGGACCTTGGCCACAGCAGCGTCCATCTCACGGCGCTGCATGCGGACCAGAGTCTCAAAGGTGCCGTTGACTTCCACATCTCCGTCGCTGAGGATGAAGCCGCCGCCGATGGGGCGGGTCTCCACCGCCAACGTCAGGTGTCCCCGCTCACCCAACAGTTCGTTTGCGCGGGTGACCGCCGCCTTTCCATAACGGGGCCGGTCCTTCTGCGAGAAGATGACCTGCTCACTCCCGGACTGGCTGGCCTTGGTAATCAGTTTGGCCAGCAGTTCCACATACTCCTGCTCCGGCAGGCTGAGAAGATCCTCCAGCGCCTTGCGGAAGGCCTCTTCCAGGACCTCCTGCTTGGCCGCCAGGATCAGCTTGCGGGCCTCCAGCTGTGCCACACTGGCCAGCCGCTCCTCCCGCTCTTCCGCCGTCTTGCGGCCCCGGGAGAGGATCTCCTCCGTCTCCTGGGTGCACCGCTGGTCGTACTCCGCGGCGATCTGAGCCGCTTCCGCCGCCGTCTGGGCCTGGATCTCTGCGATCTCCTGGTCCACGTCGGCATTGATGCGGCTGGTGATTTTATCGATTCCGTCCATGATGTCGTATACCGCCTTTCCACAGTGGGGCGTCCCGATCAGGCGCTGATGTTGATGATCATCAGCATGGAGGCCAGCAGGGACAGGATGGCATAGAACTCAACGGTGATGCACAGCACCATGCCCTTGGCCCAGTCGTCCGGCTTCTTGGCCAGAATGTTGATGGAGCCGGCAGCCACGCGGCCCTGCGCGATGGCGGAGAAGAGGCCGCCCAGCGCCATGGGGAGGCAGGCAAAGAGGTACTGCATGCCCTGGGCAATGGTCAGCTCAGGCAGGGTGCCGGAGAGCAGACCCATGCGGAAGATGGCGAAGAACCACACCACCAGACCATACAGGCCCTGGGTGCCGGGGATAACCTGAAGGATCATGACCTTACCAAACTTGGAAGGGTCCTCGCACAGCAGGCCGGTGCCGGCCTCACCGGCGATGCCGGTGCCCTTTGCCGAGCCGATGCCGCTCAAAACTGCCGCCAGGCCGGCGCCCAGCAGGGCCAGGGCCAGGCCGCCGATGCTGCCCAGGAAAGTCAGACTCTGCTGCAGCTCCATCAATGCATTCATATCAGTCATTGTTAGTTCCTCCTCAAACGATTACTCTTGAATATCCACAAATTTCGTGTTGATCTCCAGCGGTCGGAACGGCTTGCCGCCGTCCTGATAGAATTTTCCGAAGTACTCCAGGCACTGCAGACGCAGGTCATGGACGTAGCATCCCAGCAGGTTGAGCGCAAAGTTGAGCGCGTTGCCCGCCATGGAAATGATCACGAAGATCACCACATTTCCGGGGATGGCACCCAGTGTATTGAACACCTGGGCAATGACCGAACCGGCCAGCATCAGGGCCATCAGTCGGGAATAAGAGAGGATATCGCCAAAGTATCCGGTCACATGGTTATAAAGCGAGCCAAAGATCCCGGTGATCTTTCCAAATCCCTTGTTTGTGACCACCGGACCGGCTACCACCAGAATACCGCCAAGTGCCAGGACCAGAGGGGTCACGCCCAGGATGGCCAGGCCCGCTCCCACAAAGACCACCCACCAGGTGGCCTCTTCCCAGAGCGCGTCCATATACTGGCCCTCCTTCAGCTTTTTCACAAAGCTGATGAGCATACCCGCATTGATCTGTACAAAGCCCAGTACCATGGACCCCACCAGGATCTGCAAGGTGTTGTCCAGCGGTGTGAACAGGGGCTTCCAGAACCAGACGAACTGGCTTTCCGGGTTGATAACCTTGAGCAGCTGCGGGATAAAATCACCGAAGAAGCCGCCGGTCAGGGCGCCCATTACAAAGGTACTGATGCCGCACAGCCCCAGCAGGGCAAAGAAGTTGTGCATCCCGCCCTTTGGTCTGGCCTTCTTGAGTACGAATACCGAGGCCAGCATCATCAGCAGGCCGTAGCCCATATCCGCCATCATGATGCCGTAGAAGAGAATGAAGAAGGGCGCCATCAGCGGGTTGGGATCGATCCCGTTATAGGCCGGGAGCGAATACATCTCCGTGACCATGTTCAGCGGCCGGGTCAGCGCATTGTTCTTGAGCTTGACCGGAACGCTGGGATAGTCCTCTTCTGTGGGGTCCTCCGCCTGAAACGCACATCCGAAGGGCTCCAGTTTCTGCCGCAGGACATCCAGCGACTCGGCCGGGGCCCAGCCCTCCAGGAAGAAAGCGGTCTCGGTGTCCCGCAGACGGCTCTTGGCCTCCTCCCGGCGCACCTCCTGGGCAGCCCGGTCGGCACAGCGCTCCAGCGCTTCTCTGGCCCCCTTCTGGTCCGCAATACCGGCTTTTGCCGCTTCCAGCTCGCGCTCCAGTTCCGCCAGCGTCTCATCCAGCTTTCGGTCGTTTTCTCGGGCGGTGCCGGTCCAGCCCTTCAGGCTGGCCAGGGAGAAGCCGTAATCCTTGAGGACCTGATCCGCCGCTTCCTCCGCCGCCTTGTGGCAGGCAAAGAAGAGATAGTGGGCATTTTGATCGGCACTGATCTCGGTGAGCTGTACCAGATCCGTAACGCCCTTCAGCGCGCTCAGAAGCTCCTCCATGACCACCTTTCCGGGCACCGTGCCCAGGCGGATGGTCACCTCACGGGTCGAGGCCGTCTCCAACGGCAGATCCAGTCCGAGCCAGGGGGCGAGCGCCATCTTCTGGCTCTTCACCTTGCTCATCTCGGCATTGAGTCCCGTGATATGCTGCTCTGCCTCCACGAGCTTGTGCGCTGTATCCAGTGCGGCCCGGTATGCCTCCTCGTCAAACAGCTCCCGCTCGGAAATGACGGGCCGCGCCTTAAGCAGTCCGCCCTTTGCGGGAGCATATTTTTTGAGGATACCCAGGGCTGCCAAAGCGGCCGCGCTGGCCTCTCTGGCCTCGTTGAGCGCCCGGTCATCCGGCCGGGAAAGGCCCTGCCAGGCCGCGCCCTCCAGATCGGAGGGCTCATCGATCTCCACACAGCCTGCCCGCTGGAGTACCCGGAGAATCTCTTCTCTGTCTGACCGCATGCCAAAGAGGCGAATCCGCTTCATTTTGACGATGGACATCAGACATTCACAACCCTTCTGACAATGAGTGCCGCGGCATCCGCCAGTCGGCCCTCAGCCTCCTGCCGGAGCGCGTCGCAGGCCTGCCTGGTCTCGGCCAGCACCTGCTCCGTGTGTTTGGAGGCACGCTCTTCGGCCTCCTGCAAAAATCCCTTCACCTGCGCCTCAGCCTGCATCCGGGCGGAGCTCAAACGCTCCTCCCCGGCGCGGCGGGCGTCCGCGACGGTCTTTTTCGCCTGCGCCAGTGCCTCGTTCTTGCGCTGCTGCGCCAGCGTCTCGGCCTCTGTCACCTGCTTGATTCCCTCCAAAGACATATCTTCACCGCCTTTCTTTTGGTCGTATTCCATAATAAACCATCCTGATTATATTGAAATCATACTCGAACTGTCTATAAAATGCAAGTTCAATTTTCCAACCGAATCGTTGTAGTACCTGTCTTTTTTTGCAACTAAACCATTCAGTATACTTCTTATTTTTGTTAAATTTTTGACTATTGGGTCTGTTTTTTGTGCAATCAAACCCTTTCTATCTCCCAGGCTTTTCGCCATATAGAAATTCCCGCATCTTTTTTGTGCATTTTGTATACTCATCAGTTTATTTTCCCAAAGTGTCCCTGCCCTGGAGCACTCACAGTGTTCCCGCTCTTTCCCCCTTCCACACACGTTTCCCCGCAAAAAAGACGGCGGCATGGAGATCCATGCCGCCGTCTTACCAATTTACGGTTCCGTTGTGTTCAAATTCGCCCAGGCCTCACCGGCTCCGCCTGCCGTCCCCAGGATGGGGACCAGCTTCTCCTCTGCGCCGGTGCCGCCCAGTGCCTCTGCCGCCGCGGTCAGGGACACCTCTCCCAGGTCTACCCAGATACGATCCGCATGTTCCGCCAGTGCTGCTGCGCTCTGACCGCTGACTGCATCCTGGCCGGATACCAGCACCTCGCCCTCGGTGCGAATGGAGAGCTTTACGTCCGGATAGGCCGCCAGCGCCGTCTCTACCTGGGTATAAAAAGCGGTGATGGTCTCCTGGAACTTACTCTGGTCATAGTTCTCTCCCCGCTTGATATACTCCAAATGGCCCTGGACGGGATAGGCGCTGTTGTCCAGCAGGATCTCATCAAATCCCAGCTCTGCAAGCTCCACGCACACATCCACGATATAGGCCCGTGCCTCCTCGCTGCTGGGGCTCATCCAGCGCAGGTCATCCTGGTCCCGCCAGTTGTAGCCGCTGTTTGTCTTGACCCCCAGAGCCGGCACCGCATAGGGCACCTTATTGTCCCGGAAGCAGGATACCCGGGCCACCGTGTAGACGTTTCCGGCATTCCAGTTCTCAATGGCCTGATTGAGCTCCGGATCCGAGGCGGATGCCCCCGCCTGCTTGGCCAGCTCCAGGTTCGAGACATAGCCAAGGGTCCCATCATCGGCCTTCATATCAAATACCGCAGTATTGGCTCCCGCCTCCCCCAGCAGAGCCGGTGCCGTCCCGTCCTTCAGCGCGCTGCGGGGCAGCAGGGCCGCCTGTGTGGGCGGCTCCGGCGTGGGAGTCGGCGTGGGGGTCGGGGTAGGAGCAGTGGTCACCACCACCGGCTCGCTCACTTCCGGCTCGGGCAGGACTTCATCCCCTCCAAAAAACGGGAGGGAGAGGTGGGCCCCATCGCTGGAAAAGGCCAGGTGATTCTCCTGCAAAAAGAAGAGTCCCAGCACCAGCAGCAGCACCACTGCCAACACCGCAATGATGACTTTCAGTACGCCCTGCCCTCGGGAGCGGCCATGATAGCCTCCGTATCCATACCGGTTTCCTCGCCTTGCCATGTCTGATTCCCACCTGTCAATTGTTGTTCAGCGCTTCTGGGGCGCTTCTCCGTCGCCATCCAGGCGCACAGTTCTCTCCGCCGTGGAGAGGAGGTTATCCAACTTATAGAGGGCCTCTGCCACCATGGCGCGGTCCTCCGGTGTCATTGTGTCCAGGAGCGAATTAAAATAGCCGCTCACATCGGTCGCTGCTTTCTGGTGCAGAAGCCGATACTGCTCGGTTGCAGAGACATAGATCACCCGCCGGTCATGCTCGGAGCGTTCCCGCCGGGCCAGCCCCAGCCGTTCCAACCGGTCCACGATCCCGGACACCGTGCTGTTGGCACTGCCCGTCCGCTCGGCCAGGACGCTGATGGGGAGCGGCCCCTCCTCTCCCAGCACATTGAGGACCAGTGCCTGTGGGAAGGTCAAGTTCAGCTTGCCGAAATGTGCACGAAATTGCTGCGACATATGCTGCGTCACACGCAGATATGACATCAAAACACTGGGCCTCTCTTCCATATGGTGTTCGCTCCTTCCCCGAATCGGGCTCTTCAAGAGCATACCCTCTGCTCCTGTATTTGTCAATCGCTCCTGCCAGAGAGACGGCGGGTGCCCCGCTCCCTGTTTCGGTCCTGTTTTTTACCCGACCGCCGGGGTCATCAGGCGCTCCAGCACCACCGCCAGCTCTGCCCTGGTGGCGTTGGCCTTGGGGGAGAGCTTCCCCTTGCTGCCGGAGATCAGACCAGCCCCCACGGCGTGCTCCATGCCATCCACGGCCCATTTGGATACGGTATTGCCGTCCGTATAGGCACTCAGCTTCCCCTGTGCAGTATCAAGCCCCTGGCTCTGGGCATACTGGTAGAGAAAAACCGCCAGCTGCTCCCGGGTGACCAGGTTCCCCGGCTGGAAAGCCCCCTTCCCATTGCCGGAGGCCACTCCGGTTTCGGCCGCCCAGGCCACCGCCTGGCTATACCAGGCATCGGACGGAACGTCGCTGAAACTCTGGCTGCTCTTCGGGGCGGGAGAACCCGCCAGACGCCACAGTGCGGTCACGGTCATGGCCCGGGTCACCTTCCCGCTGGGCTGAAAGGTCGTGGCGCTGGTACCGGAGAGGAGCCCGGCGTCCACCACTTCGTTGACTGCAGCGGCATACCAGGCGTTCTGGGGCACATCGGTAAAGCTGGCCGCCAGTGCGGGCGTAAGGAGCAGAGCGGCGCATACCGCACAGGCCGCCGCTTTCCGCCGGAGTCGATAAACGGATTTATGAAGCATGTCAGGGCACTCCTTTTATCGTAGTCTGTCCGGCAGGAATCCATCCAAATCTAATTTTCCTGCCGGTATTTTTCGTCAATGGGATCATTGTAACAGAATCATCCTACTATACCTTTTTTAAAAATGTGTGAACAAGCCGCCGTCTCTGTAAAATTTCCTGTCTTTTCCGGCGGATTTGCTTGACTTTCCTCCTTGCTTATGATACATTGACATCACGTGAAAAAGGGAGTAGTTCCGGACGCCTTGGGTGTCCGGGCGTATCGTCAACACCACGGCGTCTCTTGGATGCCTGGCGGTATGCGCCGATCCGATTGGTAACAAGACTTTTTGACGGCTGTCGTGTTTTGCAGCCGTCAAAAAGTCTTTTTCTTTTGCCCACATACCATTCGCCGCCCTGCTCCCCCATCCGCTGTCGTTTCCCCAGCTCCCACCCGGTCATGCGGCGCATTCCGGTGGGGACGCACGAGAAAGAACTGAAAAGGAGTGCACCATTATGTCCAAACCCTGGTTCAGCCGCTCGCCGGAGGACACTCTGTCCGAGCTGCGCAGCACACCGGCTGGCCTCTCCGCCCAGGAGGTCCAGCAGCGCATGGAGCAGTATGGCCCCAACAAGCTTCAGGAGGGCAAGCGCAAGAGCGTGGCCGTTCTCTTTCTGGAGCAGTTCAAGGACCTGCTGGTCATCATCCTCCTCATTGCCGCCGTCATCTCTGCCCTGACGGAAAATGTGGAGAGCACCATCGTCATCTTTGCCGTCCTGATCCTCAACGCCGTACTGGGTACCGTGCAGTATCTCAAGGCGGAAAAATCCCTGGAAAGTCTGAAAGCCATGTCCTCCCCCACCGCCAAAGTGCTCCGCGGCGGCGTCCGGGTGGAGGTCCCCTCGGCCGAGGTGGTCCCCGGCGACATCGTGCTGCTGGAGGCCGGCGATCTGGTGGTGGCCGACGGGCGCATCATCGAAAACTTCTCCCTGAAGGTGAATGAGAGCTCCCTCACCGGCGAGAGCGAGGGCGTGGAGAAGGACGCCGCTCCCATCGATCGGGAGCAGGTGGCCCTGGGCGATCAGAAAAACATGGTCTTCTCCGGTTCCCTGGTCACCTATGGCCGGGCCACGGTGGCGGTCACTGCCACCGGCATGAACACGGAGCTGGGCAAGATCGCCGCTCTCATGAACCAGACCCAGCAGCGCAAGACCCCTCTCCAGAAGAGCCTGGACGACTTTTCCGGCAAGCTGGCGGTGGTCATCATGGCCATCTGTGCCGTGGTGTTTGCCCTGTCCATCTTCCGCTCCCACATGGGGGTGCTGGACTCCCTGATGTTCGCCGTGGCCCTGGCGGTGGCAGCCATCCCCGAGGCGCTCTCCTCCATCGTCACCATCGTGCTGGCTATGGGTACCCAGAAGATGGCCAAGCAGAACGCCATTATGAAGGACCTCAAGGCGGTGGAGAGCCTGGGCGCCGTGTCGGTCATCTGCTCGGATAAGACCGGTACCCTGACCCAGAACCGCATGACCGTGCAGAAGATCTATGCCGACGGTAAGCTCTTGGAGGGTAAGGACCTGGAGCTTGCCAACACCCCCCAGCGTCTGCTCCTCAAGATCGGCCTTCTGGCCAGCGACGCCACCTACGATCCCGCCGACGGCTCCTCCATCGGCGACCCCACCGAGGTGGCACTGCTTCAGCTGGCCAACGCCTTCGACGTGGAGGAAGAGCTCTACCGACAGTACCACCCCCGTCTGCGGGAGCTGGCCTTTGACTCCGACCGCAAGCTCATGAGTACCCTGCACCAGCTGGACGGCGTGCCCACCCTGCTCACCAAGGGCGCCATCGACGTACTGCTGGGCCGCTCCACCAAGCTTCTCACCAGCGAGGGCCCGGTGCCCATGACCGAGGAGCGCCGTGCCGAGATCATGGCGGTCAATGAGCAGCTGTCCAATGAGGGCCTGCGGGTCCTGGCCTTCGCCCAGAAGGAGATGGACGGCATCCGCGACCTCACCCTGGAGGACGAGAACGACTACACCTTTGTGGGTCTGGTCTCCATGATCGATCCTCCCAGACCGGAGTCCATCCAGGCCGTGGCCGACGCCAAGACCGGCGGCATCCGCACCATCATGATCACCGGCGACCACAAGGTCACCGCCTCGGCCATCGCCCGCCAGATCGGCATCTTCCAGGAGGGAGACACCGCCCTCTCCGGTGTGGATCTGGACGCCATGAGCGACGAGGAGCTGGATCAGATCCTGCCCCATGTCTCGGTCTACGCCCGGGTCTCCCCGGAGCATAAGATCCGCATCGTCTCCGCCTGGCAGCGCCGGGGCTGCATCGTCTCCATGACCGGCGACGGCGTCAACGACGCCCCCGCCCTCAAAAAGGCCGACATCGGCGTGGCCATGGGCATCACGGGCACCGAGGTCTCCAAGGACGCCGCCTCCATGATCCTGGCCGATGACAACTTCGCCACCATCGTGCGGGCGGTGGTCAACGGCCGCAGCGTCTATGCCAACATCAAAAACGCCATTCAGTTCCTGCTCTCGGGTAATATGTCGGCCATCCTCTGCGTGGTCTATGCCTCGGTGATGGGTCTGTCCGTCCCCTTCGCGCCGGTCCATCTGCTCTTTATCAATCTGCTGACCGACTCCCTGCCCGCCATTGCCATCGGCATGGAGCCCGCCCGGAAGGGCCTGCTGCGGCATAAGCCCCGGGACCCCAAGGAGCCCATTCTGGACCGCGGCCTGCTCCAGCGCATCTTCGGACAGGGCCTGCTCATCGCTGTCCCCGTCATGGCCGCGTTCTATCTGGGTCTCTCCTATGGCGGACCGGCTGCTGCCTCCACCATGGCCTTTGCTACCCTGACCCTGGCCCGTCTGTTCCACGGCTTCAACTGCCGGGGCGAGGAGTCCATCTTCCGCCTGGGCTTCCGCTCCAACCCCTTCTCCCTGGCCGCCTTCGGCGGCGGTGTGCTGCTGCTGCTGGCTGTGCTCTTTATCCCCGGCCTCAATACCCTCTTCCAGGCCACTGCGCTGGATATGACCCATCTGCTGGAGATCCTGGGCCTTGCCTTCCTCCCCACGCTGATCATCCAGATCTTCAAGCTGATCCGGGGCCGCTGAGCGGTTCTATAAAACAAACATTGGGCGGTGGAGCCATTTTGACAGCTCCACCGCCCAATTCTCTCTTTTATGCCCCCAGGGCCCAGTTCATCATCAAAAGTAGTCCAAAGCCCGGGATCCCCAGGAGGCCTAGCACCAGGGCATTGAAGAGATTCACCCCCAGGGAGAGCCCCAGCATCCCCCCCACCTGGCTCCACAGGGCCAGAAAGGCAAGCCCCACGCCGGTACGTCCCAGCAGGCGCACACATCGCCCCACGGTCTTATGCAGCGTGAGAGCCACTACAAATAAGATCAGCCCCAGCGTGACCAGAGGCAGATTTTCTACCATCCATTCCACCGCGCATTCCTCCCATTCGTTCTCTGCCAGAGCCCTGGCTGTTCTCTCATTGGTAGGCTGAAATGGGCCGCCAGGGTCCCTGGCGGAGGGTCCCGCCGGAGGAGTCGCGTTTTTTCGTCTCCGGCGGACGGGCCATGGGCTGCGTCAGCTCCTCCCCGCTCAGCTCCTTGATCTGCCGCAGCAGATAGCCGTATCTGGCTTGGAGGGCTTTGATCTCATAGATATAGGACTCGGTGAGATCCGGGTCGGACGCGGCATTAAAATCACCATGGGCCTGGGTCAGAAGGACCCGGGTCCGCTCCAGGGCATCCAGCAGGACCTGCCGCTCTTCCTGTCTCTGCCCCTGTCTTTTCCGGTCGCTCTTGCGTTGCATAGGCGCTCCTTTCCATGTGCACTTCTTGGTCCACTGTATGTCCAGTTTGTCCGAAAGAGACCGTTCTATACCAGTTTTTCCCGCGCATGGTCTCCGCGTCCGCGGTCATACTACACTCGGACAGGCGGAGAAGGGACAACGCCTTCCAGACGCATCTCCTTTTAAGCCGGTGCCGGGTACGCGTACCCTCTGGCGAAAGGCGAAAGGAGCGGCGGCCTGTCCGGCCGAACGGCTCCATCCGCTTCCGGAACAGCTCCGGAGGGGTGAGGCTGCCGTGGAGGGCCGCCGTGCCGAGTGCATTCGGTGCGGCGGCCCTCGTTGCGTCCTGCCCTTTTCTTGACACTTCCCCTGAAAATAGGGTAAGATAGAATGTAAAATGTATCGCATCCAATTCTGACACGGTAAGGAGAACTCCATGGCAAAGACCAGTGTGAACACATATGGCAATGAATCCATATCCGCCCTCAAGGGTGCCGACCGGGTCCGCAAGCGTCCCGGTGTTATTTTCGGCTCGGACGGATTGGACGGCTGTGAGCATGCCGTCTTTGAGATCCTGTCCAACGCCATCGACGAGGCCCGTGAGGGCCACGGTTCCGTCATCACGGTCACCCGCTACGCCGACCAGTCCATTGAGGTAGAGGACTTTGGCCGGGGCTGTCCGGTGGACTGGAACGAGCGGGAACAAAAATTCAATTGGGAACTGGTGTTCTGTGAGCTGTATGCCGGCGGCAAGTACGGCAACGGGGACGGGGACAATTACGAGTACTCCCTGGGTCTCAATGGTCTGGGCTCCTGCGCCACCCAGTATGCCAGTGAATACTTTGACGCCGTCATCCACCGGGACGGCTTTGAATACTCCCTTCACTTTGAAAAGGGCGAGAATATCGGCGGCCTGAAAAAGGAACCCTACTCCGGCCGAAAGACCGGCTCCCGCTTCCACTGGAAGCCTGACCTGGAGGTCTTTACCGACATCAATATCCCGGTGGAGTACTATCTGGACGTGATGAAGCGGCAGGCGGTGGTCAACGCCGGGGTCACCTTCCGCTTCCGCAATCAGGTGGGCTCCAAGTTCGAGACCACGGAATTCAAGTATGAAAACGGCATCGTGGACTATGTCAACGAACTCTCGGGTCCCTCTCCCCTGACCCAGCCCGTCTTCTGGCAGACCGAGCGCAAGGGCCGGGACCGGGCGGATAAGCCGGAATATAAGGTAAAGCTCTCGGTCTCTTTCTGTTTTTCCAACACGGTGCAGGTCATCGAGCACTACCACAACTCCTCCTGGCTGGAGCACGGCGGCTCCCCGGAGAAGGCGGTCAAATCCGCCTTTGTCTCCGGCGTGGATGCCTATCTCCGCCAGCAGAACAAGTATCAGAAAAACGAGAGCAAGATCACCTGGGTGGACATCGAGGACTGCTTGGTCCTGGTCTCCAACAACTTCTCCACCCAGACCTCCTACGAGAACCAGACGAAAAAGGCCATCAACAACAAGTTCGTGCAGGATGCCATGGCCGAGTTCCTCAAGGCCCAGCTGGAGGTCTATTTCATCGAGAACCCCTTCGACGCGGAGAAGATCGCCGAGCAGGTACTGGTGAACAAGCGCTCCCGGGAGAGTGCGGAGAAGGCCCGGCTCAATATCAAGAAAAAGCTCTCGGGCAGCGTGGACATCGCCAACCGGGTGCAGAAATTCGTGGACTGCCGTACCAGAGACACGGAGCGGCGGGAGCTGTACATTGTGGAGGGCGACTCGGCTCTGGGCGCGGTCAAGCTCTCCCGGGACGCCGAGTTCCAGGGCATCATGCCGGTCCGGGGCAAGATCCTCAACTGTCTGAAAGCCGACTACGCCAAGATCTTCAAGAGCGAGATCATCATGGACCTCCTCAAGGTCCTGGGCTGCGGCTGCGAGGTGCAGGACAAGCACGCCAAGGATATGGCCGCCTTTGACCTGATGAATCTCCGCTGGAATAAGGTAGTCATCTGTACCGATGCCGACGTGGACGGCTTCCAGATCCGCACCCTCATCCTCACCATGCTCTACCGACTGGTGCCCACTCTCATCCAGCGGGGCTATGTCTACATCGCCGAGTCCCCCCTCTATGAGATCACCTGTAAGGAAAAGACCTGGTTTGCCTATTCCGATGCGGAGAAGAGTGAGATCGTAAACGGCGTGCTGGCGGGCAAGAAATACTCCATCCAGCGCTCCAAGGGTCTGGGCGAGAATGAGCCGGACATGATGTGGCTCACCACCATGAATCCGGAGACCCGCCGCCTCATCAAGGTCATGCCCGAGGACGTGGAGCGCACCGCCGCCGTCTTTGACCTGCTGCTGGGGGACAACCTCCAGGGCCGGAAGGACCACATTGCGGACAACGGGTACAAGTATCTGGAACTGGCGGATATCTCGTAATCATTCCACAGTCAGAATCTTCGAGATATATAGATAAATTGAGGGATTGCTATGTTTCAAATTAACTTAAACGTTACTAAAGACCCAAAAACTTGGTCAAATGATGGCGTCCTTTGTTATTTTGATCCAGTCTCTAAGCGTCTACGTAAAAAAACACCAGAAGAAACCGTCAGACAAAAAATTCTTTCCTTTTTAACTCAAAAAATGGAAATTCCTACCGATGCCATTTCTGTCGAAGTTCCTGTTTGCCACTTTGTTCCAGGAAAGCGTGGGCGTATTGATATCTTGGTAAATGGTTATGATAATCTCCCTCTTTTAGTTGTGGAATGTAAAGCTCCGCAGATCCATATTACCATTGAAACTTATGAGCAGGTTGATTATTATGCTGAATTACTTGGTGCTCCTTTTGCAGCTGTAACAAATGGTCATGTCTTTCAACTGGACTATTGGGATGATTCCCTACAGCGATATCAAGAAGTATCACAATTACCCTCTTATCATACCCTGTGTACAAAAATTGGCTTGAAGTCTGAAGACTATCTTCCTGTAAAATATCAGCGCACACCATTTGATCAGCTTTGTAGCGATCAAGCATATAATAATGCTCAAAAAAACCAATATTATGTAGGCCAGGATACCCCCAGATCACTGGTACCCTTTATTATCAATTTGGCTGAGTGTCTTTTGGACCCATCTACTCGCTGTACAGGATTTCCTAATGCTGATTTTCGATTGATTGCTGATCAGGGTATCCGATATACTGCTTTCGGAGATGCTGGTGGTGGCACTTTTAGCGGCCCATACCGTACGTTGATGGTTGATGTCAATGGCAACACAAAATTAATTGGCTTTTCTATTTTTAGCTTAATAAAATCAACTAATGATCCCCATTGGGGAACTCGTAAAGGCGCTTCCAGTCTGGTAGTTTCCATTGACGACAAAGAAAAGCACCACATGTCTTTGGAACTCACTCTTGATACTTATGCTTTGCAGCAGCGAAATGAGGTGCGCATTTGGCACGGTGGACGAATGGCCGTTTCAAATATCGGCAGTGTAAAGCAGCAAGAAGTGCTTGACTACGTATTTACCCATGCTCCCTACCTAAAAGGAGCAGACGGCAAGGTTGCCTTAGGGACATTGAAGAATGATCATCTGTTCACTATGTCAGATTCTGATATACAGGATTTGCTTGGCCGTTTGATACAATATGCTCTTTTAAGAGACGAACTGCGGTATATCAAAAAGCAGCAATATATGATGCAAAAAATTAAGGACTGATACCATGCCCAAAAAGAAAGCTCCGGACACCGGGGCCAAAAAAGTCAACAATCCCAACGTCATGGGCCTGCGGCCCGAGGTGCTGGAACAGCCCATCACCGAGACGCTGGAGCTCAACTACATGCCCTACGCCATGAGTGTCATCGTCTCCCGGGCCATCCCGGAGATCGACGGCTTCAAGCCCTCTCACCGAAAGCTCCTCTACACCATGTACCAGATGAAGCTGCTGGGGGGGAGCCGTACCAAGAGCGCCAATGTGGTGGGCCAGACCATGAAGCTCAACCCCCACGGCGATGCGGCCATCTATGACACCATGGTGCGCCTCTCCCGGGGCTATGGTGCCCTCCTCCACCCTCTGGTGGACTCCAAGGGCAACTTCGGCAAGGTCTACTCCCGGGACATGGCCTGGGCGGCCAGCCGGTACACCGAGGTGCGCCTGGACCCCATCTGTGCCGAGCTCTTCCGGGACATCGACCAGGACACCGTGGACTTTGTGGACAACTACGACGGCTCCATGCAGGAACCCGCGCTGCTGCCCACCACCTTTCCCAACGTACTGGTGAGCGCCAACCAGGGCATTGCCGTGGGCATGGCCTCCAACCTGTGCGGCTTCAACCTGGGGGAGGTGTGCGACGCCACCATCGCCTGGCTCAAAAAGCCTGGCTGCGACCTGCTTCCCCTGCTCAAGGCTCCCGATTTCCCCACCGGCGGTGAGCTGCTCTATGACGAGAACACCCTGCGCCAGATCTACCAGACCGGCCGCGGCTCGGTCCAGGTGCGGGCCCGGTGGCGCTATCTCAAGTCCGAGCACCTCATCGAGATCTTTGAGATCCCCTACTCCACCACGGTGGAGGCCATCATGGACAAGGTGGCCGAGCTCATCAAGTCGGGCAAGGTCAAGGAGATCGCCGACATGCGGGACGAGACCGACCTGAACGGCCTCAAGCTCACCATCGACCTCAAGCGCGGGGCCGACCCGGACAAGCTCATGGCCCGGCTCTTCCGCTCCACCCCCCTGCAGGACGCCTATTCCTGCAACTTCAACATCCTCATCAGCGGAATGCCCCGGGTCATGGGCGTGGGTGAGATCCTGGAGGAGTGGACCGCCTGGCGGATGGAAGGCGTGCGCCGCCGGACCTACTTTGTCATGAAAAAGAAGGAGGAAAAGCTCCACCTGCTGGAGGGCCTCCAGAAGATCCTGCTGGACATCGACCGGGCCATCCGCATCATCCGGGAGACCGAGGAGGACTCCGAGGTCATCCCCAACCTGATGATCGGCTTCGGGATCGACGCCGTCCAGGCCGAGTATGTGGCCGACATCCGGCTGCGCAACATCAATAAGGAGTATATCCTCAAGCGCACTCAGGAGACCAGCTCTCTGGCCGAAGAGATCGCCGACCTGAAGGATCTGGTGGATAACCCCGCCCGCATCAAAAAGGTCATCATCGGGGAGCTCCAGGCGGTGAAGAAGAAATATGCCCTCCCCCGCCGCACCGAGATCCTCTACGACTACTCCAATGAGACCCGCCCCGACCCGGAGGAGGAGATCCCCGACTATCCGGTGCATGCCTTCCTCTCTCTGGAGGGATACTTCAAGAAGATCACCCCTCAGTCCCTGCGCATGAGCGGGGAGCAGAAGTACAAGGAGGGAGACGGTCCCTTCCTCCAGTGGGAGGGGAACAACCGGGACGAGCTGTTGGTCTTTACCGACCGGCAGCAGTGCTACAAGACCCGTCTCTCCGACTTTGCAGACACCAAGGCCAGCGTCCTTGGCGAGTATCTGCCCACCCGCCTGGGCATGGACGCCGGGGAGAGCGTGGTGTGGGCTTGCATCACCAGCGACTACGCCGGGCACCTGCTCTTCTTCTTCCAAAACGGCAAGGTGGCACGGGTGGAGCTCGCCTCCTACAAGACCCAGACCCGCCGCAAGCGCCTGACCGGAGCATACTCCGACAAATCTCCCCTGGCCGCCGCGCTGCTGCTTTCCGAGGACCGGGAGCTGGCCGTCTTCTCCAGTGAGGGCCGCTGCCTGATCTTCCACACCTCGGTTCTGGCCCCCAAGTCCACCCGCTCCACCCAGGGTGTGGCGGTCATGACCCTCAAGCCCAAATATAAGGTGGAAAAGGTCCTCCCGCTGGAGGAGACCACCGTGGTTCAGGTGAGCCGCTACCGTCCCCGGGCCCTTCCCGCCGCCGGCGCCCTTCTCAAGGAGGAGGACCGGGGGGAGGAACAGCTCTCCATCCTCTGATATGTCTGACACGGAAACGAGGTAATTCCCATGAAGCAGAAAGCCCGTCAGCTTTTTTTCTCCTATCTCTGGATCACTGTGGCCTCGGCGGCCTATGCTCTGGGCTTTGACTGGTGTTACGCCCCCAACGAGATCGGTTTCGGCGGCATCACCGGCCTTGCCCAGATCATCAACGCCGCCCTCCCCTGGGCGCCCATCGGCGTACTGGTGATCCTGCTCAACGTCCCTCTCTTCTTTTTCGGCTGGCGTCTGCTGGGCGGGCATCTGCTGCTCTCCTCTCTCTACGCCATGTTTATCTCTTCCATCTTTGTGGACCTGCTCAATGCGGCCGTCCCCTTCTCCCCCATGGACCCCATGCTGGCTACCATCTTCGGCGGCATTCTGATCGGCCTCTCTCTGGCCATCATTCTGCTTCAGGGGGCCACAACGGGGGGTACCGATCTCTTTGCCCGTCTGCTCAAGCTCCGGATCTCCTGGCTCCCCATGGGTAAGCTCCTCATGGGGGTGGACCTGGTGGTCATCGCCGCGGTGGCCCTGGCCTTCCGCAACCTGTCCAGCGCCCTGTACGGCGTGGTCTCCCTCTATATCTCCACCGCTGTGATGGATATGGTGCTCTACGGTCTGGACAGCGCCAAGGTGGCCTATATCATCTCCAGCAAGCCCGACGAGATCTCCAAGGCCATCTTCCGGGAGATGGACCGGGGGGTGACCTTCCTCCACGCGGAGGGCGGCTGGTCAGGGGAGCCCAAAAAAGTTCTGCTGTGCGCCTTCAAGCAAAAGCAGATCGTTCCCCTCCGGCGCATGGTCAAGGAGATCGACCCGTCCGCCTTCCTCATCGTCTGCAACGCCCACGAGGTGCTGGGAGACGGTTTCCGGGAGTACAAGCACGATTCCCTGTAACATCCGTATCGACTGACAAAGGAGGAGCTCACCTATGGCTGACATCAAGAAACTCTGTGAAAACCTGGAGAAGAACGGCTTCCACGCCGTCTATTTCGACACTGCCAAGGAGGCGGCCGACTATCTGGACGCCAAGCTGGACGGCCGCACCATCGGCATGGGCGGCTCCATGACCATCAAGGACATGGGCCTGGTGGACCGTCTGCCCACCCATAATACCTTCTACTCCCACTGGACGGGGAGCACCCATGAGCAGGCTGCCGGAGCGGAGGTCTATCTCTCCTCGGTCAACGGCGTAGCCGAGACCGGAGAGCTCATCAACATCGACGGCACCGGCAACCGGGTGGCCTCCACCATCTACGGCCACAAAGAGCTCTATCTCATCGTGGGCATCAATAAAGTGGAGAGCAGCTTTGAACAGGCCCTGTGGCGGGCCCGGAATATCGCCTCCCCCAAGAATGCCCAGCGGCTGGGCGTCCAGACTCCCTGCGCTGTGAAAGGCGACCGCTGCTATGACTGCAACAGCCCCCAGCGTATCTGTAAGGCCCTCACCGTGCTCTGGCGCAAGCCCAATGCCATTTCCTACGCCGAAGTGATTTTGGTGGGCGAATCTCTGGGCTATTGATCCATTTCCCCGGCCGGGAGAAAGGAGACCCGCTGTGAAAAACCGTCTTGTCCTCTCTATCCTGCTTCTGGCGGGCCTGGTCCCTCTGAGCGGCTGTTCCTCCATGTTGGAGCGCAGCTATCTGGTGGTCTCCCCCCATGCGGAACATCCGGTCACCGCGGACGACTCCAACGTCCTCCAGGCCGAGACCTATCAGGATCTGGTCAACGACGTGCTCTATTTTGTCAATCAGGGCATGGAGACCGGGGTCATCCGTCTGACCAACTACCCCCGCGATGTGGAGACCGATCTCAACAACGCCTGCCTGGAGGTGGCCAAGGACGCGCCCCTGGGCGCCTATGCGGTGGACTACATCGAGCACGACTGCACGCGGGTGGTCAAGTACTATGAATCCACCATCCACATTACTTACCGCCGCACACTGGAGCAGATCCAGAGCATCAAAAACGTGACCGGCAGCAGCGCCATCCGCCAGGTCCTTTTGGAGCAGCTCTCTCTTTTCTCCCCCGAGGTGGTCCTCCAGGTGGCCTACTTTACAGAGGATGAGGCCCATATCTCCCATCTGATCCAGCAGGCTTATTACGACGCCCCGGCGGTGGCCTTTGGAATGCCCGAGTATACCGTGACCCTCTATCCGCAGGAAAGCAGTCAGGAGCGCATTGTGGAGATCCTCCTCACCTATCCCGCTCCGGTAGATCAGCTGCGCCAGAAGAGCCAAAGCCTCCTCCGGCAGGCCGATCTGCTGGCTGACACACTGGGAGAGCTCTCGGGCGCACAGGGCGGCCGCGCCGTCCACGCCCTGCTCCGCCAGCAGGTGACAGATGCCCCGGCGGGCACCGCCTCCACCGCCTATGACGCTCTTGTGGAGCACCAGGCCGATAGTGAGGGGATGGCCCTGGCCTTCCAGCTGCTGTGCGACCGGACCGGACTGGAGAGCCGGGTGGTACAGGGTGTGAAGGACGGCGCCCCACACTTCTGGAATGTATTGACGCTCTCTCCCGGTCAGTATGCCCATGTGGACGCCTCCGGTGAGGAGGTACTGCTTCTCTCGGATGCCGCATTGGAGGCACTGGGATATACCTGGGACCGGAACGAAATTCCCCCCTGTCTCTGATCGGCATAAAAACGCAAAAAAAGGCTTGACTTTTTCCCTCCCTGCGGCTATAATATCATTTGTCGCTTGCAGGTGTAGCTCATCTGGTAGAGCGCCACCTTGCCAAGGTGGAGGTAGCGAGTTCGAGCCTCGTCACCTGCTCCAAAATCCCTCTCCGTTTGGAGAGGGATTTTTCTTTTACTTTTTTAAAAAATGAAAATTTATACTTGACAAAACCACTCTCTTCCCCTATAATATCATTTGTCTCTCGCAGGTGTAGCTCATCTGGTAGAGCGCCACCTTGCCAAGGTGGAGGTAGCGAGTTCGAGCCTCGTCACCTGCTCCAAAATCCCTCTCCATCTGGAGAGGGATTTTTCTTTATCTCCCATCCATCAAGGAGGTTTTTTACGATGGTAACCATGGCACAGCGCATCGAGTCCCTCCGCACCGAGGCCAATCTGAGCCGCCCCGCGCTGGCGGCCGCCCTTGGCTTCCCCAAGGGCTCCATTGAAAAGTTTGAGACCGGCCGTCAGACTCCCTCCAAAGAACAACAGGAGAAGCTGGCCGCCCATTTCGGCGTCTCCCTCTTCTATCTCCGGGGGGAGAGCGGTGACCGCACCCGCCAGGAGGACTGGATGTCCGGCGTCAGCCTGAACGATGACGAGCCCGGCTTCACCCCCACCCCGGCCCCCAAGCCCAAGCGTCCCAAGCAGGAGGAGCCCCAGGGCGCCATGCTGGATGCCGTGCTGGCCAGCAAGCCGGTGCAGGAGCTGCTGCGGAAGATCGTATTGGATACCCTTCGCTCCCCCGAGGGGCAGGACCTCATCCGCAAGGCCCTGCAAAAATAAGCTGTCCCCGAGATCAAACAGGGCGTGTGCCGCAGAATCCCTTCTGCGGCACACGCCCCTCTTGTTTAAAACCCGTTGAGCGGGATGGAGCCGTCGTCCCCCGCCTTTTCAATGGAGCGGATGACCACGTCATAGCCATAGTCATCACTGACCTGGATGTGGACCCGCTCTCCCACCTTTTTGCCCAGGATGGCCCGGCCCACCGGGGACTCCTTGCTGATCAGTCCGTGAAGCGCATCCTGCCGCATGGTCGTGACGATCTGGTAGGATTCCGTCTCATCGTCCTCCTCCACATAGACGGTTACCTTGTCGTAGAGACCCACGGCATCCTCCCCCGCCCGATCTGTGATGACCACCGCTGTGCGGATCATATTCTCCAGAAAGCGGATGCGGCTCTCGTTCCGGTTTTTCTCCTGCTTGGCCGCCTTGTATTCAAAGTTCTCACTCAGGTCGCCGAAGGCGCGGGCCTCCTTTACCGCCTCCAACAGCTTGGGGCGGAGTTCGATGCGGCGATAATCCAGCTCTTCCCGCATCATCTGTATGTCCTTTTTCGTCAGCTCGTTGTGCATGATCGATCTCCTGTTCGCATTTTATGGAAAAAGGCCGCCCCTGCGGGCGGCCTCAGACTGCATGATCTCAGTCATCCCAGTCGGCGTAATCATCAAACTCAGAGTGGCAGCAGCAGGGCTTCTTCGCCTCCAGCTTCTCACCGATTCCAGCAAAAAAGGCGGCGATCTTATCCCAATATGCAATGATGCAGCAGACACTGGCCGCGACCGTCAGAGAGAGAGCCACAATTTTCAGCACAAAACGGGCGATTTTCATATCCCGTCCCCTCCTTACTCAAATGATAGCTCTAGTTTACACGCTTTTCGGGCAAATTACAATCATTATCTGAAACTTTTTCCCTTGTAGTTTGGTCGGAAATAGAATATAATAGAGAAACCAATGAACCGAAATCAGGCGCATATGCGTTTTAGGCTCGGATAGAAAGGAAGGTCCTTTATGAAGCTGCAGACCGAAAAGGGCGAGATCCGCATCAGCAGTGAGGTATTCACCAACATCACCGGTGCGGCCGCCACCAATTGCTACGGCGTGAAGGGCATGGCCATCCGCTCCAAGACCGACGGTCTGGTGCACCTTTTGCGCCGGGAGTCCATGTCCAAGGGCGTAAAAGTCACATACAACGACGACTCCACTGTCTCCATTGAACTGCACATCATTGTGGACAACGGGGTCAACCTCATGGCGGTCAGCCGCTCCATCATGAGTGAGGTCCGCTATATCGTCAGCCGCACCACCGGCGTGGAAGTCAAGAGCGTGGATGTCTGCATCGACTCCATGGTCATCGGCTGATCGGCCTTATGCATCGAAAGGAAGGAACACCGACATGAGAGATACCATCGACGGGGCGCTGCTGGCCCGTATGCTCATTCATGCTGCCGCCGCTATCAACAGCCAGAAGCAGCACATCAATGAACTCAACGTCTTCCCGGTGCCCGATGGAGACACCGGCACCAATATGAGCCTGACCATCGGCACGGCGGCCACCGAGCTGAAAAAGAAGCCGGCCGGCACTGTGGGTGAGGTGGCCTCCACCAACGCCTCCGCCCTGCTGCGGGGCGCCCGCGGCAACTCAGGCGTCATTCTCTCCCTGCTCTTCCGCGGCTTTGCCAAGGCCGTCAAGGAAAAGGAGACCATCGACGGCCGGGATCTGGCCATTGCACTGGACTTCGGCGTGGCCGCCGCCTATAAGGCGGTCATGAAACCCGCCGAGGGCACCATCCTCACGGTATCCCGTCTCTCCGCTGCCCAGGCGGCCGCTACCGCCCGGGAGGATGCCACCCCCGAGGTGGTGCTGGAGGCCGCCATTCGGGAAGGTCATGTGGCCCTGGACGACACCATCAACCAGAACCCCGTCCTGAAAAAGGCCGGCGTCGTGGATGCCGGCGGCAAGGGTTTCCTGGTCATCCTCCAGGGTATGCTGGATGAGCTGCGGGGCCTCCCCATGCCTGAGACCGAGGACGAGGGCGCCGTCAAAGAGAAGGCCGATTTCGCCGCGCTCAGCGAAGAGGAGATCACCTTTGCCTTCGATACCGTCTTTATCGTCCGCAAGACCAACCGCCATGTGGATCTGACCCCCTATCAGGCCTACCTCAACAGCATCGGTGACAGTCTGGTCATCGGTGAGGACGATGACGCCTTCAAGGTCCACGTCCATACCAACACCCCCGGTGACGCCCTGAACGAGGCCCAGAAGTACGGCGTGCTGGAGCTGGCCAAAATCGAGAACATGCGCACCCAGGCCGAGGATCTGGCCGCCGGCAAGCATGTCCAGAGCACCGACGATCTGGACGCGGTGGAGGCCGAGCTGGAGCAGGGCTGCGCTTCCGCCCCCGCCAAGGCCGCCCCTGAGAAGAAATACGGTGTGGTGGCCGTGTGCGCCGGCGAGGGACTGGCCGCCGTCTTTGCCGATCTGGGCGCGGACGGCATCATCTCGGGCGGTCAGACCATGAACCCCTCCACCGATGACATCATGCGTGAGATCGACAAGACCCCCGCCGAGATCGTCTTCGTTCTGCCCAACAACGGCAACATCATCATGGCTGCCCAGCAGTGTATTCCCCTGGCCGAGGACAAAAAGGTGGTGGTCCTCCCCACCAAGACAGTGCCCCAGGGTATCTCCGCCCTGCTCTCCATGGACCCGGACGCCGGCGAAGAGGAGAACATCGCCGCCATGACCGAGGCCTTTGGCCGCGTGGCTACCAGCGAGATCACCTATGCCGCCCGGGATTCGGATTTTGACGGCTTTGCCATCAAGCAGGGCGACTATCTGGCCCTGGCAGAGCATCAGCTCTTCGGCACCGACCGGGATCTGGACGCCCTGCTGGAGCGTCTGGCCCAGGCGGAGCCCCAGCAGAACGCGGAATTCATCAGCATCTTCTATGGCTCTGATGTGACCGAGGAGGATGCCCAGCGTGCGCTCTCCATCTTCCAGTCGGCCTGTCCCAACGCCGAGGTCAACCTGCTCTCCGGCGGTCAGCCTGTCTACTACTATATGATCTCTGCGGAATAACTCCATACAGAACATGACAAAGGCCCCGGACATCCTGATGGATGTCCGGGGCCTTTTTTCCTTACAGTACCTTGGAGAGAAATTCGATGGTGCGGGCTTCCTTGGGGTTGGCAAAGAACTCCTGCGGCGTGTTCTGCTCCAGGATGTTGCCGCCATCCATGAAGAGCACCCGGGAGGCCACCTCGCGGGCAAAGCCCATCTCATGGGTGACCACCACCATGGTCATGCCCTCGTTGGCCAGCTCCTTCATGACGTCCAGCACCTCACCCACCATCTCGGGGTCCAGGGCGGAGGTGGGCTCGTCAAAGAGCATCACCTTGGGCTTCATGGCCAGCGCCCGCACGATGGCGATACGCTGCTTCTGACCGCCGGAGAGCTGGTTGGGATAGGCTTCTGCCTTATCCTTCAGTCCCACCCGCTCCAGGAGCTTGAGGGCGGTCTCATCGGCCTCCTCCTGGCCCATACGCTTGGTCTGGACCGGTGCCAGGGTGATATTTTTCCGAATGGTCATATTGGGGAAGAGATTGAAATGCTGGAAGACCATGCCCATCTGCCGGCGGATGGCGTTGATGTCGGTCTTGGGATCGTTGATGACCGTCCCCTCAAAGGAGATGGTGCCCTCAGTGGGCGTCTCCAGCAGGTTGAGGCAGCGCAGGAAGGTGGATTTACCCGAGCCGGAGGGCCCGATAATAACCACCTTTTCGCCGGGATAGATGTGCTCATTGATGTTCTTGAGCACGTGGATGTGTCCAAAAGACTTGGACAGATTCTTAACGTCGATCACTGGCGCACAGCCTCCTTTCCATAGCAGCGAAAATGACGGCAAGGACCTTGGTGATGCAGAAGTAGGCCACCGCAATGATAAACAGCGGGCCAAAGGCGTCATAGGTCATGCTCTGTACCGAGGAGTAGACCTTGGTCAGGTCCACCAGGGCGATATAGCCTACCACGGCGGTCTCCTTCACCAGGACGATGAATTCGCTGGTATAGGTGGGCAGGCAGTTCTTGAGGGCCTGGGGGAAGATGATGTGCCACATGGTCTGCGCCTGGGTCAGTCCCAGGGAGCGCCCGGCCTCCATCTGCCCCTTCTCCACGGCGTTGATGCCCGAGCGGTAGATCTCCGCCATATAGGCCGAGGAGTTCAGACCAAAGGCAATGATGGCCACCACCATCTTGTTGTCTGTCACATCCAGCAGGATGACATTGTACATGATGAGCAGCTGCACCACCACGGGGATCCCCCGGATGATGTCGATGTAGGCCTTGGCAGGCCCCCGCAGCACCGCGTGCTTGGAGAGCTTCATGAGACACAGCACCATGCCCAGCACCGTACTGATGAGAATCGCGCCCAGGGTGATGCCCAGTGTGACGCCCATGCCGTCCAGGTAGAGCTTCCAGCGGTCCTCAAAGAGGAATGCCTGGTAGAGCTTGTCCCCGAAATCCGCAAACCAATTCAGGATATCCATGGGGATACCGCCTCCTTTTTCTCTGTTTTGGAAAGATTCAAAAGCGCAGGAGAGCCTGCGCCAATCCGAGCGGCGCAGGCTTCCCTGATTCAGACTGTGTTCTTACTTGGCCACCACGATGGACTGGACCGCCTCATAGTAGCCGTTGGTGAAGTTGGCGTTTTCCTCACGCTCGGGATTCTTGGTGAGGCCGGCGGCGATGAAGTCGATCCGGCCGGACTGGAGGGCGGGGATCAGGGCGTCAAAGTCCATGTTCTCCACGGTCACCTCATAGCCCATCTCGGCGCACAGGTACTTCACATAATCCACATCAAAGCCAGTGGGCTGGCCGTCGCTGGTCAGGTACTCAAAGGGCTCAAACTCACAGTTGGTGCCCATCACCAGAGTGCCCTTGGGATTCTCCACAGGGGCGAGCTCAGGCAGGGTGGCGTCCTCCTCCTTGGAGATGTACTTAGCCACCAGGGCGTCAAAGGTACCATTCTCCTTCAGAGTCTCCATAGCGGCGTTGAACTCCTCAGCCAGAGCCGCGCCCTCCTCATTTTTCTGGGTGGCGATGGCGTAGGTCTCGCTCTCCTCCGAGGCGGGGAAGTCCAGCAGCTGCAGCTTGTCGGGGTTGGCGTTCACCAGAGACTGGGCAGGATTGGTGTCGATGATGATGCAGTCCACCCGGCCGTTGATGAGCTCCATCGCGCAGGCGGTGGCAGCCTTGAAGGCGCTGACCTCGGCACCCTCGATCTCCTTGGCAATATCGTTGCCGGTGGTGCCCTCCTGCACAGCGATCTTCTTACCCTTCAGATCCTCCACAGAGGTCCAGGTGTTTCCGGTCTCCTCGGTGGGCGCAGGGCTGGCGGCGCCAGGATCGGCGCTGGGGGCGCTGGAAGTGCTGCCGCAGCCGGCCAGCAGGCTCAGAGAGAGCGCCGCGGCCATACCAAGAGCAAAGAACTTTTTCATATTCATCTTCTCCTTCATGAGCAACTCGCGGCCAGTCTTTCCTGTGCCGGCCGGTGTTGGATTGATATGCTATGATTATACACCATATTCATGAAAATGCAAGTCTTTTTTGCATATTTATGAATATGACCAAGTCTGCTTTCTTCCCGCCCGTTCTCTTGTGCATCGTGTCGACAATCAGACCGTATTCTGGATATGTATGACATTTTCTAGCAGAAAACGGCGAAGCCACTGGCCTCGCCGTTTTCATTCTTATGCAGGTTTTATACAGCCCTCAGGTCTTACTTGGAGGTCACGTGGGTGAACACGAAGAAGCCCAGGGGGGTGTAGTACATGCCGTTGAGATCGCTGTTGATCATGTAGGGCTGGGTGTAGAAGTACAGGGGAGCGATGGCGCAATCCTGCTCCATCAGCATATCCTCAGCCTGATGCATGAGCTCCATACGGCCCGCGGCATCGGAGTCGCTCAGAACCTCGGTCATGATCTTGTCATACTCGGGGTTGGAGTAGTGAGCGTTGTTGTTGCCGTTGCCGGTCATGAACATATCCAGGAAGGACACGGGATCGTTGTAGTCGCTGATCCAGCCGTCGCGGCAGATGTTGTAGTTACCCTCGCTGCGGGTGGACAGGAACACGTTCCAGTCCTGGTTGTTCAGGGTCACGTCCACGTTGAGGACATCCTTCCACATGGACTGGAGGGCCTCAGCGATGGCGCTGTGCTTGTCGTCGGTGTTGTAGAGGTAGGTGACAGCGGGGAAGCCGGCGCCGTCGGGATAGCCGGCCTCAGCCAGCAGCTGGCGGGCCTTCTCGCAGTTGGCCTCGTAGTCCTCGGGGGCAACGCTCCAGTAGGTGCCGCCGGTGGTGCGGAAGTCATCGCCGTCGGGGCCAGCAGCGTCATACACGCCGTAGGGCACCCAGCCGTCAGCGGGGATCTCGCCCACCTGGCTCACGTTCTCCACGATGTAGTTGCGGTCAATGGCCAGGTTGAAGGCCTGACGCACGCGGGGATCGTCGAAGGGAGCCTTGGAGTTGTTGAAGTCCACGTAGTAGGTGCCCAGGTAGTCACCGGCGATCAGGGAGCCGTTGGCCAGCAGGGTAGCGGTCTCGTCCACGGGGACGTTGTTGACGAAGTCCAGCTCGCCATTGTTGAAGGCAGTCAGCATGGCGCGGGTGTCGTCCATCAGCTTGAAGGTCAGCTTGCTCACGGTCACGCTGGCAGCGTCATAGTAGTTCTCGTTGGGAACCATGACGATCTCAGCGTTGTGAGACCAAGACTCCAGCTTCATGGGGCCGTTGGAGATGTAGGTAGCGGGATCCTGAGTCCAGTTGGCGTTGCCCTCTACCACGTCCTGACGCAGAGGCATGGTGCAGGGGAAGGCGCAGATCTCCTTGAAGTAGGGGCAGTTGTAGGTCAGGTTGACCACGAAGGTGTGCTCGTCGGGAGCAGAGACGCCCAGCTCGGAGGGATCCTTCTCACCGTTGCGGATCTCCACAGCGTTGACCACCATGTCGATGATGTAGTTGTAGGGAGCAGCCAGCTCGGGGTTGACCAGGCGCTGCCAGGCATACACGAAGTCGTTGGCGGTCACAGCCTGACCGTCGGACCACTTGGCGTCCTCACGCAGCTTGAAGGTCCAGGTGTAGGTGCCGTCGGCATTCTCGACCACCTCGGGCTCCTCCGCGGCCATGCCCAGGTCCAGAACGGCGGTGGCGCCGCCGTCGGGGTTGTTGCCCTCGGCGCTGTCCACCCACTTGTACAGGTTCTCAAACAGGTGATGGGCCATGATGCCGCCGTCCACGGTACGGTTCAGAGCAGGGTCCATGGTCTCGGGCTCACTGGCCACACAGACGCTCATGCTGACGCCTTCGGCAGCGGGAGCGCCGCTGTTCTCAGGAGCAGTGGTCCCGGTGGGAGCCGTCTCAGTGCCGCCGCATCCGGCCAGCAGGGAGGCGGTCATGGCGACCGACAGGCCCAGAGCCAGAAGTTTCGTCTTCTTCATTGCGAAAACCTCCAAAGTTTTTTTGTATCCTCTCGCCTTTCCAGCGTGATACACGGTCATCTTCTGTCCTGTTCAGCCGGACAGATGTTCTTCCAAAAAAGCGTTTCGGTGGAATCCGAGGCTGATTATACCACGGTGCATTACTCTTGTAAAGTAAAATGTTTCAAAATTGTTAACCCGTAATAGGAAGGAAAGGCGAAGAAAACTCGGGTTTTCTTCGCCTTTCCGCGAGGATTCTGCATTTAAATACAATGACACTCCATTGGATGCAACAAAATTCTCTGCAAAATAGTCACATATCCAACAGTGCTTATCCCCGTTTTCCCACGGCAGATACGTCCAATCTACGCGGACAGGAAAATTACTTGTTCAGCAGATGGCAGGCGGCCCAGTGACCGGGCTCCACCTCCCGGAAAACCGGGGCGGCCTCGCTGCACTCCTTGGTAGCATAGGGGCAGCGGGTATGGAACCGGCAGCCCGTCGGGGGATTCATGGGAGAGGGAATGTCACCCTCCAGGACGATGCGCTGGCGCTGGCGGCTGACCTCGGGGTCGGGAACCGGCACAGCGGAGAGCAGGGTCTTGGTATAGGGGTGGAGGGGGTGCTTGTTGAGCTCATAGCTCTCCGCCAGCTCCACCAGGGAACCCAGATACATTACGCCGATGCGGCTGGAGATGTGGCGCACCACGGAGAGATCGTGGGCAATGAAGAGATAGGTCAGCCCCATCTCGTTCTGCATATCCTCCAGCATGTTGACCACCTGGGACTGGATGGACACGTCCAGTGCGGAGATGGGCTCGTCACAGACGATGAACTCGGGCTTCACCGCCAGGGCGCGGGCGATGCCCACGCGCTGCTGCTGGCCGCCGGAGAACTCATGGGGATAGCGGTTGGCGTGTTCGGTGTTCAGTCCGACCATGCCCAGCAGTTCCTTGATGCGATCGGTGCGCTCGGCCTTGCTGGCGTAGAGCTTGTGGATATCCAGCGCCTCGCCGATGATCTCACCCACCGTCATACGGGGGTCCAGAGAGGCAGAGGGATCCTGGAAGATGATCTGCATCTTCCGGCGGTAGGGCAGCATATTCACCATCTTGGGCTTGGCCACCTTAACCCGGGTGGCGTGGCCCTGGGCGTCCTTCTGCCAGGGATCGGCGCCCTCAAAAATGGTCTCTCCGTCATAGACGATCTTGCCGGAGGTGGGCTCATGGAGCTGCAAAATGGTGCGGCCCAGCGTGGTTTTACCACAGCCGGACTCGCCCACCAGGCCCAGGGTCTCACCCTTCCGGATGAAGAGGGACACGTTTTCCACCGCCTGCACGCCGGGGCCCTTGGTTCCCTTGACGGGGAAGTATTTTTTCAGGTTCTGGACTTCCAGCAGAATTTTATCCTCAGCCATTCTGCGCGCCCTCCTCTCTCTGCTTCTTCAGCTCATCCTGCACCCGCAGCCAGCAGGCGGCGCGGTGGCCCTCACCCAGTTCCACATAGGGGGGCATCTTCTGCAGGCAGATCTTCATGCAGTGCTCGCAGCGGGGCGCAAAGGGACAGCCCTCGGGCGGGTTGAGCATATCCACAGGGGTACCCTCAATAGGGATCAGGCGCTCGTGGCTCTCCGCGTCCACACGGGGCATCGAGCGCAGCAGTCCCATGGTATAGGGGTGACCGGTGCGGTAGAAAATATCGTCTACCTTACCCTGCTCCACGATCTTTCCGGCGTACATGACCGAGACCTTGTCGCAGATCTCCGCCACCACGCCCAGGTTATGGGTGATGAAGATAATACCCATCTGGGTCTTCTTCTGCAGGTCCTTCATGAGCTCCAGGATCTGGGCCTGGATGGTCACGTCCAGAGCGGTGGTGGGCTCATCGGCAATGAGCAGCTTGGGATGGCAGATCAGGCCCATGGCGATCATCACGCGCTGGCGCATGCCTCCGGAAAACTCATGGGGATACTGCTTCATCCGCTTTTCCACGTTGTTGATGCCCACCAGCTCCAGCATCTCCATGGCGCGCTTTTCCGCGTCGGCCTTGGAGATCTTCTTGTCGTGGGCCTTGAGGGCCTCCACCAGCTGGTTGCCCACGGTGTAGACCGGGTTGAGGCAGGTCATGGGGTTCTGGAAGATCATGGCCACTTCGCTGCCCCGGAACTGGGTCATCTGATCCTTGTTGAAGGCAAGGACGTCCCGGCCCTCAAAATGGATGGAGCCGCCCACCACTTTGCCGGGGGACTGGAGCAGGCCGATGATGGAGTAGGCCTCCTGGCTCTTGCCGGAGCCAGACTCGCCCACGATGCCCATGACCTCGCCGTAGTTGAGCTCATAGCTGATCCCGCCCACGGCCTTGACTTCGCCGGCGGGGGTAAAGAAGGAGACCCGCAGGTCCTTCACTTCCAGCAGCTTCTCGCCGCTGGCCGGTGCTTCGGTGTGGAGCTGCCCGTCCCGGCGCTCCTCGTTCTCTTTGTTCCGATCCATGCTCGCTCCTCCTCTCTTACTTCTTCAGGCGCGGATCCAGCGCGTCGCGCAGGCCGTCGCCAAACAGGTTGAAGGCCAGGATCATCACACTGATGATGACAGCCGGAATGATCAGGCGGTAGGTATAGGTGGTAAAGCCGCTCAGCGCGTCCCGGCACATGGAGCCCAGGCTGGTCAGCGGGGCGGACACGCCCACGCCCAGGTAGGACATGAAGGACTCCAGGAAGATGGCGGAGGGGATCTGCAGGCAGGTGGTCACCACGATCTGGCCGATGCAGTTGGGCAGCAGGTGGCGCCGGATAATGCGTCCGCCGGAGGCGCCCAGCGCCCGGGCCGCGGTGACATACTCCTGCTGCTTGAGCTGGAGGATCTGACCGCGGATGATGCGGCTCAGGCTGACCCAGTACAGAAGGCCGAAGGCGATGAACATGGCGATCAGGTTGGGGCCGATGGTGCGCATGAACTCCGCCAGAGCGTTGCCCTGATGGTCCGAGATAAACTGGGTGATATGGGGGCTCATACTGGTGGAGATCAGCAGGATGACCAGCACCTCAGGTACGGAGTAGATAACGTCGACGATGCGCTGCATGACCACGTCCACCTTGCCGCCAAAGTAGCCGGAGATGGAGCCGTACAGGGAGCCGATGATGAGCACGATAAAGGCGGCGGCCAGACCGATGGTCATGGACACCCGGGTGCCGTACATGGTGCGCACCATGATATCACGGCCCAGCTTATCGGTACCGAACACATGGGGGAACACCTTCTCGCCGTTGGCGATGCGCTCGAGCTCCTCATTGGAGTATCCAAAGGGATGGCTGTGAATGCCCAGAGCGGCATAGACCTCCTCCTCGGACATACCGGCATACTCTCCGCCGGTCTTGGCCTTGGCGCGGATCAGAGCCTCCTCACGGCTGGTGAGCTTCTCGCCCTTGGCCTCAGCCTCGGCACGGGCCTGCTCCACCGCCTCCTGGGGGTCCAGGGTGCTGGTAGCCTGGCGGTACTGCTCCTGTTCCTCCAGGGTGTAGTGGTGAGGATAGAGATTCTCGGCGCCCAGGTTGCGCTGCTCATACCCATAGGGCACCAGCATGGGGCCCACAAAGGCAAAGAGGATCAGCAGCACGATGACGCCCAGAGCCACCATGGCCACCACGTTCTTGCGCAGGCGGCGCCAGGCGTCCGACCAGTAGGATACGCTCTTGCGCTGCTGAATAAAGTCGGCCTTCTCCTCACTGGAGGCAGGCGCAAAATCATCGTTGGTCAGGGTATTCCAATCCAGCATGGAGTCCACATCGGGCTGGAGAGAGCCGATGACCGGTTTTTTCTTTCGATTCGCCATTGGTTACTCTCCTTTCGTCAGATCGATGCGGGGATCGACCAGCTTGTAGATGATATCCACCACCAGGTTCATGAGGACCACAAAGGTCGCCAGGAAGATGGTCGTGCCCATAATCACAAAGTAGTCGCGGTTGGTGATGGACTGCACCAGATAGCGGCCCAGGCCGGGGATGGAGAACACGCTCTCCACCACGAAGCCGCCGCACAGGGTGAAGGCAACCAGGGGGCCCAGGTAGGTGATGACGGGGATGAGGGCGTTGCGCAGGGCGTGCTTGAAGATGATCTTGCCGCCCTTCAGGCCCTTGGCCCGGGCAGTCTTGATATACTCCTGATTGATGGCGTCCAGCATGGAAGACCGGGTCAGCCGGGCGGTGTAGCACATGGGATAGAGGCCCAGTGCGAAGCAGGGCATGAAATAGGCCTTGGCGCCCAGATCCGGGTTAAAGATGGCGGTCAGCTCAAAACTCTTCAGCAGCTCCGGTCCCACCGGGGAACAGAACAGGATCAGCAGGAACGAGGCCACGACAAATCCCGGCATGGAGATACCTAAGGTACAGACCACGCGCAGCAGGCTGTCCACCCACTTCCCTCGGTAATAGGCGGCCAAACAGCCCAGCAGGATACCGACCACCACAGCCCAGGCCAGGGCGATCACGCCGATCTTGGCGGAGATGGGGAACATATCCGCAATGATCTCGGCTACCGGGCGTCCCTTCTGCATCTTCAGGGACTCGCCCAGATCGCCGTGCAGCGCATTTTTCAGGTAATTCACCATCTGAATGGGCAGCGGCTTGTCAAAGCCGTACTTTGCATCCAGTGTGGCCTGCTGCTGCGGCGTCAGCGCTTTTTCCGAGGCAAACGGGCTGCCAGGCACCGACATCATCAGCAGGAAGGTGACACAGGACACGATGAGGACCGTAATGATTGCCATAACGACTCGCTTCAATATGTACTTTGCCATTTCTTCACTTCCTAAACTTTCTTTCTCCACTCTGTTTCAGAGGGCCTTTCTTTCCGGTGAATGAGTGAATCTGAAACCACTTTTCAAGCGCCCGGATGCTTGAAAAATTATTTCAGTTTTCGTTCCATTCTAACCCTTCTGAGGCCCTCTGCGCCCTACTTTTACGCAGTTTTTATATTTTATCTTAAATTATGTCCTCAGTCAAGAGACATTTGTTAGGCCCCTCGTACTTTTTTGTAGTAACAGCCCGCCGCTTTATCGCGCTAGTTTATCAAAATTTTGTATCTTTTTTCAACGTAGCGCTGTATTTTTCCACCATGCAGTCCGGATAATAGGACTCCTTGGCCTTCCGCAGCCCGGGGACACCCATGTCATCCTCCCGGTTGAGATAACGCACATCGGGATAGCGGTTTCGGACCCAGCGGGCAAATTCCCGGTTGATCAGCGTGTAGCCGCCCCGCAGCTCGTTATAGGCCTTCTCAAAGTGGACGTCATAGCAGTCCTTTCCCAGCCGGTCCCCCATGGTAAAGGCAACCACTTCCCCGTAGACCCGGATCACGCCGCCTTCCAGTCCCAGCTCTTCAAAGTGGGCAATGGCATCCCGGAGGGCCAGCCCCTCATTGCCCAGATCCCCGGCCTCCGCTGCTCCTTCCCGCTCCCGGCTGCGCCGGTACCACTCCTTGTCCATCTCCAGGCACTCCGGCAGGACGGCCGGAGTCATCTCCTCATAGGTCCAGTGCGGAAAGGCGCGGATAAAGGCATTGATGTGGTTTCGTTTGGCATGCAGCTGTTTGCCGGGGAGCTCCGCCAGCCGATCGATCTCATAGAGGTAATCAAAGCTGTCCCGGTCCGCTTCGATCTGAAAGCATCCGGGGAAACGGGCCTCCAGTCCTTCCGCCTGTTCCTTGGACAGGCAGACCAAGCGGAAGGGTTCCCCCCGCTCATCGGCGTCTTGGGCCAGTGCATGCAGCACCTGCTCTACCTCCCCCTCCCCTGCGGGGTAGAGATAGCTGCACCCCAGCTTTCCACACAGACGGGCCGCCAGAAATCCCTCCACCGGGGCGATGGCGTAGTGGAACGCGTGGCGCCAGGTATAGAGATTGGTAAAACTGTATTCACATCCTCTGGAATCCGCTCCCAGCAGCAGCTTGTCCACCCAGGACTTGTCTGCCAGTTCCGGTGTATGAAATGCGATCATAGATGAAAACGACTCCTTTTGCTCTTGATATCCATTCCCGCATCCATCGCGGGTACTTCTCCTCCCCCTGCAAAGTATTGGGGGCCGCGAGCTCTTTTATCCTACCACGCCTCTATGAAAATGGCAAGAAAAAGGAGCGCTCCGCTCCACCCCAAATTCGGGCAGAGAAGCGCTCCTTTTCCGGTTTCGGAATTCATTCCCGCAGCAAAATTGGCTGGATCTGTCTCTCGCAGAGGGCGGCGTCAATGGTCTCAGGTACCCGGTCAAAATCCGCCACCAGAGAGGTGGGCTTGTGCTCCGGATCATCCTGGCCGAAGGGGACAAAATAGACGTGCTTCTTGTCCAGCAGCGTACCGATGTTGCGGGCCGCCCCGGCCAGACCGTCATTGGTGGCCACTGCCAGTACCAGGGGACGCCCGTTGCGCAGGTGGGCCTTGGCTGCCATAGTGACCGAGGAATCGGTGATCCCGGCGGCCAGTTTCGCCAGTGTATTCCCAGTACAGGGACAGATCACCAACACATCCAGCAGCTTTTTGGGCCCGATGGGCTCGGCCTTGACCACCGAGTCCACCACCCGTTTGCCGCAGATGCGCTCCATCTCGGCCACAAAATCAGCGGCGTTGCCAAAGCGGGAGTCGGTTCCCGCCCCCCGTTCGGAGACAATGGGCGTCACGCTGCCATAGCGCTCCGCCACCCGCTCCAGGGTCTCCATAGCCTTGGCGTAAGTACAAAAAGAGCCGGTAAAGGCAAATCCCACATGGATCTCTTCCATATTCACACTCCCAATTCGTTGAGGATATTATAGATGGTACTCTTGATGGCTCTGGCCGCCGTCACCGGCGCCACTTTTCCCGGCAGGGACAGGGCCCATACTGCCTTGATGCCCAGACGGCGGGCCGCCTCAAAGTCCACCCCGGCGGGTGTGTGAATGGGAAGGGGTATTTTTTATTCTAGTTACTTGCCCGTCTCGGCCGAAGCGAGATAGCGTTTGGCCCGGGTAAAGCCTCGGCCGCTCACCTCACTGACCCGGCTGACGATCAGGAATGCCTCCGGGTCGATGTCATGGATCAGACGCTCCACCTTCCCCAGCTCCATGGGGGAGACTACGGAGAGGAGCATCTCGGTCTCCCGCAGCATATAGCCCGTGCGGCTCTGGAGAAGGGTCCCGCCCCGGTCCACCTGGGAGAGGACGGCTCGGCGGATCTCCTCCACCTTTTCGCTGACCACTTTGACCTCCACCTTCTGCTGACCCAAGACCAGCACCTTGTTCAGCACCGCCGTATAGATGAAGACCAGCAAAATCCCGTACAAAATCTGTTCCCAGTCGCTGAACAGCGCCTGGAGCAGCAGGATGACCATATCAAATCCATAGAGCATGGGTGCCACCGGGAGATGAAAGAGTCGGTTGAGCACCAGGGGCGGGATGTCCATGCCACCCGTGGACGCTCCGGTGCGAATGACGATTCCCAGGCCCGCGCCGATGCACATTCCACCGAAGGCAGTGCACAGGATCACGTCCTGCGTGATGGCCTGTGCCGGCAGCACGCGCTCCCACAGCTCCAAAAGCACGGGGTAGAGCAGGCTGCTCAGCACCGTGGTGGCCGCAAACTTCCGCCCCAGCACCGCCAGCCCCAGCAGCAGCATCACCACATTGAAGCCCAGCACGAACGCGGAGATCGAGATCGGAAAGCAGTGCCGCACAAACAGCGCGATTCCGGTGGTCCCCCCGGTGATCAGCCCGCCGGGCAGCAGGAAGGCCGCCACGCCGAAGGCGTACAGGGCATTTCCCAGTACCACCAGCAAAAGATCCAGGCCCAGATTTCGCTTCATAGAGACCCATCCTTTCTTTTCCTGTAAAAAAAGAAAACCACGTCTGTCGGATTTTCCCTGACAAACGTGGATCGAGGCTTTCGCCTAATACCCTTCTTTTATACCACACTTTTTCCCCTCTGGCAAGTCTGTTTTCTGCTCGCGTGCAGTCCGGGTTTCACGCACACAGCGAGGTCCCTCGCGCAGGTCGCTCCCCTCATCTGCCCGCCCGGGGTAACCCAGGCGGGCAGTGCAGTGCCTCTCTCATCCTTCCATCCGTTTCTCTGCTTCTATGGTTCAAAATCCGCATATCTTATTATATAAAGGTATAACAGGCTCTCTTTCCTCCCGCCCGGTAGGGCGGTCCTCGCTCGGACACATGGCCTTCCTGTGCCGCATCCTCTGGTATGGCCCGGTTTCCCTATTGTTCGTCTTAAAAAGACATGTTCTTTCTCTGCTCACAGTTTTCCCTAGGCTAACTCCAGCAGGCGCTGCTGGAACCGAACCCCTGCCTCCAGTACCTGCTCATCAAAATCGAAGGTGTCAGCATGGAGCGGGATCCCGGTTCCCGTCCCCAGCAGGAAAAAGACGCCCGGCACACAGCGCTGGTAAAAGGAAAAATCTTCCGCGATCAGGAGGGGCTCCTCCAGAAGACGCAGCTCCGGCAGGGTGGCCGCACTGGCGGCATAGAGCTCCGGATCGTTACACACCGGGGGATATCCCTCGGAGAACCGGATCTCCGCCTCCACGCCGTACTGCTCCCCCACCGTTCGGGCCAGCGCACGCAATTCCTCCTTGGCGCTCTGAAACACTTCGTCCGAGTCCACTCGGAGACTGCCCAGCAGCGTACTCTCGGCGCTGATGGCATTGCGGACGCTCCCGCTCTCCATCCGCCCGAATTTGAGGAGGCATACACCCTGCTCCCGGTTCAGCTTCCCGGTACACGCCTCCGCCTCGCACAGGAAGCGGGCCCCCGCCATCAGGGCGTCGGCCCCCTCCTGCCAGCGGGCAATGTGGGCGCTGCGGCCGGTCATCCGTACCGTCACCTCGCTGGCCCGTGCCATCAGGGGCCCCGGACGACTGCCCAGCGTCCCCGCCGGCAGATTCGGCCAGAGGTGGAAGCCGTAGATCCGCTCCACCCCATAGCGCTCCAGCACGCCGCTCTCGCAGATGGAACGGGCCCCGCCGGTGGTCTCCTCGGCGGGCTGGAAGATCAGAAGCACATTGCGGGGCAGTGTGGAAAGACGCTCCGCCACCGTGTGGGCCAGGCCGATCAGCATGGCCATATGGCCGTCATGGCCGCAGGCGTGCATCTGCCCCGGGTGACAGGAGACATAGGGCGCCCCTGTCTTTTCCAAAATGGGCAGGGCGTCCATGTCCGCCCGGAAGGCCACAGCCCGCTCCTTCCCCCCGTCAAACCAGGCGCACAGAGCCCGTCCGTCCGGGGAAAAGAGCGTACAGGGCAGATCCTCCAGCGCGCGGCGCAGATAGGCCGTGGTCTGGGGCAGCTGGTCATCCAGCTCCGGAATGCGATGGAGATCCCGGCGGACAGTTTGGAGCAGTTGGAGCATGTTACATCCCTCATTTCCCCGCAGACGCGGTTTCTTTGTCCGCTATTATACGGTCCCAGGACGCCGGGTGCAAGTGAAATTCGCAGAAAAAACTTCTTGACACTAAAGCAGCGCCGTGCTAAAATAGGCCAAACTCAGGATAGAGGCGCAGGTGAGAATACCCCGGGGGAGTCGGCAGACAGCGATCCCGGGCGGAGGCGAACCTGCCGAATTCGGACGCCGGGCACGGCGGCCGGGTGGGGCCGTGGAGAAGATCTGCGGCACTGTCTGCGGGGATGACCCGCGGGAGTGCTATCCTTACTGCAGGTTTCTCCCCAAATGCACCGGAGAGCCTGGGCCGTCAGTAAGGCATAGCCCTACTGGCGTTTTTTGTTTTGTGTCCGCTCCTCTGTCCGCATCGCGGCATCTGTCCGCCATTCGAGAAAGGAGTCTTTCACATGAACGCCAGACACATCCAAGGTTCCATCGTTGCCCTGATCACCCCCTTCCACCCCGATGGATCGGTCAATTTTGAAAAGCTGGGGGAGCTGATCGACTTCCATCTGGCCAACCAGACCGATGCCATCCTCATTCTGGGCACCACTGGCGAGTCCTCCACCATGACCCACGAGGAGGACGACGCGGTCTGCGCCTACACTGTCGAGCGGGTGGCCGGCCGTGTCCCGGTCATCGCGGGCAGCGGCTCCAACTGCACCGAGACCATGGTGGAAAAGAGCCTGAGCTTTGAGCGTCTGGGGGTGGACGGTCTGCTCCTCATCACCCCCTACTACAACAAGACCAACGAGGAGGGCATGTACCTCCACTTCAAGACGGTGGCCGACGCAGTCCACATCCCCTGTATTCTCTACAATGTGCCCGGACGGACCGGCTGCTCCATCTCGGAAAACGTGGTGCGCCGCCTGTCGGTCCACCCCAACATCGTGGGCATCAAGGAGGCCTCGGGCAGCCTGAGCTATGCCACCAAGATCGCCCGCTATCTCTCGGATGATTTTCTCATGTATTCCGGCAACGACGACATCGTCCTGCCCATGATGGCGCTGGGTTCCAGCGGCGTGATCTCGGTGGCCGCCAACATCCTGCCCCGGGAGATCCACGATATGGTGTGGAACTACCTCCGCGGGGACCGCGCTGCCGCCCTGGAGACCCAGCTGCGCTATCTGGATGTCATCAACGGCCTGTTCCTGGAGGTCAATCCCGTCCCGGTGAAGGAGGCCCTCAACCTCATGGGCATGGAGGTGGGCGGCTACCGGCTGCCTCTGACCACCATGTCGGAGGGTCCCCGCGCCGCTCTGCGGGAGGCCATGGAAAAGGCAGGTGTTCTGGCATGAACCTCCTTCTGGTCGGCACCGGCCGGATGGGCACCATGCTCCGCACCCTGGTGGAACAGGAGGAGGATCTCACCATTCTGGCCGCCTTCCACCGCACCAACCTGAGTGATCTGGAGCGCACGGCTCCCCCGGCCGACGTCATCGTGGATTTTTCCGCGCCGGACAGTCTGTGCGCGGTGGCCGGGTATGTCCGCCGTACCGGCACTCCCCTGGTCAGCGGCACCACCGGCTATCTTCCCCAGCAGATGGACCTGCTCCGCCAGCTGGGCAACTACGCGCCCGTACTGCACAGCGCCAACTTCTCCATCGGCATCGCGGTCCTTCGCCGCCTGGCCGCCCAGGCTGCAGAAGTGCTTGGAGACGCTTTTGACATCGAAATCGTGGAGACCCACCACAATCAGAAGGCTGACGCCCCCAGCGGCACCGCCAAACTTCTGCTGGAGGCGGTGGATCCTGGGCACACCTACTCCACCGTCTACGGCCGGGAGGGGCGCTCCGCCCGCCGTTTTCCCCGGGAGATCGGGGTCCACGCCCTCCGGGGCGGCACGGTGGCGGGCGCCCATACGGTCTCCTTTTTCGGCCCCCAGGAGGAGCTCCATCTGAGCCATCGGGCCGACAACCGCTCTATTTTTGCCGCCGGGGCCCTCCGGGCCGCACGGCTCCTTGTCAGCAGAGAGCCCGGCTTCTACGCTCTGGAGGACCTGCTCTTCCCCACTCCCCATCAACCCTGAGAAAGAAGGATCATACATGGACGCACAGGAAATCATTCACTATATTGCACAGGCGGAGAAGAAGACCCCCGTCAAGGTCACCCTCCGGGAAAAAGCCCCCATCGACTACGGCTCGGCCCAGGTGTTCGGCGTCGGGGACAAAGTCATCTTCGGGGACTGGAAGGAGCTGGGCCCCATCCTGGCCGCCAATGCCGAGCGCATCGACGATCTGGTGGTGGAGAACAGCTGCCGCAATTCCGCCATTCCCCTGCTGGATCTGAAGGGCATCAATGCCCGCATTGAGCCGGGTGCCATCATCCGGGACCAGGTGGAGATCGGCGACAATGCGGTCATCATGATGGGCGCCATCCTCAATATCGGCGCCGTGGTGGGCTCCGGCACCATGATCGACATGGGCGCGGTGCTGGGCGGCCGGGCCACGGTGGGCCGCAACTGCCATGTGGGAGCCGGCGCGGTACTGGCCGGCGTGGTGGAGCCCGCCAGTGCAGTACCCGTCATTGTGGAGGACGACGTCCTCATCGGGGCCAACGCCGTCCTCATTGAGGGGGTACACGTGGGGCAGGGCGCTGTCGTGGCCGCGGGCAGCGTGGTCATCGAGGACGTTCCCTCCGGAGCCGTGGTGGCCGGTGTGCCCGCCCGTATCATCAAGGAGCACAAGGATGCAGGCACCTCGCAGAAGACCGCCCTCCAGGACGCTCTGCGCACCCTCTAAGCCAACTGGATACAAAAGGCCGCCGGGATGGAATTCCATCCCGGCGGCCTTTTGTTTTATCCCTGCGGTGTCAGTGTCTGGGTACAGGTAAAGGATTCCCCCGGTCCCAGCACCCGGATGCCGGGGCGGTGGAAGAGATTGTGATCCCCCTGTGCATCGTCCGGCAGACCATGCCAGGGCTCAATGCACACAAAGCGCATCGGGCCGGGCTTGGACCAGAAGAGCACGTAGGGGAAGCCCTCCATGCCCAGACGGATGGCCGTCTCCCCAGTCCGGCTGGCCAGCTCGATCCAGGGAGTGCGCAGCCCGGACAGGCAGATGGAGTCCTGATCAAACAGGTGGTCGTCCAGCTTCACATGGTCCATTCCGGTAAAACGGGGACGGCGTCCGCTGACCAGTCCGCCCTCCAGCGTCAGGATCTCCTCGGGCTCCTCCACGCCGGCAAAGCGCAGCTCGTGGTCCTCGGTCTGTCCTCCCGGCGTCAGCGGGAGGGCGAGGGCATAGTGGAACCCCGCCTGAAAGGGCATCTCCCGCTCATCCAGGTTATAGACCCGATAGGTGGAGGAGAGGACCCCCTCCACCAGCCGGTACTCCGTCTCCAGCCGGAATTTCCAGGGATAGCGCTTCCAGGTCTCCTCATTCCAGTCCAGCCGGAAGGTGAGGGACGCCCCATCCTGCCCGACCAGGGTATGGGGATACTCCCGGGCAAAACCGTGGGGGCCGTTCTCATAGCGCACGCCGTCCTGCTCAAAATAGCCGTCCTTCAGCCGCCCGCACCAGGGGAAACAGGCTGGGGCATGCCGTCCCCACACAGATGGGTCCCCGCTCCACATCCACTCTCTGCCGCAGGCCGTGAACGACTGGATCTCGGCCCCCATCTCCGCCACCCGGATGGTCATGCCGTCGCGGCTCAGTTCATATTCCATGACAATCTGTCCTCCTTGCTCCAGAAGGCCGAGCAGCGCGGCCTTTTTGCATTTTATTATACCCTCTGTGCTGCCCTGCCGCAACCATCCTGCGGGGCGTTTCCCGCCCTTTTCTTGTTCACTCCTATAAAGAATAAACTTTATACTTGACAGTATACTTTCTTTTCCGTACAATATCGCACAATGCAAATTCCCGGAGGTGAGCAAAGTATGGGCAGCAGCAAGAACACCATGAATCTGGTCAAGGCGTTCTTCCCCCAGTCTTTCTTCCTCCTGGAAAATGATGTCTTATAGGCATTGGACGGTGTGGCATATTTGCCCACCGTCCTTTTTTTGCCCACGCCTCTGAGAGAAAGGATGACACCCATGCAAACACTGGAACGAAAGCTGGTCCTGGAGGACGGCAGCGAGTATTACGGCCACGGATTCGGCTATCCCGCCGACCGGGTGTGCGAGCTGGTCTTCAACACCTCCATGGTGGGATATCAGGAGATCGTATCCGATCCCTCCTATACCGACCAGATGGTGGTGATGACCTATCCCCTGATCGGAAATTACGGTATCACCGACGAGGATTTTGAGACCCGTTTTCCCACCATCGGCGCACTGGTGGTCCGGGAATACAACGACCGCCCCAGCAATTTCCGCTACACCAAGACCCTCTCGGAGATTTTGGAGGAGAACGGCATTCCCGGGCTCTGGGGCGTGGATACCCGGCAGCTCACCCGCTCCATCCGTGCCCACGGCAGCCGACGGGCCATTCTCACCGGGGCCGACGTCCCCCGGGAGGCCGCCCTGGCCCGCCTGCGCGCCACTCCGGTACCACGGGACGCCGTCTCCCGGGTGAGCTGTAAAAAGCGCTGGTATGCCCGCACCGCCGACCACCGCTTTCATGTGGTGGCGGTGGACTGCGGCATCAAGCTCAATATCATCCGCAGCCTGAACCGCCGGGGCTGCAACGTGACCGTAGTGCCCTGGAACACCACCGCGGAGGAGATTGCCCTCTACCAGCCCGATGGGGTCTTCTTCTCCAACGGCCCAGGTGACCCGGAGGATGTGGGGCCCGTGATCGAGCTCATCCGCGCCATCCGGGGGCGCTGGCCCATTTTTGGCATCTGTCTGGGACATCAGCTCATCTCCCTGGCCTTCGGCGGACGTACCTATAAGCTCAAATTTGGCCACCGCGGCGGTAATCACCCCGTCCTCCGACTCTCCGACGGCAAGATCGAGATCACCAGCCAGAATCACAGCTATGCGGTGGATGCCGACTCGCTGGCGGGCACCGGTCTCATCCCCACCCACACCAACCTGTTGGACGGCACGGTGGAGGGCGTGGCCTGCCCCGAAGAACGAATCTTCAGCGTTCAGTACCACCCGGAGAGTGCCCCCGGTCCCCAGGACAGCGGCTACCTGTTTGACCAGTTTATCGAGCTCATGAAGGAGGACAAGACCCATGCCTAAGCGTACCGACATTCACAAGATCATGGTCATCGGCTCCGGCCCCATCGTCATCGGCCAGGCCGCCGAATTTGACTATGCGGGCACACAGGCCTGCCTGGCCCTGCGGGAGGAGGGGTATGAGGTCCTGCTGGTCAACTCCAACCCGGCCACCATTATGACGGACCCGGCCATGGCCGATAAGGTCTATATGGAGCCTCTCACCGCGGAATATGTGGCCCGGATCCTCCGGCGGGAGCGCCCCGACGCCCTGGTCCCCGGCATCGGCGGGCAGACCGGCCTCAACCTGGCCATGGAGCTGTCCGACCTGGGCGTGCTAGAGGAGTGCGGCGTGGAGCTGCTGGGCACCAGCCGGGAGAGCATCCGCCGGGCGGAGGACCGGGAGGAATTCAAGGCCCTGTGCCAGTCTCTGGGAGAGCCCGTCCTCCCCTCCGAGACCGTCCACAGTGTGGAGGAGGGACTTGCCGCGGCGGATTCCATTGGCTATCCGGTGGTCCTGCGCCCCGCCTTCACCCTGGGCGGCACCGGCGGCGGTTTTGCTGACGATCCCCAGCAGTGTGCTGACCTGCTGGTCAACGCCCTGGCGCTCTCCCCCGTGGGACAGGTTCTGGTGGAAAAAAGCATCAAGGGCTATAAAGAGATCGAATACGAGGTCATCCGGGATGCCAACGATACCGCCATCACCATCTGCAACATGGAGAATCTGGACCCCGTGGGCATCCACACCGGCGACTCCATCGTGGTGGCGCCCAGCCAGACTCTGACCAACAAGGAATATCATCTCCTGCGGGACAGCGCCCTGCGGCTCATCCGCGCCCTGCGCATCGAGGGCGGATGCAATGTCCAGTTTGCCCTGGACCCCCAGTCCTTCCGCTACTATGTCATTGAAGTCAATCCCCGGGTCTCCCGCTCCTCGGCCCTGGCCTCCAAGGCCAGCGGCTATCCCATTGCCCGGGTCTCGGCCAAGATCGCCGTGGGCCTGCACCTGGACGAGATCCAGCTGGCCAATACGCCCGCCTGCTTTGAACCCGCCCTGGACTATGTGGTGACCAAGATGCCCCGCTTCCCCTTTGACAAGTTTACCGACGCCTCCAACCGCCTGGGCACCCAGATGAAGGCGACCGGCGAGGTCATGAGCGTGGGCCGCACCGTGGAGGAGAGCCTGCTCAAAGCGGTACGCTCTCTGGAGATCGGCGCCTGCCACCTCCACCTGCCCAAGTTTGACCCCATGACCGGTGAGGAGCTTCTCTCCTACATCACTCTGGGCACCGACGACCGGATCTATGCTGTGGCTCAGCTGCTGCGCCTGGGCATGGACCCCGGGCTCATTGCAGCCCGGACCCAGATTGACCCCTTTTTCCTGGATAAACTGGGGAACATCGTAGCCCTGGAGCAGGCCCTCTCTGCCGCTCCCCGCGACCCCGGTGTCCTCCTCCGGGCCAAGCGCGCTGGATTCTCCGATGCCTGGATCGCCCGGGCCTGGGGGATGGAAGAGGACGCCCTCCGCGCCCTGCGGAAGGAGCAGGGCATCCTGCCGGTCTACAAGATGATCGACAGCTGTGCCAGCGAGTTCGACAGCTACATTCCCTACTTCTACTCCACCTATGAGGCAGAGAACGAGTCCCGGGTCAGTGACCGGCCCAAGATCCTGGTCCTGGGCTCCGGTCCCATCCGGATCGGGCAGGGTATTGAGTTTGACTACTCCACTGTCCACGCGGTCCAGACCATCCGCGCCCACGGCTATGAGGCCATTCTTCTGAATAACAATCCCGAAACGGTCTCCACCGACTATACCACCAGCGACAAGCTCTACTTTGAGCCCCTCACACCGGAGGATGTGATGAATGTGGTGGAGCTGGAACAGCCCTTGGGCGTCGTGGCCTGTCTGGGCGGACAGACTGCCGTCAATCTGGCCGAGCCTCTGGCCCGGCGCGGGGTGCCCCTCATCGGCACCGACTGTGAAGCCATCGAGCGGGCCGAAAACCGAGACGCCTTTGAGCGGGTACTCTCCTCCCTCGGCATTCCTCAGCCCAAGGGTGTGGCCGTCACCAGTGTGGAGGCCGGGGAGCAGGCCGCCGCCGAGATCGGTTATCCCATCCTGGTGCGTCCCAGCTATGTGCTGGGCGGCCGGGCCATGCAGATTGTCTCCAAACCGGAGGACCTGCGCACTTACCTGCGCACCGCGGTCGCCGTCAATGAGGACCAGCCCGTGCTGGTGGACCAGTATATCACCGGCAAGGAGCTGGAGGTAGACGCCATCTGCGACGGCACCGACGTCTTCCTCCCCGGTGTCATGGAACTGGTGGAGCGGACGGGTATTCACTCTGGAGATTCGATCAGCGTGTTCCCCACCTTCTCAGTCTCTCCGAAGGCACTGGAGCAGATCGAGGCCTATACCCGCCAGCTGGGCCCCGGCATCGGCATCAAGGGCCTCTACAACATCCAGTTTATTGTGGACAAAGAGGACCGGGTCTACATCATCGAGGTCAACCCTCGCTCCTCCCGCACGGTCCCCTTCCTCTCCAAGGCTACCGGCCTGCCGCTAGCCGACATCGCCACCCGGGTCATGCTGGGCATCTCGCTCAAGGAACAGGGCTATGCCGACCGCCCCCCTGTCCGTCCCGCCTGCTGGTATGTGAAGGCCCCCGCCTTCTCCTTCTCCAAACTCAGCGGACTGGATGCCTATCTCTCCCCCGAGATGAAGTCCACTGGCGAGGCCATTGGGTACGATCCCAGTCTGACCCGCGCCATGTACAAGGCGCTCCAGGCCTCAGGGGTGCGGGTAGCCGACCACGGCACCATTCTCTTCACCGTGGCGGACGAGGACAAGGCCGAAGCATTCCCTCTAGCCGAGCGCTTTTATCGGCTGGGGTACAGTCTCTGTGCCACCCAGGCCACCGCCCAATACCTGCGGCAGCGCGGTCTGCGTACCCGAGTCTACGGTAAGATCTGCGAGGGCGATGACCAGATCCTCCAGGATCTGCGCAGCGGACGGATCAACTGTGTGGTCAATACCCGCGCAATCCTCTCCGGGGAGCATTACCAGGACGGCACCCTCATCCGCCGTTGTGCGGTGGAAAATGGTGCCACCATCTTTACCTCTCTGGACACAGTGCGCATGGTGCTGGAAGTACTGGAAGAGATGACCTTGGGCGTAGCCCCCATTGCCTAATTCTATAGGAATTGGAAAGCCCCCGCGGACGATGTCCGCGGGGGCTTTGGATCTTATTTTGTTGTGGTCTTACTTAGAGGCTCAGTCCTCTTCCTCACCCTTCTTCCGGGAGAAGGAGAGATGCAGGCCAGCGCCTACCATAGAGAAGGCCAGGGCCACCAGGCCAGCCGTCACAGCCGGATTCACAGGCGTGGCGACCATACCGGTCTGGGGCAGGTTTCCGAGAGGAGTCTCCCCGTCGTCGATATCCACGACCGCTTCGCCCTCGCCGTCGCCGGTGCCGGTGCCGGGCTGCTCGGTGCCAGTGCCAGACTCGGTACCGGTGCCGGGCTCCTCAGGGCCGGGGCCCAGAGGCGTGTTCTCGTCGGGGATCTCTTCCTCCGGAGTGGGCGTCGGAGTGGGGGTGGGCGTGTTGCCACCGTCACCACCATCGCCGGTATTTCCGCCGTCGCCACCGTCACCACCATCGCCGCCATCGTCACGGACATATGTATTCGTGATCACCATGGTCTGGCTGCTGCCGGCAGTCACATCTACGGTGTTGCCATTCTGATCCCCCACCATATAGGTGACAACGAGATCATACTCGCTCAGACCGGCGCCGCTCTCCACCACGGTGTAGGTGCCGGGCTTCAGGTTGGAAAGGATCGTCTGCAGGCCGGTCATCTCACTGCTGGAGATCTCCTTGCGGAAATCATCGGGACCGGTCACAACGATAGTGAAGCTATTCGGTGTGGCGTTCTCGTTCACCACCTGGATGGTCAGTGTGCCCTCGGTCTCCGGGGTCTCGTTCTTGGTGTACTCCACCAGGATCTTGACATCGGAATTTCCGGCCTCACCCTTCAGGTTGCCAAACACTTCCTTCTGCGTGTATCCAGCGCAGTGCTCCTTTTCCAGAGCAGCCAGCTCATCGGTCATGTCGTAGGGCTCATTGACCGAGACGTGATAGCTCTCCAGATACAGCTGCTTCAGGCTGCCGTCCGCCTGGCGGACACCGCCCTGAAGAACCACAAGCCGCTCTCCGGCGGGCTGATAGAAGCCATTGTAGGTGTTGGTAAAGGCAAACTTACCATCGATCGCATTGCCGTTCTGATCCTTCAGCTCAGCCGTCAGCTTGCCCTCGTTATCCGCGGTCACCACGACCTGGAAGCGATAGATCGCATTCAGATCATAGGTCCAGTCCTCGGCCTTGCCAGGCAGCTCGCACAGCTCATAGGTATACTTGCCGGCAGCCGTATAGGTCAGATTGATATGCTCGGCATAGCTGCCCACGCCGGTGGTCACCATGGACTTCGTCTCCACAGGCTGATTGACACCATTCGTGGTGTCCACCAGGAAGAAATGGAAGGTCTCCGCCGGGGCATTGCTGCCCTGCTGGCTGGCCTTGACCGCCTTCTGGATCTCCAGATCCACATTTGCCTGACCGGAAACAGGCTTGGCATACTCCACCAGGATCTTGACATCGGAATTTCCGGCCTCGCCCTTCAGGTTGCCGAACACTTCCTTACGGTTGTATCCAGTGCAGTGCTCCTTTTCCAGAGTAGCCAGCTCATCGGTCATGTCGTAGGGCTCATTGACCGAGACGTGATAGCTCTCCAGATACAGCTGCTTCAGGCTCCCGTCCGCCTGGCGGACACCGCCCTGAAGAACCACAAGCCGCTCCTCGTCGGGCTGATAGAAGCCATTGTAGGTGTTGGTAAAGGCAAACTTACCATCGATTGCGTTGCCGCTCTGATCCTTCAGCTCAGCCGTCAGCTTGCCGTTCTGCTCCGTCACTACGACCTGGAAGCGATAGATCGCGTTCACATCATAGGTCCAGTCCTTGGCCCCGTCAGGCAGCTCGCACAGCTCATAGGTATACTCGCCGGCAGCCGTATAGGTCAGATTGATATGCTCGGTATAGCTGCCCACACCGGTGGTCACCATGGATTTCGTCTCCACAGGCCGATTGATACCATTCGTGGTATCTACCAGGAAGAAACGGAAGGTCTCCGCCGGGGCACCGCTGCCCTGCTGGCTGGCCTTGACTGCCTTCTGGATCTCCAGATCCACGCTTGCCTGGGTGGGAACAGACTTGGTATAGTGGAAGGTCTTGTGCTCGCCCTGCTCGCTGATGGCGATGGTCTTGTCCTGAGTTGTCAGGGTGTAGGTGACGTCATCTACGGTGATTGTATCAGGGATTGCCGCACCAAAATCCTTGGTATACTTCTCGCCATCCTGTGTCCAACCCTCCAGCTTATCCTCCAGGAGGGAAATCAAATAAACACCCTTGTCGTTCAGGGGAATTTCAGGCATCTTTTCGGCGGGAACAGCCTTGGCCTCTTCACCCTCGTAACCATAGGTAAAGCTTACTTCCGCGGAGAAAACCTTCTGCTCGGGAGGCTCGGGAGCCTCATCCTTAAACCACACCTCACAGAACTCCTGGCAGTTCCAGTTGTCATCGTACGCATCGAACACAAACTGATCCGCCGGGATATGGTACTCAAAGCTCTTAATGTCAAACCAGGGATAGTCGAAGAGCCAGCCCTCTTTCATGTAGTTATCGACATAGGTACCATAGAGCACGATCTCCGCAACCTCGTCCGGCTGGATGTAGCGGGTCAGTCCGCTCCACTCCACATTGCCATAGACATTATAGCCGTCTCCGCCCGTGATATCAGCCTGTCTGGCAGTCTCCGCACCATCCTTAGCCACAATCCGCATACCATTCAGGACCAGCGCGGTAACCCAATCCCCAGCAGGGACCTCATTCCCCGCCTGCTCCCAGCAGTAATTCTGGAAGGACTCACGGGTCATGAGATGATATTCTTTTACGTAAATATCATCCTTCTGCCCATCGATCCCGGGTGTATTCCCCAAATCGTAGGGGGACTTGCTCTCCACAGCACCTCCAGCCAGATCAACGGTGCCTTCTCCGGCCGCCAGCGCCGCCGTGGGCATCAGGCCCAGCAGCATAATGACGGACAGAACAGACGCTAAGACGCGCTTTAGACTCTGTCTCTTTGCCAACATGATCGCTCTCTCCTTTTTCATATGATTGGGAGCACCTTGCTTCCCCTCTTTGTGAGAACGCCTTTCTCACGATTGGTCATTGGATCTGCGCTCATTCCTCCTGAGCCTCATCAGCAGCTTCTTCTTCCAGAGAACTGTCAATGAGTTTCAGCAATTCCAGCGCGCTTCGAAAGGGTTGTTTCCGTTTGCCCTCAGCCCAAGTGACGACACCCTGCCAGGTGGCATTCTGAGCACTGATCACTTGGACCACGAAGGTCTCTCTCACGTGTGTCGCCTCCCATCTGACATTCAGGCGGTTACGCTCTTTGATTATGAGTATATCCTACCGTGGTTACATCTCGGTTACATTTTGATATAGCGCAGTACATTTTTGAAATTTTTCAACACACACAAAAACAGGCCCTGCCGTAACCGGCAGGGCCTGTTTCCTTGCTCTGGATGAAATTACTTTACCACATAGCTCTCACTGGAAGAGACATACATGACGTCGCCAGGGTTTGCGGAGGCGTTGGAATCAGTCCAGGCGCGCTCCAGCGTGGCCCAGTCACGGACGGGAAGGAGTTCGGTCCAGATCTCAAACTGGTTGTCGTTCTCGTCCCGCTCTTCCGAGGGATCATAGTTGTGGGAGTTGGTGGCCTCCTGGATGGCAGTGTAGTACCAAGCAGAAGTATCCATGTTGTCGGGCCAGGTGGTCATACCATCCAGCAGGTGGTCGGCATGGGGCCGGCGGTCCAGCACCCGGTTGATGATGGAGATTGCCTCCGCGCGGGTGATGTTGTTGTCCGGACGGAAGGTGCCGTCGGTGTAACCGCTGATGATGCCCTCGTTGGCCGCCTTGTTGATGGCATCCTGAGCCCAGTGGCCGGAGATGTCACTGAACATATCCGGGCCATCATAGCCGCTGCCGAAGAAGCGGACCGCCATTGCCGCGAACTCAGCGCGGGTAATGGGGGCGTTGGGATCAAAGATCCCGCCGGAGCGGCCGTAGATGATCTTGGCGTTGGTCAGCGTAGAGACCGCCTTGTTGAACCAGGCGTCAGCCGGCACATCGCTGTACGGGTTGGTGGTCATCCAGTACTGGTTGCGGGAGTCCTCCTTCAGCAGGCGGAAGAAGATCGTAGCCACCTCAGCGCGGTTGATCTCATCCTCGGGATGGACCTTTCCGTCGTCGCGGCCCACAATGTAGGCGAAGTGGTCGCCCTTCTCCAGCTCAGGCAGGTCTCCCAACGGGGTCTCGGGATCGGTGATGTCGGTTCCGCCGCCGCCACCGTCGCCGCCATCGCCGCCGGGCTCATACTGTGCAGTAAAGACCCAGTCGATTCCAGCAGCCAGACCCTGGAACTCATTGCCCACCGTGACCGGGATGCTCAGCTTAACGACCAGGTTGCGCTCATCGTCGCTCCCATAGAAGCGGCCCAGGCGCAGCCCCTCGCTCAGCTTTGCGCTCAGCTCGGTCACAGGATCGCCATTGACGTCATTGATGGGCTTGCCGTCTTTTTCTGTGATGCTCAGGGTCACACCCTGCTCATCCATAGCCGTCAGCAGCTTGGCATAGTCAGCCTGAGCCTCAGGATCCTTGCTGGACTCAGCTTTCAGCCAAATCACCACAGAGCCAGAACCCAACCCAGAGGCATTCACCTTGATCTCCTGGCTCTTTTCATCGCCGGGCATCAGATTGGTAAGCTCCTGGAACAGGTTGGGATAGCCCTCTTCCACAGTCTCGTTGTTTGTACTCACATTGCGGAACTCAAACTGCTTGTTTGCGTGGTTATAGGTCACGGTAGGTACGCCAGTGTCGGCCAAAGCGGTGACCGCCATGACGCCGCACAGCATAGCCACGGCCACGCCTCCCGCCAACAGAGCGCGGAGTTTATTCTTTTTCATGGTTGGTCACCTCCTTAACCTGCATTCGTCAGGCCGTTAATGTTTCCAGCGTTGTCCAGCGTAACACCCCACGTGGTCTTTACTGCTTCAGCGGGCGCGGCCTGGATGGAGTCGGCAATGACCTGGAGATTCATGTGGTAGCCCTCGGGCTGTTCGCTATCAGTTCTTACCGTGGCTTCTGCAATCAGATTGTTGGTAAAATCCTGTCCGGCGACCGGAGCCTGGTAATAATAGTAGTCACCCAGTTTAATCCAGCCGTTGCCCGGCGCGCCAGCACTTTCGCTGCCTCCCTCGGGGCCCCAGTCAATGTTCAGCTTGTCCAGATCGGCGGGCTTCACATCGCCGCTACCATTTTCCCAAGTGGCGACCAGAGCCACACGGATATAGGCGGGCACGTTGCCGTTATTTCGGACGCTGACATCTTTCTTCACATCAGTATTCTGCTCGAAATCCTCCGTGACTACCGGTGTAACCTGTCCCATCTCAAAGGTATTGGTCACCGGGTCAGTGTGCGTTGCCAGCCAGGCCAGCGTGCCCCCCACCGTTACGGTGAGGGCCAGCGCCAGCGCACAGGCTGCAGGCAGCCATTTCCACTTACGGAAGGCGCGCTTCCCCTCGTTATGCTTGCGATCAAACATGGTCCACGCCTCCCTCCTGTGTCATGCCGTCCAAATCCGGGTCTTCGCCGGGATCGGGCTCGGTCTTCTTCTGGTCGTCCTCGTTCTCCTGCTTCTTCTCGCCGGTGGGCAGAGGCGGCACCAGGGCGTCCAGGGTGTCGATGGTCTGATCGGAAGAACCGCTGTTTACCGGCGCAAAGTCGTTCTCCACGCTGTGGCTGCCGCCCAGCCAGTTCTTGTCGTTGCGGGTGTTGGTGAACTCAGCCGTATCACCGTCCTTAGTTACCTCAAAGGACTGGTTGTTCTTCTCATACTTCCAGGACCAGTCGCTGTCCTCGGTCACGGTGTAAGTACCGCTGGGCAGGGTGATCTGCTTGGACGCAGAGGTTCCGCCATTGGGAATGGTCAGCGCCACGGTCATATCCACTCCCGTACCTTCGATGTGGAACACAAAGGTCTGCTCACCGTCAGCCGCCGCAGTCAACTCCTTGGTCAGCGTGAAGGTGAACTCGGGCACAAAGATATGGATACGGAACTGCGCATCGGGATTAGGATCAGTACATCCAGCACATCCATTGCCAGACTGCCACACAAAGACAACTCCACCATACGGGGTTCCATCTTTTGTCACAGCTACCTTAACATTGATATCGCCGGTTCCGATAACCTCCCCATCCTCAGGATCATAGGCAAAGCTCAGAGTCGGTCTGCTACCCATCATGGCAACGTTTTCATCTGTCACATCGCCATGCTTCCAAACCTGATCCACCAGATTGTCTGCATAGTCCGATGTTTCGCCCTGTGTCACAGTCGTGTCCTGATAGGTTACATACAGCTTAAAGACGTTGACCGTACCCTGTGCAGAATCAGTCTGCTCAACTGCCGGCGTGCCGATACCACATGCCTCACTCTTAGGCGTTACAGTAACCGCAACATCATAGCTACCGTCTGTTGTATTGTTGATCGTATTTGTGACAGTTGCGCTAACGTTGACATACGCAGTCTGCCAAGGCTCCAGCTCGCTCAGCGGAGTGCCGCCCCAGCTTACCAGATCTTCAGGAGCAGGCGCATCGTTGCCATAATAGATATTGACGTTGTTTCCATTGAGAGTCAACGGCTGAATGGCCACATCTACCTTCGGCTCGGGGAAACTGCCGATGCAGTCACCGTCTGTGTCATAGACGCCGGAAATATCCGCAATATTGGTGGGCACACTATTGCCCCCCAAGAATCCACTCTTAGGTTCCACATAGATGCTCTCATTAAATTTCTGCGCAGTGTCTGGCTTTCCGGGTTCCATTGGCTTCAAGTTGACGTCCGTCCACTCAATATAGAGTCCGTTGTCATCTTCGCCTATGGTTCCTGTATAGCCTCCCTGAGTAAAGGTATCGCCGACACCGAGTACATTTCCTCCTGTATCTACAATGTTGAACTGCGGAGAAATATAGTCCCGAATTTTGATACCTTCAATCGGTTTTCCGGTCTGATTGGCAATCTTCTCAAAGATATCATTCAGCTCACCGCTATTATCTGTAGTCAGATAGTAGCCATCAGGAATATTGCGGGTACGATTATCAAAATATCCGCCATTACCCCATTCGACTACGTGTGTACCGTCCGGTCGACTACTGGAAGTTCGGTACATATACTCATTGATTTTTACATCATTTTGAGGAAGGCCCAACCCGACCGTGTAAACTGTCGCACCACATCCAGGCATATTTTTGCGATTATCTCTCAACCAGTAGCTTTCCCATGGCCAATCACGTGTAACAAAATCCATGCCATGATGTCCATAAAAACTATCTGCTGCATCGACATTGACCGGACTACCCTTTGGCGCTTTTAACACTTGTCCCCAATAGATAGAGCTCTGTGCACATTCGTGTGTTTCAGCATCCTCTCCAAATAAGCCAGACCACGAACCGCTGCCAGGTATACCATCTGTGAACAAAACTACCGCACGGGAATTATCATACATGGGGTCGGAGTTTGAAATCCCATTTAAAACGTAGTAGGCCTGTTCCAAACCTTTATTGGAGTATGTTCCGCCGCCTGCGCTAAGATTATTGACTACGCCTTTCAGCCTATCGATGCCGTCCGATATGTCAGTCAAGTAAGCGTTAACATTTGCCCCATTAGAATACGAAACGATTGATACCCTGCTGTCCGGAGAGTTTTGTAAAATGGTATCCAAAAATCCGTTTACCGCATTTTTGAGGTCAGTTAATTTATTGCCTGCCATACTTCCTGATACATCCAGAACCAGAACAATATCACAGGGCACACTAGTTTCCACAATATTGGATTTTGCTTCCGCCGTCATATTGATCACAAAGCGGTTTGGATTCCCCTCTACTGCAGAAACGGTTTTATTAACTAGCAGCCCCTCCGCAGGCTCAACATAATTTCCCCCTCGCGGTTCCATCGAAGCCATCGTGCGTGCCATACGTTGCATGGGTTGCTCATTCATGGTAGCTTCCGAAAAGGAGGTTCCTCCATCTGGCAGAAGCGGTCCAACGCTTGTAAATGGAGGGGCTTCACTAGTATCCTCTTCTACTTCTATCTCAGAAAGAGAGAGGTAACTACGCAGATTCTCTACTTCTTCAGGCTGGAGAACCAACTCCAGCAAAGCCCATTCTTCCTCTGTCAATGTAAGAAGATAATCGCGAATTACAAAGTCACTCGCCATAGGATCAATAGCGGAAAGCTCATCCAACAGAGCCTGAGCTGCCTCCATGTCAACCTCCGGCAGCTCCATCGCCTTCTCATACTCTTCCAGAGCGGCGATCTGCTCTTCGGTCAGGAGGCTGTAAACAATGGCGCGGTCCTCGTCGGAGAGGTCCTTGACCACCTCATACAGCTCCTCGGTGGACATATTGGCATAGTCGGGGACGTTGAAGCCGGGATCCAGAGGGATCTCCCCGTCGGGAATCTCGGTCTCCACGGGCGGAGTGGGCTCTACGGGCTCCACCGGATCGGTGGGCTCCACAGGGTACACCGGGTCCACGCTGAAGCCGGGGTCCACCGCGGTGGACGCGGTATCCTCCCCGCCCACGGTCGCCAGTGCGGGCGCCATCAGACCGACGGTCATACAACCGGCCAGCACAGCCGCCAACAGGCGTTTCTTCCAGTTATACATACTGCATCACACCTCTTTCCTTACGGGGTGACCGTCTCGGGCCAGCCCTGGACATCCAGGACGGAGCCACCTGCGGGAATCTCATTGTTCTTGACCTGGACGGCCTGGGCCTCCACATCGATGTCAATGGTGCAGCCCTGATACTCATTTCCGGCCTTGGCGGCAAAGGTGACCGCATCAAAGGGGGTCACGGTCTCACCGGCAGGCACGGCGGAGGGGTAGTAGTACCAGCCGTCCTTTTCTACCCACTGCTTCTCATCCCAATTAAAGGAAATCACGCTGCTGTCCAGATCGGCGGCCTGCTGGGCTGCGGTAACGCTCACGTCCGCCCGCACCCGGAGCCAGTAGTCCTGATTGCCGGTATTCTTGATCTCTGCCACCTGATCCACGGTCTGGCCAGGGAGAATGCCGTTGAGCTGGTGGGTGGTCTCGCCCACTAACTCGCCATTTACCGTTTCAGTCAGGGTCAGATCGACAGTACCCATGGTGATCTTGTTCTCGGCCCTGCCATCGGTCACGAAATACGCCGCGGTTCCGATGCCCAGGATGGCCAGCAGGGACAGCGCAACGCCGCCCGCTGCGAGTCGTTTTTTCATGTCATCTCCCGCCTTTCCTCTTCACAAATTCAATAACGCTTTAGGGACGAATAGGAGTGCCTGGGGAAGCGGCACTCCCGTTCTGGTAGGGAATCCCAACAGGCAGTGCTGGGAACGTCCTTAGGGCGGCGGGGCGGGGAAATGCCCCGCCGCCCATATTCAATTCGATTCGGTACGGATGTACTAAAGGTTAGGGCGCGGGAGCAAAAGCAGTATTGAAGAACGCCTGCACGGTGGGCAGCTCTTCCGCGCTGATACCGTCTTCCATGTCTTTATAGCTGGTGAAAATGCCCTGCGCCTGTGCCGCATAAGCGGTCACCTTCACGTTGTATTCTGTCGCAGCATCATCATTGGTCAGCGTTGTGGGAACCACGATCTGGTCAAACAGAGCGTCGGTCACATCGCCCTTATTCAGCGCTTTTGTATAGTAGAAGTAGCCGTCTCCGCCGTCAACCCAGTTGTCACCCAGCTTACCGGTGACATAGTCCGTACGGTAATCCATCTTACCAATCTCCGCGTCCCACTCAACCTTAATGCGCACAACGCAGGGGTTGGCACCCGTGTTGGTGACCGTAGGATCCTTGGCCAGAGGCTCGCCAGGATAAGCCTCCTTTGCCTCTTCCTTGCCAGTGGCATCCCAGTTGGGCTCGGTCAGGTCGATGCCCACATTACCCACAGTAAAAACGTTGTCGGCCTCATCTTTGTCAGTAAAGTAAGCCAGGGTGGCGCCGCCGATGAGAGTCGCGCCCATGCAGGCCACGAGGCCGCCCGCAACCAGTTTCTTCTTCATGTTCATACGTCATGCTTCCTTTCTAAGTTTGTTGCTGTGTTGCAATAACTAGAATTGTTTGAAGTAAATTACTGCGCGAAGCCATCAGGCAGCTTGCTGAAGCCATCAGCCGCCTTAGCAGCGTCACCCTCACCGGTCAGACCGTCATACTGAATAGCGGCAGCCTGGAAGGAGAGAGCCACACCATTGAGCTGAACACCATTTACCAGTGTGCTCTCATTGGGGTCCACCTTGTTATCAGTAAGAATCCCCAGTTCGGCATTCTCCTCTGCAACTGCCCAATAGTAGTTCTCATGTCCCGCCAGCGGAGCCCAATTATTGGTATCTACAGTAGCGTCAAAGTATTTATCAAAGTCGCCCTGCTTCACTACCTTCAGATAGACAATGCTCTTTTCGCTTCCATCATCCACCGTTACTTTGGCTTCTTTGGTAATATCGATACCGGGCGTGACGGTATACTGCTGACCACTAAAGCCCGCACCCGCAGTCTTCCAGTCCTCACCCTGCTTTTCCTGCAGCTTGATGCCTACGTTGCCGATGGTAAAGGTATTCTCGATAGTATCCGTCTTGGCAGTCAGCCAAGCCAAGGTGCCGCCCACGGCGACGGCTGCGGTCAGGGACAGGGCTGCGGTAGTAGCAGCAACTTTCTTCACGTTCATTGTGTTTGCTCCTTTCTCTTCTTAAAGAACATTGGTTGGTCTGGATCTTTGCGAGTACCGGGTCGAATCTATTTACTGCCTTTCGGCGTTCCCCCTGCGTCATCGGCCTTGCCCGCTTTCTTGGCGGCGGCCTTCTTGTCCGAATCCTCGGCCCATTTCAGAATCTCCGGTGTGAAGAGCAGGATCAGCAACACGGCGATCACACTCCATCCCACATACATGCCCGGGGCGTGGGTGAGGAAATCGGTGAGGAAGCCCAGCTTTGGAATACAGAACTGGGGTACTCCGATCAGGTTCTCGAAAAGAACCGGGCTTCCGTCGGGACTGTCATTGGCATCCCCCTGTGTGCGGAACCAGCCGTCGGTCTCATTGACTTCAATCACCCGATGGGTGGCAACAGTCAGATCCTCATTCAAGACAAAGGTGATGGGGTCGCCCACCTTCACATCCTGTGGCTCCACATCCTTCACATAGATCAGGGAACCGGTGGGATAGGTCGGCTCCATACTTCCGCTGAGCACTACGTAGGGGGTCAACCCCACCAGACGTACGCCCACCAGAAGGACGGCCACGCCCACCACGATCACCGCCAGAATGGTGGTCAGGGTGTTCCAGAGGACTTTAACTGCTTTGGGCACTGCGCCCTCACCTCGCTTTCTCAGACTGGGAGACCGGGGGACCTTCCCGCCCGGAAGCTCACTTTCTGAATCTGAGTATAGCACCCTGCGGTCACAGAACGGTTACATTTCAAGATTTGGATGTACATTTTTTATTTCTTTTAAATCGTTCTGTTTCCGCTGTTTCAGAGGTGAAAAAACAGCGCCGCAGACGAACTGTCTGCGGCGCGAACAGGATCCATTCCAGGAAAAGAGCTCAACGCATCGGCAGACCGAACGTCTTTGTCTGGGCAGCCGAACGAGCGTAGCGGCACATGGCCGTGTTAGCTTTCTAGCTTTGCGTCCCATGCTTTCACATGGTTTGCTCTTTTCCAACTTGTAAGCTTGCCGGAGCATGCTCTCCGGCGGGAGATCGCTTCTGTTACAGAGTATAACATCCTTCGGTCACAAATCGGTTACATTTTAAAAATTTTTCCTGAAAGATTTAAAGATATATTAAGAACTTCTGTAACGGTAACATTGTAGCACAAATAAGTCCCGGATGCAAGTATGCTGGTTGTTTAGTATTCCTCCCGTTTCCCTATTTTTCGACCGTCTCTTTATCGATTCTGCACAGTTTCTGCTGCCAGCATCCGAAAGCGGAACCGGATCTCCACTTGTTTTCCCTCCTCCACCAGCACCCGATCCACCAGGGACAGCACGGCCGGGCGGGTCAACGGTGCAAAGGTCAGGGTCTCCCGCACCCGCTCGGTCCACCAGGCCGGGTCGTTTCGTGGAGCCGAGGGGAGCGCACCCAGCCGTGCTTCCAGCTCCTCCCGCCGCCGCCGGTTTTCCAGGAGGAGCTCCTGAAATTCCGTCCGGGTGATCACCCCCTCCTCCTGATCCCGGTAGAGATGGACTGTCCGGCGGCGGCAGGCCTGGAGGGCCCGCTCCAGCTCCCCGCGGCGGCGGAGCGTTTCGTCTCCGGTCTGGGGCAGGGTGCGCGCCGCCAATTCTCCCGGGTCGATCGCCCGGACCAGGGTGCGCAGCAACTCCCCCAGGGCGGAGAGCACCGCGTCCTCCCGCACCCGGTGGGAGGTACACCGCTTACTCCCCCGTCGGTAGCCCTGACAGACCATGTAACTCCGCGCTCCCTCCCGCACATAGCTCATGGGGGAGCCGCAGGCGGCGCAGAAGGCCAGTCCGGTGAGGAGATGGGCCTCCCCCACAGGCGGCCGGTAGCTGCGCCGGCGCAGCAGCTCCTGCACCCGGTCGAACTGGGCCTGTGGAATGATGGCCTCATGGGTGTAGGGCACCACCGTCCATGCCTCCGGCGGGTGGGCGATCCGCCGTGTGATCTTGTAACTGGCCTTTTCGCTGCGGTTCTGGGTGAGGTGCCCGGCATAGGTGGGATTGGTCAGGATGCGCCGCACCATGGTATCGCTCCACACGCCCTGGGAACTCTCTCCCCGGCACTGGGCGGGGGTGGGCACCTGGGCGGCACTCAGCGCCCGGGCGGTTCCCCGGACCGAGCCGCTCTCCAGATAGCGGCGAAAAACCTCCTCTACGATCCAGCGCCGCTCCCCGTCCACCAGGAGCTTTCCCCGCTGTTCCGGGTCCTTCCGGTACCCCAGAGGAGGGGATGCCCCGATAAAAGCCCCGCTCCGCCGCCGTGCATCCAGAGCGGCGCGGACCTTTCGGGAGATATCGGCGGTATAGAAGTCATTGGCCGCTGCCAGAAAGGGCAGCGCGATGGAGGTATGTCCGGCGGCGGTATCGAACCCCTCGCTCACTGCCACATAGCGCACTCCATGAGCCGGGAAAAAGCACTGATAGTAGTAGACCGTTCCGATCTGATCCCGCCCCAGCCGGGACAGGTCCTTGGTAATCACCAGGTCGATGCGCTTTTTCCGGATGTCCCCCAGCAGGCGCTGGAACGCGGGGCGGTCAAAATTGGTACCGGTGTATCCGTCATCCGCATAGATTTCCGTCACCGGCCAGCCCTGCTGCCGGACATACTGGAGCAAAAAGGTCTTTTGGTTGGCGATGCTCATGGACTGGTCGCTCTCCCCCTCGTCCTCCCGGGAGAGGCGGAGGTACAGCCCTACCTTTGGAAGGGACACGGCGGCTCCTCCTTCCCGGCGCGCAGCAGCTCCTCCAGACATTGCATCAGGTCGGGCCCTTCTTGGGCATAGGTCTCACGCACATGGCATTCCGGCTTCATGTTCCATTCCTCCTCTGCCGTCGTGCTTCCATTATATATAAGGTAAGGTCGTCCTATGCCTTCCCAATGCCACACCCGCCCCCCCTGGCTTGGAGGCCAGGTCCAGTACCAGGCAGCCCGGTTTCAGATCCCGCAGGGTCTCCTCCTCCAGGAGCCGGGCCGGTACGGTATTGAGGATCAGATCATAGCCGCACAGCCAGCCCCGCAGCTGCCCGCTGTGTTCCACCCCGTAGCCCTCCGCCTCGATCCAGGCCAGATCGGACCACTTCCGGGCGGCCACGCTCACCCGGGCGCCCAGCGCCGCCAGCCGGGGGGCCAGTGCTCTTCCCAGGCGCCCGTAACCCACCACGAGCACCCGGGCGCCGTGCAGGGTGATGGGCAGCTCCTCCATGGCGATCTGGATCGCCCCCTCGGCCGTAGGCACCGCGTTGGCTATGGCAAGCTCTTCCCGGGCAAAATAGTCGTGCAGGGTCAGTCCCCGGGCATCCGCCAGCGCGGCCACCGGCGGCGTGACCAGCCCGGCGCAGACGATCTGGCCCGGGCGCAGGCGGTCCAGCACTTCGGCCAGGGGAAGGCTCCCCTCTGACAGCGGGGTGTTGAGCAGCGTCCCCTCTCCGGTCACAGGCAGGGGAAGGATCACGCAGTCCGCCCGCACGGCCCCCCGCAGATCCCGTTCCGGCTCCACACCCTCCCCCAGTTCCCCCGCCCGCTCCAGGGCATAGGTATGAACCGTATGTCCGTCTCTGGCCAGCTGGACGGCCAGCTGCGCCTGCCGCTGGTCTCCGCCCACCACCCAGATATTCCACTCATGTTTCATGGCACAACTCCTCCTCCATGTTCCGTTGCTGTCTTATCCTATTCCGCCGCTGGAAAAGGGTGCGCGCCCTCTTTTTCCCGGTCACCGTTTCGGTATGGATTGTGTAAAAAACAGAAATATCCACCATTCTCTCTTGTTACTTTTATTGTTACGCATTATAATAGTAGAGAATATACCCATGAACGGGCCCCTGTCCCTGAACAGACCCGAACAAAATACAGGAGGAACACGACCCTATGCTATTTGCCAAGTACGAGCGCTGCCTCTACCAGCGCAGCCCCCTCATTGAGGTGATCTGCCAGCTCCGCTTCCCCACCATCCTCTCCATCGGCTCTCAGGAGCCTGCGGAGTTCCAGGAGGCCATCCGGCACGAATTCCCGCAGTTTGTGGCCCGGCAGGAGCGTCCCGCCCCCAAGATCACCGGTCTGGGCACCCCCGACGCCAAGGTGGAGCAGCAGCCCCCCATCACCAACTATAATTTCATCACTCAGGACGGATTCTGGAAGCTGAATCTGACCAGCAACTTTATCGCTCTGTCCACCCTGCGCTACACCCGCTGGGAGGATTTTGCCCTGAAGCTGGACAAGGCCGTGGCCGCTTTCCTGCAGATCTACCACGCCGACTATTTTGAGCGGGTGGGCCTGCGCTACGTCAACGCCATCTCCAAGGAGCGCCTGGGCCTGACCGACCTTCTGTGGGACGATCTGCTCCAGAGCCCCTATATCGGTATCCTGGGCGAGCCCGATGTGGACGAGAAGGAAGTCAACAAGTGCTCTCTGGACATTGAGACCCGTCTGGGCACCGACAGCCGCCTGAAGCTCCACGCCGGTCCCGGCCTGCTCAACGGCGGGAAGCAGGATCCCAAGCCCCGCTTCATTCTGGACCAGGATCTCTCTACGGTGGGCAAGCTCACCCCTGAGCAGCTCCCCGAGCGTCTGGAGACCCTCCACGGCTTTGCCGGAGGCCTCTTCCACGGCGCCATCACCGACGAACTCCACGAGGCCATGGGCCCCATGGCGCTCTAAGCTCCATGCCCATCATCCGCTGTGCCGCTCCCGCCGATCTGGATGCCGTCTGGGCCCTGGTCGAGCGGGCCGTGGCCCATATGAATGCCATCGGCAATCCCCAGTGGGGGGCGGACTATCCCACCCGCGCCCTCTATGCGGGGGATATTGACCGGGGGGAGCTCTATGTGGCCTGTACCGAGACGGGCGCCATTCTGGGCGCGGCCTGCCTCAACCGCAGCGAGACTCCGGAGTATGCCTCCATTCCCTGGCAGTACCGGGGGGAGGTCTATTCGGTCCATCGCCTGGCGGTGGACCCGGCCGCCCAACGCCAGGGCGTGGCCACCGCGCTGCTCTCCTTTGCGCAGGACCTGGCCCGGCAGAACCATGTGTCCGCCCTCCATGTGGACACCTACTCTCTCAATCACCGGATGCAGGCCCTCTTCATCAAGCAGGGCTTTGTCCGGCGGGGCGAGATCCATCTGCACGGACGGCCTCTTCCCTATCCCTGCTTTGAAAAACTCCTGTAAAGTGTGATAACACATGAAAAAATTACTGATCGTAGTGGATTATCAAAAGGACTTCGTGGACGGCTCCCTGGGCTTTGCCGGCGCCGAGGCATTGGACGCGTCCATTGCCCAGCGCATTGCGGACTATCATGCCGCAGGCAACGACGTGGTCTTTACGCTGGATACCCATGGCACCAACTACGCCCAGACCCAGGAGGGCCGCAAACTGCCCGTCCCCCACTGCCTCTTTGGAGAGGCAGGATGGGAGCTCTATGGCTCCACCGCCGCCGCCCGTGGGGATGGGGACTGCGTCTTCCGCAAGCCCACCTTCCCTTCCCTGGAGCTGGCTGAGTGGCTCAAAGGCCGCAGCTATGCCCAGGTGGAGCTGTGCGGGCTGGTCTCCCACATCTGCGTTCTCTCCAACGCGGTGATGGTCAAGGCCGCCCTGCCCGAGGCCGAGATCCTGGTGGATGCCCGGCTCACCGCCTCCTTCGATCCCGCGCTCCACGAAAAGGCGCTGGATGTGCTGGAGGGGCTCCAGGTCACCGTGACCAACCGCTGAATCCGTACTCCCGCCGCCCCGGTCCATTGTTCCGGGGCGGCCATCCCATATAAAGAGGGTTTTTTCATGAAAAGCCATATGAACTACACCATGCTCTGTGATTTCTATGAACTCACCATGGGCAACGGCTATTTCCAGAGCGGCATGGCCGACCAGATCTGCTATTTCGACGTCTTTTTCCGCAATGTCCCGGACGGAGGCGGTTTTGCCATTGCCGCCGGTCTGGAGCAGATCATCGACTATATCGAAAACCTGTGCTTTGATGAGGAGGATATCGCCTATCTCCGGAAAAAGGGCGTCTTCTGCGAAGAGTTTCTGGAATATCTGCGCAACTTCCGCTTCACCGGCGACATCTGGGCTGTGCCCGAGGGGACGCCCATCTTCCCCCGGGAGCCCATCCTCACCGTCCGCGCCCCCGCCATTGAGGCACAGTTTATCGAGACCTACCTGCTGCTCAATCTGAACCACCAGTCCCTCATTGCCACGAAATCCAACCGGATCGTACGCTCTGCCCAGGGCCGCCCCGTGTCAGAGTTCGGCTCCCGCCGGGCCCAGGGCACCGACGGCGCGCTGCTGGGCGCCCGTGCCTCCTATATCGCCGGATGCGCCGGCACCGCCTGTACCCTGGCCGACGAGCTCTATGGCTCTCCCGCCGGCGGGACCATGGCCCACTCCTGGGTGCAGATGTTCCCCGACGAATACACTGCCTTTAAGACCTACTGCGAGCTCTATCCCCACTCCGCCACGCTGCTGGTGGACACCTACAATGTCCTCAAGTCCGGCGTACCCAACGCCATCCGTGCCTTTAAGGAGGTACTCCTCCCCAAGGGGATCACCAACTGCGCCATCCGTCTGGACTCGGGCGACCTCACCTACCTCTCCTGCAAGGCCCGGCAGATGCTGGACGAGGCCGGACTGACCGAGTGCAAGATCGTGGCCTCCAACTCTCTGGACGAGTATATCATCCGGGATCTGCTCCTTCAGGGCGCCAAGATCGACTCCTTCGGCGTAGGCGAGCGGCTTATTACCTCCAAGTCTGAGCCGGTCTTCGGCGGCGTTTACAAGCTGGCCGCCGTGGAGGACGGGGAGGGTCATATCATCCCCAAGATCAAGATCAGCGAAAATCCGGCCAAGATCACCAACCCCCACTTCAAAAAGGTCTACCGCCTGGTCTCCCGCTACTCGGGCAAGGCCCTGGCCGATCTCATCACCCTCTATGACGAGACGGTGGATGACAGCCGCCCGCTGGAGCTCTTTGACCCGGATGCCACCTGGAAGCGCAAGACCTTCACCGACTTTGAGGCCAAGGAGCTCCTGGTCCCCATTTTCCGGAACGGAAAGCTGGTCTACCAGTCTCCCACCATCACGGAGATGCGGGCCTATTGCGCCGCCCAGATCGACCTTCTCTGGGACGAGGTCAAGCGCTTTGAAAATCCCCACAACTACTATGTGGATCTCTCCCAGAAACTCTGGGATATCAAGCAGGCCCTCCTGAAGGAGCAGGGACGGGAATGACCCTCCTGAAGCGCCGTCGTCTGGCCCTCGGACTGGTGACCGCTGCTGTTCTGTGCTCTGCCTTAGACGTACGCCTTGCCATTCGCCGGTATGAGATCCCGCTGGCCTCGCTGGAGGCCCCCGTGCGTCTGGCGCTCGTGACCGACCTGCACAGCTGCCGCTATGGAGAGGATCAGCGCATCCTCTTGGATGCGCTGGAGGCAGAGGAACCGGATGCTCTTCTTTTGGGCGGGGATATTGTGGACGATGAGCTGCCCACCGCGCCCGCCTTTCAGTTCCTGGAGGAGGCTGTCCGGCGCTGGCCTTGTGTCTATGTCACGGGAAACCATGAATTCCGCTCCGGTCAGGCCGAGGCATTCTGCGCCCGCATTGCGGAGCTGGGCATCCCCGTGCTCCGGGGTACCCAGATCACCCTGGAGCTGAATGGTCAGCCGGTCGATCTTCTGGGTCTGGACGATCCAACCGTGGGCAGCGCCTATTCCAGACAGCTCACCGAGCTGAAAATCCGCCCCCGCACCTCCCACACAGCTATCCTGCTCGCTCACCGCCCGGAGCGCTATGCCGATTATGCCGCTTTGGACTGCGATCTCATTCTAAACGGCCACGCTCACGGAGGACAGTGGCGCATTCCCTTTCTTCTGAATGGGCTTCTGGCCCCAAACCAAGGATTTTTTCCCGCCTATGCCGGCGGTATATACTGGCGGGACGGGGGCGAAGTACAGGTCGTCAGCCGGGGATTGGCCCGGGAATCCACCCGCATTCCCCGCATCTGGAACCGCCCGGAGCTGGTGATCCTCCAGCTTACTCCCGCTTGATTTCCGTATGTAAAAACAGCGTCCCCGGACTGCACATGCAGTCCGGGGACGCTGTTATCTTTGTTCGTTAATTGAACTTGTAAATACGCCGGGCCAGCCGGTAGAGCTTTACCGAGAGTTTGCGTCCCTGATAGCCCGGGATATTGGATACCGCCGATACCGCGCGGTACTTCATCTTATGATAGAGCCGTCCGTCCACCCCACGCAGGTACTCCCAGAGCTGGGTACGCTTGCCCAGCGCCTCGGGGGAACCGTCGATGATGAGGAAGATGGAAGAAATGGTCATCATCATGGCCAGGTAGTTGAACATATACCGGCCCAGCTTGGGGAGGGTAGACTGTATCTTCTTCAGATCGTGGGCATCGATCATCAGGCGGGTCACCCGCAGCTGCTGGTCTACCCGGGTCACCATGACCTTTTCATTGACCGACTGGTCGGACCGGCCGATGAAATACCGGTAGAGGTCCAGATCCATGTAGTAAATGCTCCGGACAAAGGGCAGGGGCTGATAGACAAAAATATTGTCCACATAGAAGGTGTGCTTGGGCAGCTCCAGCCTGCAGGAGCGCAGCAGCTCGGTGCGGTAGATGACCGAGTGCATCAGCAGATACTGGGAGGGACGGAAGCGGCCGATGTCCGCCCAGGTAAAGACCCGATTTTCCGGAAACACATTGGTATAACGCATGACCTTCTGGGTGTTGTCCTCCACGTGCTCATACACATAGTTGCACACCATGAGGTCCACCGGGTCGGGCTGCCGGGCAAACTCCCGCAGCTTATCCAGCACCTTTTTCAGTGCGTCGGTATCCAGCCAGTCGTCCGAGTCCACCACTTTGTAGTAGAGTCCGGAGGCGTTGCGCAGACCCTGGTTCACGCCCTCGCCGTGGCCGCCGTTGGGCTGGTGGATAGCCTTGACAATACCGGGATACTGCTGGGCATACCGGTCGCAGATGGCCGGGGTATCGTCCTTGGTGGAGCCGTCGTCCACCAGGATGATCTCAATGTCATCCCCTCCGGCCAGAAGGGTCTCCACACAGTGATCCATATAGGCCGCGGAATTGTAGCAGGGTACCGCAAAGGTAATGAGCTTGTCCATGGGGCTCAGGCTCCCTTCTCTGCCAGCGTGTCGCACAGCTCCAGAGCCCGGGCCACGATGGCGTCCATATTGTAATATTTATACTCTGCCAGCCGTCCCAGCAGATAGAGGTTTCCATACCGCGCCGCCAGCGCCTGATAGCGGGCATAGAGGGCATTGTTCTCCGGGTTGATGATGGCATAGTAGGGGGTCTCCTCGGGTGCGCCCGTGTAGGCGTGGGAGATCTCCTTGGCAATGGTGGTACACTCCGGCTTGACCTGCCCGGTGAGGTACTTGAACTCTGTGATGCGGGTCCACTCCTCACTGACGGTATAGTTCACCGTTCCGTGGGACTGCCAGAACTCCACCGGGTAGTTCTCAAAGCGGAACTCCAGCGTCCGGTAGGGAAGCCGTCCAAACCGGCAGGCAAAGAGCTCATCCACCGCGCCGGTATAGATGACCGGGCCGGTAAAGGGCACGCCGTCCAGGGTCACGCCGTCCTCGCCCAGGGTGAGGCGCTCCCGGGCATCCACCCCCAGCTCCACGGTGATGCCGGGGTGATCCAGCAGGCGCTCGAAGAGGGGGGTGTAGCCCTCCAGAGGCATCCCCTGCCAGGGGTCCTGGAAATACCGGTCGTCCCGGGAGAGGAAGACCGGCACCCGGGCCGTGGTGTTGGGATCGATCTCCTCGGGAGACTGGTCCCACTGCTTCATGGTATAGTGGAGAAAGACGTTTTCGTAGACATAGTCGGCCAAGGCCGCCACATCGGGGTCGGCATTGCGGCGCAGCTCCAGAATGGTGACCTTCTTCTCCGCGCCATAGGCGGCGATGAGCTTCTCCTCCAGTGCGGCGGCCTTTTCCCGGCCAAAAGCCAGTTCCAGGCTGGTCAGGTTGAAGGGAACGGGCATCTCGGCCCCGTGAACATTGGCCACCACCCGGTGCTGGTAGTCCCTCCACTGGGTAAAGCGGGAGAGATAGTCAAAGACCCGCTTGTTGGCTGTATGGAAGATATGGGGGCCATACTGGTGGATGAGCACTCCGTGCTCATCGGGCAGGTCATAGGCGTTGCCGCCGATATGGCCGCGCCGCTCCAGCACCAGCACCCGCTTTCCGGCCCGCTCGGCCAGTTCCCGCGCCGCCACCGCGCCTGCAAAGCCGGCGCCAATAACCAGGCAGTCGTATGTATTCTGCATCGGTGTGCACCTCACATCTCGATCTCGATCGTTTTTCCTTCCTAATTCGCTACCAGACCAGTTTATCACACGCGGAGGGCAAAGGGAACGAAAAAAGGATTAAGATTTTTTTAAACTGCACGGGCTGCTCCCGCGCAGGGCCACTCAGCGGTTGGAGCTGTTCTGGCTTCCCCGGGGTACGGCACCGCCCAGGAAGCTGTCCGAGTAGTGGTCCATGGCCCGCCGGATGACCTCAATGGCAGCGGCCCGGTCGTTGACGTCACCGGCCACCGTCTCCTTGCCCTCCAGGGCCTTGTAGACCGTGAAGAAGTGGGCCATCTCGTCAAAGATGTGACCGGGCAGGTCCATCAGATCATGGAAGGTATTGTAGGTGGGATCGGCAAAGGGGATGGCCACGATCTTCTCGTCGTTCTTGCCTCCGTCCAGCATGGAGATATAGCCGATGGGATAGCACCGCACCAGCGTCAAGGGGTCCATCTCCTCGGAGCAGAGGACCAGTACGTCCAGCGGGTCTCCGTCGTCGCCGTAGGTACGCGGAATAAAACCGTAGTTGGCGGGGTAGTGGGTGGAGGTGTGAAGGACTCGGTCCAGAATGATGAGACCGGTCTCCTTGTCCAGTTCGTACTTCTTTTTGCTGCCCTTGGGAATCTCGATCACCGCCACAAAATCGTCGGGCTGGATGCGGCTGGGGCTGATATCATGCCAGATATTCGACATATGGTTTCACTCCTTAATCCTGCGTGGGCGACTGGCGCCCGTTCTGTAACATTATATCGGTCCCGATCGGGAAATACAAGAACGCAAATAAAGAAAATGTATAAAAATCGCGCTTACTTTTTGCCTTTTTACAGGATATGCCTCTTTTTTGTGTGCATGTTCAAAAGAAGCGCTCCATCGCCGGGAAGGGCTCGTGTAATGTGTCCAATCGCCCCAGTTTACTTTTTGGCGGAAAAATCACCACTCCACGCCCTCCCGGGCGGGAAGCCCGGCGTCAAAGGGGTGCTTGTGCTTTTTCATCTCAGTGATATAGGCCGCCCGCTCCTCCAGCTCCGGCGGGGGATTGCGCCCGGTGATGACCACCTCCAGCGCTTCCGGGCAGGCGTCCAGCTGCTCCAGCACCCAGGGCAGCTCCAGCATTCCGGTGGAAAGGGCGGCACACAGCTCGTCCAGCACCAACAGATCCACTTTGCTGCTGCGGGCAAAGGCCTGCGCCGCGATGTCCTTCTGGCGCACCGCCTCGGCGGCCTTTTCCTCCGGCGTCATGAGGAAGGTAAATTTCATCTCCTCCGGAATGGGAAGCAGCTCCACGCCCGGCAGGTTGGCCAGAATCTCCCGCTCCCCGCTCTTGCCGCTTTTCAGGAACTGGGCCACCGCCACCCGGCGGCCATGCCCCACTGCACGCACCGTCAGGCCCATGGCGGCGGTGGTTTTCCCCTTTCCGTCTCCGCAATAAATATGGATCATACCGGCTCCTCCTCTTCCAGATCCCGCAGGTAGGCCTGCACGGACCGATTCATTTCCCGGGCAAAGCCCGAGTCGTACTTGCGCCGGTGAAAGGCCTGCATCCAGCTGCAAAATTCCTCTCCTCCGGTCCGCCCGTCAAAAATCCGGCGCAGCTCCTCCCCGTCCATCCGGCGATAGGTGTTGCTGTGGACCACATGCTCCATGGCCGCCCGCTCCGGCTTGGGCCGGTCCTTCTGCTGCTGGGTAGGATAGCCCAGGACCAACATCACAGCGGGAAAGACCCAGGGCGGCAGATGGAGCAGCTCCCGATGGGCTTCATGCTGCTCCATAATATCTCCGATATAGCAGGATCCCAGTCCAAGGCTCTCCGCTGCCGTCACCGCGTTCTGTGCGGCGATGGCCGCATCTTCCACCGCCAGCATCAGATCGCCCGGTCCCGGGCGGCGCGGGCTGCACCCGGCCTCCACATAGGCGTCAAACCACTTGCGGCAGTCGGCACAGAACACGAGGACCACCGGTGCCTTGGCGATGAAGGGCTGATGGTCGCAGGTCTCGGCCAGGGTATCCTTGATGCTCTGGTCGGTGATATCCAGAATGGTATAGAGCTGCTGGTTTCCGGCGGTCGGGGCCTGGACCGCCGCCTCCAAAATGGCCCGCTTCTCCACTTCCCCCACCGGCTGATCTGTAAAGACCCGGACCGACTTGCGCCGGTGCAGGCTCTCCAAAATCTCGTTCATCGGGTGTCCCTCCTGTTCTCAGGCCTTCCCGGTACGCAGACACTGCGCGCTCCGCTACGGCCTCAGTTTCCTCTATTCTATCCAACTTTCTGTCCCTTGTATAGTCCACCGCAACAAAAAAGAGCCCCAGGAAACCCTGCGGCTCTCGGCGGTCAATTGTTCCCTTTCTCTTCTTCTCCCTGGAAAACTCCCTGAAAAAAGAGATAGTCCTGCTCCAGTTTGGGGTATAATGGATAGCTTCCCTGGTGCAGAATCCAGTCGATGACCACACCGCGAAAGTGGCGGAACAAAAAGTCGGCCACCCACTCTGCGGCAAGTCCTCCCGGGAGCTCGCCCGACTGCTTCGCCTCCACCAGGCACTCCCGCATGGCCCGGAAGGTAAAGCGGCTGGAGTCAATGGAGCGGCCGTCCGGCCGGTTCAGCCGCTGTTGATAGTAGCGTCCCACCAGCTCCCAGCCCATATTCTCCATAAAGGCGGCATACCCGGAGAGAATAAACCACAATCTCCGCCCGGGGGGCTCCTCCCGGTGCTCCTCCAGCAGTTCCTCCATATAGGTATCCAGCGGAGCAAACCCCCGCAGCAGCATCTCTTCCTTGGACTTGAAATGGTGATAAAAAGCCCCCGTGGTGATCCCCGCCTCCCGGCAGATATCCCGTACCGAGACCTTGTCAAACTGATTGCGGCGCAGGAGTTCCACCGCCGCGCGCAGGATGGCCTGCTCTGTCCGCTTGGCCTGTTCCCGGCGCCGCTGGCTATAATCCATAGATGGTCCCTCCTTTTTTCTTGACACCGGCCCGCAAGCACCGTATAATACTCACATAACAACGTTATGTGAGTATTATAGAGTAGGATGATGAACTTGTCAATGAACGACGTCTGTTTCGACCGCAATCCTCAGAAGATCGCCCTGCTTACCGACTCCTGCGCCGATCTGAGCGCGGAGCAGCGGGCAGGAACCCCTATCTTTGTCCTTCCCCTGAAGATCCGCTGCCGGGACGGGGAATTTTCCGACGGCGTGGACATCTTTGCCTCCGATATCTATGCACGCCAGGCCGCCGGTGAACTGCCTCAGACCTCCCTCCCCGATGGGGGCTCGGTCAAGGATACCCTGGACCACATTGCCGCGCTGGGCTATGAGAAAGTCATTGCCATCCACCTCTCCTCCGGTCTCTCGGGCACCTATAATATGGTGCGCCTCCAGGGGCTCGCCCGGGAGGATCTGGAGGTGGCCGTCTTTGACTCCCTCAGCGGCAGCCTGGGAATCGGGATCACGCTGCTCCAGGTATGGGAGGACATCCAGGCCGGGATGACTTGGGACAAGCTGGTGGAACAGCGTGTTCCCGCGCTGATCCGGAACACCTACCCCTATTTTTCCGTGGACACCCTGGAGTATCTCCAGAAGGGTGGGCGCATCGGAAAGATCACCGCTCTGGCCGGGACCATGCTCAACATCAAGCCTCTGGTGGGATTTGCCGCGGACGGCCAGCTCTCCAGTGTGGCCAAGGTCCGGGGACGCAAAGCCGTCCAGGGAAAGCTCTTGGAGCTTCTCTCCGCCCGGGCGGCCGAACAGGGACAGGGCCGGCGCTATAATCTGGCGGTGGCCAATGGCGGCGCGCCGGAGGAGATGGCGCAGCTGCGGCAGACCATTGCCGCTGCTCTGCCGGAACATCTGCACTTCTGGCAGGGGGAGATGGACGCCACACTCAGCGTCTATATTGGCTCCGGTGTGTTGGGGGCCTGTATTCAGTTTTTGGACGAAGAATAAGTTCTAGCGTGTGGGCGGGGTCTGAATCAGATCCCGCCCACATGCTGCTTTTTTATGAAATTGTAAAGACCTTTGCCGAAAAAACTGTTATAATGGTATCCATCAAACGGCGAAGGAGAGAGTGGATATGGCACAGCAGCGGGGCGGAAAACGGTTGGCTTCCCGGGAAAAACAGCGGGTGCGGAGGGGAAATCCGTTCGTTCTGCCCTCCATCCTGGGCGTGATCGTGCTGGTGCTGCTCGGGATCAAGCTGGCTCTGCCCCAGTTTCTGTCCTCCGCTCCCACCCCGCCCGACTGGGTCACAAAGGAGCTTTTGGAGGTCAATCCCTTCTCCCGTCCCGGCACCAAGCTGGAGGAGGTCACTGGTATCGTCGTCCACTATGTGGGCAATCCAGGCACGACGGCCGAGCAGAACCGGAGCTTTTTTGCGGGACTTGCCCAGCAGGAGCCCGCAGCCGAAGGGGAGCCCGATTCCAATACTTATGCCAGCAGTCACTTTCTGATCGGGCTGGACGGCGAGATCATCCAGTGCATCCCCCTGGATGAGTGGTCTTACTGCACCAGCCAGCGCAACAAGGACACCCTCTCCATCGAGTGCTGCCACCCGGATGAGGAAGGCGCCTTTACAGAGGCCACCTATCAGTCCCTCCTGAAGCTGGTCCACTGGCTTCAGGAAGAATTTCACCTGAGTACCGATCAAGTCATCCGTCACTATGATGTGACGGGCAAGGAATGTCCCCGCTACTATGTGGAGCACCCGGAGCAGTGGGAGCAGTTCAAGGCCGATCTGGACCAGATGCAGGGCTGAGTCCCCTGCGAAAATGGGGCGTTATCCGACCAAGACCATAAAAAATATCCACCGGACCAGCTGGTCCGGTGGATATTTTTTTGATTTGGTCACTCAATGGCAATGCGGTTGGGGTTATCCACCGCCTGCTCTTCCACCTTGGGAACGGACAGCTTCAAAATACCGTCCTCGTACTTGGCGTGGACCTCTTCCGGCTTCACGTCACCCACATAGAAGCTCCGGGAGCAGGCGCCGCTGTAACGCTCCTGGCGGATATAGCGCCCCTCCTCATCCTTCTGCTCCTTGTTGAGGCCCTTGGACGCGCTGACGGTCAGATAACCGTCCCGCAGCTCCAGATTGACCTCATCCTTTTGGAAACCGGGCAGATCGATATCCACCTCATAGCTGTGATCCAGCTCCCGGACATCGGTCTTCATCAGGTTCTTGGCGTGCTTGCCGTAGAGCGGATCATGTCCGCCAAAGAAATTCTTGTGGATCGAATCACCAAAGAAATCATCAAACAGATTTTCACCAAACAGACTGGGCAACATATGTCATTCCTCCATTTCACAGCTCATATCTGTGCCCGCCGGGGAGATCTTTTCTCTCCCTCCTTGGTACATGTCTATCATAGTCCCAAGTTTTAGCACTGTCAATATGAGAGTGCTAATGTTTACAAAGCGTTCATAATATGTAGCAAGAAAAGACATATTTCCAGCTTATTCTATGCCGTCTTGTACTCTATTATCAGAAAAGAAGTACAATATGGAATCAATTTCTATCCAAGAGCCGGATAAAAAACCGCCCGCGCTCTTTCGAGCGCGGGCGGTCTTCTGGCGGGGACAGGTAAGAATCGAACTCACCAAGGCGGGAACGCCGCCCTCTACGGTTTTGAAGACCGCGGGGCTCACCAGATACCCTTCTATCCCCATGTTACTGCACGGCTTTATTGATAAAACCGATATACAGTAACTCTTATTATAACAGTATCGAATGCTTTCGTCAACTATTTGAGCGTATTTTCCCGAAAAATATCCTATACTTTTTTCAAAAGTACCCGTACATCGCCATTTTTCCGGGTCACGCCCTCGCTGTCCCAGAACTCCAGCAGCGCCAGCGCATACTTGCGGGAGATGCCCAGGGCATCCCGGAACTCGGCCAGGAGCAGCTCCGGCTTCTGGGCAAAGAGGTCATAGAGTCCCTGAAGGGCCTTCTCGTAAAAATCCTTCCGCAGCACGATCTGTGCGTTGAGGGCCACCAGCTCCCCGTCGTAGAAGAGGCGCTGGACCACCTGGCGGGCGCCGTCCTGCTTCTTTCCAAAGGAGGCGAGCACATCGTCCAGATTCTCCGGAGCCAGGGCGGCCTTGCCGTACAGGTCCAGGATCTGGTCCCGCAGTCCGGTGTAGAAGGAATTCCACACCACCTGGAAGTCAGGCAGGGCAATGGTGGGACCCTCGATCCGCAGGCCGCGGTGCTCGGCATAGTAGTCGATGAGCGCATCGATGGCGGTGGGAGAGGCGGTGGGCAGGAGCTTTCCGCGGAACTCTCCCCGGTTCATGCCGGGCTGGAGCGGCTGGGCCTTGTGATAGGCGCTCAGGAGCTTGACTGCCTTTTCCCACAGGGCCTCGATGGTATCGTGGTCCACATAGCGGCCGCCCAGCTCCACCACACGGCCCTCTTCCATGAGTTGGGCCAGGGACTCGCTCAGTTCGGCCTCGGTGAGACCGGCCGCCTTGGCCAAGTCGTGCTTCTTGGGCATGGCGGACCCGGCCTGACGGAGGGCCTCCATCACCTGCTTCTCGGAGGAGCCCGAGGCGCGGGCAGCCAGTCCCTCCAGCACGGCGGGATCGTTGCGCTTATGCCGGCCGGGATCGGCGTTCAGGATCACACCGCCGCCCACCGTCACCATGGGAGAGAAGAAGCGCACCACATAGTGGTCGCCATTCTTCACCGCCACATCTTCCTGGAAGCGGAGCTGGGCAAAGCCGGTCTCGCCGGGCTCCAGGGTATCCTTTCCCAGCACCACGCACTTACACACCAGCTCCCGGCTGCCGTGGTGGAAGTGGAGCTGGGAGTCGTTTTTGATGGCATAGGGCGCGTCTTTGAGCATGGTGAGCTGTACGTCCATCTGGCGGGAGAGGACCATGGAGCCAGGCTTGGCCACGGTGTCGCCCCGCTTGATATCCGCCTTGTCAATGCCCGAGAGGTTGACCGCCACGCGCATGCCGGCGCTGGCCCGCTCCTCCGCCTTGTCATGGTTCTGAAGGCCCCGGATGCGGGCCTTTTTCTCACTGGGGTAGATGCAGACCTCCTCCCCCAGCTGCATGGAGCCCTCCAGCAGGGTACCGGTGACCACCGTGCCGAAGCCGTCCACCGAGAACACCCGGTCCACGGGAAGGCGGAAGGGCCGGTCCTGGTTGCGCTGTTCCGCTCCCTCCACCAGCTTGACAATGAGCTCTTTCAGCTCCTCAATGCCCTGTCCGGTGTAGGAGGACACCGCCAGGATGGGAGCGTCCTGGAGGAAGGTGCCCTGGACGGTCTCCCGGGCCTCCTCCTCGATGGCCTCCAGCCACTCCTCATCCACCATGTCGGCCTTGGTGACCACGATGATGCCGTTCTGCACCCCCAGCAGGGAGAGGATGCCCAGGTGCTCGCGGGTCTGGGGCATAAAGCCCTCGTCGGCCGCAATGACCATCAGGACCACATCCATGCCCGCGGCGCCCACCAGCATGTTGCGGATGAACTTCTCATGTCCGGGCACGTCGATGATGCTGGCGGTCTGGCCGTTGGGCAGCGTAAGCTGGGCAAAGCCAATCTCAATGGTGATGCCCCGCTTCTGTTCCTCTTTCAGCCGGTCGGTGTCCACGCCGGTCAGGGCCCGGGTCAGACAGGTCTTGCCGTGGTCCACATGGCCGGCGGTGCCGATGATGATATGCTTCATAGCCGTGGCGCTCCTTTAGTTCAAGATCATGTCCAGAGCCCGGATGATCTCCGCCCAGTCGGCGTCGGTCAGGGTGCGGACATCCAGCAGATACTGATTGCGGCTTACCCGTCCCACAATGGGAGTCTCCCAGGCCCGGAGGGCCTCCTCCAGCGCGGAGACCGTGAGGGAGACCGGCGAGAGCTCCACCACCCAGGTAGGCAGGGGCACGCCGGGCAGGCTTCCGCCCCCCACCTCGCCGTTGTCCGGCGCGGCGGAGAAGACACATTTCCCCGCAAAGCGGGCAGAGAGCTCCTCCGCCCGGGCGCGTGCCTTGGACTCCAGGGTCTCCGGCCGCGCCCCCAGCATGGCCAGCGTTGGAATGCTCCGGCCGGCCAGCGCATGATCCCGGTAGGTGCGCAGGGTGGCCTCCAGTGCCGCCAGTGTCAGCTTGTCGATGCGCACCACCCGGGCAAACTGATCCTTCTTCATGGCCTGGATATAGGGGGCCCGGCCAATGGCGATGCCCGCCTGGGGCCCGCCCAGCAGCTTGTCGCCGGAGAAGCAGATCACATCGGCACCGGCGCGCACGCTCTCCTCCACCGTGGGGCCCTCGGGGACACCCAGAGCAGGGTCGTCATAGAGGGCGCCGCTGCCCAGATCGTGGAAGACGGGCACACCCTTCTCCCGGCCCAGGGCGACCAGATCAGCAATGGAGACCTCCTCGGTAAAACCAATGAGCTTGAAGTTGCTGGTGTGGACCTTCAGGAGGATCTCAGCCCCCTGCTCTTCAATGGCGCGGCGGTAATCGGAGAGATGGGTCTTGTTGGTGGTACCCACCTCCACCAGCTGTGCCCCGCTGCGGGCCATGATCTCCGGCACCCGGAAGGAACCGCCGATCTCTACCAGTTCTCCCCGGGAGATCGCCACTTTTTTCCCAGCCGCCAGGGCCGAGAGCATGAGGAATACTGCCGCGGCGTTGTTGTTGACCGCCAGGGCGGCCTCCGCCCCGGTCAGGGAGCAAATAAGCGGCTCAATGTGGGAAAAGCGGCTGCCGCGGCGCCCGGAATCGATGTCATATTCCAGGTTGGAATACCCCCGGGCCGCCTCATAGACCGCCCGGGCCGCCTCTTCGCCCAGGGGGGCGCGGCCCAGGTTTGTATGCAGCACCACGCCGGTACCGTTGATGACGGCGCGCAGGTGGGGACGGCAGGACGCCCGGGCCCGGGCCGTAGTCTGGGCAGCCAGGGTGTCCAGGTCGGGCAGGACCTCCACCGTTCCATCCAGGATCCCGCGGCGCAGCTCCTCCAGGGCGGTTCTGGCCGCCTCTTTCAGTGCATAGTAAGGCAGCTCCTCCTGGGCGGACGCAATGGCCGGATGGGCCAGAAGTACATCCATTTTGGGGAGCTGCTGCAACAGCTGTCGATTCATCGAGGGGAAAACCTCCAGTCACAGATGTGCGGACAGACGTCCGGAAATTCAGTAGCATTATTATACATGATTCCAGGTAGGGAGACAAGGACAACCGGGGAGAAAAAGATGCCGCACCCACTCCCCAAGGGCGCAGGCGCGGCGGCATGTCATATATCGCGGCTCTTCTCCTCCAGCGGAGCTCCACAGTGGGGGCAAAATGACATGTTCCCAGCGGAGAGAAGGCCCAGAAAACGACGGCAAAAGGGACAACGCAGCTTACACAGTGCGAGCACAATACTGGAAAGCACCACGATACCTCCAGCCGCCATCCAGAGTATCCCCAGGCGAAAACAGCCCACCCCAAACAAAAGGGCCCCTACCAGGAACAGCAGCGCAGACACAAGGTCCCAGGTTTTCAGCTTCCATGCCTCCATGGACTTCCCTCTTTCCTATGCGTGATTCTGAGATAAAATACCTCTTCTCCGGCAGAGAAGCCAGCAATCAGAGGTAAAAAACAAGCAAAGATCCGGTAAAACGAAAGCCGATGGGACAAAACATCCCATCGGCTTCTATTTAAAAAGAGACTGCGCTTAGCGAACTGCCGCCGCGCAGGATTGCTTTCTGAGATCCATCTCGATCATGCGGATCACATAGAGAGAGTCGGTGATGACCTTGAGGGGCTGGGAAAAATCCAGGGCAAACAGTCCGATGAAGGACCGGGCATCCACCTTGATGGTCTCCTCCTGATTGGAGAGATAGACTTCTTTATCCGCCATGCTGGCAATGCGCTGGAGCGCAGAGATCTCAGAAATGGAGTTAAATTTCTTTTCGATGACCATACGTCATACCTCCTTTTCGCCTACGAGTATATCACGGCGTATTTTTGCACGCAATGGCATACTTATATAAAAACACAGCCCTTTTATAGGCCGTATACAAGCATTTTTTCATATTACAGCCTCTATACTCCGCTAGTTAATTTATAAATCCCCCATTGCAATCCACAGAGTCACGACTCTTTCCCTCTCCCAATGAAATTAGTCAGGATATAAAAACTCCGCGCCGCAATGCGGCGCGGAGTTCACATGCCATTTTTGTGCTGCACTCGGTCCGATCACCAGTGCTCCAGCTGCTCCTGAAGCCATTGAGAGTCTGTGACGATCTCCACCGGCTGGGAAAAATCCAGCGCATAGATCCCCATGGGAGATTTTGCATTCAGGGCGATTTCTCCGTCAAGAGAACGGATGGTGACCGCCTCAGATACGGAAAGCGCCAGTTCACGAAGTCGCTGGATCTCCTCCCGGGAGGAGAAAGTCATGGTTATAACCATCGGTCATGCCCCCTGTCAGTAATACCGTTGCTCTTCTTTTATTATACTACATAGTACATACTTTGAAAAGAGACGAGCTCTCTTCATCCAACGGTTTTGTCGTCCTTACAGCGGCATGATTTTGTGCATTTACGCCAGAGGCTCTCTTACTTCATCAGGGAACAGACCAGCTCGGTGTAACGGGTGGTATCCTCGATGGGGAGGCCGGCAATGAGCAGGGCCTGATGGTAGAGGAGCTCTGCATAGACCTTGGCCTTCTCCTGGTCACTCTCCATGGCCTCCCGAAGGGCGGCAAAGGCCCCCGAATCGGGATTGAGCTCCAGCACCCGCTGGGCCTTCATGTTGTCCGCGTGGTCCGGGTCCACCCGGCGGAAGTACTTCTCCATCTCCAGCGTGACCGGACCGTCGGCCGTCATGCACACCGCGCCGGTCTTGAGGATCTTGGAGATGCGGGCCTCCTTGATCTTGTCGCCCAGGGTCTCCTTCACGAAGTCCAGTACGTCCTTGTTTTCCTCCGCCTTCTTCTCGGCCTGGGCCTTCTCCTCCTCGCTCTCCGGGAGGGCATCGCTGTCGCTGACCGACTTGAAGGCCTTGCCGTCCAGCTCGCCCAGCAGGTTCATGACGAACTCGTCGGGCTCGTCGGTGAGGTAGAGGATCTCATAGCCCTTGTCCCGGATGCGCTCGGTCTGGGGCAGCTGGGCGATCTTCTCCACGCTCTCGCCGGCGGCGAAGTAGATAAACTTCTGATCCTCTGCCATGCGGGACTGGTACTCGGCCAGGGTGACCATCTTGCCCTCCTTGGAGGACCAGAAGAGGAGCAGATCCTTCAGCAGCTCCTTATGGGCGCCGTAGTCGGCCAGGATGCCGTACTTGATCTGCATGCCGAAGGCCTTCCAGAACTGCTCGTACTTCTCCCGCTCATCCTTCTGGAGCTTGAGGAGCTCAGCCTTGATCTTCTTCTCCAGATTGCCCGCGATCACCTTGAGCTGCCGGGTATGCTGGAGCATCTCGCGGGAGATGTTCAGGGAGAAGTCCTGAGAGTCCACCACGCCCTTGACAAAGCGGAAGTGGTCGGGCAGCAGGTCGGCGCACTGATCCATGATGAGCACGCCCGAGGAGTAGAGCTGCAGGCCCTTCTGATAATCCCGGGAGTAGAAATCAAAGGGAGCATGGGCCGGGATATAGAGCATGGCCTTATATTCCACCGCGCCCTCGGCGGAGACATGGACCACCCGCAGGGGATCCTCCCAGTCGCCGTACTTCTCCTTATAGAACTGGTTGTACTCCTCCTCCTTGACCTCGCTCTTGGGCCGCTGCCACAGGGGGACCATGGAGTTGAGGGTCTGCCACTCGTCATAGTCCTCCCACTCGGGCTTATAGTCCTCACCGGCGTCCTCCGGACGGGGCTTCTGGCGGGATTTGTGCATGAGCATGACGATGGGGTAGTGGATATAGTCCGAATACTTCTTCACCAGGTCGCTGAGGCGGTACTGCTCCAGATATTCGTCGTAGTGGTCGTCCTCCGTGTTGGCTTTGATGTGGAGTACGATGTCGGTGCCCACCGTATCCTTCTCGCAGGGCTCCATGGTGTAGCCGTCCTTGCCGTCAGAGGTCCAGCGCCAGGCCTCCTCGCTGCCGTAGGCACGGGAGGTCACCGTCACCTCATCGGCCACCATAAAGGCGGAGTAGAAGCCCACGCCGAACTGACCGATGATGTCCACATCACTCTTACCCTTGCCCTCGTCCTTGGCGGCCATGTCCTGCTTGAACTGGAGGGAGCCGCTCTTGGCAATGGTGCCCAGATTCTGCTCCAGCTCCTCCTTGGTCATGCCGATGCCGTTGTCCGAGATGGTGAGGGTCCGCTTGATCTGATCCGGAGTCAGGGTGATCTTGAAGTCGGAGCGGTTCAGACCCACCTGGTCGTCGGTGAGGGCCTTGTAGGCCAGCTTGTCCACCGCGTCGCTGGCGTTGGAGATGAGCTCCCGCAGGAAGATCTCCTTGTGGGTATAAATGGAGTTGATCATCAGATCCAACAGCCGCTGTGATTCGGCCTGAAAGGCTTTCTTTTCCATGGTATATACGCCTCCATATAAAACATAAATCGTAAACAAAATAGGGTTAGCACTCTTTCCTATAGAGTGCTAACCCTATGATAGTCCTTCCCGCCCCACTTTGCAAGGGGGTTTCCAGAATGTTTACAATTTCTCCTGGCGGTCACTCCGACCAGAATTTCAGCGTGGCCTCCAGCTGATCCGGGGGACAGACCACATAGCAGACGGTGAGCCGGTGCCCTGCCGCGTCGTACATCTTCCGGGCCAGCTCTTCTCCAAAGGCGCCGCACACCTCGATGGTGCCGAACCCCGCGTCGGCCAGCTCCACCGCCTTGGCCACCGCCTCCTCCGGATTGCGCACCGTGAGGATATGGGTCTCGGTGGCGGAGGTGTCCAGCCGGGCATGGTCGGTCTCCGGGTTATGAAGCTCGTTCATGATCATCATCGCGTATTTCTTTTTCATGCCGTCCATCTCCTTTTTCTGTCTTCCGCTCCCGCTCTAATAGCGGTTTACCCAGTTGGAAATGAGAATGGTGGGCACCAGCCACATGCCCAAAAAGACCAGCAGATTAAAGGGAGTCAGCGAGTCATACGCCGCCATAAAGGTGAGGTAAAAGGCGAGCAGCACGCCCACACAGGACCCCAGACAGGCCAGCGCCGTGGAGATCCGCACCGCCAAGCGCAGACGTTTCCCGCCCACGGCAGCCTCGGTAAAGGGTCCCACCCCCTCCCGGCAGAGCACGGCGGTGAGCAGCTCACTGTGGCTCTGCCGCTGGGAGGAGAGCTCCACCCGCCGCTCCACCGCCGGGAACTCCATCTTGTCTGCCGGCAGCTTGAAGCGCTGGCGGAGCATGGCGGGGATGATATTAAAGTCCCGTGTGGCCAGCACCGGGGAGATCCGGTTGCTGATCAGGGCGCTGATGGCGGGCTCCACTGTGCCATGCAGGGTGTATTTCAGGGCAAACAGCCCGGCCAATTCCCCGTCAATGGCGCAGAATACCGCGTTTTTCACGTTCAGTCCCTGGGGCAGGGGCACCTCCATCAGATGCATGAAGGAGGCCGAGCCCACCAGCACCACTTCGTTCCGGATGAGGGCGGATACACCGCCCCCCTCGTAGCAGCAGAAATCCTGGCTGCGGCGGTAGATGGCCCCCTGACTGCGGAGCAGATCGTGGAAGATCTTGTCCAGTCCACAGCCGGTATCCCGAATGAGCGTGGCAGTCACGCCCACCACTTTCTCTACCGGGAAATCCCCAAAGATCTTGATCCCGTTGAGGGAGACCGTCCCGGGCGGGAAGAGGTCCTGATCGGTCAGCAGGATCCCTGCGCTTCCGCTGGTCCCGGTGATCCCGTCCCAGCCGGCCAGAGCTGCTCCGCTTTTCGCCAGACGCAGGGAGAGGGAGCGCCACGGGATGCCGTAGCAAAGCGTCGAAGAGAACGACGCTCCTGCGCTCAGGGTGGCCGAAAGACACCAGAGGATATCCTCCGGCCGCCGCCTGCCAATGGAGGCCAGCACCGAAAAGAGCAGACAGGCTAGGAGAATGAGGGGGGCCATAATATGGTAGATGCGCTGGGCCCCGTCGGTAGCCTGGATCTGGCGGCCAAAGCCCACCGGCTCCCCCGACCATTTCGCATAGGCGTCCCGCCCATTCCACTTATTCTCATCCAGAGTGACCAGATAGGGCTCCGAGGCGGAGGCCGCTGTGCGGCAGGCCACCCGAAGTCCCTTGCGCTTACAGTAATATCCGTACAGATTGAAGCCGAGGGCCAGGGCCGCAATGGCACAATAGGGCTGGCGCTGGGGGCTCCCCTCCATCAGCGGCATGGTCAGGGCATCCGCCAGGGCGGCGGCACAGGCCAGGGCCATCACGCTGTCCAGCTCTACGTGCAGGATGAGCAGATGGTACAGTCCGCGCCCCAGCGCATCGATCCCCAACAGCATGGCCGCGCCCAGCAGCGCGGCCTGGGCGTAGAGCTGAAGGGTGTGGTTCCCCTCCAGGGTCCCGGGCATGGGTGCGTTCACCGCCTGGCCCACCGACAAATAGAGCAGGGGCACACACAGCAGAAAGAGCAGGACGATGCGCAGCTTGAGGACCCCCATCCCCCGGTTATAGCGCCGGAACAGCTCCTGGGGCGGCGTGTCCGGGATGGGCGGCGGGGGACGGCGCTTCCGTCGGGGCGGGCGCTCCTCCTCCGGTTCCTCCACATCCACGCCCGGGATGTACCGCTCTGCCCGGCGGACCTCGGGAGCTTCCTCGCTCCCCTCTTCCTCAAACATGTGGTCCGCGTAGGCATCCGCCTGCTTCTTCAGCTTTCGGAACCGGCCCAGCAGTCCTTTCTCCTCCCCGCCCGGGAAGGGAACGACTTTCTCCTTCTTCTGGGGCTGGTCCGGAGCCGGCTCCTCCCCTTCCGGGGTGGGCGGCTCGGGCTCGGGTTCTCCGGCCTTCTCCGCGTTCCGCGCCGGCTCAGGCTTCTGCGCAAGGCGGCGGCCGCCGGAGGGAGCTTTTGGTTTCGGTGCCTTGGATTCCGGAGGCTTCGGTTCTGAAGACTTGGGTTCTGGAGGGGCCGGCTCCTCCACAGCGTCCTGCTTCTTCTCCTCTGCGGTGGAATGGCCCGGGAAAGTCAGCAAATGGCCCCGGGCCCGCTTTCCCCCGCGCCCTCCGCGGGGCGGAGTGGGGTCGGCCGGCTCCGGCTCTTCCCGGTCCCGGTACTGGTCCAGGGGGATCGGGGTCCGCGCATCCGGTTCCTTCTGTGACTCCTGTCCGTACTCCGCCAGAATGTCCTCCAGAGAAAATTCCAGCTCAGGTTCTTCGGTATGGAACTTGTCGTCGTTATCCTTCGACATGATCTTCTCCTGATTATGTTGAAATAGCTTCCGCGCCCCGCGCGGGAGGTCTTACATCCGCTGGCGCACCGCCTCGTAGAGCAGGATGGCAGCGGCGGCGCTAGCGTTGAGGGAGTTGAGCTTCCCCTTCATGGGGATGCGCACCTTGAAATCACAGGTCTCGGCCACCAGCCGTCCCATGCCGTCCCCCTCGCTGCCGATGACGATGGCAGCCGGTCCCTTCAGGTCAGCCTCATAGAGCAGGCGGTCCCCGTCGGCTGCCGTGCCAAAGACCCAGATTCCCTCGTCCTTGAGCTCCTTGAGCAGGGCGGGCAGATTGGGCACCCGGGCCACCGGCACATGGCTCACCGCCCCGGCGGAGGTCTTGGCCACGATGGCGGTCAGACCGGCCGAGCGGCGCTTGGGAATGATGACGCCGTGGGCGCCGGCACACTCGGCGGTGCGGATGACCGCACCCAGATTGTGGGGGTCTGAGAGTTCGTCACACACCACGATCAGGGGAGGCTCCCCCTTCTCGCGGGCGGCGTTCAAAATATCCTCCACGCTGGCGTACTCCCGCACGGCGGCCAGGGCAATCACCCCCTGGTGGGAGTGGGTGCGGCTCATGTTGTCCAGCTTCCGGCGGTCGGCCTCTACCACCACCACGCCCTTACCGCGGGCGGTCGAGGCAATGTGCCCCAGGGCTGCGTCGGTCTCGCCCCGGGCAATATAGATTTTATCAATGGCGGTTCCGGAGCGCAGCGCCTCAATGACTGCGTTGCGGCCTTCAATAATGCCGTCCGCTCCCGCTTCCAGGGTATCTTCCCGGCGTTTTCCGGTCTTGTTCTCCTTCATGGATGTGTCTCCTCATTCATTTGATTCATAGAGCAGTATACCACATTCCCCCCTCCGGAAAAAGGGAAAGTTGCAAACTCTTCGCTGCCCTTTCCGCCTCCAAGGGCTTCTTTCACAGAATGTTTACACCTTTCGACACCCCCCTTCCTTGTATTAACGAATCTTTTGTGTTATAAATAGATAAGTCTAAAGAAAACAGGACCGATTTCTCTGATTCAGGTCTACTCTTCATGTAAGGAGGGCACTCATTTGAAGCCCGATAAACAACGAAACACCGGCTCAAACAATAACAAGCGCAATCTAATGGGCATTGCGTCCATTCTGTTATGGGCCCTGGTGGTCACCATTCTGGTGAACTACTTCCTGTCCATGTCCAATCAGGCCAATTCCACCCTGATTCAATACAGCGAGTTTTTGAATCTGGTGGAGGAGGACAAGGTCTACGCCGTCTCCATGACCAGCAACAAGTTTACCATCTACCTCAAGGAAGATGTGGCTGCCGTTGGTCTGGACCCGAATGCCACCCCCGCGCTCCCCTCTGCGGCATCGCAAAACGACAGTCAGCTCTTTTCCAGCATCCTGGCCGGTGAGGAGAGCGCCCCCAGTGTGGAGCAGCAGCTCTCCAAGGCCCGCAGCTATTACTGTGCTCCTCTCAACGACTCCAGCCTGCTTACCCTTTTGCGGGAGCACAATGTCCGCTTCGGCACCCCCTACCAGCCGGAGCTCTCCCCTGTGGTGAGCTTCCTGGTCTCCTGGCTGCTGCCCATGGTCATCATGGTGGCCCTCTTCTCCTTCCTGTTCCGCAGCATGGCGGGCAAGATGGGCGGCGGTCTGGGCGGCGTCGGCAAGGCCAATGCCAAGGTCTATGTGGAGAAAAAGACCGGCGTCACCTTCAAAGACGTGGCCGGTCAGGATGAGGCCAAGGAGTCCCTGGTGGAGATCATCGACTTCCTGCACAATCCCCAGAAATACACCGAGATCGGCGCCAAGCTGCCCAAGGGCGCCCTGCTGGTGGGCCCTCCCGGTACCGGTAAGACCCTGCTGGCCAAGGCCGTGGCCGGTGAGGCCAACGTCCCCTTCTTCTCCATCAGCGGCTCCGACTTCGTGGAGATGTTTGTGGGCGTAGGCGCCTCCCGTGTCCGTGACCTCTTCAAGGAGGCCAACAAGATGGCCCCCTGCATCGTCTTTATCGACGAGATCGACACCATTGGTAAGTCCCGCGACAACCGCATGGGCGGCAATGACGAGCGGGAGCAGACCCTCAACCAGCTGCTGGCTGAGATGGACGGCTTCGACCCCACCAAGGGCGTCATTCTGCTGGCCGCCACCAACCGGCCCGAGGTGCTGGACCAGGCCCTTCTGCGTCCCGGCCGCTTTGACCGGCGCATCACCGTGGACCGGCCCAACCTGGCCGGACGTCTGGCCACGCTTCAGGTCCACACCCGCAACATCCGTCTGGCGGAGGACGTGGATCTGAACAAGATCGCCCTGGCCACTGCCGGCGCGGTGGGCGCGGACCTCGCTAACCTGGTCAACGAGGCTGCCCTCCGGGCGGTCCGTCTGGGCCGCCGGGCGGTCAACCAGAACGACCTACTGGCCGCTTTTGAGCTGGTCATCGCCGGTGCGGAGAAGAAAAACTCCGTCCTCTCTGAGTTTGAGAAGAAGCTGGTAGCCTACCATGAGGTGGGTCACGCCATGGTCTCCTTCAAGCAGAAGAACACCACCCCGGTGCAGAAGATCACTATCGTTCCCCATACCCAGGGCGCGCTGGGCTACACCCTGCACCTCCCCGAGGAGGATAAGAACCTCCAGACCCGGGACGAGCTGCTTGCGGAGATCGCCACTTACATGGGCGGCCGTGCCGCGGAGGAAGTGATCCTCCACACCATGACCAACGGTGCCGCCCAAGACATCCAGCAGGCCACCAGCCTGGCCCGCAACATGGTGGCCCTCTACGGTATGAGCGACAAGTTTGGCATGATGGCTCTGGCCTCCCGCCGCAACCAGTATCTGGACGGCGGCTACGGCATCGACTGCGCCCAGGACACCGCCGCCGACATTGATAAGGACGTCATGTCCATCCTCCACAGCGCCTACGAAAAGGCAGTCAATATCATCCAGGAGAACCGGGAGGATATGGACAAAGTGGTGGATTACCTTCTCAAGAAGGAGACCATCACCGGCGAGGAGATGATGGCCATTCTGGAGGGCCGGGACCCCGCCACCGCCGACAACTACGGCGCCCGTCCCGAGCCGCAGGATCGCTCCATTGAGCCCCCTGCCCGCAACATTCATATGACCAGCGAGCCGGTCCTTCCGCCTCAGCCGCCCCAGGACACCATACCGGAGGATGAGGCGCCCGCCCCCTCTTCGGAGGGCGATTCTCCCGCCGGGGAGTCCTGATCCCGCTTTCCGTGTCTCTTGACGCGTGTTCTGTGGTATGATATGCTCCCAACAGGGGCGGCAGGTTCCTGCCGCCCCTGTTTTTTCGAAAAACAAAATAGTAGGAGGGAGCTCTATGATTATTACCACGACCCCTCAGATCGAGGGACACCGCATCTGCGCCTATCACGGCATCGTCTTTGGCGAGGTGGTCTCCGGCGTGGATTTCATCAAGGATTTCGGCGCGGGACTGCGCAATTTCTTCGGCGGACGCAGTGAGGGCTATGAAGAGGAGCTCCAGCGCGCCCGGGAAGAAGCGCTCCATGAGATGAGCCAGCGGGCCGCTCAGATGGGCGCCAACGCGGTAGTCGGTGTGGACATCGACTACGAGATCCTCGGCTCCGGGAACAACATGATGATGGTCTCTGCCTCTGGCACCGCAGTGACCATCGAGCCAGTATAAAGGAAAAAGGGCCGCGGGAACACAGTGTGTTCCCGCGGCCCTTTTTTATCGTTCCGTATAGGTATAGAGCAGTACCCCTGCCAGGACCATCCCTCCGCTGATCCATTCGGCCGGGTCCGGAATCTCTCCGAACAGGATCCCCGCCAGGACGGCGGCAAAGACCGGCTCACAGAGCTTGGCTGCCGACACATAGGCGGGAGAGAGCTCCCGCAGGCACCAGCTGAACAGGCTGTGTCCCATCAGCGTGCAGAATACCGCCAGGCCCAGATCAATGAGCCACTCCCGGGGCGGCCAGCCCCAGACCGCCGTCCCGGTGACCCCGTCCAGCACCAAGAGGGTGATCAGACAGGCCGTATAGGTGAGGGCGGTATAGACGGTGGTGGAGAGGTGCTCCCGCTGATATCTGCCAATCAGGGTGTATGCCGCCACCGCCGCAGCTCCCGCCAGGGCCAGTCCGTTCCCCCCTACTGTTCCTCCGGAGCCGCCCCCTGCAAAGGCCAGCACCGTACTGCCTGCCACTGCAAGGGCAATGGCACCCCACCCCAGCCGGGAAATCCGTCCGCCAAAGAGCAGCGCAAAGCCCAGGGCCACAAAAATAACCTCTGTGCTCACCAGTGCAGTGGAACTGGCCACGCTGGTCCATTTCAGGGACTCAAACCAGAGTGCAAAGTGAAGGGCCAGACACACACCGCTCAGGGCACACAGCCCCACGTCCCGCCGGGTAACCCGTTTCCACTCCGCTCCCCCCCGGAGCAGGGCGGCAGGCAGAAGCAGAAGTACCGTCCAGCCCAGGCGGTAGGTGGCGGTCACCAGCGAGGGGGCCTGTGAATACCGCACCAAAATGGCCGAAACAGCCGTCCCCAGCACACCCAACAATAAAATTCCTTTTGCCCGGCTCCGTCCCACCCGCATCCCCTCCTTTTTGCAGTCCGCTCTATCCTACCAACTCCGACCGAAAAAGGCAAGCATCCAATCAAAAACCCGCCTCCGGACATGTCCGGAGGCGGGTTTATTATTCCATTACTTGGAGGCCTTCAGGGCCTTGATGGACTCGATGAGCATGGGGGTGACCTTGAAGAGGTCGCCGGTGATGCCGTAGGAGGCCACCTCGAAGATGGGGGCGGTCTCGTTCTTGTTCACCGCGAT
>NZ_JADCKF010000012.1 GCF_014982855.1 Pseudoflavonifractor gallinarum | reverse complement strand
CGATCTTGAAGCCCTGGCCCTCCTTGCCCAGGAGGTTCTCCTTGGGCACGATGCAGTCGGTGAACACCAGCTCAGCCGTGGGGGAGCCGTGCAGGCCCATCTTCTCCTCGTGCTTGCCCACAGAGTAGCCGGGGAAGCTGCTCTCCACGATGAAGGCGGAGATGCCGCGGGTGCCCTTGCTGGGATCGGTCATGGCGAACACCACCGTCACGTCGGCCACATAGCCGTTGGTGATGAACACCTTGGAGCCGTTGAGCACATAGTGGTCGCCCTCCAGCACCGCAGTCGTGGTGCCCTTGGAGGCGTCCGAGCCAGCGTTGGGCTCGGTCAGCGCGAAGGCGCCCACCTTCCGGCCCTCGGTCAGCAGGCGCAGGTACTTCTGCTTCTGAGCCTCGGTGCCGTTGCGCAGGATGGGATCGCAGCACAGACCGTTGTGGGTGGCCACGATGTCGCCCGTGGAGGCGCACACCTTGCTCAGCTCCTCCACCGCGATGGCCGCGCTCAGGTCGTCCGCGCCAGCGCCGCCGTACTCCTTGGGCACGCACATGCCCATCACGCCGTAACGGAACAGCTTCTCAATGTTTTCACGGGGATACTCGCAGGTACGGTCGGTCTCTGCCGCGATGGGCTTCACTTCGTTCTCCGTGAACTCGCGCACCATCTTCTGGACCAGCGCCTGCTCCTTGCTGAGATTGAACTCCATAATTCGGTTCGCCTCCTACCTTCAGTTCTTGTTGTCGTTATGGATGCCCGCAATGTTCCGGGCCAGCTGCTTCTTGCCCTCCATGTTGCACTGCCGGGAGATCATGATCCGCTGCGCCTGGGGAGAGCCGGCTCCGTGCATGGACTCCGTACGGTAGCCAACCGCCGCGGCACCCAGGCAGATGTTCTCCAGGAACCGCATCACGCGCTGACGGTCCTCCGTGGACACGCCGGGGCGGCCCTTGAAGAACTTGTTGCAGATCTCGCCGATGGTCTCGCCGTTCCGGCCCACCACCGTGCCGGACTTGAAGTCCGCCTCAGAGGGCATGGTCACCATCAGGCCGCCTGCCACGTCCTCGGCCAGGCGCACGATCTCATAGGGGAAACGGGTCACGTTCTGCTTGCACACGTTGGCCAGCAGCAGGTCGATCTGGTAGTTGCCCGCCTTGGTCTGGAAGCCCTGGCTGGAGCAGGCGATGCCGCAGCAGTACAGGGTCTCGTTCAGGTGGGTCATCTCGATCAGTTTGTCCTTCACGGCGGAGGCCTTCTCCACGCCGTTGTACTCGGCCGCCAGCGCCGTGGCGCCGATCACCACGTCGCCCACGCCCACCTTACAGCCGCCGTAGCTCTGACGGTGATACCCGGCGAACCGCTCCACCATCATACCGGCAAACTCGTACTCGCCGTTCAGGAAGATATACTCGTTGGGGATGAACACATGGTCCAGAACCACCAGGGCCTCCTGGCCGCCGAAGGCCTTGTTGCCCAGGTCGATGTCTGCGTTCTCCTCCATCTTCCGGGTGTCACAGGACTGACGCCCGTAGATCATGTACATGCCCTCCGCGTCGGTGGGGCACGCAAAGGAGACCGCCCAGTCCTTATCATCCGGACCCATGGAGATGGTCGGCATGAAGATGTGCCAGTGGGAGTTGATGGAACCCGTCTGGTGGCACTTGGCACCGCACACCACGATGCCGTCCGCACGCCGCTCCACCACATGCACGTACATGTCCGGATCCTCCTGGGCGTGGGGCGCCTTGGAACGGTCGCCCTTCGGGTCGGTCATCGCGCCGTCCACCGTCAGGTCGTTGTCCTGCACCATGGTCAGGAACTTCTTGAAGTTCTCGTGGTAGTGAGTACCGTGGGCCTCGTCCACTTCATACGTGGTGGAGAACACCGCGTTGAAGCTGTCCATGCCCACGCACCGCTGGAAGCAGCTGGCCGTCTTCTGGCCCAGAAGACGCTGCATCTTCACCTTCTTGATCAGGTCATCGGTGGACTGATGCAGGTGGGTGAACCGGTTGATCTTCCGCCCGGTCAGGCTGGAGGTGGCGGTCATCAGATCCTCATACTCCGGGTTCTGGGCCAGCGCGTAGGTCATGGCCACGCAGTTGATCGAAGGACGGATCATCGGGTGATCCACCCAGTTCTCGATCTGCTCCCCGAACATGTACACCCGCGTCTTCAGCTTCCGCAGGCTCTCGATGTACTCCTGGGATGTCATCATGCAGATTTCCTCCTTTAAAATATACAGGTCAAAGAGAAGGTATAAAAAGCCAAAAATGGAATCTCATTCCGAATTTGGATCATGGGCGAAATGGAGCGCCTGCACGAGGGGTCTCGGGGACAGGCACTCCATTCCAAGGTTTGCGCAGCGCCTCAGCGCATCGCAATGGTGACTTCAGTCTCCGCCGCCAGCTCTCCAGCGGTGAATACCTGACACCGGCACGTGGCAATTGCCTTTTCCATGCGTTCGCTGAGCAGCTCCGCGTGGATCTCCAGGGTATCGCCGGGGAGGATCTTTTTACGGAACTTCACATTGTTTATGCCAAGAAACAGGGGGGTCTTGCCGGCATAGCAGGGTTTGGTCATCAGGATCAGGTCCGTGGCCTGAGCAGTGGCCTCCACAGTGTAAACACCGGGCAGCACTGGATCGCCTGGGAAATGACCCCGAAATAAATCGCGGGCAGGATCCACCCAGAAGGTAGCAACAATACGCTTGCCGGGCTCCAGCTCACTCACCTCATCAATGAGCAGCATGGGGTCGCGGTGAGGAATAATTTCCATGACCTGTACGTGATCGAGTTTCATCACGTTCTCAGCCATTCTCCACCCTCCTTTTCTGTCATCGGCGCAGCGCCTGGTCTGTTCTCCGCAGAAATCAGGCCGCTTTTCTGACCATTTTCCCTCCAATTCCTTATACCGGAAAAAGATTCCGAAAATCTGTCAGAAAAAGATTCACAAATCAGACGGATTGTGATATGCTAATCATAGACAATTTTCGGGGCTTTGTCAAGTTGAATCCTCGATTTTTATATGTAGAAAATATGGACGAAAGGTCGATGACATATGGCGAAAGAACAGGTTTCCAGTATTCTGCGTGCATTACAGATCCTGGAATGTTTTATGGACGGAGAGACGGAATGGACGCTGAAGGCTCTGGTGGATCATCTGGGGATCCCCACCACCACGGTATTCCGGCAGGTCTCCACGCTGGTTGAGCGGCAATATCTGGAGCAGGACCCGGTACGCAAGAGCTACCGCGTGGGGCCCCGCCTGATCCTGCTCTCCAGCGTGATCCTGGGTCAGTCGGATCTCCGCCGGGTGGCCCGCCCCGAGCTGGAGCAGCTCTCCAATGCGGTGAAGGAGACCATCAATCTCAGCGTGCTTTTGGACCGGGATATCTTCTATCTCGACAAGGTGGAGACCCACCGCTCCATTGTCTGTAATACAAAGATCGGTTCCCGGGTCCCGGCCTATGCTACCAGTGCCGGCAAGATCATTCTGGCCGACCAGAGCGAAGCCTATATCGACGATTACTGCGAGTGGCTCAAGCAGTGCGCCCCCCTCACCGAGCGCACCATCATCGATCCCGACCGCCTGCGGGAGGAGCTGGCGCGGGTCCGGATTGAAGGATATGCCATGGACAACGGCGAGATCGAAAGCGGCCTGATCTGCATCGGCGCTCCCATCTATGATCTGAGCCGCCGGGTGATCGCCTCGGTGTCGGTCTCCGGCCCGGACTACCGCATGTCGGCCGATCAGGAAGAGATGATCAAAGAAGTCAAGCGCACGGCCGCCAATATCTCCCGTGTGCTGGGCTATCGGGGATAATCCCACTTGCCAAGCTCTCTTTGGTGCAAAAAGAGGACCTGCTTCCGAGAAGCAGGTCCTCTTTCTTGTTCAGCAGTTTCCCGTCTCGACCGCTCCAGGCGCGGAGGAGAGGTTGTCCAGCATCAGCTCCACGATCTTCCGGTCGGTCTCCTTCATACCGTCCCGGGCCAATTCGCCCACGTTCCGGATGGTCTGGTCCACGCCCTTGCTGACGATCCCGTCTCCGCCCCAGAACTGGTGGCCCTGCCGGTACATCTGGTAGCCAAGGATACCGCTCTCCACCGCCACGGCGATCTTTCCGGCGCAGGAGGCTTTGGCTCCATCACAGATGACCCCCGAGGTGATGGCCAGGGCGTTGACCATCGTGTGGGCCACCGCGTCATAGCCGCCCCCCTCCAGGTAGGCAATTCCGGCGGCCGAAGCGCTCCCGGCGCTCACCGCTCCGCAGTAGGCCGAGAGCACACCGATGTAGGCCTTCTGGTGGATGGCCAGCAGATTGGAGACCGCCAGCGCCCGGTACATCCGCTCCTCGTCGTATCCCTTCTCCCGGGCCCAGACCACCACGGGCACCGAGGCGGTGATCCCCTGGTTCCCGCTGCCGGAATTGATGACCACCGGCAGCTCGCACCCACTCATACGGGCGTCCGATCCCGCGGCCGCCATGGACTTCACCTTGTTTTTGAGGCTTCCGCCGTCCTCCAGCAGGGTGCGCCCGATTCCAGCGCCGTACTCGTGCTCCATTCCCTCCTGGGCAATGGCCATGTTATAGGACACCTGGCGCTCCAGGACGCTCCGCACATCCTCCACGTCCAGGCAATCGGCAAATTCCACAATGCGCTCCACGCTGAGTAGGCCGCGGTCCGCCTTGTCTGCCGGCGTATCCTGCGTTTCCCCCTGCTCTGCCCGGGGCAGCTCCTCCCCGTTGCGCTGAAGAGAGACAATGTTGGTGTGTCGGTCGGTGATCCGGATGAGAGCCGTATCATCTCCTGCCCACGCGGTGAGCTCCATGTCCAGTACCGACGGGCTCTCCAGCCGCTCCACCTGGATGGGCACCTCCCGCAGGAAGGCCCGAATGGCCTCCCGCCCTGCCTCGTCCACCGTGGAGATGACCTCCAGTTCCCGCTCGGCCGCGCCCGCCGCCGCACCTGCCGCCACCGATGTCTCGATCCCCCGGAGGCCGCCGGTATTGGGCACGATGACGCTCTTCACATTCTTCATCAGATTGCCGCTCAGCGCCACTTTCATCCGCTCCGGCCGCTTTCCCAGCGCCTCCCGTACTTTGGCTGCTGCGTAGGCCAGGGCAATGGGCTCAGTGCACCCCATCGCGGGCTGGAGCTCCTCCTCCAAAATGCGGACAAAATTCTGGTAGAGCGAATCCTTGCGCTGCATACTCCATGTCCTCCTTCTGTAAAATCTCAACCGGGAAGTTCCCTATTCCAGTTCAGTATAGCACACACCCGGTCCCTCCGCCAATCCCGAATGCAGAAAAGCCATCAGGCCCGGCAGATACCGGGCCTGATGGCTTTTGAGTTAAAGAGAGAGAGAGTTGGGATATATCTGCACTCCGCCGCAGGAGGGCGGAGGCATATGTGGGGTTGTATCAGCCGTGGCAGCAAGGGCACTCGGGCGCCGGGGCCAGATCCTTCTCATCGTAGCAGATGCCGTTGCGGTCGTAGTAGTCCTTGACCGCGGCCTTGATGGCCTCCTCTGCCAGGACGGAACAGTGGATCTTCTGGGTGGGCAGTCCATCCAGAGCCTCCACCACCGCCTGGTTGGTGAGCTTCACCGCCTCTGTAATGGGCTTTCCCTTCACCAGCTCCGTGGCCATAGAGCTCGTGGCAATGGCGGAGCCGCAGCCGAAGGTGTTGAACTTCACATCGGTGATGATCCCGTCCTCCACCTTGATATACATCTTCATGATGTCGCCGCACTTGGCGTTACCGACTTCTCCGATCCCGTCGGCGTTTTCCATCTTGCCCAGGTTCCGGGGATTCTGGAAATGATCCATCACCTTTTCACTATATAACATGTGTTTTCACTCCTTTTTCCAGGTCCTCCCACACGGGAGAGATGTCGCGCAGATAGGAAACCACCTCGGGGACGACCTTGAGAATGTGGTCCATCTCCTCCATGGTGTTATACTCAGACAGGGACAGGCGCAGGGAGCCGTGGGCCACCTCATGGGGCAGTCCCAGGGCCAGCAGCACGTGGCTGGGATCCAGAGAGCCCGAAGTGCAGGCCGATCCGGAGGATGCGGCCACCCCCTTGGCATCCAGCAGGAGGAGCAGGCTCTCCCCCTCGATGCCCTCAAAGCAGAAGCTCACATTGCCGGGAAGACGGTGCTCCCGGTCTCCGTTGAGCCGGGCGTGGGGGATCTGCGAGAGCCCGTCAATGAGCTTGTCCCGCAGGGCGGTGATGTGGGCGGCATTGCGCTCCAGATTGACATTGGCCTCTTCCAGCGCGGCGGCCAGTCCCGCGATCCCGGCCAGGTTCTCGGTACCGGCCCGGCGGTTGCGCTCCTGTGCGCCGCCCTCAATAAAGGGCAGCAGCGGAAGTCCCTTCCGGCAGTAGAGGGCACCCACACCCTTGGGCCCGTGGAACTTGTGGGCGGAAAGGGATAGCATATCGATCTGGTCCCGCTCCACGTCGATGGCAAGGTGTCCCACCGCCTGGACCGCGTCAGTATGGAAGGGAATCCCCTTCTCCCGGCACAGCGCGCCGATCTCGGCAATGGGCTGGATGGTGCCCACCTCATTGTTGGCGTACATGATGGTGACCAGCGCAGTATCCTCCCGGATCGCGGCGGCTACATCCTCCACCTTGACCAGCCCCTGACTCCCCACACCCAGCAGAGTGACCTCAAAGCCCTCCCGCTCCAGCTTTTTGAGGGTGTGGAGGACGGCATGGTGCTCAAAGGCGGTGGAGATGATGTGGCGCTTGCCCTTCCGGGCGCCTACCAGCGCGGCGGAGCGGATGGCCTGGTTGTCGGCCTCGCTTCCACCGGAGGTGAAGTAGATCTCCTCCGGCTTTGCACCCAGGCAGGATGCTACTTTGGCCCGGGCGGCCTCCAGTGCTTCGGCGGCCCGCTGGCCCACACTGTGCAGGCTGGAGGGATTGCCGTAAAGCGTATCATAATAGGGCTCCATAGCCCGAATCGCCGTTTTGCTCATGGCAGTTGTGGCGGCATTGTCTGCATATACGTACACGAAAAGACCTCCTGTTCGGCTGTCATTTTTCTTTTTTCTTTAATTCCTATTGGTTTAATATGATTATAATAAAGACCGCTCTTTTTGTCAAGCGCAAAACGCGGACTTCTGTCAAAATTTACAGTACCTCTGTCATTCTCCCGTCTTGGGGAGCAGATCCTGCAAGGTCTTACGGTCCAGAAAGTCATTGATCGTATCGTAGAACTCTGTCCAGAAGGCCCGGGCCGGACAGTCTCCATGGGCCTGGTGCCGCTGGCACAGATCGGGTCCCAGTTCCAGACAGACCGTGGGGGCCAGCTTTCCCTCGGTCGCCCGCAGGATGTCCCCAATGGTATATTCCCAGGGCTCCCGCACCAGGCGGTATCCCCCGCTTTTCCCCCGGACGCTCTGAAGGAAGCCCGCCCGGCTCAGCAGAGAGATGATCTGTTCCAGATATTTGACGGTAATATCCTGGCGCTCCGCGATCTCATGGAGCGGGATCAGCCCCTCATCCCGATGGACGGCCAGATCGATCATGACCCGCAGGGCATAGCGCCCCTTGGTGGAAATTTTCAATGCTGCTCACCTCGTTTTATTTTGATTATACGATAGAAATAGTAGGAATTCAAGAGGGTACTCGGTTTCTCCCCTCCAAAACCGCCTTTCAAAGTACAGAAATCCGTTGACAGGGTTTCCGAATTGACCTAAAATATAAGAAAGGGGGAACGATTTCCCCGGTTCCAATCACCCACTGCCGGAAAGGAGGTCCCGAGTATGGAACATACCGTTATCTGTCTGAGCCGTCAGTTCGGGAGCGGCGGACGTGAAATCGGCCGCCGTCTTGCCCAGCGTCTGGGCATCGCATTTTATGACCGTGAGCTCATCGAGTTGGCCGCCGCCCGCGGCCAGATCCGGGTATCCCGGCTGGAAGATGCCGATGAGCGCAAGAGCAGTCCCTGGCTCTTCGAGAGCCTCTATGAGGGCAACGGCGCGGTCAACCGGGGCTCCTCCCCCAATGATACGCTCTTCTGGCTTCAGAGTGAGGTCATCCGGGAGAAGGCCCGCACGGAGGACTGCCTTCTGGTGGGCCGGTGTGCCGACTATGTGTTGACGCAGGCCGGCATTCCCCATAAGAGCGTCTATATCTGCGCCCCCTGGGAGGAGCGTGTCCGCCGGGTGAGCGCCCTGGAGCAGATTGACGAAAAATCCGCCGCGGCGCTGGTCCGTAAAACCGACAAACAGCGCAAGTCCTACTCGGAGTATTATACCGGAGGCACCTGGGGCGACCCGGAGAGCTATGACCTGTGCCTCAACAGCGCCCAGCTGACCACGGAAGAGATTGTAGAGCTGCTGGCCTATTTCTGCAAAGCCAAATAGACGATGCATGCCGCACCGCCGATGATACGAAAGAGGGCAGACCATATGGTCTGCCCTCTTGCTGTTTACAGACTGAAATCCTCGTCGTCCAGACGGCTCAGGTCCAGCACGGCCGGACGGGGCGGGACCCGCTTGAGCGGATCATACTGGAACGACCGGCAGTGTCCTCCCGCTTCCACCACGCCTTTCTTTTTACAGAGGATGGTATGTTCCTCCAATTGGGTCCCACGGGCGCAGTAGGCGCAGCGGGGCTCGATCTCTTTTTTGAATAGCATGGTGTGACCTCACTTCCGTCTCTTGTACACAGTGTTCTCGCACAGTCCATCCTGCGGCGAATGCCTTTCTATGGACTTATTAGGATATTATAGCACGCTTTCCCCGGTGTGAACAGGTTTTTTTCGCGTCTTTCCGGCACTCAGAAGGAACAGAAGCAAAAAAATTCCTCCCGCCGTCCCGATAGAGCACATCCAGAGGCTTCCCGGCTCCACGGAGAGGAGAAACGCTCCCCCTCCGGTCACCGCGCTCCAGGCGGGCTGCTCCACCGGCAGCAACGATACCGCCGCCGCGGTGAAGCCCGCCGCACACAGGGCGTGCAGCCCCTTTCCCAGCAGATAGGGGCGGGTGGAAAGGCCGCTCCCGCCCAACAGGGAGAGGACCTGACAGTGGACCGACAGCCCGGCCCACCCCAGGATCAGGGAGGCCATCACCATCCGCGGCCCCGCCGCTCCCCCGCCCGAGAGGGTCCACACACCGGAGGAGATCTCCAGTGCCCCGGTCAGGAGGCGCTGGGCCCACACCCCGTCCATCCCCAGGGGGCCCAGCAGCACACGGAGGAGCCGTCCCGCTCCGGTGAGTACCCCCGTCACAGTGAGCAGACGTAAAATCACATTGAAGCACACCACAAAGGCGCAGATATTCAGCATTGCCTGGAGGGATTGCTTGACCGATTCCGTAAAGGCGGCCGTGAGGTGTCGGGCCTGAAAGACCGGCCGCCGTCCCGCATGCCCTCCCCCTTGGTCCGCCCGGCCGCACACCAGCCGGAAGGCCGCCCCCACGCACAGCGCGGAGAGGATGTGCAGCCCATAGAGGAGCAGTCCCACCCGGGCGCTGGAAAAGATCCCCGCCCCCACGACCCCCAGCACAAAGGCCGGGCCGGAGTTGTTGCAGAAGGCCAGTAGCCGTTCCGCCTCCCGGCGGGTACAAAGCCCATTCTCGTAGAGGCCCAGCGCGGTTTTGGCTCCCACCGGGTATCCGCCGATCAGCCCCAGGGCCACAGCAGAGGCACAGGCGCCGTTCAGGCCGAAGAGCGGCCCCATGACCGGCTCCAGCGCCCGCCCCAGCTGACCGGCCAGTCCCAGCTCCACCACCAGAGAAGAGAGGATGAAAAAAGGAAACAGCGAGGGGATAATGACCTCCCCGCACAGCGCCAGTCCGCTGCGCGCCCCCTCCATGGCCTGGGCAGGACAGGCCATCAGCGCCGCCGCCGCACACAATAGGCCAACCGCCGTTCCCACGTCCCGGCCCCATCCCCGCTCCGGTCTATGCGCCATACGCATCACCTCCACGGGCCTATCCTATGTGTGTCTGTCCTCTCCTATGCCGCCCTCACAGGGTAAAGCGAAATTCCACCCCCCAGTCGGTATTCCGCACCGAGCAGCGGCCCCCGTGCAGTTCCACGATGCTCTTTGCAATAGCCAGGCCCAGCCCCGTACCCCCGCCGGAGCGGGCCTCATCCACCCGGTAGAAGGTGTCCCAGATCCGCTCCAGCGCCTCTTCCGGCAAAGGTGCGCTCTCATTTGTAATGGAGAAGGAGACCGTATCCCGCCCATTCTGAATGCACACCATGATACGCCCACCCTCGGGGGTGTATTTGACGGCATTTGAGGCAAAGTTTTCAATCACCTGGGCAATGCGCCCCTCATCCGCTGTGATTGTAAAGGGCGGCGGAAACTGGTACTCGATCTGAAGATTCCTGGCCTGCGCCGTCCGCTCCAATTTTTCAAAGACCGCTCGGGTCAGGTCGATGAGGGAGAACTCATCCCGGGAGAGCTTCACCTTGCCCGCCTCCAGCCGGGAGAGGTCCAACATCTCCAGCACCAAAGCGTCGGTGCGCTCGGCCTCGGCCAGAATGACGTCGACGTATTTCTCCCGCTTCTCCTCCGCGATATGCTCCTTCAGCCCCTCCGCATAGCTGTGGATAACGGCAAGAGGGGTTTTCAGCTCATGAGCGATATTGGAGGTCATCTGGCGGCGGTTCTGCTCCGCTGACTTGACATATTCCAGCGCAGTGGTCAGGCGGTTGATCTCATTGGTACGGATATGCCGCCAGTCCAGCTCGGCGTCAAAGGCCTTTGACAGTCCTTCCGCCTCTCCCCACAGCGCCGGGGCATGGTCGGGATGATATACTTTCTTCCACTGATCTCCCATGGCCTGCACGATCTCAGCCACCGGCTGTACCAGACGCTTTTTGATCTGCCCCCGGACGATCAGCAGCAGTACCAACGCCAACGCGAAGGTAACGAGATATACATTGCGCAGCTCCCGGAAGGCCGTGCGCCACGGCGAACAATAGATGATGCTGACCGTATAGAAGCGAAGCTGCGGGGCCTCCTCTTCATAGGACCCCTCCCCATAAAAATAGGGCGAGTAGTGGGTCTGCCCATCGAAATCCGTGCAGTAATTTACACTGGGGATCAAGAGATCCAGCCCCTCATACCGGGTCAGATCCTGTAACCCGTCTGCCAGTTTGGGGCCCAGCTCCTCAGTAAGTGCGCTCACGTTTTCGTAAGTGCTGCCCCCATAGGAAAAAGCCGGTGCAGGCTGATTATAACAGACATCAAACCAGTCGGAATAGAGGGTGACCCTTTCGCCATCCAGCGCCGTGGCCTCCGGATCTTCATAGATTGTGATCCAGGTAAGGGCGTTGTCCTCTACCACACCGGGAGCTGTATACTCTCCGCTCCCCCTGGAGAAGAGCGCTTCCTGAAAGGCATCCCAATCAATGTATTCGATTTTACAGGGTGTGAGATCCACACCATCAAAGGTGCCGGTAAACCGCATCGCGCTGGCATCAAAGGTCAGCGAGCTGTCCGCAACTATTGCCCGGCCCGCTTCGGTCATCTTTTCCCGGTCAAAAAGCGCCCGTGCGTTATTTCCGGAGCGCTCCTCCCGATTTTGCCACTGCTCCTCGGTCAGATACTCAAAGTAAAAATAGTCTCTCCAGCTGCATTCGAGCAGCTTTCCCTCCGGGTCATAGATCGCCGCCGCGGAATAGACCTCGTCACGATCCAGCCGCGGAAGGAAACCACCGCCTTCTCTCGTCTTCAAATTTATGTTGTGAAAAGAATCTGCCGAACTTCCGCTGTCCACCGCTTCCCACATCCGGTTCCGGTCGTAGTTTTCATGGATTTCTGAAAGCTCCCGGCCCAGCCACCCTTGCAAACTCCGTGTCGAAAGGACTGACGCAAAATCATGATATTCCGTCAGATATCGCGCGGCGGCATACTCCGCCACGATGGACGTGACGCAGTACATGGATACCAGCCATATACCCAGCACAGCAATGGCTAGGAGCCGTGTGATTGCCGTCATGGAACGCACTCGGTTGCGTCTTCTCATCCCTCACCCCTCCAGTCGGTACCCCGCCTTGATGACCGTCTTGATGCAGGCGGCCTGCTCTCCCAGCTTTTCCCGCAGGCGCTTGATCTGGGTGTCAACCGCCCGGGATTCCCCCTCGTAGTCATATCCCCAGCATTTGACCAGAAGCTGTTCCCGGCTTAGAACCATGTTTTTGTGCTCCATGAGGCAGCGCAGCAGGGCAAATTCCTTGGGCGTCAGCACTACCTCCCGTCCGGCCGCAAAGACCTTTTGGGCGGCAAGCTCCATCGTGATGCCCCCCGCCTCCATCCGGTCCCCGGCGAGCACATTCCTCCGGTTGCGCCGGATGAGAGCCATGGTCTTGGCATAGAGGACCGACAGGGTAAAGGGCTTTGTCACATAGTCGTCGGCCCCCAGCTCATATCCCAGCAGCTTATCCTCCTCATCGGACAGCGCGGTGAGGAATAGGATGGGGACATCATTGCTCCGGCGTACCGCCCGGCACACCGAGAGTCCGTCCAGCCCCGGCATCATGATGTCCAGCAATACCGCGTCAAAGGCCTCCTCTTCCAGCCGCTCCAGGGCCTCCAATCCGTCGCCGGCCTCCACCGGGCGCTCTCCCTTGCTGAGGAAATAGTCGCACAGCACCTCCCGCAGCTTGGCCTCGTCCTCTACGATCAGGATCTTACAGTCCATACTCCACGCCCCCTTTTCTCCTGGAGTATAACAGAGGAATTTGTATTCTCTGTGTCACCGCTTTTATAAACCTTCCTTTGATTTTATCATACACGATGGCCCTCTCTGCCGCAATTCTCCCCCCATACAAAAATCCAGCCCCGGAGTCCTCGGACTCCGGGGCTGGATTGCGCTCTGATTCGTTCTCTCCCTTACTCAGGAGGCGGGCAGGTACTCGCCGGGGTCCAGCGGAGCATCCCCCTGCCACAGGGCAAAGTGGAGATGGGGGGCCAGCGCACTTTCGGCGATAGCACTCTCTCCCACACTGCCCAGGGGATCGCCCGCCTGTACGGTGGCTCCCTCGGTGACGGCGGTCTCTTCCGCCAGATTGGCGTATACGCTTCGCAGCCCATCCGCGTGCTCCACGGTGACGGTGGTCCCCATCAGGTCATCCAGATGGACCGATACCACCGTTCCTGCGGCGGCGGCACACACCGTGCTCCCCACCGGGGCGGCCAGATCCACCCCCTCGTGGGTGCGCCAGTCTCCCATCGTCTGATCATAGACCAGGGTCTCCACACTGTACGGGTGGATGGTCTCTCCCTCCACCGGCCAGACAAAGGCGGTGGATGTCTCCGTCTCTTTCTGCGCGGCAGAGGGCACAGGTGTCCGGGTGGGTGCCGGTGTGGCGCTGGGTCTGGCCGTGGACTGCGGAGAAGGCCGGGTGCTCACTGCCGGTTTTTGGGGCGAGAGCGAGTGCTCCGCCGGGGGCGGCGTGACGGTGACCTGGACCTTTCCGGCCACTTCCAGCTCCTGGCTGGGAGTATCCAGATTGGCAAGAAGATAATAGCCCGAGATTCCAATTGCGGCGACGCACAGGAACAGGACTATGTAGAAGCCCTTTCCCGCCATAAAATCGCCGATGCGGTCTTTCCATGGTTCTTTCATGTTTAGCACCTCCGAGCCTATTGTGGCCCGGGGCGCTGGCGTTTATACCCGTCTTTTCAAAAGATTCCCACTCTTTTTCTCCGCGTCTCCGCTGCCCCGCATGATCCGGGCACTGAAGAGGGCCACCAGCGGCACGGTGAGCAGGATTCCCACGGAACCCGCCACACTCTGGATGAGCTCCACCGCCATGCTGTCGCTGTTGAGGATCTGGATAAGTGGATAGCCGTAGACCTGGAACAGCAGCAGCGTGTTCAGCGACGCCCCGGCGAAGGCAAGGATCAGGGTGTTGGCCATGGTCCCCATGGCATCCCGCCCGATGTTCATACCGGAGCGGAAAAGCCGCCCGGACGAGATCTTCGGGTCCACCTCCCGCAGTTCCCAGCAGGCCGAGGAGATGGACATGGCCACATCCATGACCGCCCCCAGTGCGGCGATGAGGATCCCGCTGATCAGAAGGCCCCGGATCTCCAAGTCGGCGTCATAGGCCCGCAGTACCAGATCCTCCGCCTCGGCCATGTTGAACCCGCCGATGGGCGTGATTTTCCCCACCGCCCAGGCAAACAGCCCCGCGGCGGCCACGCCGCACACACAGCCCAGGGCGGCGCACAGGGTCTTGCGGGAACACCCCGTCAGCATCAGCAGCGAGGCCACCGCCGTGAGGGCGCACACCGCCACTCCACAGGGGATGGAGGGCAGCCCCCGCAAAATGGCGGGGATAAGCAGAAACCAGATTCCTGCCAGCGTATAGGCAAGCCCCAGCAGGGCCATGAGCCCCTTTTTTCCGCCCAGCAGCAGGAGGAGCAGGGCGAACACCCCCACCATCCCCAGCAGTACGATCCCCCGGTCGTAGTTGGGGACCGACACGATATAGGGCTCTCCCGCGTCGTCATAGTCCAGCCGGACAATGACCCTTGTCCCCACGGAGCAGTCCACATTGGCATAGGCGCTGAGGTAGTTGGGGGTCTCCAGGATTCTGCCCCGATAGGGACCGCTGAGCAGCTCCACCTCCAGCAGCTGGGCACCCAGTCTCAGCCCTTCGCTCCAGGGCTCTGGCTTGGCGTCGTCCGCCAGGATATCGGTGACCCGAGCCACGGCAAACTGGCGCTTCTGCGCGGCGGTGAGTTCCCCGTCCGCCGGTCGGAGCAGAATGGCTCCGACCACCAGCAGCAGGAACAGCCCCGCTCCCATGGCCAGTCCGGCCAGACGCCGAGGCGAGCACAGGCCCTCTTTGAGGCGGGAAAGAGATGGAGATGGTTTACAGCGGCCCATAGCGGTCATCCTCTCTGGTAAAAGTCAGCGGGCGCCGCCCGCACCCGGCAGGCGGCGCCCTGTGTTATGGCTGTTTCCGAAAAATGGGGAGATACATCAATCCTTGAGCGCCTGGAAGCGGACCAGAATGGAGCACAGCTCCGCCCGGCTGGTAGCGCCCAGCGGCGCCAGAAGTCCGCCGGTCCTGCCCTGGATCAAGCCCTCGCCCACGGCCCACTCCATGGCCTCGCGGGCATAGGCGCCCACCTGCGCCTCATCGGCAAAGGCGGAGAGAGCGCCCCGCTGGCTGGTATCCCGCTTCATGTGCTGCTGATAGCGGTACAGCATGACCGCCAGCTGCTCCCGGGTCACCGGATCCTCAGGTCCGAAGCGCTCGGCGCTGTATCCGTAGACCACGCCGTTGGCACTGGCCCAGCCCACCGCCTTGCGGTACCAGGCGTCCCTCGGTACATCCAGGAAGGTGGGGAAGCGGTTGTCCTGAGAACCGGACAGGCGGTAGAGGACCGTGGCCACCATGGCCCGGCTCACCGTCTCCTCCGGCGCGAACCGGTCGGCGGAGACACCCACCATCAGACCGCTCTTGAGGACGGCGGAGACATCGTCATAGTACCAGGCCTTCTCGTCCAGATCGGTGAATACGCCGGGGCCCAGCGGGGTCTCGGGATCCTTGATGCTGGTGGTGCTGTCATTATCATCGTCGTCATCACCGCCGCTGGGCGCTGTGCAGACGATGTCGGCCCGGTCCCGGATGCGGATGCGCGGGAAGGGACCGTCCGGCGCGTTGAAGGTGTTGTCGTAGGACGCCAGACCTGTGGCCGAGATATTGCACCCCACACTCAGGTTCTGTACATCCTTATCCGTGGTGATATAGCCGTCGATGAACACCCGGCCGATGGTGCCGGCACTGTCGCGGACCAGAATGGTCTGGATCAGCCCGTTGGCCTTCTCAAAGGAGACCACGGTGCCCTTCAGGGTCACCAGGCTGCCCAGGACGGAGCCGTCGTTGAGCTGTTTTGCCGTGATGGCCTTGGGGGCAGGTACAGTTTCCTCGCCGATCTTCTCAATGGTCTTGACCGCGATCTGACGCTCACCTTGGTAGGAGGAGGTGGTGCCGGTGATGCGCACCTTGTCGCCGATCTTGAAGTTGCCGGCCACCGGGAAGGCGTTGATGCCCGCCGTGCCGTCCTGGAGGTAGATGCAGTCAAAGAAGGCGGTATTCTTGTCATAGCCCGAGGCGTTGGAGGTCACCACACCCTCGATGGTGTACTTGACTCCCTCCAGCTCCTGCTTCTGCACCGTCTCAATGGGGGTGACCGTGATGGGATTGAGGTAGCCCACCAGATTCTCACAGATGTTGTAGTTGGAATAATTCTTCTCCGAGCCGGAGTCGCCCACCTGAGCCTGGACCTCGAAGTTGGACATGAACGCCGCACCCGAGACCACGATGAGGCCCTTTCCGGGCAGCTGCTCGGTGGCCAGCACCATCAGGCGGTCGTCGCCCTCGGCCACGGTGTACTGGGGCATGGAGTCGCCGCCCAGGCCGTCCTTGTCGCTGTCCTCCGAGTAGGTGGACGCGTGGCCGTAGACCACGGGGGAGACCGTCTCCGGCAGGACCGCGGTGGGCTCACCCTTCTCGTCCACCACATAGATGGACGCGCCGCCGTACTGGCTGAAGAGCTGGGAGTAGAGGTTGTTGTTGGGATTCTCGGGGTCAAATTCCACGCCCTTCATGAGGAAGTGGTCCCAGTTGTAGGTGGAGAAGTAGAGCCGCTGGGTCTGGCCGCCGTTGAGCTCCTTGTCGTTGGTGGCGTCATCCCCGATCCGCAGGGAGGATCCCAGCGTCGCCAGGACCTTGTTCTGCTGGGCCGCCATATGGTCCTCTGCGGGGAAACTCTTGTAGCTCTCATAGTAGTCCGACCAGCCCGCCAGCACCAGTGTGCCGCCGGCACTGTTGAAGGTCTGGAGTGCCTGGATCTCCGCGTCGGTGTAGTTATAGTAGGGGTCTCTCAGGGCGCTGCCGTCCCGGCGGGAGGGCGCGGTGAGGATGATGGCCTTGTACTTGCCCTCGGCATTTTCACAGGCCGCGATCAGGTCCGCGCTGGTGTTGAGCTGCACCGTGCGCACCGAGTAGCCGGCGGCCAGGTTGCCGAAGTTGCCCATGGAGTCCTTGTAGTTGCCCGCCACATACTCGTTGGCATGGGAGGCATCAATGCCGATGTACACCAGCTGGGAGGCATCCTGGATGTCCAGGGTGATGTCCATGGTATAGGTGTACTCGGTCCCGCCCTGCTCCAGCAGGGCAGTCACACGGATGGTAGTCTCCCGGGCGGTCTCAGGGGTATACTTCCAGTCCACCTTCAGCGTGGAGGAGGCCTTCAGAGTATCCAGTCCGGTCTGTGTGCCCAGAACCTCGGTGCCGCTGGTGTAGGTGATGGACTTGACCGTAGCATCGGTCTGCTCGCTGTTGAAGAGGGTGGTGCTGAGGGTCAGCTCCTCCCCGGTCACGGGGGTAGAGGTGCCGCACTCCACCGAGGAGATGCCCAGCTTCAGGGTCTCGCCCACCCACACGGGGGCGGTCACGGCGATGTCGCCGTCACCCTGGGTGACCCGGATAAAGTAGTAGCTGTAACTGGCCGGGATGGAGCAGCTCAGCTCTCCGGAGGCCAGCTGGGCGGGATCATCCCAAGTGTAGGCCACTGCGCCCGAGTTGACCACCACTTCCACCTTGGAGATGGAGTCGGAGGCGTCGGGATCGTAGAGCGTGACGTTGATGTCGGCCATCTCCGGGACGTCCTCGATGATGGTGCCCAGCATCTCGCCGTTAAGGGTATAGTTGATCTCCAGGTTCTTGTCCTCGGTGGCGTAGACCCGGTAGTTCCGGATCGCCTCATAGAGGCCCTCTTCCGAGAAGTCGTCGGTCAGGATCACGTCCCGGGCGTCGTTGGCGTTGCCCCACTTGCCCTTGTGGTTATCCTGGTTGTTGGTGGGGGCCACGTGCCAGCCCTTATCCAGCGCCATGATGTAGTACTCATAGCTGGGATAGTAGCCGCCCGCGCCGATGGCGCCCTCGCCGTTGCCCACTTCCACCAGGAATATCCGGCTGTCGATCAGAGCGTCATAGTAGGCGAAATCGGCAAAGGTACCGAAGGTAGAGCCAGGGTGGTTGAACTGGCTGATGGAGCCATTGCCCTCGGCCTGGCTGAGGAGGGCATAGTAGGCCTTCATGCCCGCGTCGGCCGTCTTATTGTTGAGAGTGGTGTTATTGCGGGAGACGATACCGGGGGTATTGAAGGTGTTGATGTGGCCCGGGCCGCCCGACCAGGTCATCTCAAAGCCGGCGATGGCCACGATATCGGACTGGCTGGCGTTGAAGTCGGCCACGGTGTTCTTGTAGGAGGCCCAGGTCTCCTGGCTGTATGCTGTGGCCTGACTCATGTCATAGAGCGCCGCCTCGGGGTTGGCATCCCCGGACTTGTCAAAGTAGTTAGAGTGGTCCGTGAAGGACACAAAGTCCACATTGGCGCTCTCAGGCAGGTTCTTCACATACTCCAGGGCGGACTCCAGCGAGCCGGAGCCATCGGAGTAGGTGGTGTGGGAGTGGAGCTGGCCAAAGTAGAGCTGATAATTGGCCTTGCCGATGGTAAAGCTCCAGGTCCGGTTTGTGCTCTTCCCGTCCGCACGGGTGAGGGTGACGGCAACCGTGGTCCGTCCGTCCGGCAGATCGTCGGCGGGAAGATAGGTGGCCTTGCCGTTCTCCACGGTCGGGGTGACGGCAGTGCCGTTGATGGTCATGACGATTTCGGCGTTCTCCCCGGCGTTTGCAAAGGTGAACCCGATCTCCGGCCGCTTCTCCTCGCCGGTCTGGGTATTGGCGGCGGGGAATACGCCGGAGATGACCGGCTCATCCTTCACTGCAATCGAGAGGGCGCCGGAGAAGGCCACATCCTTGTTGTCGGTGCCCCGGACAGAGACCTCGATGGTCCCCTCTTTCAGCACGTCAGCGGGAATGACCAGAGAATAGGTGCCGTTCTCATAGGCAAGATTGGCAATGGTCTCCCCGTACTGGGCGGAGATCTCCTTCACGCCGAACACGCTCTCTACGGTAAAGGAAACGGTGTAATCCTTCCCCACAAAGGCGTCGCCGCCGTCGGCAAAGCGGACCGCAGGCACATTGACTACGCCCTCTGTGACCTGCACGTCAGCGGACACTGGATAGAACTGGAAGGTATAAATATCCTTATCCGTGACGTTGTACATGCTGTAGGACTTATAGGTCCCGCCATAGTACTCCAGGAACTGGGCATATTTCCCGTTGAATTTGGCGGTGCGGCTCTCCAGGGTATAGCCGCCGTTGTACTCCGCCAGGGTCCAGTCGGCATCCTCGGAAGGCTCCTTGGCATAGAAGGCATTGTTGCCTGTGCCGTTGGAGCAGAGGTAGCCGTCATACTCCGTTTTGAAGCGGTAATACGCGCCGTTCTGCTCCACAGTAAAGACCCGGGCGCCGTTTCCGATCTGGGTGATGGGGTCGGCGGCCACGGCCGAGGCGCTGGTGACGGAGGGGCTCTCCGCGTTGTCGTCCTGTCCGGCCAGAACGCCCTTGGCGCTCACATTGTAGAGCACCACGGTGTCGCCGTCCTGGGGCAGTCCCTCGCCCGGCTCAGGCCCGGGAATATCGGTTACCTTGTAGAAGTCCAGGGCAAAGAGAGACTCCTGACCTGCTCCAATTTTGTAATAGGAACTCCAGTTGTTCTTCTCCGCGTACCACTCCATATAGGCGCCGCGGACGGTGTTCTTGATGTAATAGAGGCCGTCACCCGCCTCCTCCAGCGTCCACTTGTCGTTCTTCTCCCCCAGGGGCATGCTGGAGAATTGATCTCCCATACCGATGTTCTTGCCGTCATAGGAGAAGGACCAGGTGCCGTCGCCGTTATCGGCCACCGTCCACACGTCGGCCTCGGTGAAACCCCGGAGAATGCCGTCGGCCATGTTCACATCGGTACCGTTGTTATAGTATCCAGTGTAAGTGCCAGAGAGAGCTTTCGAATACTTAGGGTTATAAATCACAACTTGATCGCCATCTGCAATCGGTCCGGCGGGGGTACCGCCCAGAACAATCTCATCGGCGATTGTGTTGCGCAGCTGGAGGGTATCCTTAAATGCGCTCACCGCGGCGGTGATGGTGATCACATCGCCCACCTTCACGGGCCATTCACCCTCTACCTTTTCACCGATCACAGCCTTGTAGAGCTGAATGGAATCGGTGCCGTCGGTGATAGTGATATTGGGGTTGGAATACTGACCATTGTTGTCAAAAATCTCCGTGACCGTCACGTTCTGAAGGGTCACATAGGTGCAGATATCGGTGGCAGCCAGTTCTCCGATGGTCTTGACCACAGGAGCCAGTGTCAACCCAGAGGATTTTTCATAGGTGCAGCCGTCCAGCTGAGGCAGGCCGTTATATTCCTTCCTCTGTCCGGTGGCAATGACCGTGTCGCCCAGGGCGATGTCATCGAAGTTGCTGCTCATACGGGCACAGATCGCGCCCGTATCGTCCTGGAGATAGACGTTTTTCCCGTCCAGCAGGGTGACCACACCCTTGACGGTCAGATCCGCAGTGTCTAACCCGGCGGCCAGAGCCTCCGCGATGGAGATGGTCTCGGGCTCCTCCGGATCGGGGGGTGTCACTTCTCCGCCGCCCTCGCCCTCCAGCTTGTAGAGGGTAAAGTCACAGGGATAGCCATTGGGATTATCGGCGATGGTCGCATTTTTGTAGGCCCGGAACTTGCTTCCAGCACTCTTGTTGCTGGCCAGCGTCACAGTGTCCTCGCCCACCCCGGCAAAGCGGAAGGTACCATCCGCAAAGGTGAAGGCCCATGTGTAGTCTCCGGACAAAATGCCGTTTTCGTTCCTGCCTTTGGGTGCCACCGTCACACCATTGTTGTCGGTAAGCACCGCGCCGTCCTCCGTCACGGAGATATTCCATCTCAAATCCACGGCGGGATCAAGGATCGTTTCCTCTGTATTGGTCTGCTCCACAGCGCTCAGCCAGGAGCCATCCAGGGCCCCTACGGCATAGCCGCTGTCTAGGACCATAAGGTACGTTCCGGTGGTGAATGCTTCTTCTGTGTCGATCTTCTGGTATGTCTCTGCTTCCCCGGCGGCAAGGGCCGCGGTGGGCAGCAGGGTCAGGAGCATGGCCAGCGCGGCCAAACTTGACAGGACCCGACGGAATCGCTTTTTCCGCATTGTTTTTTCATCCTTCCTAACATACAGGGCCACACGGGGCGGCCGGTCCAAACCTTCTGCTCGACCGTTCTGCCTTCTCCTCCTTTCTTCCTGATATCTATGGCATCACATGTTCATTTTACCAAATTATCCGGTAAACCACAACGACACTTTTGTAATTTTTGTTGTCTTTTTGTTTTGACTCTGTAACTTTTTTAAGATATTCTTCCGCATCCACTCTGTCTGCTACCCCTCAGAAGTGCAAGGCAGCTGCCGCCCGGTGTGATCGATGGTATACTCCCCGCTCAGAATCAGTTGAGAGATGGGCACGAAGGTATATCCCTTTTGCAGCAGCGTTTCCAGAATGGCCGGCAGAGCCTCCGGCGTATGGAGCGCGGCATTGTGAAAGAGAACGATCGAGCCCGGCTGGACTTTCTCTGTCACCCTCTTGGTAATCTCCGACGCGGGTATCTCCTTCCAGTCCAGACTGTCCCCATCCGTTACCCCTTCAAGCCCTTCTCCCGCGGGATCTTTCGCTCCATCCCACACCGTTTTTCATCCAATTTCTCCACACTCTCGCCCCAGGCAAAACAGGCACCCTTCGCATCCCACAATCGCGGTACCGCCCTGTCTCAAAACAAAAAGGCGGAAGGTCTTCTCTTTCGAAAACCTTCCGTCCTCTGTTGTTTAAGATTCTATTTTCTCAAATTGCTCTGAGAGCGCCGAACGATTCATATTCCGGCCGATCACCGTCAAGATGCTCTCACAGGGCGCTCCCCAGGGATGCAGATACACATGCCCGGGGGTATAGTCCGCCTGTATCCACGCACCATCCTCCAGCGGTAAAAAACCTTTTGCGCGCAGGATTTCTCCCCTTGCAGGATCGCTCAGTTTCATCAGCTCTTCCTTCCAATGCGCGGCCGTGCGAGGCCGGTAGGGATGAAACACCTCCGATGTAAACAGTTCGGCTGTATGCACATGTCCGTGTCCCGACACAGGCACACAGGACGTTCCTTCCCCCGACACCTGTTCCAAAACGCTTGAAACATCAAGCGCATCCCAAGGACAGGCCCAGATATGGGCGTCAGGGTTTTCTTCCACCAGAGAAGTGTACACAGCCCCGGCTGTCTGCGGGGATACCAGATCCAGTTTGCTGCAGATAATGGCATCCGCATGTCGAATCTGGTCCAGATAAAACATCCCCATATCTTCCACATAGGTCTGATGCATCTCCGCATCGACAATGGTAATCGCCCTGACCTGAGCTATCCCCAGTTCATCCGACACGCTGCGGCAAGTATTCAACAGCATACTCAACTCCGCTAATCCAGAGGGTTCTATCACCAGCAGATCGGGATGGTATGAGTGCTCCAACGTACGGATGGCCTGGTCAAAAGCGCCAGACAGAGAGCAGCAAATACACCCCAAGGCCAATGTGCTCACCGGAAGATCTCGGCGCTGAAGCAGAATGTCATCCACACTGCAGGTCCCAAACTCATTTTCCAACAGAGCCGTTTTTTGACCTGAGGCGGTACAATTCAGCAAGCGGCGAATAAAGGTGGTCTTCCCTGCCCCTAAAAAACCAGATACCAGTATGATTTTTCCCATTTAATCTGCCCTCAAATCAAAACTCATGCAGGATAAGAAGCTGGACTCATACCCTGACTTGGTCGACAAGTCCACATAGGAGATCGCTCGCGCCATCCTCTGCGCACGCTGCCGCTCTGCCTGAGAGAGCAGGCACATGGTGGCCCCCGCCCGGGAAGAATTGCCTACATACGAAATTTTGGACGCAAATGCAGGGGGCAGCAGGCCTGCCCCCACCAGACTCTCCGGGGAGAGATGGCGCCCAAATTGCCCGGCGACCAGTACATGGTCAATCTCCTCCAGACGCAGTTTCAACTCATCCAACAGGCACTGACATCCGGAGAGAATGGCCCCCTGTGCAGCGCGCATGCCGCATCCGATGTTCATACCTTCCAGCGCCGGACCTGCCGCACAGGAACAGGACACCAATTTATGATCGCGGCACAGGATCATCTCGCCGTTCGTCCCGATATCCACAAAAAAGACCGTGTCTTCCCGCTCATCCAGCCGTTCGGCCAACGCACCAGCCACAATGTCTCCCCCAATATAGGCGGAGACGGCCGGAAGACAGTAGAGAACGGCCTCCGGATGGAGGTGTAGTCCAACCTGTGCTGCCGGCACGGTGACGGCATCCCGAAAAACCGTACGGAATGGCGTCTGGCTGAGCGAAGCCGGGTGGACCCCCAACAGCAGGTGGATCATGGTCGCATTTCCCGCCACAGAGACTTCAAAAATATCTCTGACGCTCCCTCCCGCCTGATGGCTCAACCGTTCTGCACAGCTCTGCAGCGCCTCTGCAATGGTGCGCTGCAGGTCCGCTATTCCAGTGGAATGTTCCAAAGTGTACTGAATCCGCGAGAGCACATCCAGTCCAAACGCCTTCTGCGGATTGACAAAGCCGTCTTCACACACTTCTTGCCCGGTACGCAGGTCCACCAGAGAGACCGACACCGTAGTGGTTCCCAGGTCTACCGCCATCCCCCAGAGCGGAGTCCTCCGGATCAGGTCCACGGGTCTCCCCAAATAGGAGACGACCTCCACTTCGGTATCCGCCGGCAGAGATGCAAGGCTACGCAGCAGGGTAAGGGCCGGCTGCTTCTCTGGCGGTAAGATTGTCTCTGCAAGCGAGTTCCCGCTCCACTCTCTGTCCTTTGGTACAGGCTGCGCGGTAACTGCCGGCTGCAGGGAAACCGCCGGCATGGCACTGCTTCCAAGCACTTGCGTATGTTCCGTCTTCAAAAGCTCCAGCGGGTCCAGATCCACTGGCTCCACCGGCACCGCCATACAGGCCAGACGGATCCCCTGTTCTATTTCTTCCATCGTAAGAAAGCTGCGCTCCGTCTCTGTGAGCGGCCCCGCATTTCCCCGCAAAATCCGAACTTTGCATTTCCCGCATACGCCTTTTCCATTGCAGGGGCTTTCCAATAGGATCCCCTGGACCCGGAGCTGGTCCAAAATACTGCTTTCTGTAGGATTGACTCGCAGCATGGTAACCTCCCGATGGGATAATTTTTCTGTATATTGCTACATCGCTCTGACGATCTGTAGCTATTTTAGGGATTCCGCCGGCGGTTATCAATCGAGGGCCATCAGTCCGGTCAAAAAAGGAGTCCGCAGCCCATTTTTATCGAAATTTCTTATAAAATAAGCTGTTAATATTTATAAAACAAATTGTACAGTATCGTAACAGTTTGCTAGGATGAACTTAAAATGCAACCATCGCTTGCGGCACGCTGCCGCGGAACCAGAGAAAGGAAGACCGCCTTATGGATACCAGTAAAGAGGGACTTTTAAAGGAACTTTCCCGCTGTGTACTGGAAATGGAAGATGACACCGTCGCGGATGTGGCCCGCATGTACGCCTCCCAGGGCTATGACCCGGTAGACGGCATTCTTCTTGGATTGGTGGACGGAATGAACCGCGCCGCCACGCTCTATGATGAGGAAGAATATTTCATCCCGGAAATGCTCATTTGCTCCAGCGCGATGTACAACGGCCTGGAGGTATTGCGTCCCCTGCTTCCACAGGAGTCGGAAAAGCAACCGTGCAAAATCATCATTGGCGTCGTTCAGGGAGATACCCATGATATTGGTAAAAATCTAGTCAAAATCATGTTGGAATCGGCCGGATATACACTGGTGGATTTGGGGCGCGACGTGCCCGCCGACCGCTTTGTCTCCGCCGTAAAAGAGGAAAATGCCCAGGTGGTGGCGATGTCCACCCTGATGTCGACCTCCATGGACTATATGCGTCAGGTCATTGAAGCCCTTACGTCCGCCGGTCTGCGCAGTCAGGTCAAAGTCATTGTGGGAGGGGCTCCGATCTCCCCCGCATTTGCAGAGCGGATTGGAGCGGACGGATATTCCAGCAGTGCAACGGAAGCGGTCAAACTGGTCGCACGTCTGGTAGGGTGAGCATCGGATGGAAAACAGTCTTACATCCAGCGCCTTCAAGACGCCGCTCATGTGGGGACGACAGATCGTCCCCCTTGTATTTGCCCGGGCGGCATGATGAACATGATCGTAGACGAAGCGATGGAAGCCGCAAACAGCTTCTGGCCAGAGGCACATTGCGATCCTCAAAAAATGGCCGCCCTGGCCAAAGTCATGCGGCAAAACGGCGGCTTTGAGAATTACGGCGTGCCGTTTTGCATGACGGTAGAAGCGGAGGCCATGGGGGCTGTCGTGGACCTGGGCGGCGCACATGTGGAGCCGCACGTCACATACAGCCCGCTCCACTCCTCCGGGGAAGCCGACCGTCTGACCTCCATAGATCTGACCCAGGGGCGTCCGCACTGTGTGCTGGAGGCAATCCGCATGTTGAAGCAGGAAAATGACGGCGTTCCCACAATCGGCAATGTGACCGGACCCGTCAGCGTGGCCGGAACTCTGGTCGATATGACGGCGCTGCTGAAGGAAATGAGGAAAAGTCCGGAGACCTGTGTCCATTTACTGGAAAGGATCACCCACGAGCTCATCCGTTACGCCAGAGCACAGATCGAGGCCGGAGCAGATGTCCTCTGCATTTCCGAGCCCAGTGGCACCGGTGAGATTTTGGGCGCCCGCCATTTTCAAACCTATGCGCTGCCTTATATCAATCAAATTCTGGACGCAGTGGAGGCCCCGGTAAAAATCGTCCATATTTGCGGAAGGCTCCACAGTATTTACGGGCTGTTGGATCAGATTCACTGTGACGTGTTCAGTTTTGATGCCATGGTCCAGCCGGAGGAAATCAGGCCTTATTTGGGCAGCAAAGCGGTCATGGGCAACATCAGCACGCACGCGCTGGGAACGATGCAGCCCGAATGGGTGGCTGCCCTGACCAAGACCGCACTCAAGAACGGGGTCGACATTGTTTCCCCCGCATGTGGTCTGCCGGTCACTGCCCCTTTTCAAAATATCCAGGCAATGGTACAGACTGTCCAGACATACAAAAGGACGGGTTCGTAAGAGAATGCAGGAATATTGTTGTCAGCGAGATCAATATCTGATCTCCGAAGAAATGCTCTCCTCTTTGGGAATCAAGGCAAGCAGCATCTATGAGAATGAAACAACCATTGCCCGTCTTGCACAGGCAATGGGGGAAACGACTGGTACCGGATACGCCATTCTCCCCTTTTGTCACACCGTAGAGGCAAAGGCACTGGGGGCGGACATTCTGCCAGCGGATGCTGCGGCCGGTCCACGCCCCGGGCGCTATGTATACGAGACACTCTCCCAAATTCCCCTGCGCTCCTTTGTGCACACCCCGGAAATCCAGCATCTGTTGGCGGCCTGTCAGGAATTACACCGCACCGGAAATAAGGTGGCCTTTCAAATCACAGGCCCCATCTCCATGTTAAGCTGTCTGATGGATCTCTCCTCTCTGTTCCGGACCTGGCGAAAGCAGCCGGATGCTGTCTCTGCTTTTCTGGAACAACTGGTTCCGCTGATGCTGGAATATGTAGAGGCCATCTGCTGCGCCGGAGCTGATGCCATCTCCTATGCCGACCCCGCTGGAACCGGAACGATTCTGGGACCGCGTTACACCGAGGCAATCCTGCAGTTATTCACATTGCCTTTTTTACAGGCCGCATCTGAGTACTGCGCAGACCGCACCGCTCTGATGGTCTGTCCGTTAACCATGGCAGATCTCACCAAAACTTCTGCCTTTCCTCCAGGACGTGCTGCCGCAAACCGGCTTTTGTGCCGCTGTGTGAAAGCGCCTTCCAAGCCGCTTCTTCACTAGAACCCCTCTGCTCCTTTTATAGCTATCGCCAATTTAGAATGCACCCAATTATAGATAGAAATGATTGGAAAATGCAAAAAAAAGAATGCTAAGATGTTTGGGGCAAAAATAAATTGTCTGAATTGGAAAGAAAGAAGGTTTCTCCTGAACATGAAGCGTATGTTGTCTCTTGGCATTGCGGCTATGATGGTAGCCGCTCTGGCTGGCTGCTCGAATTCCAGTGCCTCCCAGTCCACTCCTCCCGCCACTTCCGCTACCCCCGCTCCCTCCGCAGAAGCGACGAACAATGGGGAGAGCAAGGTCGTCCGCATTGGTGCCTATGGCGCCCACGTTCCCTTCAATTATATGGAGGGCGACGAGCTGGTCGGCTATGAGGTCGATATCTGGAAGGAGATTGCCGAGCGCAACAATCTGGAGCTGGAGTATACCATTTCCAGCGATGTAGCCGGTCTCTTTACGATGCTGGACACTGGAAAGATCGACACGATCCTCTGCCAGGTCAGCGCTACGGAAGAGCGTGCAGAGAAGTATGACTTCTCCGATCCCTATATGTACAGCCCCGGCGGATGGTTCATCAATGAAAACAGCGACGATGTCAACAGCATTGAGGACCTTTTCGGCAAGAGCGTGGGTGTCATCGCCGGCAGCGTCGATATCGATATGTACAACGAGGCAGATCCCGAGGGCAAAATCGAGCAGGTGATCTACTCCAACACGGCAGCCGCCTATGAGGATGTGCGTCTGGGCCGTCTGGATGCGGTCGGCATCTCCATCCCCCAGGGTTCTTACCTGATCAAGAACGGCGATGTCTCCGGACTGAAGGTCAGCGGTTATAACGGAATCACCGAAACCGATATCTTCCCCTTCCTCAAGGGTACCAATGAGGACCTGCGCCAGATGGCAAACGATACCATCAACGACATGCGCGAAGATGGCAGCCTGGCAGAGCTGTCTATCAAATGGTTTGGGGCGGACGTGACGGAGCAGCCCGAAGCGTAAGCGCGTTCAACGACTGAGCACACTACAAACGGGTGGGACAAAATCATTGTCCCACCCGCTTTTCTAGCTTATATCTGGATGGATTGAGGGGGTATCCCGTTTTGTTTGACCAATTGGACCTTGTATATATGGTAGAAGTGTTCCCTACCCTATTGGATGCTACGAAGGTCACGCTGTTTCTTTCCGTACTGGCACTGGTCCTCGCCTTTGCGCTCGCCCTTGTGCTGGCCTTCATCCGCTATTTCAAAATCGCCATTCTCTCCCCCCTGGTACAGCTATACGTCTCCTTTTTCCGCGGTACTCCCCTGATTACACAGCTCTTTCTGGTTTACTTTGGTATTTTTACCTTAAATCAATTTTTGACCAAACTCTCCCCCACCTACGCCGTCGTGGTTACCCTGGCGCTGAACAGCGGCGCCTATATGTCCGAGACGATCCGCGCTTCCTTTGCATCGGTAGATCAGGGCCAGATCGAGGCGGCCGAATCGCTGTGCATGAGCAAATTGCAATACATGCGCCGCATTGTATTCCCCCAAGCCATGCGGGTGGCATTGCCTTCCCTGTTTAATTCCCTGATCGATCTGATCAAGGGAACCTCCATCGCATTTACGATCGGTGTCACCGAAATGATGGCCTGCGGTATTTACGAGGGCAGCCGTCAGTTCAATTTCTTCGAGATTTATTTGGATGTGGCCATAATCTATTGGATTCTTTCTATCATCCTCAGTTTTCTCCAGCGCAAACTGGAAAAAGCTCTGAATGTCTATCAGTGAGGAAATAAAATGATTCAAATTGAACATCTCTATAAAAATTTTGGACCCACGCAGGTATTGAAGGACATCAACCTGCGCATCGAGCAGGGCGATGTGGTTGCCATACTGGGGCCTTCCGGCACCGGAAAATCCACCCTGCTGCGCTGTTTGAATTACCTGGTCACCCCCACCAGCGGCATTATAACCGTGGGTGATGTGCGGGTGGATGCGCAGAAGTACCGGAAGCAGGATGTACTTGCCCTGCGAAAACACCTGGCCATGGTATTCCAAAATTACAATCTGTTTCGAAACATGACTGCGTTGGAAAATGTAGCCGAAGCACTGATCACGGTCCACCGACGCCCCAAGTCCGAGGCGATGGAAACCGCCCTCAAGCTGCTCCAGAAAGTGGGGATGGAGGAGCGGAAAGACTTCTATCCCTCAAAGCTATCCGGCGGACAGCAGCAGCGTGTGGCCATCGCCCGTGCATTGGCCGTAAATCCGGATGTCATTCTCTTTGATGAACCGACCTCAGCGCTGGACCCTGAGCTGGTTGGAGAAGTCCTGCGTGTCATGCAGGAGCTGGCTCGTGAGGGGTCCACCATGCTGGTGGTAACCCATGAGATCGGCTTTGCACGCAGTGTGGCCAGTCGTGTGCTCTTTATGGACGGCGGCGAGATTGCCGCCGATGGTCGGCCCGATGAGATTCTGGACCACCCAAAGCAAGAGCGCATTCGTCAATTTCTCAACATCATGGAGCATCAGCCCATCTCCGACCAATGACCATAGGAGGGAACAATGGATAGAATGACGAGCAGCGAACGCATGGCATGTCTGTTTGCAGGAAAGCGACCGGACCGGGTCCCGGTCATCCCCCATATGGAGGCCTTTGCCGGTGTCATGTGCGGAATGTCAACTTACGAGTGGTATAATTTCCCCGAGAATGCATACCGCAGCCAAATCTGGTGTCAGGAACTGTTCGGCTATGACGGTGGAAAATGCTATGACGTCTCCTCTGGAATCGCCGGAGATTTTCCAGGTGGCGAGGTCGTCATTCCGCAGGAGCCCCGGCTTTCTCTGCCCTATGCGTCCCGCTTGGCCGCTCCAACAGAGGCCGATGTGGAAAAGCTCACCCTGCCGCGCAGCATTGATGAGACATTTGATGCCAAACGCATCCTGGAGTTCAACCGGATCTGCTACTGCAACGGAGAGGGCGTCTCTGTATTTGCCGGTTCCCCCACCAGTGTGGTGCAGTACTTGGTCGGCGCAGAAAATCTGGTCCGCTGGATGATCAAGAAACCCGAGCTGGTCCACCGCCTCATGCGTTTTGCCACGGATTATATCTATTTTTTGGCTCAGGCATACCTGGATGAGTTTGGACCAGAACCTCTGGGCGCCGGAATGGCCTGTCCATTGGAGTCCAATGCACTTCTCTCCCCGCGCCAGTTTGAAACCTTTTGTCTGCCCTATCTGGTGGAGATCTTTGAAACGTATCGGGAGTGGAAGATCCCCATTACGGGCCTGCATCTGTGCGGCCGTCATGATAAAAATCTTCCCATCATCAAGGCAAACATCCCCTTCCACGGAAGAACTCTGATTACGGTGGGCGCCGAGACCGATTTGGAGTATCTGGGAAAAGTCATGGGCCCTGATTTTATTTTGGGCGGAAACGTACGCAGCATTACCCTTCAAAATGGAACGCCGGAAGAAGTTTATGCGGAATGCGCGGCTATTTTAAAGAAAATGAAGTATTTCCCCGGCGGCTTTGTGCTTACGCCTGAGTGTACCATCAGTTACCTGACCCCGCCAGCCAATTTTTATGCCATGCTAAAAGCCGCAAGAGAGCTGGGCGCATACGATCCCAGCGAATCTCACAACTAAGCCGCTCACATGCCGCTGAAAAACCCGGTGCGCTCTATCCTCTTCTCCGCCGATTTTCCCCACGCCCTTGCGCAATGTGGAAAAGGGTCCTATAATGGGCCGTGTACCTGTCGGCTCTGCCGGACAGGAGATCGACGTACCGGGAGGGACATGATTTGCAGCAGGAACGCACTGCCTCCATGCTCAACGGCTCCATTCGCAAAAGCATCACCCTTTTTGCGCTGCCCATCTTCTTCGGCAACCTCTTTCAGCAGCTCTACAACACCGCCGACTCCCTGATTGTGGGCAACTTTCTGGGCAGCAACGCGCTGGCCGCGGTCAGCTCCTCCAGCAGCCTTATCTTTATGCTCATCGGCTTTCTGAGCGGCGTCTCCATCGGCGCAGGGGTGGTCATCGCCCGGTATTTCGGTGCCAAGGACTACGACCACATGCGCCTGGCCATCCATACCACCGTGGCCTTCGGTTTGGCCGCCGGTGTGGTTATGACCCTGGTGGGGATGCTCCTCTCGCCACAGATCCTCTTATGGATGGCTACGCCCCAGAATGTCATGGGGGACTCTGTGCTCTACCTGCGGCTTTACTTTGCCGGCTCCCTCGGTTTTGTCCTTTACAACGTTTCGGTTGGTATCCTCCAGGCGGTGGGAGACAGCCGCCATCCGCTCTATTATCTGATCATCTCCTCTCTTATCAACATTGTGCTGGACCTGGTATTCATCGGGCCCTTCCACATGGGGGTGGAGGGGGCGGCCATCGCCACGGTCATCTCTCAGCTGGTCAGTGCCGTTCTCTGCCTCATCCAGCTGGTGCGTACCCAGGACTGCTATCGCCTGTATCTGTCCAAAATCCGCTTTGACGGTGAAATGCTGCGGCAGATCATCCGGCTGGGGCTCCCCTCCGGCCTGCAAAACTCCATCATCGCCTTTGCCAACGTGGTGGTCCAATCCAACATCAATGTGTTTGGGGAGATCGCCATGGCCGGCTGCGGGGCCTATTCCAAAATCGAAGGGTTCGGATTTCTCCCCATCACCAGCTTCACCATGGCACTCACCACTTTCACCGGCCAGAACCTGGGGGCCGGACAGCTGGAGCGCGCCAAAAAGGGGGCGCGTTTTGGCATTTGGACCACGGTCATCCTGGCCGAGATCATCGGCGTGCTGGTCTTTGTCTTTGCGCCGCAGCTCATCGCCGCTTTTGACTCCAACCCGGAGGTCATCCGCTTCGGCATCGAGAAGGCCCGCACCTCTGCGCTCTTCTTCTTCCTGCTGGCCTACTCCCACTCCATTTCCGCCCTGCTGCGCGGCTCCGGAAAGGCCATGATCCCCATGGCCGTCATGCTGGTCTTCTGGTGCGTGGTCCGGGTGACGTTCCTCACCATCACCGTTCCGCTGACCCAGAGCATCCAGATGGTCTATTGGGTCTACCCCCTCACCTGGCTGCTCAGCTCCATAGCCTTTTGGATCTATTACCACCGGGCCGACTGGCTCCACAGCCATTTTTGAGCTGTGGTCCGTTCAACCCGAAGTAAAACCCGGCTGTGCCTCTCTGCACAGCCGGGTTTTTTGTGTAAAAAATTTTGCTGTTCTGCAAGAATACGGCACGGTCCTCTTGACAGGTCAAAATACGGGCTATATACTTAACAACGTTAACTATATAGAAGAGGGATATCTATGCAGATCGAATGGACCGATATGGCGCACTATCAGCAGCAGCTGCAAAAGGTCGTGCGGGCACTGCTGCCGGCACGGCAGTCCACCCTGACGGCCAGTGAATGTGAGCTGTTGGCAAGACTCTATTTGAATCCCGGGCAAAATACCCCTTTCCTGCTCAGCGAGGGGAGCGGCATGAAGAAGGAAGCGGTGAGCCGCTGCCTGAAGTCGCTCTTTGAAAAGGGCTGCGTCCGCAAGGAGCGCCAGGCGGAGGATGAGCGAAGCTATCGTCTTTTTATCACCGAATCCGGCCTGTCTGAACTGAAAAAGGGATATGAGAGCATTTTACAGCCCTTTTACGACCTGTGGCGCAGCACAGGAGACGTATTTGAGCAATTTCTATCTCATACCGATCAACTGGCCGCACAGATCGAGAAAGGACCGAACAAGCACCTTGACCATGAAATTTTATGATGCCTTACAGATGGACCCGTCCATTCTAAAGCGAAAGATCGTCGCCTGTGAAACGCTGCAGGAAAAGAATTATTATTGGTTGGCAATCACGGTGCGCTCCGTGCTCATCGTGGCCTTTGCCATTGTATTTATCAGCCTCCTGTCCGGCATCTTCGGCGCGGATAACACCGCCATGGCCGTAGCGTTATTCTGTATCATGCTGGGCCTGCGCTTTGTCAATTTTAAATACTGTGTCGGTGATTCCCTCTTCACACTGGCAATCGCCCTTGCCATCCTGGTGCTGGCGCCCAGTGCAGCGGCCGTGATCCCTCTGGTAGGCCTGATCCCGCTCCATTTTGCGGCCTTCTTTGGACTGCTGTATATCACCACCCAACGGCCGGAGCTGGGAAATGGCGGTCTGTACAGTTTCGCCTACGTCTATCTGACCGGCAATCCGGTCAGCGGCGAGGCCCTTGTCCGCCGCGGCATGCTTGCCTTGGTGGGCTACCTCATCTGCGGCGCGATCCTCTTTGCCAAACACCGGGAGCTGCACAAAAAGATCCGCTTTCACCATGTAGTGCGGAAGTTCAGCCTCTCGAATCCCGTCCATCTCTGGCAGCTGCGCATGGCCCTGGGGGTCAGCCTGGCATTATCGGCGGGACAGATCTGGGGAATGGAGCGCTTCATGTGGATCGGCTTTGCCTGTGCATCCCTACTCTCCCAGTATCCCTACTCTCATGATACTACTCTCCGCTTCCGGCAGCGTATCGTGGGCGCCGTTGCAGGCTCCTGTCTGTTTTTTATACTCTATCAGCTCACCCCTGAGGCGCTGCATTCCCTGCTCGGTCCGCTGGGGGGACTGTGCCTGGGCTTCTGCACCGATTACCGCTACAAAACGGCGATGAATTGCTTCGGCGCACTGATGTTGGGTGCCGGTATTTACGGTGTCCAGCAGGCCGTCCTGCTCCGCATCGTCAATACCTTCCTGGGCGTGGCGTTTGGACTGCTCTTTGCCCTTCTCTTTCACAAAGTGGTCGCCGCAAAGTTTCTCCCCGCGCCGGAAGAGCAACCCTCCTGACCTGGAACCCCCTTTCTGCGATTGGGCGCCCGGTGCACCCATACAGCCAAAACATCAAAATGCCAGGGTCCCGCCCTTACAGCGGGTCCCTGGCATTTTCTCTCTTCCCGAAAATAATTGTCTGCGGCCCATTCCTATTTAGAACAGGGTCCTCTCATTCTCGGCGAACAGCTTGTCGTTGATGGCACTCAACGGCGTATGGTGAATGATCCCGTGGCTGATGATGGCATCCCGCTTATTTTTGGGATAGACCTGGGCATAGGCCGCCTGCTTGAGCAGGCGCTGGGTCTCATCCAGCGTTGCATCCAGGCCGATGCACAGACAGAGCAACCGATCCCGGGACGGTTTCCTCCGCCCGGAAAAGATCTGATGGAGGTACACCTCACTCATCCCGGCCTTGCGGGCCAGTCCCGCCTTGGAAAGGCCGCTCTTTTCATACAGCTGTCCCAGGAGTTCCGAGACGCTCCAGTCACAGAAAAACTCCTGATTTTCTTTGATATAAGAATCAATATCCGGCTGGGTCATCAATTCCTGCCGGAGGTCGTCAGTGGTCTTTTCTTTCACCACAGATCCCCCCCTCTTTACTTCCGTGGTCAGATTGTATATACTAAATCTACAACATTTTGTGATTGATAACAATATGCACACTGCATAGTGTCTCTGATTTTGGGGTGATTTCCATTTATACTTGGTTGCAACATCGTCTCGAAGAAGAATACGACCCTGTGCGCATGCTCAAGCAGAGCGACCGGGGCAGCGTTCAGCTCATCCGTCACAAAGCCTCCGGCCAGCGCTTCATCCTCCGGCAGTTCACCGGCAATCCGGAGGTCTATTACAAATTACTGGACTACACCTGTCCCAATCTGCCCACGGTGTTTGAGGTGGCGAGCCTGGGGAGCGAAAACCTGGTGGTGGAGGAATTTATCGCAGGCGATACCCTGGGCTTTCTGCTGGAGGGCGGACTTTTTTCCCCGGAGGAGACCAAAAAAGTGGTCATTCAAGTGTGCCATGCCCTGTGGGTCCTCCACTCCATCGGCGCAGTCCACCGGGATGTGAAGCCGGAGAATATCATCCTCCGGGGAGATCAGGCGGTGCTCATCGACTTTGATGCCGCCCGCCTGCATAAGCCGGAGAATGAGATGGATACCCAGATCCTGGGCACCACCGGCTTTGCCGCCCCGGAACAGTACGGCCTGTCCCAGTCGGATATCCGCACCGACATCTACTCCCTGGGCGTGCTCATCAACGTCATGCTCACCGGAGAACATCCTTCTAAAAAGCTGGCAGGGGGCAAAATGGGCCGCATCGTGGACCGCTGTACCCACGTCAACCCCCAGCACCGCTATAAAAACGTGCTGCGGCTGATGGAGGCTCTCTGAGGATGCCCGGGCCGGTAAAGCCCTGCCCCCACTGCGGCGCCTCCCTTCCGGAGGGCGCCTCTTTCTGCCCCTACTGCGCAAAGGATCTCCATCCCCGGCAGGCGGTGTTCGTACCCATCCGCCGATGGCTGCGGCCACTGAGACGGGCCGGGCTTCTGCTGGCGGCGGCCGCTCTGATCGCGGCCTTGATTTTGCTGTATGACGCCGTCACACCCGACGTGTATGACGCCTATGGGGAGCTTATCTATGAGATGGACGGCAGCGACTACCACCTGGCGGTCAGCTTCCGCAACGACGGTACTCCGGAGCCGGAATACACCGTACAGGTGGAGTCGGACGAAAGCTATCAACGTTCCTCCAAGCTGATCATTACCCACGTGGACACCGGGATCGACGCGGGGCGGATGTTTAACCAGCAAATCGACTCCTGCCAGGTCCGGGTGCTCCAGCCGGACAACGCCTCCCCGGTCATCTGCCATGCGCCGCTCTTTTCCGACGATAACGCCGGCAGCCTGCTGGTCTCCACGCTGGATTTTACCGGAACGAGCCAGGGACCGGTGGAGGTAGAGTGGCGCATTGACATGAAAAATGGGGACACCATCCTTCTCCGACAAACGCTGGCCTTTGAGCCGGTGGACACTATCCACTACTACCCGGAGGACTACGACATGGACACCATCGAGGACCTCCAGGCCCTGGTGGACCAGATCCAGGAGGAGGTCCCCCTGCCCACGGTGGTGCGACTCCACCTGCCTCCGGTCCATTATGAGGGAGGGCTCACCATTGACAAGCGGTCCATCCAGCTCTCCGGCTCGGTGGATGAGAAGAATATGCGCACCGCTTTTTTGGGGCCGGTGGTCATCCGGCCGGAGCAGGACCCCCTGACCATCATCGAAAACATTGACTTTCGTGGCAGTGGCTCTGACACCGGCCTCACCATTGAGGCCGACTGCCGGGTGCGCAACTGCCTCTTCACCGGTTGGGACACTGGAATGCTGGTGGGCGGGGAAGACTGGGCCGACCCGGTGGGGTGCTCCTTTGAGGACAACGACGTGGGACTGTGCTTCCACAGCGCGGGCTCCTATGTGAACTGTACCGATTTTGAGGGCAACACCTTTCTCCGCAACCAGATGGCGGTAAATCTGCTGCAAGTACCTGGTACGCAGACCATCTACTTCTCCGGCTGCCGGTTCTCCGGTAACAACGCCAACATCAATAACCCCACCGGCCATGTCATTGATACCACTTACGCCACCTTTGAGTAAACGGGAGAATCCCTATGAAGCACGACTGTCCCCACTGCGGTGCGTCCCTGTGGTCAGGTGCCTCCTTCTGCCCCTACTGTGCCCGGAGCATCCGCCCCCGTCAGGAGGTGGATGTACCTGTTCGCCGGTGGGTGGGCCCTTTGAAGCGTGCCCTTCGGCTGTTGATCTTGGCCGCTCTGGCAGCGGCCGCGGTTTTACTATATGACGCCGCCACTCCAGACGTATACAATGCCTCTGGGGAGCTGATTTACCATCTGAACGGTCAAGACTATCGCCTGCTGCTCACCTTCCGCAACCTCCCCACCCCGGAGGCAGAACGCACCATGCCGGTAGAGGCGGACGGTTTCTATGAGCGCGCCTCCAAGCTCTTTATCTTCCACCAGGACAGCGGAACGGATGCAGGGCAGATGTTTTATCAACACACCCAGTCCGTTCAGGTCCGGGTATTTCAGCCGCCGGACAATCCCTCCCCTGTGATCTGCCAGCCCCCCATCCGTGGTGAGGAACTGTCCGAGGGTCTGCTGGTCTCCTCGCTGGAGTTCACCGGTCAGAGCCGGGGGCCGGTGGAGATGGAGTGGACCATCACCATGAAAAACGGGGATACCATCTTTCTGTGGCAGACCCTGAACCTCCAGCCGGTGGACTCCCTCCACTGTTACCCGGAGGACTATGATATGGACACCATCGAGGACCTCCAGGCCCTGGTGGACCGCCTCCAGAAGGAGGTCCCCCTGCCCACCGTGATCCATCTCCATCTGCCCCCGGTCCAGTATCAGGGCGGACTCACCATTGACCGGCGGGCCATCCAGCTCTCTGGCTCCGCAGACGAGCAGGGCCGGCGCACCACTTTCCTGGGGCCGGTGGTCCTCTCGCCGGAGCAGAATTCCCTGACCTCGATTCAAAACATCGACTTCCAGGGGAACGGCTCGGGCACCGGCCTTACCATCGAGGCCGACTACCGGGTGAAGGACTGCCGCTTCACGGGCTGGGACGTGGGCATGCTGATCGGCGGAGAGAACTGGGCCGATCCCATCGACTGCTGGTTCGAGGACAACGGGGTTGGTCTGCGCTTTGACAGCGCCGGGACCTATTTTAACTACACCGATTTTACCGGCAACACCTTTGTAAACAATGGAATAGGCATGGATCTGGTCCGGGTACCAAGCAATCATACCATCCGCCTGGCCCAGTCCCGTTTCTCCGGCAACGAGGAGGATATCCTCAATGCCACCGACAACATTCTCAGCACGGTACATGTCATCTTTGAATGAAAGAGAGGTTCTTCATGGAACATAACTGCCCACACTGCGGCGCGCCTCTGCCGGCAGATGCCTCCTTCTGTCCCCACTGCGCCCAGAGCATCCGCACCCGGAAAGCGGCCGCCGTTCCCTCCCACCTGTGGCGTAAGGGCCTGAAATGGGTTCTGCTGCTGGTAATTCTGGCGGCGGCAGCGGCGGCAGGCTGGGTACTGCTGCACGATTCCCCCACCGGCCTCCCCGCCGGGGAGACCACGGCCGTGGTTTTTCAGGAGGACGAAGACGGCATGGTGACGGTCACCCCCGAATATCTGGAGGAGTTCTTCCCCACCCTGACCTGCATCGACTTCGGCACCACCTCCAAGAGCAGCCGCAATATCGACGACTACCTGGTGGACAGCTACCAGATGGCCCTGCTGGTATCCTCCCGGGGAGCCCAGAGCGCCGTGGGGGAGCGGGGGATGTACAGCGCGGGGAACGACTCCAACAACCGGGTGGCTCTGCTGATCTTTGACAGCAACACCCACCTGATGGGCTACTTCATTGGCTCCCCCACCAGCCTGGGGGACGGCAAGTGGCAGATGGACGTGGTAAACTGCGACTATGACTTCACGGAACTCTACGAAGAGGAGCTGGCCGCCTTTGAGGGCAACTGGGAAGACGATTTCTCCACTTACATCTCTCCGGAGGAGATTCCCTCCTCCGGGGCGGTGTGGTTCTTAAAGGGCTTCGACACCAGCCAGGGCCCAGTGCTGCGGAAGGACGATGCCCAGATCTACTCCCTGTGGCACACCCTCCACAGCCCGGAGCTGGAGCGCCAGTGCCGGGAGATCGAGCGGCTGGAGGAATTCCTGCCCAAAGAGGGCCGGTGGCGGTGCTACCTGCTGCTGGACCAGGACTACAACCTGCTGGGCTACACCATGCTGGATCATCAGGGGAACGGGGGATAAGCCATGGAGTACAAATGCCCCCACTGCGGCGCGGGCCTGCCGGAAAATGCCGTTTTCTGCCCCCATTGTGCGAAGGACATCCATCCCCGGAAAGCGGTAAAAAAGCCGGTCCCCCTGCTGAAAAAGCTGCTGCTGGCCCTGCTGGCTCTGGCGGTGCTGGCCGCCGTCGGGTTCGGGCTGTGGGCGGTCTTCGCCCCCAGGACCTACGGCGGCTATGGAGAGGTCCGCTACGGGGACTATCAGCTCCTGCTCACCCAGAGCGTAGACCGCTACACCCCCGTACCGGAGCTGACCATTCCCGGGGAGCCGGAGGGCCAATACCGGGTGCCCTCCCGGCTGTTTGTCAACGACACCCATAACGGCGTGGACGCCTCGGAGGCCTTCCTGGCGGAGGTGGTGGAGGTAACGGCGGCCTTTACCGGCCAGGAGGACAGCCCCTCCCCCTTCGTATGCTCCCAGCCCGCCTACAACGAGGGCGCGCCCGAGTGTCCCCTCATCTCCCTCATCGACTTCACTGGGCAGAGCGCCCCGGCGGAGCTGGTGTGGACCTTTCACATGAAAAACGGAGACACCATTTCTCTCCGGCAGACCTATGAGGTAGTTCCCATCCCGGTGTACGACTACCACCCGGAGGACTACCCCATGGACACGGCGGAGGAGCTCCAAGCTCTCATCGATGCCATCGGCAACCAAGTGGACGACCCTGTGGCGGTCATCAACCTCCACCTGCCCCCGGTGACCTATGCGGACGGAATCACGATCCAGAGCCGGAGCATGAACCTGTACGGTTCTGCCGACGAAGCCGGGAGGCGTACCACCTTCACAGGCCCCGTTCAGGTGGTGGCACCTAACAGCGAGATCGCCTATCTCCAAGACATTGACTTTGTGGGGCGCGGCAGCGGCACCGCCCTCTCCGGCTCTGCCCCCTTCCGGGCCACAAACTGTACCTTCACCGGCTGGGACACCGGTGTACTGGCCTACAGCACCAGCTGGGCCAATGTCATCGGCTGCACCTTCCAGAATAACGGCATCGGCTTCCAATTCGACAGCACGGGAGAGTACGCCAACCACTCCATGTACAACGACAACCTCTTTGAGGGCAATGATGTGGCGGTGCAGCTGGATAACGTCCCCACCGACGTGGTCCTCAACTTCCAGGGTTCCGTCTTCCGGACCAACGCCCAGAGCATCCTCAACTCCTGCGACCAGCCCCTGGACCTGTCCCAGGTCACCTTTGAGTAAAGGAGAATCTCATCATGGAACACAAATGTCCCCACTGCGGCGCGGACCTGCCGGAAAACGCCGCCTTCTGTCCCCACTGCGCCAAGGACGTCCACGCCCGGAAAAAGGTGAGAAAGCCTATCCCTCTGCTCAAAAAGCTTCTGCTGGGCCTGCTGGCCCTGGCAGTAATCGCCGCCATCGGTGTGGCTGTCTGGTACTATAATCGCCCCTATGTGCCCCAGCGGTATGACGAGCTGGGTGTGGTGTACTACGAGAGCGGAGATAAGACCTATCAGCTGCTGGTGGCCTGGCCCAACGACCGCTGTGCCCCCGCCCCCGACATCTACCAGCAGGGCTCCCCTGACGAGGAGTATCGCTGGCCCTCCCGGTGGTATGTCAACGACGCCGCTACCGGCGCCGATGCCTGGGCGGAGTTTGAGCCTCTGGTGGAGAAAGTCACCGTGGAGGTGGTTCAGGACGAGAAGGCCGCCGATCCTCTCACCGCCGGAGAGCCCAGTCACGACGAAGAGTACTCCCCCGACGCCGCCATGATCTGCTCCCTGGATTTTACCGGCGATTCCGGAGAGCCCCAGATCGTCTGGACCATTCAGATGCAGAACGGGGACGAGATCCGCATCCGCCAGAACATCCATGTTACCCCCATCATCACCCACGAGTACCACTGGCAGGACTACCCTATGAACACCGTGGAGGAGCTGCAAGCCCTGCTGGACCAGACCGTCCGGGAGGTTGCCCCCTCCGATCTGATCCACATCTACCTGCCCCCCGTGACCTATGAAGGGGATCTGAAGCTGGCCCGGGCCTATGAATTCTACGGCTGCACCGACGAGGGGGCGGGGCGCACTGTTCTCAAGGGCTCGGTAACTATCGGCAGCGGCAATTACCAGTTCATCTCTTATTTCTATGACATGGACTTTGTTGGAGACGGTACCGACATCGGCATCATTGCTCCCGTCAAGACCTGGGCCATCGGCTGCTCCTTTACCGGCTACAAGACCGGTTTCCAGTCCCAGGGGAGCGCCTGGGTGAATGTGACCGAGTGTACCTTTACCGACAATGAGGTGGGCTTCCACTTCAACTCCACCGGACAGTCCGCCTCCGACAGCCGCTATCACGATAATCACTTTGTGAACAATGGCACCGCCGTGCTGCTGGAAAACGTGCCCACCGATCTGACCCTCAGCTTCGATGGCTCAGAATTTTCCGGCAACGGCACGGATATCGACAATCCCTCCGGCCACAGCATCGATACCTCCAAGGCGCTGTTCCAGTAATCTTCCCGATCCGCCAAGCGGCGCGTCATAAAGACGCGCCGCTTTTCTGTTCCTCGCTTCTATCGGTTTTCTCTATATCACTTTATCTATTTATTTTATTTGTCAATTTGAACTTCCTTCGGCACACTGCTATGATAGAAAACGGTAACATTGCTTTTCGTCAATCAGTGTAGCGGATGTGAATATGAAACAGAGTATCCTTTCCATCAACCAGGTTTTTAAGTCTTTTGGGCGGATCCAGGTCCTTCACGGCGTCTCCCTGGAGGTACAGCAGGGGGCTATCACCGCTATCGTAGGGGATAACGGCTCCGGTAAGTCCACCCTGATCAAAATCCTCTCCGGCAACCTCCGGCCCGACCGGGGGGAGATCCAAATCGGTGGACGCAGTTATCACGGTCTCACCATCCCCCAGGCCATGGACCTTGGAATCCGGACCGTGTATCAGGACCTGGCACTGGATAATTTTAAAAACAGCGTGGAGAACATTTTTCTGGGCAGTGAGCGCATGCGCGGTCCCTTTCTGGACCGGCGCGCCATGGCAGAGGAGGCCAGGCAGCTTCTGGAGGACATCCATGTACAGATCCCCGACCTGACCCAGCCCGTGAACCATCTCTCCGGCGGACAGCGTCAGGGGGTGGCCATTGCCCGCGCCCTGCGCCGCCCGGGCTCGGTCCTGTTGTTGGACGAGCCCACTGCCGCCATGGGCATTCAGGAGAGCCACAGCACGCTCCAAATGCTCTCCCGCCTCCGGGAGCGCGGTATGACCCAGCTCATCATCAGTCACAATCTTCACCAGGTCTTTGCCTTGGCCGATTTCATCTATGTACTGCGCTCCGGACATATCATCGCGGGAGCTGCCACGGCGGATACCACCATCGACGCCCTTCAGGACCTGATCCTGCGCCGGGAAAGCGAGGTGGAGGAAGTATGATCGCTCTGAAACGCTGGTGCTCCAGGCAGTCCACCTCCCTGCTGCTCCTGGTGGTATGCCTGGCCATGATGGTCTTTCTGTCCATACAGACCCAGTCCTTCTTTTCCCTGAAAAACGTGGTCAATATCCTGGAGGCCAACTCCTACCGGCTGCTCCTGGCCTGCGGGATGATGTGCATCATCTCCTCCGGCGCCATTGACCTCTCGGTGGGATCCATCCTCTCGTTCAGCGCCATCTGCACTGCTATGGCACTGAAGGGCGGACTGTCGGTTGGACTCTCCATCCCCCTCGCCCTGGCTCTGGGCGGAATCATGGGGGCTATCAATGGCCTGCTCATCCACTTTACCCGCATCAACGCCTTTATCATCACCTTGGCCACCGCCTTTCTGTACCGGGGCCTCTCCCTCATTGCCACCCAGGGTATTCCCATCACCAAGCTGCCCCAGGGTTTCCGCTCCTTTGGCTGCGGCGATCTCTTTGGTATGGAGTCGGGCGTCACCATGGCTCTTCTGGTCATTGTCTTGCTCACCCCTCTCTTTTACCACATGCGCTGGGGCACCTATGTGACCTCCCTGGGCGGCAACCCGGAGGCGCTCAAGCGCAGCGGCGTGCCCATTGGACGCTACCGGGTCTCGGTCTTTGTGCTGATGGGTGTTCTGTCCGCGCTGGCCGGCATCATTGTCACCGCCCGGCTCAACTCGGCCGAGGCCAACGCCGGCCTCAATATGGAGATGGATGCCATCTGCGCCGTCATCATGGGAGGAACTGCGCTGCACGGCGGCCGGGGCAATCTGCCCGGTACCGTGATCGCCGTGTTTCTCATGGGACTCATCCGCAATGGCCTGACCATTCTGAGCGTCTCCTCCTACTACCAGCAGTTCATTACCGGCGCCATGCTGTTGTGCGCGGTGGTCATTGCGGAGTTCCGGGAGCGCAAAAGCCGTATCGGCTGATCCAACTGGTATAAAGGAAAGAGCTTCCTTTATCATAATCTGTCTTACAGGAGGATATAAGATGATGAAAAAATGGTATTCCCTTCTGCTGGCGGCTGCAATGCTCTTCAGCCTGGCCGCCTGCGGCTCTTCCGCCAATGTGGAAGGCACCCCCGCCCCTCAGGAGAGCACTCCCGTGGTCAGCGCCACCCCCGCCCCGGAGGGTGAAGGTGCGGACAGCGGCCTCTCCCCCACCGTGCAGCAGCTCTATCAGGAGTTTGACGCCGCCATGGAGGCCCAGATCGGCACCATGCCCGAGCAGTTTGGCGACATCAAGGTGGGCGCTGTGGTGATCTCTCTCACCAACCCCTTCTGGGTCAACATGAAGAACTACTACGAGGCCGCCGGTGAGGAGATGGGTATTGACATCGATGTGCAGACCGGCACCACCGAGGGCGACACCGCCTCCCAGCTGGACGTGCTGATGACCATGGCCGACATGGACTATGACGTCATCATTGTCTCCCCCATCGACGGCACCAACCTGATCCCCGGCATCGTCAAGTGCAATGAGAACGGCGTCAAGGTCATCAACCTGGGTCCCGGCGTGGATGTGGATGCCCTGGAAGAGGCCGGCGGTCATCTGGATGCCACCATCACTGTGGCCTTTACCGAGCAGGGTGAGACCGTGGCCAACGACATGATCTCCCGTCTGCCCGACGGCGGACAGGTCGCCATCCTGGCCGGTCTGGCCGGTGCCGGCCAGAGCGAGGGCCGCACCTCCGGCGCCAAGTCTGTCTTTGAGGCCACCGACAACATCGATCTGGTGGCGGTGCAGAACTGCGACTGGGACGCCACGCTGGCCTATGACGCCACCAAGGCCCTGATCACCGAGTACCCCGACCTCAAGGGTATCTTCTGCTGCAACGACACCATGGCGCTGGCCGCCGTGGAGGCACTCACCGCGGAGGGTAAGGAGGGCGTCCTGGTCTACGGTGTGGACTTCACCGACGACGCCCGTGCCGCCATCAGCGCAGGCACCATGACCGGTTCCATGTCCTACTCCAGTGAGCGGTACACCAAGGCCGCGCTTCAGATGGCGGTGATGCTCAACGAGGGCGAGACCTTTGAGAACAACATCTACCTGCCCCTGACCCTGGTCACCGTGGACAACGTCAACGACCTGGAAGGCTGGAAGTAATGCATTCGTTTCTGATTGAATCGGCACTGCTCACCCATGGGTTGGTGTCCATCTCCAACGAGGAGATGCTGCGCCGCTGGCCTCAGGAACTGGACAACATTGCCTGGGTGGATGCCGGACAGGTGGTGATCGGCTCCATGGCGGAGTTTCTCCCCTTCCGGGACCGCGCTTCGGAGCTGTGCCGTATCAGCTATGACCGGCTGCCCGCTGCACTGGAGGAGGGGCTTTCCGGTGCGCTGACTGCCTCGGGAACCATGGCCGTCTGCCAGCAGATGGGACTTCCACTGGCCGTGACCTGCGGCATGGGCGGCATCGGTGAGATCCACAGCGAGGCCCTCTGCCCCGACCTTCCGGCTCTCCGGGATATTCCAGTGGCGCTGCTCTCCACCTCCCCCAAGGACATGCTGGATATTCCGGCCACCATTCAGTGGCTGACCGACTCCGGCGTGCGGGTCCTGGGAATCGGAGGGGATCGCTGCACCGGCTATCTCTTCCAGAGCGCCGACGTGCCGCTCTCCGGCACCTGGAGCGGGGAAATGCTCTCTCAGGAGCACGTCCGGCTGCTCCTGCTCCACCCCATTCCCGCTCACAAGCGAGTCGGGGACCTCTCCCTGCTGGCGGAGGGCATTGCTGCCGGAAAGCAGGCCGAGGCCGAGGGGCGGGAGTATCATCCCGCTGCCAACGCCGCCTTTGACCGTTTGACCGACGGATACTCTTCCCAGATCCAATTTGAGTCCATCTGCGCCAACGCGCTTCTGGCCGCCCGGTTGACCGGTGAGAGGTAAAATAATCATTGTTTATAAGGATGTGTCACAGAGACTCCGTGACACATCCTTATTTTTATAAATAGCTGTAAAATACCCGTTGCCTTTCCCCCTCTTTTTCCTTTATGATTAGAGATAAGAGCTGGGCAAAACACGGCCCGACCGTCTCAATGTGTCATTGGGGGCGATGTGTTTTATGATCGAGCAATCCTCTGTTTTATCTTATCTGGATGCGAGCCTTCTGTTTCGCAGTTTTACTTTGGAAGAGCGTCTGGAACTTTTGGACACCCTGAATGCGCGGCAATCCCACCTTCCCAAGGGGACCACCGCCCTGCAGGATGGGGAAGAATGCTCCGAGGTCGGCGTGATCCTTACAGGACGTCTGCACCTGTTCCACACGGATATCCACGGCAACAAAAATCTGATGGATACCCTCGGCAGAGGGGAGTCCATCGGCCTCATCAATGCCGTGGGACACTACCGCCTGCACATTTCCGCCATCGCCATGGAGGATACCGATCTTCTCCGCTTCCCCGTGGACATGCTTCTGCGAGACCATACTTTGACCTCTCCGGTGCAGATCCGTTTTCTGCAAAATCTTACCCTGGCGCTGGCCCAGGCCGCCCAGCGGCTGACCCGAAAGCTGGAGGACAGCATCCGCCGTTCCATCCGGGAGCGGCTGCTGGACTATCTCTCCGCCCAGGCCCACCAGGCTGGAAGCCGTGTCTTTCCCATCCCGCTCAACCGGCAGGATCTGGCGGACTATCTCTTTGTGGACCGCAGCGCCATGTCCAACGAGCTGTGCAAAATGCGGGATGAGGGCCTGCTCCGCTTTGACCGCAACGCCTTTGAACTGCTGGACGCCCTCTCCCTCACCCCGGAAGAGTCCGACCCAAATGTCTGAATATCGTTTTCTCCCCCGGTAACCGCATGGTTATCCGGGGGAATTTTTTGCGTATTTTTCTCTTTTTCCCCCGTTTTTTCTCCTCCGTTGTCTACACAACCGTTTTTCTGCCTCATTTATGACATGATAGATATAACCCCCAGTGGCAAAGGTCCCATGATTTTGAAAGGATTGGATGTGCCGCCTATGAAACCAGCTTCTGTCCTATTCCTCTTCTTCCTCTACTCCTTTGCCGGCTGGATCTGGGAGTCCTGCTATGTCTCCCTGCATACACGCCGCTGGACCAACCGCGGTTTCCTCCGCGGCCCATTCCTTCCCATCTACGGCTTTGGGGCCCTTCTGATCACAGCTCTCTTCACCCCCTTTGCCACTCACCCTCTGCTTCTCTTCCTGGCCGGCATGGCCAGTGCCACCGTGCTGGAATATGGGACCGGTGTTTCCCTGGAGCGTATGTTTCATCAGCGATATTGGGATTACAGTTGGTTTCCTTTTCAGCTCCACGGCTACATCTCCCTGTATTCCTCCCTCTGGTGGGGCTTCTCCTCTCTGCTTCTGGTCCGCTTTCTTCACCCCCTGGCCACTTCCTGGGTATGGACCCTCCCCGCAGGAACCGTGATTCTTTTCACCAGCCTGCTCCTCGTGCTGGAAAGCATCGACTTGCTTCACTCCCTGCATCGGACCCTTCCCGCTCACCTTTCTACCGCTGACACACCGGCCGATCCATTTCTCTCCACCTGCTTCAGACCTCTCCCATTTTAAAGAAAGGCGGTTCTGTCTATGAATCCTTCCTCCCGTCCTCCCTATGACATCCACGATGCGGATTACGAGCAGATCCTCGATGATCTGCCCGCCGCTCCCATCAACCGGAAAAGCGGACTTCTCTCCGGCCCCGCCGGTCTCTTTCCCCTGATTGAATCGCTCTCCTATGCCGCAGGCTTCCTCACCGCCTCTGCCGGCGTCATCCAGATCTCCGCCTTTTATGCCCTGTACAAAGCAAAGCTCTCCGGGGCAGGCTGGGTCCTGGCCGGTGGTATCCTGAATCTGCTTCTGAGCGTGGTCATTCTCCTCAACCCGATCGTGAGCTGGTTTTCCCTGACCGCACTGTGGGGCGTCTATCTGTTGGTCTCCGCCATTGCACTCTCGGCTGAATCCTGGTCCGGCCGTCGTGCCGTCCGCTTCTAAGCGTATCTGTGAGGTGTCTATGAAAAAACTCGCACTGCTTCTCTTTCCTCTCCTGGCGCTGGCCGCAGGGGCGTTCTCCTGGACCCTGTCCGGCAACGGCCTGGAGACCGTCTATCCGCTTCTGGCCCTCTCGCCTCTGACACCACCCGGCGCGGTATTTCCAGTGGTGTGGACCATCCTCTATCTGCTTATGGGATTGGGCCTGGCCCTCGTTGTCCGGAAGGGCGGTCCTGGTACCTCGCTCGCCGTGGTGATCTGGGTGTTACAGTTGGCCGTCAATGTGATCTGGAGCCCGCTCTTCTTTGGCCGCGGAGATTATCTCGCCGCCCTGCTCTGTCTCGGGGTCCTGTGGCTATTGATCCTGCTGATGCTCTTTGCCTTCCACTCGGTCAGCCGGGCGGCGGCATGGCTGCAGATCCCCTATTTCCTGTGGGTTAGCTTTGCCGGGTATCTGAATTACACCGTCTGGGCCCTCAACCGCTGACCAGCTTTCCCCATCCTCTCCACTCAAACTGCAAGAGCTGCGGCAATCCGGCGCAGCAGAAAGGCAAGGTATTGCTATGATGTTTCAATTCTTCTGGACCCGAAGCGCCTCCATCTGGATCTCCATCCTCTATATGGCCCTGGGTCTGCCCCTGCTCCTCTTCCCTGGAATCAGCGGCACGATCTTTGTATGGGCCCTCTCCGCCGGAGCCGCCGTCTACGCCGCCAGTCATCTCTTCCGCTATCTTCAGAGCCGTAAGGCAGGGGAAAGCTCCGGAGGCGACCTCTTCCTCACCGTCCTCCCGCTGGCCTTTTCCCTCTTTGCCCTGTTCTGGCCCCAGGCCATCCTCTCCTTCCTCCCTCTGGTGCTGGGCGCTCTTCTGCTGATTGATGGAGTGGGCAAGGCCCCCCTGTTCTTTTCCGCCCTCCATCTGCGGACCTCTACCCTCATTCCGCTGGCCCTCTCCTCCCTGATTCCCCTCATCCTGGGTATCCTGCTCATCGTCAATCCGTTCCATGCCGCCCGTATGACCATCATGGTTTTCGGTGCCGCTCTGATTGCAGACGGCGTGAGTGATCTGGCCACGGCACTGGCTTCCCGCAAACTTCCCACCGCTCCTCCCCCCGACTCTGTCCCTACCGACCCCACTTGATCAAAAGGAGATCTCTTATGAATCTGTATTTCTGTTCTCACTGCGGCAACGTAGTTACCAAACTCACCGATTCCGGCGTGCCGCTGATCTGCTGCGGCCAGCCCATGACCCTGCTGGAGCCCGGCTCCACGGGCGGCGCCGTGGAAAAGCACATCCCCGTGGTACAGCAGGGCAACCGCTGGATCATCCTCAATATCGGCAGCAGCCCCCACCCCATGACCGAAGCACACTCCATCCTCTGGGTCCTGTTGGAGACCGAGCATGGCTTCTACCTGCGCCATCTCTCCCCCGGCAGCGACCCACAGGCCGATTTCCTGCTTCCCTGCGGTGAGTCTCCCATCGCCGCCTACGCCTACTGCAATCTCCACGGGCTGTGGAAAACCAACGCCATTTCCCGCTCAGACACCCTCTGTTGAACCACGATCCCCGCTCCTCTGTCCACAGGAACAGCCCTCCATCCACTCCTCCACCATTAGAAAGGCGGAAGCTCCCATGTATAAAAACTCTCTCATCTCCAGCACACACAGTGAAAATACAGAAAAGGTCAACGCAAAAATGACCGAAGCCGTGATGGCCGCACTCAAGGCCATCCACAGTGCCGCCTCGCCCGACTCCATGGAGCCGGAGGACCTGAAGCGTCAGCGCCTGGGACAGGAGGTCCTGGGTCGGCTGGTCTCCCCACCCATCGGCTTCAGCTGGGAGCCCTTTACCCTGGACGGCATGCCCATGGCCTGGGTCCGTCCGGAGCGGGGGCATGACCGGCGCCGGGCCATTCTCTACTGTCACGGAGGCGGTTACACCAGCGGAAACCTGGGATATGCCCGGGTGCTGGCCGCCAAGATGGCGGGGGCGACCGGATGTGCGGTTCTGGTCTTCCAGTACCGGCTGGCACCCGAGCACCCCTATCCCGCTGCGCTGGAGGATGCCCGTGCCGCCTGGGATTATCTGATGCGGCAGGGGTGGGGCGCCCGTGACATTCTGCTGGCCGGTGACTCCGCCGGCGGAAATCTGGCGCTGGAACTGGCGATGACCCTGCGGGACGAAGATCGCTTTCTCCCCGGCCGCCTGATCCTCTATTCGCCCTGGACCGACATGACCGCCTCCGGCGACTCCTATGAGAGCTGCAGGGATCTGGACCCCATGCTCTGCGCCGATTATATCCATGCCGTGCGCAGTGCCTATGCCCCCAACACAGACTGGAGCCGCCCTGAGTTCTCCCCCCTGTTTGGGGATTTGCGGGGACTGCCCCCGACGCTCATCCAGGTGGGTGAGCGGGAGATCCTGCTCTCCGACTCCCTCCGGCTCCAGGAGGGACTGGCCCAGGCCGGCGTCCCCTGCGTGCTGGAGTGCTGGAAGGATCTGTGGCATGTATTTCAGATGTTCCCTCTGAAAAGCGCCAGCGAGGCAATGGAGCATGTGGAACATTTCCTCCATCAGATGGGCTGATTTTCCCCCAAGCGCATCAAAATACATCCGTATAATGTCCCCTGGAAAACTACTATGTGGGGATAAGAAAAGGCTTACCGTCCGCAAATTGCGGACGGTAAGCCTTTTTTGTGTGTCAATCAGGATCGCATCCCAAGTCTCATTAATCGCGGTTTGCCATGCGGAGATAGGACTCCAGACGTTCGGCGGCGTCCTTTTCCGCCTTGGCCAGGAGCTCGTCTGCCTGCTCCGGGAACTTCTTGTATAGCGAGGCATAACGTACTTCACTGAGCATAAAGTCCCGAATCGAAGCGGTGGGCACCTTGGAATCCATGGTAAACGGATTTTCTCCGGCCGCTTTCTTACGGGGGTCAAAGCGATAGAGATGCCAGTATCCGCACTCCACCGCCCGCTTGGCTTGGTTCTGCGCCTCGCTCATACCGGCTTTGATGCCGTGGTTAATACAGGGGCTGTAAGCAATGACCACAGAGGGACCGGGATAGGACTCTGCCTCGCGGATCGCCTTCAAAGTCTGGGCCTTGTCGGCACCCATAGCCACCTGCGCCACGTAAATGTAGCCGTAGCTCATCAGCATCATGCCGAGGTCCTTCTTCTTCGTGCGCTTTCCGCTGGCCGCAAATTTAACGATTGCAGCCGTAGGCGTGGACTTCGAGGCCTGACCGCCCGTATTGGAGTAGACCTCCGTATCCATGACAATGACGTTGACATTCTCGCCGGAGGCCAGAACGTGGTCCAGTCCGCCGTAATCAATGTCATAGGCCCAGCCGTCGCCGCCCACGATCCACTGAGAGGGACGAACGAGGAAGTCCCGCTTTTCGTACAGCTCTTCCAGCGCCGCATTTCCGCTGCGGTCGGCCGCTTCCAGCGCGTCGGACAACCGGTCGGCACGCTGACGTGTACCGGTGGGATCTTCACAGTTGGCAGACCAATCGGCCATGGCATCCTTCAGTTCGCCGTCGGGCAGATTGGCCAGCACTTCCTCCGCCAGGTCATGCAGACGGTTGCGCACCACCGATGCACCCAGCATCATGCCAAAGCCATATTCGGCGGTATCCTCGAACAGGGAATCGCCCCATGCGGGCCCCTGGTTTTTGTGATTGACCGCCAGGGGGACTTCCGGAGATCCGCTCCACGCGTGGGAACATCCGGCAGAGTTGGCCCACAGCATATGGTCGCCATACAGCTGTGTGATGAGCTTCAGATAGGGCGTCTCCCCACATCCGGCGCAGGCGCCGTTGAACTCCAGATAGGGCTTGAGGAACTGGCTGCCCTTAACGGTGAACTTCTTGCTCTCTTCCATTTCCTTCAGCTGGACATGCTCCGTGGTATAGGCCCAATCCTGGGTATTTTTCTCCCGTCTGGGCTCATAGGGCGTCATTTTCAGGCAATCGACCGGGCACGTTTTGACGCAAATACCGCAGCCGGTACAATCCATACCGGAAATGGCCAGATGATATTTTGTATCGGCAAAGCCGGTGGCGTCCTTCATCTCATACCCAGCGGGGGCGGCAGCGGCTTCTTCCGCCGAGAGCAGCGTGGGACGAATCACGGCGTGGGGACAAACGAAGGAACACTGGTTGCACTGGATACACTTTTCCATCTCCCACTCGGGGACGTCGATCGCGATACCACGCTTCTCCCACTTGGAGATATTGGTATAGTAGGTGCCGTCCTCGCGTCCCAGGAAGGTGCTGACGGGAAGCTGGTCGCCCTCCTGGCGGCCCATGACACGGATCACATTCTTGACATAGTCGGGGGCATCCTCCTCGGCGGCATCGTCAACCGCATTGGCCCAGGAGTCCGGAATTGCGACCTGGTGGATCTTACTCAGGCCCAGATCAACCGCAGCCTTGTTCTTGTCCACAACGTCCTGGCCCTTATTGCCATAAGTCACTTCGATGGAGTGCTTCAATTCCCGGACCGCGGAATCCAGATCCATGATACCGGAAATTTTGAAAAAGGCCGCCTGGGTGATCATGTTAATGCGGTTACCCAGACCGAGATCATGGGCAATATCCACCGCATCGATGGTGTACAGGCGGGCCTTGCGGGCCCAGAGGGTACGGCGCATACTGGCAGGGAGCTTCGTATTCAGCTCTTCGTCGGACCAATTGCAGTTCAGCAGAAAACTGCCGCCCTCTTTCAGATCCCGTGCCATGTCATATTTTTGCACATAGGCCTGGTTGTGGCAGGCGATGAAATCCGCGCTCTTGACCTGGTAGGAGCCCTCGATGAGCTTGGGGCCCATACGGAGGTGGGAGACGGTCAGGCCGCCGGATTTTTTAGAGTCATAGGCAAAATAGGCCTGCACGTAATAGTCCGTGTTGTTGCCCACGATTTTGACGGCGGCCTTGTTCGCGCCGACGGTGCCGTCGGAGCCGAGTCCCCAGAATTTCAGGCTGAAGTTTTCCTTGGGCGTGGAATCGAATTCCACAGGATAAGCCGGCAGGGACAGATTGGTGACGTCATCCACGATACCCACCGTAAAGTGGTCCTTGGGCGTCTCACTTTCCAGGTTTGCATAGACCGCCATCACATCTGCGGGCGTAAAGTCCTTGGAGGACAGACCGAACCGGCCGCCGATGACCATGGGCGGCTGTGCCATTGTGCTGACTGCGTTCTTCACATCCATGTAAAGCGGTTCGCCGATCGCGCCGGGCTCTTTCGTTCGGTCCAGCACAGCGATACGCCGCACCCCGGCAGGAAGCGCCTTGAGCAGGAATTCGATGGAGAAGGGACGGAACAGATGCACCTCCACCAGGCCGAGACGCTTGCCGCGGGCATTCCAGTACTCCAGCGTTTCGCGGATCACACCGCAGGCCGAGCCCATGGCGACGATCACATTTTCCGCCTCGGGGTCGCCGAAGTAATCAAAGGGATGGTAGTTCGTCCCGCAGCGCTGATTGATCATGTCCATGTACTTTTCCACCGTGGCGGGGACCTGATCGAAGAAGCGGTTGGTGGACTCACGATACTGGAAGAAAATATCCGGATTCGTTACGACGCCCCGTGACACAGGATGGTTGGGATTGAGGGCGTTCCGGCGGAAGGCCTTCACCGCGTCCCAGTCCAGCATCTCGGCCAGATCCTCATTGTCCAGGACTTCGATTTTCTGGTATTCGTGGGAGGTGCGGAACCCGTCGAAGAAATGCAGGACCGGCACGCGGGAGCTGATTGCGGACAAATGGGCGGTCAGCGCCATGTGATAGGCCTGCTGCACACTGGAGGAGGCCAGCATCGTTACGCCGGTCTGGCGGCAGCTCATGACATCCTGCTGATCACCGAAGATGGAGATAATGTTGGTGGCCAAAGAGCGGGCGCTGACATGGAACACGCCGGGCAGCAATTCGCCCACGACCTTGTACATATTGGGCAGCATCAGCATCAGGCCCTGGCTGGCAGTATAGGTCGTGGCCAATGCGCCGCCCTGGAGGGCGCCGTGGAGGGCGCCGGACGCGCCGCCTTCGGACTGCATTTCACGCACGTCCACCGTCCGCCCAAACAGATTCTTTTTTCCCGCCGCGCTCCACTCATCAATGATCTCAGCCATGGTGGAGGAAGGTGTGATCGGGTAGATGGTAGCGATTTCCGTGAAGGGATACGATGCGTACGCTGTTGCTGTGTTGCCATCCACTGTAATTTTTGACAAACCCATAAACTTTTCCCCTGTCCTTTCCCATTTTTTGTGAAAACCGCTTGAAATTCCACAGGTCATATGCTAAAATATGCTATAATAACAAACGATGATTTATATTATAGCACTCTCTTGGCAATCATTATAGCATACAAAACAAAAAATGCAACGCATTTTTCCGTATGGCACATTTTGGGGATTCGCCAGACATTATCCTGTATAGACCAGAAAAATCCCTTAAAATGGCGCTGTTCAAAGGCATATTTGTTGCAAACTGTAATGATTGTTCATTTGGGAAGCGCAGGTGATCGCACAACGAAAGATTCATTTTTTCTGAACTGCTGAACGGACACAAGATAAGACGGCTATACGAAAAGAGGATAGGATTATGTTGAAGTACGACCGCGAGCAAGTGATGCGTATTATCCCGCAGCGTGATCCAATTTTGCTGATTGATTCGGTAGAGGAGCTGGACCCGGGCAATTCGATCACAGCGACATTTTTCGTACATCCCGATATGGCGATTTTTCAGGGACATTTTCCAGGAAACCCGATTTTGCCTGGCGTTTACACGGTAGAATCCGCCGCTCAGGCCACAAGTCTTTTGTTTTTGTCCCTGGATCGATACAGCGGAAAGCTGCCGCTTTTCTGCGGCATTGACAATGTCCGTTTCCTGCGGAAAATCAAGCCGGGCGATACGATTACCCTGAAGGGAAGCTTGCTCTCCGAGAATACGGAAAAGGCCATTGTAAAAAGCCACGTGGAGGTCTTCAACGGCGACGAAAAGGCTGCACTGGTGGATGTAACGCTGGCAATCCGTTGAATCTGCTTCACTTTTCTGGTGGAAGCGATCTGTGTATAAAGCGGAAGTCAGCCGACACACCGGTGTACAGCGAAATACCAGGGCAATGTCTTCCCGTCCACGTGGGAAGAACGCTCCGGGCATTGGGGAGCAGTTCCCTACCGCCATTGGGAATCGGCAAGCAAAGTCATTTTATGTTTGACAAAAGGTACAATAAGGTGCTATATTTTCAAACAAAGAATTGTCTATATTTTGCGTTTTTCACATCCCCTGTTTGGAGCTGGCCAGATGGCCTGTAAAAAGGTCTCTTTTCCTCGCTGCTCTGGCGGCCAACACGCGGATGAAGCAGATCAAATCAATTAGAAAGTGAATGAAAGTATGGAGAAACATAGCCGCAAGGCTCCGCAGATTCAGTCGGTCGTTCGGGCCGGTGAGATCCTGGAGGCGTTTACCGGATTCAAAGAGCTCGGACTCGCCGAAATTGCAAGACTGCTGGATCTGAATAAAAGTACGACGTTTGGACTGGTGAATACCCTGGCAGCTCTGGGATATCTGGAACAGGTTCAGCCCAGCAAGAAGTATCGCCTGGGTCTCCGTTTACTCGAACTAGGCAACCTCGTTCAGCGGCGGCTGGATGTACGTGAAGAAGCCCGGCGAAATATGGTGGCCTTTTCGGAAAAATACAACGCCCTCATGCATCTGGCGATCCACTCCAATGGATATGCCGTTTACATCGACAAGGTGGAAGTGGATGCACCCATCACCATGTATTCCCAGATTGGTCGGCGCGCCCCCATGTATTGCACCGCAGTTGGCAAGGCCATGCTGGCTTTTCTTCCGGAGGAATACGTCGAGGAAGTGATCGCCAGAGGGCTGGAACCCCACACCGCTAACACCATTGTTGACCGGGAAGCGCTCTGGAATGAACTCCGTCAGATCCGCAGCACCCAGATCGCCATGGACCGGCAGGAGCTGGAAGAAGGCCTGACCTGTGTCGCCACCCCTATTTTCGACCGGACGGGCAAGGTGTGTGCGGCGATGAGCATTTCCTTCCCCTACGGAAAAATCCGAGGCGTCAATCTGGAGGCCCTGGAAAAGGATCTTCGGAACAACGGCCGGGAGATTTCCATACGGATCGGTTTCAAGAGTACCGGAGAGACCGAATTGTAACCAATATGTGATTTTGCTGTATGGTGCAGAGATGCACCACCGTATTTGAATGTCCTCATTACAGAACGGCATTCGGCAATGTAGAACGAATTACTTGATCTGACCGCATGCCAGTGTTGAAAAAAGCGGCGTATGGGAGGGGGCATCCCCTCACCACACGTGATGATAAGATTTTTTGATTGCTGGAGGTACTGGATGGAAAGTAGAGGGACCCTTCTACTGAAAGCGGAGGGGATGAGTAAGTTTTACGGTCCGGTCCACGCACTGGAGGATGTGAACTTCGATTTGTACCGCGGAGAAGTTCACGCTCTGATGGGTGAAAACGGCGCCGGAAAATCAACGCTTTCAAAACTGATCGCCGGAATCGAAACACCAACGGCCGGCAAGCTGGAGTTTGACGGTAAGCCTGTGGTCATCCCAACGCCGCAGGTGGCACTGAAGCTGGGGATCGCCATGGTTACGCAGGAATTCAACTCGATCCCACATATGACGGTGGCCGAGAACATTTTCCTGGGCCACAGCGAAATGTACAAAAAGGGCATTTATTTTGACAAACACCGCGCAGAGAAGGAGACCAGAGAGCTTCTTAAGCTCTTTGACATGGACGAGAGCATAAATCCCGCAGCCAAACTCTCTACCCTCTCCGTCGCAGAACAGCAGATCGTAGAGATTGTCAAGGCTGTATCCTACAACGCGCAGATGATCATTCTGGATGAGCCCACGGCCTCGCTGTCCAACATGGAGGCGCAGCGTCTGTTCCAGGTGATCCGGGACTTGAAAAAGAAGCAGGTCGGATTCATTCTGGTCACCCACCGCTTCAACGAAATTTTCGAGATTTCCGATCGAATCACGGTCCTGCGGGATGGCAAGCTGGTGCTTCCCGGCGCGCCCATGGAGGAGATGACGGAACAGTCCCTGGTGCGGGCGATGGTCGGCCGTGAAATGGTGAACTTTTACGGTGAAAAGGTGGAAAACACCGTCCAGCACGATGAGATATTGCGGGTGGAGCACCTCTGCGGTAGGGGCGGCTTCCTCAAGGACATCTCTTTCGTGGCCCGCAAGGGTGAGATCACCGGATTCGCCGGTCTGGTCGGTGCCGGACGTACAGAGCTGATGCGCGCGGTGTTTGGTGCGGACAGCTACGATTCGGGCGCGGTATATCTGGACGGCGTCTCGCTGAAAAAGGGCAGTCCCAGAACATCCATCAAGTACGGGTTGTCCATGGCCACAGAGGACCGGAAATCCGAAGGTTTGCTGCTGGATTTGAGCTTGATCATGAACACCTGCTACGCCAAAACGGTGCAGAAAAAGGGCTGGATACTGCCTCACAAAAGTGAAAAGGCGGACACGCTGAAAATGGCCGAGATGTTCCGCACGAAGATCGGCAACATTCATGACAAGGGCAGTTCCCTGTCCGGTGGCAATCAGCAGAAGATCGTTCTTTCTAAGTGGCTCTTGACCAACCCGAAGGTCCTGATCGTGGATGAGCCGACCCGTGGTATCGATATCGCCGCAAAGGCCGATATTTATACGATCCTGAAGAACCTGGCGGCCTCCGGTATGTGCGTGATCGTAGTTTCTTCCGAATTGCCGGAGATCCTGGGCATCTGTGACCGGGTCATGGTAATGAAGGACGGCGAGATCGTCAAGCACATGGAAATCAGCGAGGCTTCGGAGGAGCGGATCATGGCCTATGCCTCTCTCGGACGCGCGGCCGAAAAAATAGACAGCGAGGAGACGATGAAAGCATGAAAGATACAGCGCTAAAAAGCGGAGCCCGGCATTCTGGACTGCAAATGGTCTTAACCAACTATCGGAGCGAGATCGGCGTTTTTGTCGCGTTGATTCTATATTGCGCTGTAATCTCTGTTCTGTCCCCGCATTTCCTGACCGGGAGAAATATGTTGAACCTGTTCAGTCAGCTCTCGGTTGTAGGCCTGCTGGCCATCGGTGAGCTCTTCGTCTTGCTGACCGGCGGCATCGATCTCTCCGTGGGCAACACGATGGGCCTGAGCTGTATGGCAGGCGGTATGGTCATGGCCAGCACCCAAAATATAGCCGCCGGTATCATCGTAGCACTCGCCATCGGCCTGCTCTGCGGTGTCGTAAACGGCTATCTGGTCGGCTATGTGGGCCTTCCCGCCTTCATCGTCACACTGGGTATGATGGGTATTACGCGAAACGCGGATTATTTGATGTGCGGCGGCATTGGAATCAACAATTTGCCGGAAGGCATAAAAATGCTCACCAAGGCGAAGGTGTTGGGCATCAATGTATACTACATTATCATCATCCTTCTCTTCATCCTCATGGGATGGATCCTGAGCAATACGAAGCTGGGCCGCAATACCTATGCGATCGGCAGCAATAAAAATGCCGCCCGGCTCAGTGGTGTGAATACAAAGCTGGCAACGCTGCTTCCCTATGCCATTTCCGGCCTGTTCGCCGGTATTGGCGCCGTGATTTTGATGAGCCGGTTTGCGGCTGTGGACCCCAACTACGGCTCTGGCAACGAGATGAACGCCATCGCGGCCTGCGTGGTGGGCGGCACCTCCCTGGCTGGAGGAAAGGGCAGCATGCTGGGTACATTCATCGGCGTGGTCCTGATGGCATGTATTTCCAACGGTCTGGATCTTCTGGGCGTTTCCCCCTATTGGCAGGGCGTGACGATCGGCTGCGTAATCATTGGCGTGCTGCTGATCGAGACCTATTCTGAAAAGGTGAGAGGCAAGAGCAAGAAGTAAGCACCTTATCTAAACGCGCGTATTTCTTTCGTTCCGGCATATCATTGCATTCGTATTTATCAGCGGAGCTGATAAAAATAAAAAAAGGGGAGAATCAACTATGAAAAGAATTCAGAAGATGCTTAGTCTCGCGCTGGCCCTGGCAATGATGATGTCCCTTGTAAGTTGTGGCAACAACGCCACGCCCGCTGGCAGTGCGGCACCTTCCGGTGACGCAGATGCTCCTGCCAAAACCGCTGATGCTCTGGAAGTCGCATATCTGCTGCCCTCCGCAGCCGTGCCCTTCTGGGTCTATCTGCAGAACGGTATTCAGGAAAAGTGTGATGAATACGGCTACAACCTGACCGTCTATGATTCCAACAACGAGGCCTCTACCCAGCTGAAAAACGCGCAGAACGCCATTACCACCGGCAAGGATCTGATCATTATCAGCCCCTGTGACAGCTCCTCCTGCCCCGCTGTTCTGGACGCCGCGGAGGAGGCCGGTATTCCCGTAATCGTGGCCGACGTGGGCACCGACTCCGGCACCTATGCCAGCTACATCTCCACCCCCAACTACGAAGGTTCCTATGAGGTCGGTCAGTACCTGGCCAACTACATGAAGGAAAACAGCGTCGACGGCACCATCGGTGAGATCACCATTCCTCTGGCCCGCAAAAATGGTCAGCTGCGCCAGGAAGGCTTCACCAAGGCCGTCACCGAGGCCGGTTTCCAGATGGGTACCAGCCTGTCCGTCAGCAACTCCACCTATGATGAGGCCGAGGGCTTCTGCCAGAACATCATCTCCGGCGATCCCAACTGCGTTGCCATCTGGTCTCACCAGGAAACTTCCACCGTTGGTATCATCACCGCTCTGGAGGGCATGAACGAGAAGGACATCCTGGTGGCCTGCTTCGACGGCTCCCCCATCATTGTTGACTACATCCGCGAGGGCAAGGTCCTCTGCTGCGGCGCTCAGCAGCCCGTTGAGATGGGCCGTCAGGCGCTGGAAGCCGGCAAGACCTATATCGAGACCGGCAGCTGCGAGCCCGAGATCGGCGTGCCCACCCTGCTGATCACCGCTGAAAACGTGGAAGAGCTGATGCCCGAGATCGAGGCGAATGTCTACACCCCCGGCGTGTAAGTCCTGACTCTGGCAGCAAAAAATTAGGAAAGGATATGTTCGTATGATTCCAAAGGTAAAGAAGATCATTGACCTGACGCAGCCGATTTTCCATGCCTGCCCCGGTTGGCCGACCTATAAGCTGACCAACGTGAATATGGAAGGCTTCTGGGCAAGAGACGGATTCAACGCTGAGCGGGTAGACATGAATACCCATACCGGCACCCATCTCGACGCGCCCTATCACTTCTTCCCGGATGGGACTACTGTCGAGAAGATGCCTCTGGAATCGTTCCAAGGTCGTGGCGTAGTCGTCGATCTGCGGAATATCGGCCGTATGCCGATCCTTGCCTCTGACCTGGAGCCCTATGCCGATAAGATCCAAAAAGATGATGTCGTGCTGCTCTATACCGGCTGGGCACAGAAGCGGAGCATGAGCAAAGAATACCTGTTCGAGTGGCCCTATATCACCAAAGAGGCGGCTGAATGGCTGGCCCAGAAGGAGATCCGCTGTGTCTGCATCGATGGTCTGTCTGCCGGTGGTTGGCCCGAGGGCACTGGTGCTCCTCCGCACATCGTTCTGTTGGGCGCAGGCATCGTGATCATTGAAGAGGTCTACATGGACGAGCGCCTCTTTGAAGAGGACGAGTGGTACATTACCGGCTATCCCCTGAAGCTGCAAGGCATGGGTGGTTCTCCCTGCCGCGTGGTCGCCACTGTGTTTGAATAACTGCAAAATAGAGGCCCACATCCCCGTTCCCCAGGGATAGCCGCCGAATCTCTCGCCTCCCTGCCTGCCGGAAATCTGACCGGGCAGGCAGGGAGGCGAAACAACAGGTACAGATATAGAGCGGGAGCCAGGAGATCCTCGGTGCTCCCAGCCGTGAGATGATGTGAGAGCTTATGATACAATTACTGATTTGCGCTGACGATCTGACCGGTGCCATGGACACCGGCGTACAATTTGCAAAAAAGGGGATCCGTACCGAGGTACTGGTGGGAAGACAGGTGGACTTCGACCGCATTGACCCGGCGGTTCAGGTCCTGGTGGTCGATACCGAGACGCGCCACACCTCTCCCGCCGAAGCAGAGGAGGCCATTTATCGCCTGGTTGTTCTCGGCCTTGAAGCGGGCATTCGCTATTATTACAAAAAAACCGATTCTGCGCTGCGGGGAAACATCGGCGCGGAGTTAGGCGGCATGCTGCGCGCAGGCGGAAAACCACTTTTCTTCTTCCCCGCCTTCCCCAAAAACGGAAGGACGACAAGCAAGGGAATTCAGATGGTGAACGGTGTCCCAGTTGCGGAATCCGTTTTTGGAAAGGACCCGTTTGAACCGGTACGCCATTCCCGGGTAGGGGACATCATCGGGGAACAGAGCCAGGCAAGGGTACGAGACTGCTTGCCCGGGGACGCTCTGGCCCCGACATGCGAAGATGATATCCTGGTGTGCTCCGCGGAGACGGACCAAGAGCTGGAGACCTGGAGCAGACAATTTCCCGAGAACGACTCTCTGTTTCTGGCTGGATGTGCCGGATTTGCGGAGTATTTACCCAACAGCATCTCTTTTGTCCGGGAGCAGCCGGAAAAGACGGTTGCCTCGGAAAAGCTGGTGGTGGTTTCCGGCAGCGTGAATGAGATCACACTTCTCCAGCTGCAAGAGAGCAAAGCACAGGCCGATCTCTGGATCGAACTGTCGGACCGGCAGAAGTTCGATCCATCCTATACGCAAAGCGAAGAGTGGCAGGCACAGCTGCGCCGGATCCGTGAACCGGATTGCCACCTGGCCGTACTGGGCGTTGGCAGGATCGACCTGGAGCATGAAGGCGAATTTGAACGGCAGACGCCGCAGTCCCAGCGTCGGGATGTGGTCAGCAGCAATTTGGGCAGCATAGCCCGAGACATCTTGCGGAACATCAAAGATGTGACTCTGGCCGTCTTCGGCGGCGACACGTTGTATAAGCTGCTGAGTCTTGCGGATACCCGGATACGACCCTGCTGGGAGATCGAACCGGGTGTCGTGGCGGCGCAGCTGCAAATGGAGGGAGAAACTCGTTACCTCATCACAAAATCGGGCGGTTTCGGATCATCGGATATGATTGGCAAAATCCAAGCAGCAGTCAATCCATGTAAGGAGGAATTTTAGATGGGCGTTATTGCGGAATTGTTGAAATCTACCCCTCTCCCCAAAATGGTGAAGATCAAGGAAAAGTTTGACGATACCTGTATCCCGGTAGATCAGATCCACGATACGGTTTTCGAGCAGCTGGGTCAGAAAAAGCTGGAGGGCATGATCAAACCTGACATGCGGATCGCAATCACCGTCGGCAGCCGCGGCATCTCCAACATACCGCTGATCGTCAGAAGCATTGCCGACTTCGTGAAATCCCAGGGCGGACAGCCCTTCGTGGTCCCGGCCATGGGCAGCCACGGCGGAGCCACGGCAGAGGGACAGCGTGCGGTAATCGAAGGCTATGGCGTTACGGAAGAGGCCATCGGCTGCCCCATCCTCTCTTCCATGGAGACTGTGGAAATCGGCCGCACAGAGGAAGGCCAGCCCGTCCGGATGGACAAGAATGCCTATGAAGCGGATGGCATCATCGTCTGCGGCCGGATCAAGCCCCACACGGGCTTCCGTGGTCCCTATGAGAGCGGTCTGATGAAGATGATGGCCATTGGCCTGGGCAAGCAGGCCGGTGCTGAAATCATCCACCAGGACGGATTTGGCCACTTCAAAAAGAATATCCCCATGTTCGGCACTGTGATCCTGCGTAATTCCAAGGTGATCTGCGGTCTGGCACTGGTGGAGAACGCCTATGACCACACCCGGGAGATCGTGGGGCTTACCCCGGACGAGATCATTACGGAGGAGCCCGTAATTTTGCAGAGAGCCAAGAGCTACATGCCGAGAATCCTCTTTGATTCCTGCGATGTGCTGATCGTGGATGAGATCGGTAAGAACATCAGCGGCGACGGCATGGACCCCAATATTTCCGGACGGTTCCCCACGCCCTATGCCACCGGCGGAATCGATGCCCAGCGGGTCGTGGTCCTGGACCTGACCAAGGAGAGTCACGGAAATGCTTGCGGCATTGGCCTGGCAGATGTGACCTGTATGCGCCTGTTTGAGAAGTTCGACAAAGAGGCGACCTATCCCAACGCCATCACCAATACCGTCACCGGCGAGCTGAAGATCCCCATGATCATGTACAACGACAAGCAGGCCATTCAGCTTGGCATCAAGTCCTGCAACGAAATTGACCGGGCACATCCCCGTGTTATCCGCATCAAGAATACCATGCAGATCGAAACCATCGAAATTTCTGAGGGTATGCTGGAAGAGGCCGCACAGAACCCTGACATCGAGATCCTCACCCAGCCGGAGGAGATGCACTTTAACGAACAGGACAATCTTTGGTAAAGGAGCAAAGCAGTGAAGTCGAATGCGTTGATCATTACGCCCAACGACGATGTCGTCGTGGCCATCACAGCGTTGAAAGCAGGGGACGAAGTCACCTACATGTGTCAGGACAAGCAGGAGAGTTTCTCCGCGGTAACGGATGTTCCTCGCTACCATAAGATCGCTGTTCACGACATCCCCCGCGGTAGTGTAGTGAAAAAATATAACCAGATCATCGGGGCCGCGACAAAAGACATTCGGAAAGGCGAGCACGTCCATGTACACAACCTGGACAGCTTGAATAAGGTGCAGGGAAAATGAAATTTTATGGTTATCGGCGGCCGGATGGCAGAGTCGGCGTGCGCAACAAGATCCTGATCCTGCCTGCCAGCATGTGTTCTTCCGATGTTTGCCGGATCGTGGCCTCCCGGGTGGAGGGTGCCGTATCCTTCAACAACCAGGTAGGCTGTGCCCAAGTGCCCAGCGATGCCAAGCTGGCCATGTCCATGATGAGCGGCATGGCGGCTAACCCCAACATCTATGGAACGATCCTGATCGGCCTGGGCTGTGAGACCTGTCAGGTGGCGGACATCGCAGCGATCATCCACCAGCGTACGAACAAACCCCTGCGCATGATGACCATCCAGGGTGAGGGCGGCACACTTCGCACGGTGGAAAAGGCGGTCCGCTGGGCAAAGGAGATGGTCAAGGAATCCTCCATGCTTCAAAAGGAAGAATTCCCCATCAGCGAACTGGTATTGGCCACAGAGTGCGGCGGTTCCGACCCCACCAGCGGTCTGGTCGCCAATCCGGTGATTGGCAACATGAGCGACAAGCTCGTAGGCATGGGCGGCACGTCCATTCTCTCCGAGACGACGGAGTTTGTGGGCGCAGAGCATATCCTGGCCGCCCGCGCAAAGGATGAGCGGGTCCATCAGCGGATACTGGATATCGTGGCTCGGTACGAGCGGCACTTTGTCGTCAATGGTGAAAATGTCCGGGACGGAAATCCCACCCCCGGCAATAAGGATGGCGGCCTGACCACGCTGGAGGAAAAGTCTCTGGGCTGCATTCACAAAGGCGGCGAGAGCATCATCCAGGAGGTATTCGATTACGGAGAGCAGGTCACTTGCAAGGGCCTGGTCATCATGGATACGCCGGGCAATGACAGCTCTTCTCTGGCCGGCATGGCTGCCGGCGGCGCCCAGGTAGCGGTGTTCAGCACCGGCCGTGGCACCGCCCTCGGCAATGCCATCATGCCCACGATCAAGATCACCGCGAACCGTGAGACATATCAGAACATGTCTGATGACATCGATTTTGATGCAAGCGGCGCCATTTTTGACGGGGTGTCCATTGACCAGCTGGGAGATGATTTGCTAAAATTGGTGGTAGACACCGCCAGCGGCAGATTTACGAACGCGGAGATCTTGGGCTATAACGAGACCTCCACGATGCGTGCGTGCAATTTCGTGTAAAATCACCACATTCCGCGTAATGATCGGAAAGACGGAGTAAAGAGAGGTTTTAATCGTGGAATATAGACCCATTCTTGGAATTACCATGGGCGATCCGGCCGGCAACGGTCCCGAGATCACAATGAAGGCGCTGAGCAAAAAAGAAATCTATGAGACCTGCCGCCCTCTGGTGATCGGTGACGCAAAAATGCTGGAGCAGGCCGCCCGCATCATCAATCGGCCCGATTTGCGCATCAATCGTGTTGATGATCCCGCCCAAGGCCTGTATACCTTCGGAACAGTGGATGTATACCACATGGACTTGGTGGACATGGACAAGTTCGCCTTTGGCAAGGTATCTGCCATGTGCGGTGAGGCAGCCTTTCAATGCGTGAAGAAGGTCATTGAACTGGCTATGGACCGCAAAATCGACGGCACGGTGACCAATGCTCTGAACAAAGAGGCCATCAATCTGGCTGGCCACCATTATTCCGGCCACACGGAAATTTACGCGGAATTCACCCATACTCCCAAGTACACCATGATGCTGGCCCATCATGATTTGCGCGTGGTGCACGTATCCACACATGTCTCTCTGCGCCAGGCCTGCGACTTGGTCAAGAAGCAGCGGGTACTCGATGTGATCCGCATTGCCCACGAGGGCTGCCGTGCCCTGGGGATCGAGCGTCCCAGAATCGGTGTTGCCGGACTGAATCCCCACGCCGGTGAGAACGGAATGTTTGGAACTGAGGAGATCGAAGAGATCATCCCCGCCATCCAGGAGGCCCAGGCGGAAGGGCTCTGTGTGGATGGCCCGGTCCCGCCGGACAGCCTCTACTCCAAGGCGCGGGGTGGCTGGTACGACATCGTCGTGGCCATGTACCACGATCAGGGGCACATTCCTCTGAAGGTGGTCGGCTTTGTCTACAACCGGGCCGAGCAGCATTGGGACGCCGTGGAGGGCGTAAATGTGACCCTGGGCCTGCCGATTATCCGCGCATCGGTGGACCACGGAACCGCATTCGGCCATGCGGGACAAGGCGTAGCCAACGAGCTGAGCCTGGTCAATGCCATCGAATACGCCAGAATGATGGCAGTGAACGGCAAAAAAGCGTGATCCGCTGAAAACCATAGCAGCAGACAGAAGAGATCCTTCCAGACAACTGCTAGATAAAGAGAGGCCCCCCCGGTCTAGCCGGGGGGCCTCTTTTTCCTTTTTATGCCCGAGGGGTGACCGATGCGTCCCAGGCAGCAATTTCATGGAGGGCTGTACAGGCCTTCTCCACAATGTATGCCATCATCTTTTCTCCCTGCTCTTTTGTGGCAAAAGTCGGGTTCCCGCAATTGCCGGCCGCCGAGAGATCATTGGCCAGCCAGCCCATTCCCACAGGCCCCTCCAGCGTAAAGACCTGGTTGCCCAGGAATTTCTCCGGCCGCGTGGGAACGGCCCGCTCCATCCGCACCGCCTCCGGCCGCGACACCAGCACCAGCGCGCTCTCCAGCTCTCCTGCATGGGAGTCGCAGCCCGGATCGGTCCGCACTTCCACCGGCTTGTCCGGCTGTGCCAGCAAAATGGAGATATCGATGATAAATACACCCGCGCCCGTCTCCGAGCGTACGGTATAGGCCACGTTGTTCAGCGTGGCGGAGTTCCCGCCATGCCCGTTCAGGAAGACCAGCTTCCGGAAGCCATGCCGGACCAGGCAGTCACAGATCTCTTTCAGCATCCGGTAGTATGTATCCGGCTGGAAGGTTACCGTACCGGGATATGCCATATGCTCCACACTGAGTCCCACCGGAATCATGGGGAAGAGCAACAGCTTGAATTCCGGCTCCAACTGGGCAAGGATCCGCTCCGCCGCACACTGTGCATCCAGCGTATCGGTCCCCAGCGGCAGATGGTGGCCATGCTGCTCGGTCGCCCCCACTGGAATCAGTATGATCGTCTTCTCCCGGTCCATCGCCTCAATATCCGGCCAGCACATGTCCTGGTAATCGCGTCCCATTATTTCCCCACTCCCTCACATTTGATTTGCCTGTACTCTGGCCGCAATACATCCGGAGAGCTCCTGTGTCGACAGGATCGTATGGTCTACCGGAAGGACGGCGGACATGGCCCGCGCCAGACGCGTTACCTGAGGCGGCAGCACGAAGGACTCTTTCAGCTTCTCCTCCTGGGCAAATACCTCCGCGGTGGGTCCGTCCAGAATCCGCCGTCCCTTGCACATGACGATGACCCGGTCGGCGTACTCCGCCACAAGGGACATGGCATGTGTCACAACGATCACCGTATGTCCGCGGCGCTGAAACTCTTTGGCAATGTCCATGATCTGGGCGCATCCCCGCCGGTCCTGGCCGGTGGTGGGCTCATCCAGAATGATGATCTCCGGCTGCATGGCGATCACCGAGGCGATGACCACCTTTGCCCGGTCACCGGCCGAGAGCGCCATGGGGAATTCCCGACGCAGTCTGATCAAGCCGGTCTGCTCCATGGCATGTTCTACCCGGGCGTCGATCTCCGCCTTGTCCAGCTTTAAATTTTGAGGGCCAAACCGGATCTCCTCCTCCACCGAGTCGGCGAAGAGCTGCCGGTCCGGGTTCTGGAGCACAAATCCCACCTTGGTGGACAGGCGGGCCACGCTGATCTCCCGGGTGTTGACGCCATCCACGATAATATTTCCCTGGGTCGGCTTATGCAGCCCCACCAGATTTTTCAGGAGGGTGGATTTTCCCGCGCCGTTCTGCCCAATGATCGCCACAAAGTCATTCTTCTCGATGGTAAAGCTGACATCGTGCAGCGCCTCAAAGCCATTGGGGTAGGTATAGGTCAGGTGGTCCACTTGAATGACAGGTTCCCTCATATCCTCGCCTCCGTTTCTTGCAGCAGGGCGGAAAAGACCTCTACGCCCTCTTCCAGCCGGACCGGAAAGGCGTCCAGCGGGATCCCGCTCTGTTCCAGCTCCACCGCTACCATGGAGACCTGCGGAACGGCCAGCCATGCCTTGTCCACAATCTCCTTATTCCGGAAAATACGCTGGGGCGTGTCCATGGCCAGCACCTCTCCCTCATGCAGTACCAGAACACGGTCTGCAAACTGGGCGATCTCTTCGCTCTTATGGGTGACCATGATGATAGTCATATTGTATTTTTCCTTCAGTTCCCGGACCACCTGAAACACCTCGATGGTGCCGATGGGGTCCAGCTGGGAGGTCGGCTCGTCCAGAATCAAAATCTCCGGCTGCATGGTCAGTGCAGAGGCGATCGCCACGCGCTGCTTCTGTCCTCCCGACAGGCGGGTGGGGTCTTTTTCCTCATATCCCGCCATCCGCACCACCTGGAGCGCCCAATCCGCGTTGCGCTGGATCTCATCGGTGGGGATCTCCAGATTTTCCGCACCAAAGGCCACCTCATCCAGCACCTCTGTGGTAAAAATCTGCGATTCGGGGTCATCCAGCACAATGCCGATATGCTGGCAGAGCTCGGGGAGGGTATGCTCCTTGCTGTTCAGGCCGCAGATGGTCACATCGCCGAAGTATACTCCCTCCTGGCTGTGGGGGATGATGCCGGAGAGCATCTTGCACAGGGTGGTTTTTCCTGCACCATTCTCGCCCATGATGACCAGAAACTCGCCCTTCCGGACCTGAAAGTTGATGTGCTTCAGGCTATACGCCGGCGCATTGGGATAGCGGAACGAGGCGTCAAACACATCCAGAATGATCTCATCCATGATACTCCCCCCTTACAGCATGACATTCAGTGTGAACATACCGGCGCAGAAGGCCAGGATAAAACAGAGGAAGGCCCAATCCGCCCCGTGCATCGCGATATCGTGCAGATAGGTCCGCTTGGGACGGCTCCCAAAGGAACGGACATCCATCGCGGTTCCGATCAGTGTGGATTTCTTCATACTGCCCATCACCAGCGGCACCACCAGGGCAGGATACGACTTCAGTTTCTGGAGGGTTCCGCCATCTTCAAAGGCGGTAAATGCCCGGAGCTTCTGCGCATCCGTAATGGTGGCGATCTGTTCCTGGAGCACCGGCACCTGATTGAGGGCCGTGGTGATCATAAACGCATACCGGTAGGGCAGCCCCAGCTTGACAAATCCAAGTGCCAGATCCCGCACTCGGGTGGTCATGATGATCAGCGGCATCAGGCACATAATGACCATCAGGCGGAATCCCAGGAGCAGGCCAAAGAGCACGCCTTCCACCGCAATGCTCCCCATTCCTCCGATCAGCGGGACAAAGTCCGGAATAATGGGGCTGATCAGAATGGTTTCTCCGCCCTGGAAAAGCGTCTGGATCAATACCACAAAGAGCACCAGGCCCACCAAGAGCTTCAGGTATCCGCCCAACTCACGGATCGATATGCCGGACACCTTCCAGCAGATCATAATCAGAAGAAAGACCAGCCCCAGAACGGGGAAATTGCGGGTGACAAACACCAGAATCGTCAGGATCAGGAGCATAATGATTTTGACACGCGGATCCAACTTATGGAGAAAGGACTCTCCAGCATGGTATTTGATCATGACCGAACCTCCTCCTGACAAAAGACCTTCTCTGCACATTCCTTCTGCATCGCGTCCCGTTTTCTCCGGTTCTCCTCATACTCCAGCCGCATCTGCCGGTCCAGCTCTGTCTCCTCCTCCAGATTGTCATAGGCGGGCCCCACAAAGACCCCGATCTTGGGAAGGCCCATCAGGAGGGGGATCCCAATGATCACCGCCGCAAAGGAAAAGACAAGCCGCTCTGCCGGCACGCTGAAGGCCAGCACCTTCAGAAGATCCGCCGGGAGATCCATCAGCATCATCACGAAGATGCAGTTAATTCCCTGGGCCACAATATAGCACGGATAGAGGATCAAAAAGAGGCCGATCGCCTTCCAGAGAAAGCGCTTCTTTTCAAAGAGGTATACGCCAAGGGTCCCTCCCACCAGCGCCATGACCAGACCGACACACCAGACCGTCACGCTGTAGATCCACGCTTCCCGTGCGGCCGGGTAGAGCAGCCAGCTGCCGATGCTCAGTACGATCAGGCCAAAGGCCGGCTTCCAGTTTCCACGGCTCAGATAGCCGGCGGCAAAGGCATTGGATGCGCCCGTCAGGCAGGTAAAGATGCCCACGTTGGCGGTATGGGGCGCGATCAGCGTACCGATGAAATCTCCGATCAACGCGGCCAGTCCGCCCGGGATCGGTCCGAACATCACTCCCGCCAGGGGGGCCAGTGTATAGCTGATGCTGAAGTTTCCGCCGCCGCCCAAAATGGGGAACGAGGGCAGCATACTTGCCGCCGCCATCAGGGCGGCCCACACGGTGATCGTGGCAAAATGGGTCTTGCGTTTACGGGTCAGGTTTTGGCGCATGGTCATTCTTCCTCCTTCAACGCATGAGAGCGGTCGTCAGATTCGGTGCCGTACCAATTTGACCGGCAGAATGTCAGAGCGCAGATAGGCGTTGGCCCGGACAATGGCCTCTCCCTCCACGGTATATCCGGTATCCCGCATCAGAAGCAGGGGTGTCCCCTGGGATACCTCCAGCTGCTGCGCAAGGGATGTGTCCGCCGGCACAATGTTCAATTCTGCCAGTGTAATATGGACCTGCTTGACACAGAAGGTCTCCAGAAACTCAAAGATCGACAGGTCCTGATAACCGTTCCACTTGCTGTAATCCAATCGGAAAATACTCTCTTTGATGTACACGCGGCTATAAATCAGCGGTATCCCACCTCCATAGAAACAGCGTTCCAGACGCAGAAGACGCTCCCCCGGCTCCGTCCGGAAGGTCTCATCCAAAACAGGTTCCTCCGGCGTCAAAATCCATGCGTCTGATAGATACTTACATTCCGGCTCCCGGCCTGTGGCACGGATCAGCTCCAGATAGTCCAGCTGCTCATCCACCCGCGGCTGTGCCATAAAAATGTGGGTATTGATCCGGGTCCCCACACCGCGCTTGCGCGTTACGTATCCCCGGGACTCCAGTTCTCCCATGACATCCCGGATGACCATACGGCTCACGCCGAGCTGTTTTCCCAGATCTTCTTCCGACGGAAGACGCTCTACCCCCTGCCGGCTACAGGAAACCAGCATCCGAAGCAGTGCTACCTTTGTTTGTGCGTAGAGATCCATTGTCTCCCGCGCCGAAAATTTCGTCCCCATTCTGATCCATTCCTTTCTGATTCCACGGCATAGCATGAAACGCGCCAATTTGCTTCACAGCCTATCATAGCATATCACTTTATGCCGCTGCGCGCCTCCTTTCCTGGAACCAGTTTGATATAATATTATATTTCAAAATAAGTATTACTCTTTTATATTAGTATGATATACATATCCACCAAGAATGTCAAGTGCCCTTTTCACTTTTTTGTCGATTCTGTTCCAGGGCGGCACATCCGCTTTTCTGCACCTCACACAAATATCCCCAAAGAAACAGAGCGTCTGCCCTCTGTGACATCGCACAGAGAACAGACGCTCCTTCTAATAAAGCCATGATTGCGCTGTGGGCACTCCGTCCGCCCCGCCACAGGTCATCTCGTCTCGGCCTCTTTTGCCCCACGCTTGGCCGCATACTCAACCGCTGCGGCCACAAAGTCTCGGAACAGTGGGTGGGCTTTGTTGGGACGGGACTTGAATTCCGGATGGAATTGGACGCCCACAAACCAGGGATGCCCGGGCAGCTCCACCATCTCCACCAGACTGCCGTCCGGGGAGAGTCCGGAGAGGCAGAGCCCCTTTTCCACAAGCAGTGTCCGGAAATCGTTGTTGAACTCGTAGCGATGGCGGTGCCGCTCCCAGATCTCCTCTGTGCCGTAGGCGTGAAAGGCCCTGGTGTCCCGGCTGGTGATATGGCAGGGATAGGCCCCCAGACGCATGGTCCCACCCTTGCTGACCACCTCCCGCTGCTCGGGCATCAGATCGATGACCGGGTGGGCAGTGGAAGCCAGCTCCGTGGAATGGGCGTCCGCCAGACCGGCTGCGTGGCGGGCAAACTCGATCACCGCCATCTGCATGCCCAGACAGATCCCAAAGTATGGGACACGGTTCTCTCTGGCCCAGCGGATGGCCGAAAGCATCCCGTCCACCCCGCGGGAACCAAAGCCGCCCGGGACAATGACTCCGGCGCATCCGCCCAGCATTTGCGCGGCATTGTCATCGTTCAGCTGCTCCGAGTCCACCCAGCGGATGGCCACCTGAACACTGTTCTCGATCCCACCGTGGGCCAGGGCCTCCGCGACGGAGAGATAGGCGTCGTGCAGCGCCACATACTTTCCCACCAGCGCGATCTCCACCCATCCGTGCGGGTGTTTCGCCCGTTCCACCATGGTGCGCCACTGGTTCAGATCCGCATCCGCTCCGCCCAGCTTCAATCTTTGGCAGACCACTCTGGCCAACCCCTCCCGCTCCAGCATGAGCGGGACTTCATACAGAATGGGCGCCGTCTGATTGGCAATCACCTGTTCCGGCGGGATATTGCAGAAGAGGGAAATTTTATCCCGGATGTCCTGGGGGATCTCCGCGTCGGAGCGACAGAGAATCACATCCGGCTGGATCCCCAGGCCCAGCAGCTCCTTGACCGAGTGCTGGGTGGGCTTACTCTTGAGCTCCCCGGTCCCCGGGATGGAGACAATGAGAGAGACGTGGATATAGAGCACATTCTGCCGTCCCACCTCCACCGCCACCTGGCGGATGGCCTCCAGGAAGGGCTGGGACTCGATATCGCCCACCGTGCCGCCGATCTCCGTGATGACCACATCGATGCCCGGACGCCGTCCCACCCGGTAGACCCGCTCCTTGATCTCGTTGGTGATGTGGGGGATGACCTGGACGGTACCGCCCAGAAAAGCCCCCTCCCGCTCCCGGTTGAGCACCGACCAGTATATCTTGCCCGAGGTGACCGAGGAGTCCACCGTCAAATCCTCGTCGGTGAAGCGCTCATAGTGTCCCAGATCCAAATCGGTCTCGGCGCCGTCCTCCGTGACAAACACCTCGCCGTGCTGATAGGGACTCATGGTACCCGGGTCCACATTGAGATAGGGATCAAATTTCTGAAGGGCCACCTTGAGTCCCCGGGCCTTCAGCAGGCGTCCCAGGGAGGCCGCCGCGATCCCTTTTCCCAAGCCGGATACCACGCCTCCGGTCACAAAAATATACTTTGTCATGTGCTGTTCCCTCTTTTTTCATGGATTTTATACTCAAAAACCGCTGGCGCCGTAGTTTCCCAGCACCCGGGCGGATGGGTCATCCACATCGCAGCCCTCCCATTCCCGGTTGGGCATCCAGAAATCGCGGATCATTTCGGCCTGACCCGGGTAGTACTTCTCGAAGAGATCCCGGTAGAGCAGGCTCTCCTTGGTAAAGGGAGGCCGGAAAGGATACCTGGCGCACCCGCTCAAAAAGGCCCCGTCCGTGTACTGTCCGGCGGCGTATTCCTTCAGATCATCCACCATGGAGTGGCCCACCGCGTCGGAAAAGGCCGCCTTCTCCCGCCAGAGGATCTGTTCGGGCAGCAGGCCGTCCTCCGCAAAAGCCCGGCGCAGCAGATACTTTCCCTTGCCATAGGTGTTCATCTTGAGGGTCGGGTCCACCGACATGACGTACCGGGCAAAATCCAGGTCACCAAAGGGCACCCGCGCCTCCATGGAGTGGACACTGATACAGCGGTCGGCCCGGAGCACATCGTACAGATGGAGCTCCTCGATCCGCTTGCGGGACTCCTGCTGGAAGGCCTCCGGTGTGGGGGCAAAGTCGGTGTACTTATACCCAAAGAGCTCATCGGAGATCTCTCCGGTAAGGAGCACCCGGACATTGGTCCGCTCCCGGATGGCCCGGCAGCACAGGTACATGCCGATGCTGGCCCGGATGGTGGTGATGTCCCAGGTTCCCAGTGCGGCTACCACCTCAGGGAGTGCCCGGAGCACATCTTCCCGGGTCATGATGATCTCGGTGTGCTCCGCGCCGATAAAGTCGGCTACGGTCCGGGCATACTTGAGGTCGATGGCGTCCGTGTCCATGCCGATGGCAAAGGTACGGATGGGCCTGCCCAGGAGCTTGGCGGCAATGGCGCACACCAGGCTGGAATCCAGGCCGCCGGAGAGGAGAAATCCCAGGGGCGCGTCCGCATCCAGCCGCTTTTCCACCGCCGCGATCAGCTTGTCATGGATCTTGCGGCAGACCGTCTCCAGATCGTCGGTGCAGTCGCACGGCGTCTGCGCAATGTCCGCATACCGGATAAACTGTCCACGGTAATAGTAATGCCCCGGCGGGAAGGGAAAAATCTCTCCGCACAGCCCCACCAGGTTTTTTGCCTCACTGGCAAAGACGATGCCTCCGTCCCGGTCATAGCCGTAGAACAGCGGCCGGATGCCGATGGGGTCCCGGGCGGCAATGTAGGTGTCCTCCTGTCCATCGTAGAGGATGAGGGCAAATTCCGCGTCCAGCTTGGAGAACATCTCCACCCCATACTCCCGGTAGAGGGGGAGCAGGATCTCACAGTCGCTCTCACTGCGGAAGGAATACTTCCTCTTCAGGGCCTCCCGCCATTTTCTCCAGCCGTAGAGTTCCCCGTTGCACACCACCATATCCGCACCCAGGGAGAAGGGCTGCATCCCCCGCTCGTCCAGTCCCATGATGGAAAGGCGCCGGAAGCCCAGCCAGCCCGACGGCGTCTCTGTCACACGGGCCATGTCCGGCCCCCGGGAACGGGTCCGGTCCAGATAGTACCGCACCTCCTCCGCCGTCCTGGTCTTTTGGGTAAAACCGATGATCGAACACATAAAAAAGCACCTCCGGATCTCTTTGCGCAGCCTTCTCCTTTTCTTAGGACGAATGCTGCGCTCCGCGGTGCCACCTAACTTTGCCGCCTTCCGACGGCCCCTTTTCCAGCTCTGGACAAGCCGGTGCGATATAACGGTCGCGCCCGGTCCCCCTACTGGCCGTACCGGCGTTCAGGTTTCTGCTCCGGAGTGTTCTTCACGCAGCCTCTGGTGCGGGTTTTCCACTCTCACCCGTTCACTGTGACCGACCCTCTGCGCTACTTTTCTCCCTCATTGCCTCTGGTTTCTGATAAAAATAGACAAGGGCGCCGTGGCCCATGCCACAGCGCCCTTGCTGTTGTTAGGCATTATAGCCGGATGACGACGCTCTGTCAAGGGGGAGTCCCATTTTCAGCAAAGTGTCCCATTTTTTACACGGAACACCCCAACAGATTTTGTGCCTTTAAAAACGAATGGGATAGGTGCCGGTAAAGCACCCCTCACAGAAGCCGCAGGTGGCGTCCGGAACCATCTGATGCAGATCCTCCCGGCGGAGGAAGGCCAGACTGTCTGCCCCGATGAGGGTCTGGATCTCCTCCATGGAATAGCGGCAGGCGATCAGCTCCTCTCGGTCCGGAATATCCGTCCCGAAATGGCAGGGCGCCAGGAAGGGCGGGGAGGAAACCCGCATATGCACCTGTGCCGCTCCGGCCTCCCGCAGCAGGGAGACGATCTGGCGGGAGGTCGTTCCACGGACGATGGAGTCGTCGATCATGACCACCCGTTTGCCCTCCACGCAGCTTCTCAGGGCGCCCAGCTTGATGCGCACGGCCTGCTCCCGGCTCTGCTGTCCGGGCGTGATGAAGGTGCGCCCCACATAGCGGTTTTTAACCAGCCCGATCCCATAGGGAATGCCGGACTCCTCCGCATAGCCCATGGCGGCATCCAGCCCGGAGTCCGGAACGCCGATGACCACATCCGCCTCCGCCGGGCTGGACCGGGCCAGCAGGCGCCCCGCCTGCCGCCTGGCCATGTGGACCGATTGGCCGCAGAGGATGGAGTCCGGCCGGGCAAAGTAGATGTACTCAAAGATGCACATATGGCTGGAGGCGTTTACGCAGTTTTCCCGGATGGAGGTGATCTCTCCGTTCTCCACCACCACGATTTCCCCGGGTTCCACCTCCCGCACCAGTTCCGCCCCCACCGCACTCAGCGCACAGCTCTCCGAGGCAAACAGGATGGCCTCCCCCCGCCGTCCCATGCACAGAGGCCGGAATCCCCAGGGGTCCCGGACGGCGATCAGCTTTTGAGGGGACATGACCAGCAGGGAGTAGGCCCCACGCAGGCCCTTTACCGCCTGGCAGACCGCATCCTCCACACAGCTGCAGCGCAGACGCTCCTGGGCAATGGCATAGGCGATCAGCTCAGAGTCGGTGGTGGTCTGAAAGATAGCCCCCCGGTACTCAAAGGCAGTGCGCAGCTCCTGGGTGTTTACCAGGTTTCCGTTGTGCGCCACCGCCAGCGTCCCCTTCACATACTTCAGCGTGAGGGGCTGTGCATTTTCCCGCCGGTTGCCGCCGGTGGTGGCATAGCGCACATGGCCCACTGCCATGGTCCCGTTGAGCTGATCCAGACGCCCGGCATCGAACACCTCGCCCACAAGTCCCACATCCTTGTGGAAGGAGAGCTCCCGGTCATTGATCGCGGCGATCCCGCAGGCCTCCTGCCCCCGGTGCTGAAGTGCGTAGAGGCCATAGTAAACGGTGCGGGCACAGTCTCCGGCCGGGTCCCAGATGCCAAAGATCCCGCATTCTTCATGGATGGACAATTCTGATTCCTCCTCCATCGTTCCATCTCCAAAAAGAGACAAGGGCGCTGCGGTTAAATTCCGCAGCGCCCTTGCTGTCCGACATGATTATATATACTTTCCCCTTCTCCTGTCAAGACCACAGCTGCACGCTCCAGCCTAAAATATGAATGTTATAAACTTATTAGTTTTATTTTGCAGGAATTTCTCTCAAAAAATCATTTTCAAAAAATATTAAAAAAACTATTGACATCTTCAAAAAACAGGACTATACTTTCGCCCATAGTTCAGAGCAAAGGCGTTCTGACCGAAAGGTCGGTTCGCCTTTGTTTTTGTTTTATGAAAGTCCGAAAGGGGAGTCTTGCATGTCGTACAGCAAAGAAGATATCATCCGCATGGTAAAGGACGAAGATGTGGAGTTTATCCGCCTCCAGTTCACCGACATTTTTGGTCAACTGAAAAATGTCGCCATCACCGCATCTCAGATTGAAAAAGCGGTCAACAATCAGATCATGTTCGACGGCTCCTCCATCGAAGGTTTTGTCCGCATCGATGAGTCGGACCAGTACCTCTACCCCGATCTGGACTCCTTTGTCATTTTCCCCTGGCGTCCCAGCCACGGCAAGGTGGCCCGTCTCATCTGCGACGTCTACAACCCGGACGGCACCCCCTTTGCAGGGGATCCCCGCGGTGTGCTCAAGCGGATCCTGAAGCGGGCCTCCGACATGGGATACGACGCCTTCAACGTAGGCCCCGAGGCCGAGTTTTTCCTCTTCCAGACCGACGACGAGGGCAAGCCCACCACCAAGACCAACGATGAGGCGGGTTACTTCGATCTGGGCCCTCTGGACCACGGTGAGGGCACCCGCCGGGAGATCTGCATGGCGCTGGAGCAGATGGGCTTTGAGATCGAGGCCAGCCACCACGAGGTGGCCCAGGGACAGCACGAGATCGACTTCAAATACGCCGATGCCCTGCGGGCGGCCGACAACATCATGACCTTCAAGCTGGCGGTCAAGACCCTGGCCCAGCGCAACGGGCTCCACGCCACCTTCATGCCCAAGCCCATCTTCGGGATCAACGGCTCCGGCATGCACACCAACATGTCCCTCTTCCGCAACGGGAAGAACGTCTTCTACGACCCCGACGGGGAGAAGGGCCTCTCCAAGGAGGCGTACAGCTTCATCGCCGGTCTGCTCCACCATGTCAAGGGCATGGCGGCCGTGACCAACCCCCTGGTCAACTCCTACAAGCGGCTGGTGCCCGGCTACGAGGCCCCCTGCTACCTGGCCTGGTCGGCCTCCAACCGTTCCGCCCTCATCCGCATTCCCGCCGCCCGCGGCCAGTCCACCCGGGTAGAGCTGCGCTCTCCTGACCCCGCCTGCAACCCCTATCTGGAGCTGGCGGTCTGCCTGGCCGCCGGACTGGACGGCATCGAGCAGGGCATGACGCCCCCCGCCGAGGTGACTGAGAACATCTTCGTCATGGACCAGGCTACCCGGGAGGCCCACGGCATCGAGAGTCTGCCCGGCTCGCTGGAGGAGGCCATCCGCGCCATGCAGGCCGACCCCCTGATTCTGGAGACCCTGGGCGAGCACGTGTCGGAAAACTACATTGCCGGAAAAGTCAAGGAGTGGGATGAATACCGCACCCGCGTCAGCTCCTGGGAGTGCGACAAATACATGATCAACTACTGACCGGCACGCCCGGCCCCCGGAGGGAGAGGAATCTATGGAGCAGATCATTCTGGCTTTTGAGCAGGAAAAGACCGCCCGGCGGATCAAAGAGCTTCTGGAGAGCTCCGGCACCGCCGCCTGTCTCCTCTGTACCTCTGCCGACCAGGTGCGCCGGATGGTGTGCAAGCGCCGCATCACCACGGTGGTGTGCGGATACAAGCTGCGGGACCAGTCCGCCCAGCTGCTGGCCGAAGATCTGCCCCCGTTCTGCTCCGTTCTGGTCCTGGCCCCACAGAATCTATTGGAACTGCTGGAAAATGTGGAGCTCTTTCGTCTCCCCACCCCCGTCACCCGGCGGGACCTCCTCACCACGGTGGAGATGCTTCTGCGGATGGGGCACCGTCTGGAACGGATCCTCGCCCCCCGGCGTCCCACCGAGGAACAGCAGCTGGTGGACCGGGCCAAGCACCTGCTCATGGACCGCAACGGCATGACCGAGGAGCAGGCCCACCGGTTCCTGCAAAAAAACAGTATGGACCACGGCGTGCGGATGAGCCAGACCGCCCAGCTGGTCCTGGACAGTGAAGATCTGGAATAAGACAGAGACAAGGCGGTCTCGTGGCGGCAGTCCGGGAACGCGGCTGCCGCCTTTTTCTATCCCTTACGTGAAAGGAGCGCTATATATGGAGAGAACCGGCTGCCCGCCCCGAGGCCTGTACACCCCCTCCTTCGAGCATGACGCCTGCGGGATCGGCGCGGTGGTGGAGATCAACGGCCAACCCAGCCGCAGAACGGTGGACGACGCCCTGAAGATCGTGGAAAAGCTGGAACACCGGGCCGGAAAGGATGCCACAGGAGAGACCGGCGACGGAGTGGGCATCCTGCTTCAGATCTCCCACCGGTTTTTTGCCGCTGCCGCCCGGGATGCCGGCATCTCTCTCCCCGGCCCGCGCGAGTATGGTGTGGGAATGTTTTTCTTTCCCCAGGACGAGGCGGTCCGCCGCCGCGCCAAAGAGATGTTTGAGGTCCTTACCCGGCGGGAGGGGCTCCCCTTCCTGGGCTGGCGGAAGGTACCGGTCTGCCCGGATATTCTGGGCCGCAAGGCGCGGGACAAGATGCCCTGCATCGAACAGGCCTTTGTGACCAAGCCCGAGTCCCTCCCCACAGGCCTCCCCTTTGACCGGAAGCTCTACCTCCTCCGGCGGGTCTTTGAGCACTCCAACCGGGAGACCTACGTGGTCTCCCTCTCCAGCCGCACCATCGTCTACAAGGGGATGTTCCTGGTGGACCAGCTCCGCCGGTTCTATCCCGATCTCCAGAGCGCCGACTATGAGTCGGCCATCGCCCTGGTCCACTCCCGCTTCTCCACCAACACGAATCCCTCCTGGGAGCGGGCCCACCCCAACCGCCTCATGGCCCACAACGGCGAGATCAACACGATTCGGGGCAACGCCGACCGGATGATGGCCCGGGAGGAGACCATGTCCACCCCCCTGCTGGCCGGAGACATGGACAAGGTCCTGCCGGTGGTCGATCCCTCCGGCTCCGACTCCGCCATGCTGGACAACACGCTGGAATTTCTGATGATGGCGGGCATGGATCTGCCGCTGGCCGTCATGGCCTGTATCCCGGAGCCCTGGCGGGAGGACCGGAACATCTCCCGGGCCAGACGGGATCTGTACCACTACTATTCCACCCTGATGGAGCCCTGGGACGGCCCGGCCGCCATTCTCTTCTCGGATGGCGACCTGGTGGGCGCGGTGCTGGACCGGAACGGTCTGCGTCCCGCCCGCTACTACATCACTGCCGACCACCGGCTCATCCTCTCCTCCGAGGTGGGGGTGCTGGATCTGCCCAGCGGGGAGATCGTCCGCAAGGGCAGGCTCCAGCCCGGGCGGATGCTGCTGGTGGACACCGTGCAGGGACGCATCCGCTCCGACCAGGAGGTAAAGGAGGCCTATGCCGCCCGTCAGCCCTACGGCGAGTGGCTGGACCGGAATCTGCTCCGCCTGCGGGATCTCCCCATCCCCAACCGCCGGGTGGAGCGGCACAGCTGGGAGGAACTGCTCCGCCTGCGCACGGCCTTTGGCTATACCGAGCAGGAGATCACCGACACCATCCTTCCCATGGCGAAGACCGGCGCGGAGCCCACCGCCGCCATGGGCGCCGATGTGCCGCTGGCCGTGCTGGACCCCAAGGATCAGCCGCTCTTCCACTATTTCAAGCAGCTCTTTGCCCAGGTGACCAATCCCCCCATTGACGCCATTCGGGAGGAAGTGGTCACCGACACCACCATCTATGTGGGCGACGACGGCAATCTCCTCCAGGAGTGCGCCGAGAACTGCCGGGTGCTCCAGATCCACAATCCCATCCTCACCTCCACCGACATGATGAAGATCAAGGCCATGGACCAGCCCGGCTTCCGGGTGGAGACCGTGTCCATGCTCCAATATAAAAACACTCCGCTGGACCAGGCCCTGGACCAGTTGGCCCTCTCGGTGGACCGGGCCTGGCGGGCAGGAGCCAATGTGGTCATCCTGTCCGACCGGGGCGTGGATGAAAACCATGTGGCCATCCCCTCCCTGCTGGCCGTGTCCTCCATCGAGCAGCATCTCATCCGCAGCCGCAAGCGCACAGCCGTGTCCATCCTGCTGGAGACCGGCGAGCCCCGGGATGTCCACCACTTCGCCACCCTTCTGGGCTATGGTGCCCGGGCCGTGAATCCCTATCTGGTGGAGGAGACCATCGTGGACCTCATTGAGTCCGGGCAGCTGGACAAGGATTTCCACACCGCCGTGGCCGACTACAACGCCGCCGTGCTCCATGGCATCGTAAAGATCGCCGCCAAAATGGGGATCTCCACCCTCCAGTCCTACCAGTCCGCCCAGATCTTCGAGGCGGTGGGCATCCGACAGGAGGTCATCGACCGCCACTTCACCAACACGGTCTCCCGGGTGGGCGGGATCGGCCTGGAGGAGATCGGCGCCATGGCTGAGCGCAATCACTCCCGGGCCTTCCAGACTCCGCCCGGTACGCCGCCCTCCCCCCAGGTCACCCGGGAGGACCGCCAGGACCACCTCTTCAACCCCCAGACCATCCGTCTCTTGCGGGAGGCCACCCACCAGGGCAGCTATGAGACCTTCCGGCAGTACACCGCCCTGGTAGATGACGAGACCAGGCCCCGCACCCTGCGCGGTCTGCTGGAATTCCGCTATGCCGCCCAGCCCATCCCGCTGGATGAGGTGGAGAGCGTGGACGCCATCGTCCGGCGCTTCCGGACCGGGGCCATGAGCTACGGTTCCATCTCCCCGGAGGCTCACGAGTGTTTGGCCCTGGCCATGAACCAGCTGGGCGGGCGGTCCAACTCGGGCGAGGGCGGCGAGGAGCCCGACCGCCTCCGTGACCCGGCCCGCAACTCGGCCATCAAGCAGGTGGCCTCCGGCCGCTTTGGGGTCACCAGCGAATATCTGGTCAGCGCGGAGGAGCTCCAGATCAAGCTGGCCCAGGGGGCCAAGCCCGGGGAGGGCGGCCATCTTCCGGCCGGGAAGGTCTATCCCTGGATCGCCCGGTGCCGCCACGCCACCCCCGGTGTCCCCCTCATCTCGCCGCCGCCCCATCATGATATCTACTCCATCGAGGATCTGGCCCAGCTCATCTATGATCTGAAATGCGCCAATCGCAGGGCCTCCATCTCCGTCAAACTGGTCAGCGAGGCCGGTGTGGGGACGGTGGCCGCCGGAGCGGCCAAGGCAGGGGCCCAAGCCATCCTCATCTCCGGCTATGACGGCGGAACCGGAGCCGCGCCCCGCACCTCCATCTACAACGCCGGTCTGCCCTGGGAGCTGGGACTTGCCGAGGCCCACCAGACCCTCATCCAGAACGATCTGCGTACCCGGGTCATGCTGGAGGTGGACGGCAAGCTCATGTCCGGCCGGGACGTGGCCATCGCCTGTATGCTGGGCGCCGAGACCTTCGGCTTTGCCACCGCCCCGCTGGTGGCTCTGGGCTGCGTGATGAAGCGGGTGTGCAACCTGGACACCTGCCCTGTGGGCGTGGCCACCCAGAATCCGGAGCTGCGCAAACGCTTCCGGGGCAAGGCGGAGTATGTGGTGAATTTCATGCGCTTCATCGCCCAGGAGCTGCGGGAATACATGGCGCAGCTGGGCGTACGCACCGTGGAGGAGCTGGTGGGGCGCACCGACCTGCTGGCTGTCCGCTCCCCTGCCGCCAATCCCCGCTCTGCCACGGTGGACCTGTCCCGCCTCCTCCAGAACCCCTGCACCGCGCAGGATGGGCAGCACTTTCAGCCAAGCGATGTCTACGACTTTCACCTGGAGAACACCGTGGACCGGAAGGTTCTGGAGCCCGCTCTGGGGAAGGATCTGGCCGCCGGACACCCCCGCACTCTCTCTATCTCCGTCTCCTCCACCGACCGGGCCGTGGGTACTCAGCTGGGCTCGGAGATCACCCGTCTCCACGGGAACGATCTGCCTGAGGACACCTTCCGCATCCACTGTACCGGCGGGGGTGGCCAGTCTTTCGGCGCGTTTCTGCCCCGGGGCCTGACCCTGGAGCTGGAAGGCGACGCCAACGACTATCTGGGCAAGGGGCTCTCCGGCGGTAAGCTGGTGGTCTACCCGCCCCGGGACAGTCGGTTTGATCCGGCCGAAAATATCCTGGTGGGCAATGTGGCCCTCTACGGCGCCACCAGTGGTACCGCCTTCCTCAACGGCGTGGCCGGGGAGCGCTTTTGCGTGCGCAACTCCGGTGCAACCGCTGTGGTCGAGGGGACGGGAGACCACGGCTGCGAGTACATGACCGGCGGCCGGGTGGTGATCCTGGGTCCTACCGGCAAAAACTTTGCCGCCGGAATGAGCGGCGGCATCGCCTATGTGCTGGATGAGCACCGGGACCTGTACCTGCGCATCAACAAGGAACTGGTGTCCATGGACCCGGTGAGCGACCCACAGGATGCCGCGGAGCTGCGTGCTCTCATCCAGGCACACGCCGCGGCCACCGGCTCCCCCAGAGCCAAAGCCATTCTGGCCGAGTTTGAAGCGTACCTGCCCCGGTTCAAGAAAATCCTCCCCCGGGATTATGACCGCATGCTCCATGCCATTGCAGCCTATGAGGCCCAGGGTATGAGCCGGGAGGAGGCCGAAATGGCGGCCTTCTATGCCTCCCAGACATCCCGCACACCAACCTGATTCCCTCTCTTCCATTCTCTCCTATCGAAGTAGAAGCCAGCGTCCAAAGGACGCTGGCTTCTGCTCTGATACTCCCCTTACTCTTCTACTCTTTTAAGGATGCGTAGGGTCCTCCTTCCCTCCGCCCTTCATTTTGGACCGGATCAGTCCGCCGATCCCCCGGCTGATGAGAGCATAGGGGCGGTGGATTCTGCAGGGGAAATAATAGGGCCGGTCCACCCATCCCTTCTCCTCCCAGTAGGCCCGATCCAGCTTTCCCAGGAAGAGGGCCATGGATTTCTGCACCTCAAAGTCGATCATCTGGCCCAGCGAGGGGGAGTAGCGCTCCGGCTGCTCCATCAGGCATACGAATCGCTCCACCTCCCGCTCGGAGATCTTCCGGTCCTGATTGAAGATAGTCCGCCCCACCTTTCCTGCCGGCATGGCTCCCCACTGTACCGCAATGCTCTCCAGATAGGACAGGGTCTTTTTCAGTCCCGACCCCTTGGTGCTGGCTACCGCCAACATTGGCTTGCCCGTGAGGACCGGGCGGTGATACCACCGGCAGGTCCGGTCCAGAAAGGTCTTCAATTTTCCCGACACCTGCTGGAGATAGACCGGCGAGGCGAGGATCACGCCATCTGCCTCCGCGAGGCGTTCCATCAGCTCCTCCGCGCCATCCTTCCACACGCATTCCCCATTCAGAATGCAGCGGTCACAGCCCGCGCAGAATTGAATGTCATACCGGTAGAGCTCGATCACCTCCAGAGCGATCCCGTGCTTTGCCAAGATCTCCCCGATTTCCCCCAGCAGACGGAAGGTATTCTGTCTCCTCTGGGCGCCAAGCAACGCCACTGCCTTTTTCATTCCTACTCCTCTCCAACCCGGTTTTCCTATGGCAGCCATCATCTGCCCCAACCTAAGGATATTCCGCAGTTTCTTCCACAAACCGCAAAAGGCTGCCGCCAAGGGGCGGCAGCCTTTGCTCACATCCGCAGCGTCTCCTTCAGGGCCAGGACACGCGCCTCGATCTTGGCAATGGTCTCTGCCAAAACCTCATCCCCCTTGCCGGTGGGGTCATCCAGTCCCCAGTTCTCGGCATACTGGAAGGGGAGATTGGGGCAGCTCACATTGCAGCCCATGAAAATCACCACATCCGGCTGAGGGATGTCAAAAATCAGCTTGTTGTACTGCGTCTCCTCCATATCGATGCCGTGGAGGGCCTTCATCATCCGCACTGCGTCCGGATTGATATGGTCCTTCAATTCGGTACCGGCGGAGTAGCTCTCAAACACATCGCTGGCCAATTTCTTGCCCAGGGCCTCCGCCATCTGGCTGCGGCAGGAGTTATGGACGCAGACAAAGGCCACCTTGGGCTTGCCCTGGCATACGATCTGGGGCCGGGTGCGATCCGCGCCGCACTCCATGCCCGGATTCCAGCTTTCACTCATTGCTTCGCGCCCCGCTCTTCCTCCAGAATGATCTTCGCCGTCTCATAGGCCATCTCGCCCGTGAAGGCGATGCACTGCTCCATGTGCTCCTTGGAGCCCTTCTCCATCCCCTTGGTCAGCACTTTACAGCAGCTGACCTTGTGCCGCTGGCAGAAAATCTGATAGAGCTTCGCGCTCAGGGCCATGGCCCGGTCCACACTGGGGTCCTTTCCCTCGGTTCTGCCGTAGACCAGACCGATGGTCAGGATACCGCCCGTCAGCGCGCCGCAGGTACAGCCCATACCGCCCATGCCCACGGGAAAACCGGAGGCCATTTTGACCGCCTCCGCCGGTGCATCGATTTCCAGCTCCTCCACCACGGTCTTTACTACCGCCTCGGAGCAGTAGAATTCCCCCTTGCGGTAGTACTCCTCCGCCCGCGCCCGGATCTGATCCAGATCTGCCTCCAACCTCATAACTCAAACCTCCTGTATTTCTGGCTGATTTCTGTGCCTATTAAACCACACCAGTGTACGATTTGCAATGGATCAGACCAACAGGAACTGGATCGCATTGAAGAAATACCCTACCACCACGATTCCAAGGATGCAGATGGCAATAAAGGTGCCCAGCAGTCTGGGTTTGACCGCCTTTTTCAGCATGATCATGGAGGGCAGGCTCAGGGTGGTGACTGCCATCATGAAGGAGAGGATGGTCCCCAGCCCGGCTCCCTTAAAGAGCAGACTCTCTGCCACGGGGATGGTGCCGAAGATGTCGGCATACATGGGGACGCCCACCAGGGTGGCCAAAATCACGGCAAAGGGATTGTCCCCGCCCAGAACCCGCTCCACCCACGCCTGGGGCACCACATTGTGGATCAGCGCACCGATCCCCACGCCGATCAGAATATAGGGGGCCACCTTCCGAATCGTACCCAAAAGCTGCTCTTTCGCATAGAGCACCCGGTCGCGGCGGGTCAGTTTTCGGCCTTCCACTTCAATGTGGGGAGCGTTTTTGATGAAGTCCTCCACGTAGCGGTCCATCTTCAGCTTTTCGATTACGGTTCCGCCGATGACGGCAATGACCAGTCCCAGGAGCACATAAACCACAGCCACTCTGGCCCCAAAGATGCTCATCAGCAGCACCAGGGACCCCAGGTCCACCATGGGGGAGGAGATCAGGAAGGAGAAGGTCACCCCCACCGGAAGGCCCGCGCTGGTAAAGCCCATAAAAATGGGGATGGACGAACAGGAGCAGAAGGGAGTCACGGTCCCCAGCAGGGCTGCCACCGAATTGGCGCCGATCCCGTGGAATCGTCCCAAGATGCGCTTGGTGCGCTCCGGGGGAAAATAGCTCTGGATATAGGAGATCCCAAAAATCAGCACCGAGAGCAGCACAAAAATCTTAATGGTGTCGTAGATAAAAAATTGCAGGGCGCCTCCCAACATGGAATCGGTAGAAAGCCCGGCGGCGGTAAGCCCGTGGCCTACCAGCGCTTTGAGCCATTGCATGCCCAGGATCTGGTCCTGGAAAAACAGCCAGACCGTGCGAAGTACTTCCATTTCTTTGTCCCCTTTCCTCGGAAAACAGTTCTAAAATTTTCGATTTTACTTTCTGAAGAAAAGCCATCGCGTATGGGATGGCTCTTATCCTTGGCAGGTACAGTTCATTTCTGCACTGGTATTTACTTCCGTGAGGCATTGCAGCAGCTCTTTTGCATACCGGCTGCCCGCTTCACTGATTCCGTAGTGGGTCCACTTGCCCTCCACACGGCCCTCCACGATACCCGAATCACACAGGATCTTCATGTGATAGGACAGCGTGGACTGGCTGATGTTCAGGTCTTCCAGCAGGACGCAGGAGCATTTTTCCCCACTGCGGAGCAATTCCAGGATCTGCAGGCGGTTCACATCGCAGAAGGCTTTGAACACCTTTGCATCCGCCCCGTGGTCACGCATGGTATCCCTCCTTTCCAATCGATTCTATTCGAATTAATTCTCAGTATACCTTTCAAATCGAAAAAAGTCAATCTATTTCTTCACCTTGTCCTCATTGCATTCGGAGGTATTCTGTACTATGATAGAGTTACAAATGTAACACACTCCATCGCAGGGGGTATTTATGGACCGCAATCAGGAAAAATTGCAAAAACTGGCCTATGTCGCCCAGCGCTACTATCTGGATGACTGGAAGCAGAGCGACATCGCCGCAGAACTGGGTGTATCCCGCCCCCTGGTCAGCCGGATGCTCCACGAGGCCCGCGCCCTCGGCGTGGTCAAGATCATCGTCTGTCCCCCCGCCTCCGACGCAAACTCACTGCTGGAACAGCTGCGGCTGTCCTCCTCCATCCGGGACGGCGTTCTGGTGGAGGACGGCAAAGACGACGACGCCACCAACCAGCTGCTCTCCCAGGGTGCGGTACAGCTTCTGTGGCAGCTCCGCTCCCGGCATCTGGGGATTGGCTGGGGCCATCTGATCGGACAGCTGGTCACCTGGCTGGAGGCGCATCCCCAGCTGGGCAGTACCGTCACCGACATCTGCCCCCTGGTGGGCAACGCCAGTATCCCCGCCCGCAATTATCAGTCCAACGAGAATGTCCGCCTCATCGCCCAGCAGTTGGGCGCCACCCCCCACTTTATCTACCTCCCCGCCCTGCCGGACAGCCTGGAGGAAAAGCAGCTGCTCTGCTCCACCGAGATCTATCGGCAGATTCAGTTCCAGTGGAACAAGATGGACACCGCCCTGGTGAACATCGGAAACTATCCCTCCAGCCCGGACTTTGCCTCCCTGGTCCGCTATGGCAGCTTGCTCCAGGAGGAGCACACCTGCGGGCGGTTACTGGTCTACTATTTCAATGCCGACGGGAAGGTCATCCAGTCGGAGCAGGATTTCGCCATTCAGATTCCGCTGGATACGCTCAAGCGCTGTCCCAACATCGTGGGCGTCTGCTCTGCCAATACCAGCGCTAAGGCACTGCGCGGCGCGCTGAAGTCAGGACTTCTGACCCACCTGGTGGCCCGGGCCGATCTCGTCCGCGAGGCATTGAACTGATTTTCTTTTCAAATGTAACTCTTTCCTTCGGAGTTTCTTCCGTCGGAAAGAGTTCTTTTTGTTTATTGCACAATTTTAAAGGATATATTTTATAATTTATATAGAATCTGCACACCATTAATTGACTTTTGTTACATACAGAGATAAGATGATTGCACATAAGTAACACCCAATGTGTCGCTCTCCTATCTGTACACACCGGAACGGTCTATCTTTGTCTGATCGGAAAGAAGGAATCGCACCATGAAAAAGACGGAACTTGCCGCACGGTTTCAGCATGCCTGCGCCTGTGTCACTGCCGCAGAGCAGATTTTGACGGAAATCGACTCCAAATTCGGCGACGCGGACCACGGTCTCACCATGAACAAAATTGCAGGCGCCATCGCACAGGCCATAGAGGAGTCCGAGGGTGGGATCCAGTCCATGCTGGATGATGCCGCTATGGCGGTCATGGTCCTCAACGGCGGCAGCGCAGTCCCCCTCTGGAACACCTGGCTGGACGGCATGCAGGAGGCCGCCCCCGCTGGTGACGAGATCGATGTTCCCGGCCTCCAGGCCATGTTTGCCCATGGATTTGAGGCTCTGGACGACATCTCCGGGGCCAAGGTTGGCGATAAGACCATGATGGACGCTCTGATCCCGGCCAGTCAGGCCATTGCCGCCTACACGGGACAGGACGAAAGCAAGCTCTTTACCCTGGCGGCCCTGGCGGCCCACGGCGGTGCCGAGGCCACCAAACAGTTTACTGCAAAATTCGGCCGGGCCAAGAGCTACGGGGAGCAGACCATCGGTACCCCCGACGCCGGCGCCACCTCAATGGCCCTCTTTTTCCAGGGCCTGGCCCAGAGCTGAATCAATCTGCTATTTTAACCGGGAGGTAATGTCACATGAAAATGAAGAAGTTTATCAATGCCCCTGAGACCATCACGGACGAGGAACTGATCGGACTGGGCATGGCCTATCCCGATATCCTGGACGTGGACGGCCATCTGGTCATCAGCAAAGACCTGGCAAATGCCGACCGCGTGACCATCGTCACCTACGGTGGCTCCGGCCATGAGCCCGCCCAGGCCGGTTTCGTGGGCAAGGGCATGCTGGATGTGCAGGCCGTGGGCGATATCTTCGCCGCCCCCAACGCCAAGCTGGTCTTTGACGCCATGAAGCTGGCCGACAAGGGCCACGGCGTACTGCTCCTCACCCTGAACTACGCGGGCGACCAGCTGGCCGGCAAGCAGGCCATCAAGCTGGCCCAGAAGGCGGGCCTCAACTTCCGCCAGGTGGTCACCGGGGAAGAGGTCCAGTACGACCCCAACGGCGAAGACAACAAGCGCGGCCTGGCCGGCGCGGTGGCTCTCTACCACATCGCAGCCGCCGCTGCCCGGGAGGGCAAGAGCCTGGACGAGGTGGCCGAGATCGCCCAGCGCTATGCGGACAACATGGCTTCCATCACGGTCAAATCCACCGACGCCACCCATCCCCAGAACGGCATGTCCTTCGGCGACCTGGGTGAGACCGACATGATGGAGATCGGCGCGGGCCAGCACGGCGAGGGCGGCGGCGTCCGGGTTCCCATGATGTCCTCCAAGGACACGGTGGCCACAGTGGCCGAGGCCCTGAGCAAGAAGCTGGACCTAAAGGCGGGCGACAAGACCTTTGTGATGATCAACGGCTGCGGCACCACCACCATGATGGAGATGCTGGTGCTCTTCAAGGACACGGTGGAGTTCCTGAAGGCCAAGGGCGTGGAGGTAGTCGCCAGCATGGTGGGCGAGATCCTCACGGTCCAGGAGGCCGGCGGCTTCCAGATGAACATCGCCAAGTGGGACGAGGAGTTCATCCGTCTGTGGAATACCCCCTGTCACACCCCCGCATACAGCAAGGAGTAAGTTATGGCAGATAACATTGGAAACAAGGCCGCCCACGACTACCACCTGGACACCCCCGTGGCCCTGGATGGCTTCTTCGTCAAGGGTGCGGCCCACAGCGACTGGGGCATGCAGAACCGTCTGGCCCGACTCTTCAACCCGAAGTCCGGCAATACCGTCATGCTGGCCTTTGACCACGGCTATATCATGGGCCCCACCGCCGGTCTGGAGCGGATCGACCTGGTCATTCCGCCCCTCATCCCCTATGTGGACGTACTCATGGGCACCAAGGGAGTCATCCGCTCCTGCATCTCCCCTGCCGCCCGGGTGGCCAAGTGCGTGCGGGTCACCTACGACACCACCGTCCTCTTTGATGAGATGTCCAACGGAGGCGGCATCGCCTGCGACATCGAAAATGCCATCCGCATGAACGCCGACTGTATGGCCGTGCAGACCTTCCTGGGTGCCCCCGGCGAGTCCCGCTCTCTGGAGCTCCTCGCCCGCACCGCCGACGCCGGAACCAAATACGGCATCCCCACCCTGGGTGTGGTGGCCGTTGGCAAGCAGATGGAGCGCACCGAGAAGTTCTTCCAGCTGGCCACCCGCGTGCTGGCCGAAAACGGCGCCAATATCGTCAAGAGCTACTACTGTGAGGGCTTTGAGCGGGTGGCCGCCGCCTGCCCGGTGCCCATCGTCATTGCCGGCGGCAAGAAGCTGCCCGAACTGGAGGCTCTGGAGATGGCCTACCGCGCCATCCAGGAAGGAGCCCACGGCGTGGATATGGGCCGGAACATCTTCCAGTCCGACTGTCCCGCAGGTATGGCCCAGGCCATCGGCACGGTGGTCCACCAGGGCAGCACCCCCAAGGAGGCCTTCCAGGTCTATGAGGCCGTGAAAAACGGGGAAATTTGATTTCAAATCGTATAGGAGGCATTATTATGTCCGCTGAGTATATGCATATTGGTATCCCCGTCACCAACCGCAAGCCCAACATGACCTACAATGCAGAGGCCAAATTCTGGGTAAGCTGCGTGGATGACTATGACTACAAGATCGAATATCTGAAATTTGAGGAGGGCACCCCCTTCCCCGAGGACATCCACCGCAACCCCCATGTGGCCTATAAGGTGGACAATCTGGAGAAGTACATTGCCGACGCCGACCGTGTCATCTGCGGCCCCATGCCCGCCGGGGAGAAGGACCGTCTGGCCTTCGTGTGGAAGGACGGCGCGATCATCGAGCTCTATGAGGCGAATTGAGCCTTCTCATCGGGCAGTCCTCGTCACTCCGCTCTGCGGTGCAGGTCATTGACGCGTCCCTCAAATTTTCTGGTTCTCAACACACAAAATGATTGTTAGAGAAAATACGAGCGCCTCCGGCTATATTAGCCGGAGGCGCTCGCTACTTTTTCGATTGGATTTTGTATCAGAGCATTACTGCATGACATTCTGGGCAAACCGCATAAGAATGGCGGCGATCTGCCCGCGGCTGGCATTGCCCTGGGGCGACAGTGTCCCGTCTCCCATACCGCTGATCAGACCGTTTCCTACAGCCCATTCCACACCTTCTCTGGACCAGACAGCTACCGCACTCTGGTCCGGGAAGTCCGTCAAGTCGTTGTCTGCGGCCGTATCATAGCCCTTATATTGCGCATAGCGGTAAAGCATGACAGCCAACTGTTCCCGTGTGAGGTTGTCATCTGCACCGAACTGCTCGTCGCTGTATCCGCTGACGATCCCGTGGAGCCGTGCCCAATAGACGGCATCGGCAAACCAGGCGTCTCCCGGTACATCCGTAAAGGGATAGCCAAGGTTTTCCCCTTCCAGGCTGGGCTTCCCCTCCAGATTATAGAGGATCTGGGCCAGCTGGGCCCGGGTGAGGTCGTCGTCAGGTCCAAAGCGATCGGCTCCATAGCCACTCATTAAGCCGTTTTCGCTGACATACCGCACCGCGTCATAGTACCATGCATCAGCAGACACATCAGAAAACGGATTCGTCCACCCGCTCGCCTCCACAAAGGTCACTTTGAGCTCCACGGCTTCATCGGGCATGGTAAAGGTGTAGATTCCGTCTCCCCTGTCCTGAACGGCAACGGCATTGCCGTTTGCCCGGACTACGGTCACAGTACCAACCTGGTAGCCCTCGTCTGCCTTGGCGGTGATGGTCACGGTCTGGCCGCTTCTGGCCTTGTCCGGTGTGACGGACACCGTGCCGTGCTCCGTATTTTCCGGCACAGTGACAGTATAGAGGTTGCCGGAGCTGCCGCCGGCAGGATAGTTGTTCTGCACTGCCAGCGTGTAGGTCTGCTTCTCACTTCCGGAAGTGACCTCGATCGTCAGGATATTCTTACCGCTGCTCAGAGCGAGTGTCACGCCCTCCAGTCCCAAAGGCTGGCCATTCACTGTGACGGTTGCGCCGGGGTCTGCCGTCATGGCGGTGACCACAGTCGAAGCCACCTGAGATACGATCACAGAGGCGGCATAGCTGCCGTCCGCCTGCTGTGTGAAGTCCTGCAGCGTGGCAACGCCGCTCAGCTTCAAATCCTTCAGCGTTGCGTCCGCCTGATCCAGCACCAGATCGCCATAGGACACCTCTGCGCGAACACCGGTCTTGTCCGAGGAGAAGGTCAGCGTCTTACGCTCCTCCGGCGCCAGCGTGATCAGGTCCTGTGCCGTGGTATAGCTCTGCTGGACATCCACCACATTCCCCTGCTCATCGTACAGCCGCACGACCACATTTCCGCTCTCACTGTTCACGATCGAGTTGTTGTTCAGGGTAACGGTAACCACCGTCCCGCCGTCCGGAGTCTGGGTCAGCTGCTGACTGGTGGTCACGTGTTCGCCGCCCGCCTGCTTCAGCAGACTCTCCACCTGAACCGCAGCGATGTTATTGCTGCTCACAGCCTCCAGCATTTCACCGTCGCCATTCTCGTCGGTGGTCTCCACCCAGGCTTTGGCATACAGGGTGATACCTCCATCGCGCACTTCACCTGCCTCGTCCGCATAGAGCGCCTTTCCTTCCTCATTGGTCTGCTTGATATACTCTGCCAGATCGAACCGATACTGCACTGTGTAGTAGCCCTCGTCAATTTTGGCAAGATCACTGCCATCAATGATTTTCAGGGCATCCTCCCCGTCCGATCGGGTCACGATTTCCTGGAAATACTGGGCCGGGATGGGCTGAGTACATGCGGAGTCACTATAAAGATTGAATTTGACCTTCCGCCCGGAACCGGCCAGCTCCGCATCGCTGTTGTTATAAAGCGTGAATTGCAGCACACGCTGGCCATCCTTTGCCTCCAGCAGTGTTTCATTCCCGGCAATCCCCAGGTCGGGAATATTGAGAGTAAGCACGCCCTCTGTCTCAGAGGTAACGCCGCTCTGGAAGGTACCGGTAACCGTGTACGTGGGGTTAGGAATCCCATCGGCAGGAACGGTGTAGAACACGGTCAGCGCCCTGGTCTCACCAGGGGCAATGGACACAAAGCTGCTCTCCTGTGCCCCAGCCTCGAAGGTGGTGGTGCTCGTCCCAATGGTCACCTGGACCTTATCCATGGGCTGGGTCCCCAGATTGGTGACGCTGAGTTGAACAGGGATGGACATCCCCTTTTTGATGTTCAGATAGTCAGGAATGACGGAATCCAGCCGCATCGTGTCGGTGTAGGAGCCGGAGCCCAGATAGACGCTGGTCCTCTCCGCAGGCAGGAACACCGTGTATTCCGATCCGGTACCGGGATTCATCGTGATGGTCTCCGGGTTCTCATAGTCGTAGAACGTACCCTGGAGCACCGAAATCAGCTTCCCACTCTTATCCACATAGGCGTCAAAATGATCAATGGCTGTGGACTCGTCCATCTGAGCCACCCGCTGGGCAGCGGTAACCGAGAGATTGCCCATGTCGTCTGTGCGGAAGCGCAGGCCGCTGAGGTAGTCACGGTTGGCAGTGGTCGTCTGTTCGGTCTGTGTCGCAGAGTCCTCATTGCTCTCCACAACAGATTCCTTCCAGAGGATCGAGAGCTCATCCAGCGTATCCGCATTGCGCGAGAAGCGGAAGTTGGCATTGATGCGGACGCCGGTATTGGCCGTGAGATGGGACAGAGAGTCCACAAAGCCGATGACCCGGTTTCCGTCGGCATCCACAGCCGCCAGTCGGATATCGTTCTCCTGATTCTCATTGACACCGCTGGTGCTGCTCCAACCAATGACAAAGGACTCCTGTTCATCACTGTTTTTCAGCTTCACCGCGGCAATCTGGGGATTCTCGTCCATGGCCTCGTCATCGGTCAGCTGGACATAGCGCACCACCTGGTACTCCGCCGGAGTCCCATCGGCCAGCAGCTCAGCCTCGCCCTGGGCAGGCTTGTCGATTACGGCGTAGACCACCTCCTGCTGGAAGTCTCCAGTACGGACATTGTGCTCACCGGTCTGAAGCGTGAATACGACCGCAGCCTCACCGGAGTCCAGCATAGCGGCCTCGATGCCCTTGACCGAGCCGGAGGTACCGTTATAGATGGGCTGGGGCTGTGTCCACGTCTCTCCCTGATCTTCCGATACCGCGTACATAATGTAGTCCTTGGTGTCAAACGTGGTAATGGCGTCAGTCTGAGAAGAGGCTACCTGCCGCCACGCGACCAGAATGCGCTCACCGTTCGTGGCTACCACAGGCGCAAGATCGGCCATGCCATCAGAGGTCACAGCGCCGCTCTCATCCCTGTTTCCGGTGAGATAGCTGACATTCCAGCCGCTTCCGTTCCGGACCGCTACCATGATTTCCGAGCTGTTCATCATGCCCGCCTGCACGTCTCCGGTGACAGAACTTCCCGGCTCGGTGGTCGCAGGGCGCTCGGTGATCCGGCTCCAGACAGCCACCGCATACTCCCCGGAACCGGCCGCCTTCAGCCCGCTGTCGCCGTAGCCTTCGTCGCTCAGGGCCTTTGCCGCCCGGGCGTCATAGCCCTCACCGCTCTGGGACGCAGCCTTGACGCGTACCACAGTGGCGTCACTCCCATTGCCCATGTCATCCAAATAGAACATCCATGCGCCGTCATCTGAGAGGACAGGCGCGGCCTGGGGATAGGCGTTCCCAATGACCTCGGTGCGGATGGTACTCTCGGCCTCGCTACCGCCGGTAAAGAAATCGCCGATGGCGTTGAGGAAACCGCTGCTTTCCTCCGGACCGGAGCGGTCATAGGTGCGCGGATACTGGCTGAGATAGTCGCGCTCCAGAAGCTTGGGCTCCAAATCAGCCTCGTAGATACCCATGCCGTTTCCGGCAGACATCAGAAGACGGCCGCTTGTCCCGTCAGGCCAAATGATCTCGGAGCCCGACGTACCGTTTCCGACCTGCTCCCAGTAGTCGTTGATCATATCCCAGTCATCACCGGTACCGCTGTACACGTTGATGGGCTGGGACCAGAGAATACTCTCGTAGGAAATGAACAGAAGCTCCACCTGGAATTTCATACCCACGCTCCCCCTCACATCCACAGACCAGCCAAAATGCTCGCCATTCCGGAAGGAGTTGAGCCACTGGAGTTGGGCATTCATGGAAATCTGGCCGAACATACCTAGTTTCAGGGCGATGACCGCATAGTCAAAGCCAAAACCGCCGAATGCCTGCATGTAGGAATAGATGTAGAACTGGGTCAGATAGTCGGTGTCCTTGGCCACGTTATCCACCGCGGCGTTGAAATCCACAATAGCCGAGGCGCCCAATTCCAACTGGGCCAGCAGGGGGACAGGTCCCGCCTGGGTGTTCCAGGTCCACTCGTAGCCCATACCGCCGCCGGCCTGGAGTCCACCATTCATGACCACCATTTTCCAACGGTTGGCGGTAAAGTCAAAATAGACCTCTGTCTCAAAACCGCCGTTCAGGGCGTAATATGTCTTCCGGTCGCCGGTCTTGCTGGTACCGCCGCCCTGCTTGATATTGGCCTCGAGTATCTTGGCCGCCATCTTCACCTGGTTGGCCATGGTTTTGCCGTATGCCAAGCCCTGCCGGTACAGCCCCTTGATCTGCTCCAGGCCCGGTGTGGGATCCAAGTCATAGTCCCGCGCGGTTGTATCGGCGTCGATGCCAGTCACATTGTCACCCTGGATATTGTTCAGTCCAACATAGACGATGCCGCGGAACACGGTTGGATCCTCTGTGGGCACCAGCTTGAGCTGAAGGAAAGGCAGATCCAGCCCCACTTGGGTGGCAAGGGTGATCCCCGCACCGATAAAATCGTTGACCAGGGACTGGAACATGCTGCCATCTGCGGCACTGGATATGTTGGCCAGGCTTTTCAACTCTTCCGGCAATGCCGCAGAGCCGGTGGCCTTCTCCAGTTTCAGCGCATTGAAAAACGACCAGGACATGGTTTCACTCTTGGGCTCCTTGCCGTCTGCGCCCACATAATGAAGCTGAATGCCGCGCCCCCGCAGATCCTCGATCTTCAGGTACTCCACCTGTTTCTGGTCCATGGGGGTAAGAACGGTGGTCACGGGCATGGAGGCAAAGGGATACCGGTCATTGACAATCTCCTGCTCGGTGAGTTTGTTGTCACGGCTATCCGTGTAATAGGCGGAACGCTTGGTATCAGGATCGGTATCCGTGCCTTTCTCGCCCCACCAGAGCACGACGGTGGAGAGCAGCGGGTCGGGATAGTCCGCGCTGGGACCGACCTTTCCGGCACGGCCCCGGAGGTCCGCACTCAGTCCGCTCTCCTTGCCGGAGAAATACAGCGTCTGTTGGGCCGCAAAGGGCTGGTTCTCCTGTCCGGCGGGTACTTTCTCCAGATTAAGGATGCGCTCCCCCATACGGATGGCGTCACTCTCATTGGTGGTGCCGCTGGCCGAGAAGAAGATGGGATAATAGGTCTCTCCGGTCCGGATCTCCACCGCGAACTCAATGTTGTCCGCCGCCGTGATGGGATCTTCCCCGTTGTTAGTATTGAACTGGGTCACATCGAAATAGAAGGTGGCCTTGCCGTCCTGGAATGTGACCTTCTGGTCCTGATCACCGGGGAGCGCGGCAGCCTGTTCTTTCTTCAACGAGTAACGGGCATCCGGACAATACTCGCCGTTGCGGTAGACGCCCACGCGGACCGTGGCCTCCCCACTGTAATCCGCTCCATCCGGCGTTTTCAGATACAGGGGCAGGGTGGCAACCTTGCGCAGGGTCAGGGAATTGAGCGGATAGAGCTCCAGGCTCACCGCGTCCTTCTCCTGTGTAACCAGTCTGTTCTGGTAGACTGTTCCAAGATACACTTCGTCGTCAACCATTCCCTGCACATACACGTCAGATGCAATGCCGCTGGCCTCATAGATGGCAAAACGGCCCTGATCATCGCTTGTGGCGGTCTTTTCCTCTCCCGCGCCGTTGGTATAGGTCATGGTGAGGCCGGACACAGCGGGATAGAACTGGAACAGATAAAGCTTGTCCTTCAGAGTCTCCACCGTAATCTCTACGCTGGAGCCAAGTGCATCCCCAGCCAGGTCGTGGATGGCCTGCACCACCGTCTTGCCGTCATTCTTGCCGGACAGCAGAAACTGGGTAGCCGGGGCATAGGAGGAGTAGGGCAGCCCCTCGATGTTCTCATAATAGGCGCCCTGGGGATAGTTTACAGTGGCCGCTTCACTGTTTTCCACCACCCAGCGAATGCGGTCGCTGGCCTCGCCCCAGGCGTGGTCTCCGTAGTTAATGGAGATGGCGGTCTGGAGGTTGATATCCCGGTTCAGGGCCAGAATCTCATCCTGGGACAGCGAGGCGATCCAATCCTCGTTGGACATCGTGATGGTGTTTCCTTTTACATCCACAGTGCTGACGCCATTGCGGCTCACCGGCTGTACCAGGATGTCCAGAGCACTCTTGTCGTAAATATAGAGAGTGAAGCTGTCCCGGCTCCAGTCTTGTCCGGCGGTCGTATTTTTGGCCTGGAGCGATACGTCATAGATGGTACGGAATCCGTCATTGGGCCGGACTCCGCCCAAATCCAGGACGAAGGAACCGCCCGCAACATCGCCGTAAGCCTTGTAATCCGTTGTGTTGACGATGGTCTTGCCAGTAGCATTGTCGGTAACGGTGAGTTTGAATGCACCGCCGCCTCCCTCGGCGTCAAAATTGGCGAGGGTGTAGGGGATCGTCAGGCTGCCCTCATTGGTAACGAACAGCCGCTGGGGCCGGGCAAGGGCCACAGATACCGGCTGCGCTGTCACCGTCACGCGGGTCTGGGCCTTGAAGGTGCGCTCTTCCGCGCTCACACCGGGCACGCCCTTAGCCGCCTGCACGGAGAGGACGATGGTATAACCATCCTTTGTGTCATCCAGGCCCGGGATGAGAAAGGACTGATTGGGCGTCATCGTTCCGTCTTCTCCCATCGTCCACATGGGAGCGGTGGTCCCGTTGCCCATTTCAAGGGTACCATCGGGAGTGCTGGGATCATAGGTGACGGTGTAAGTCTTCACCGCCTGGCCCTGCGTCTTGTCCCCGGGGTAGACTGCAATGGTAAAAGAGGTCTTTTTTTCCTCCTCTGTCATGCCGAACTCGCGATTCTTCTGGGCCAGGTTGGAGGCCCAGCGCAGAGTCAGCGGGTCGCCGGAACGCAGGGTGATCTGGCTCTCCGGAATACGGAGATAGGGTTCTGCGCCCTCCTGAACGGTGAGGGTAATCCCCTCAGAGCGGTAGTCCTCCCCCTGATATTCTTCCAGATTGCCATTGACGGCCTCCAGGTAGAAGGTGACCGTACCGGCCTTCAGGGGGTGGATGACACCCTGGGCGTCGATACTGGCGATGGTCTCATCGTCGGATACCCAGCGTGTCTGGGTCCAGGTGTACCCACTGCCAGACACTTTTCCGGTGAGCATCAACGCTTCATCGGCGGGCGGGTCGTTCACATAGATGGTGTCCTGCCACCCCTCCGGTGTTTCGATGGCCAGATTCTCCCCGGTGAGCGGAACCGGGGGCTTCACCGAGAAAGCCGTATAATATCCGAACAACAGATCTCCAGCGGAGACTGTATTGCCGTTTTCCTTGTCCACGGAGATCTGATAGAACTCCATGACAAAGCTCTTGGCATCTCCGTCAAAACCGGCCAGCTCGGATGCGTCGATCTCCACCGTAGCGGTCATGGAGGCAGGCGATGTGCCATTGTCCAGAACCAGAGGGATGAGGGTATCCCCGCCGTCGATGGAGGCCGCCACCTTGCCGCTGGCAAAGCCGCTGTCCAGAGTATAGCTGTCCAGAAGCAGATTGCGCAGATCCTTGTTGGTCTTCTGCTCCTGGGTCAGCTGGTCATCAGGAGTCGTGTCCTCGTAATTTTTGAGGGGCAAGTCGATGGTAACGTTCACTGTGGCGGTGGTTTTTTCTGGCTGGTCGCCTTGGGCCGGCTCATAGGTCAGATCCGTGACCTCCGCTTCGTGGCCCGGCTGCCGCTTCAATGCCTCCAGAATGGTGATCGTATCCAGGATCTGGTCAGAGGTCCGGGAGGTCGTGTCCGCCGCCATGGCGTTCCCCGCCGCGTCTTTGGCGCCGGAGATTTTGGCAACAGAGATCCTCTGCTGCCCCACCGTTTCCACCGGATAGAGGAAGGTCAGGGTCTTGCTGACCGTGTTCTGTTCCTGAGCGGACAGTTCCTTTCCGTCTGCCGTCAGCTGGACGCCGGAGGACTGCACCGGCTCGGAGAAGGTGACGGTGATGGGAGCCTGTGCCCCCATGGAGAAGGTCTCCTCAGGGAAGGCCACCCCAGTCACCTTGGGTGCCTGTGTATCCTTAATGGTAACCGTAGTGGTAGCATCGAAGGTGCCGTCTGTTGCTTCCAGTCCGTAGTAATACGGGAAACTCGAATACACCCAAGAAGATTTTACATGGTCACAGATGCCCGTAGATTGCAATGTAATACTGTCCGCAGTTTTTAATGCGGCAGGGATCGCGGTATTTTGAGAACCGGTGTTTTTGACCGGGGTGCTCGCTGTGGAACCACTGACCAAAGGCAGCTGGGAAGAAGCGTTTCCTCCCAAAATCAGATTGTAAAAATCGGCTGCATCTTTATTTTTTAATGTACTTCCCCGCTGGGTGTAGCCCAATTCGGTACCGACCAACTGTTTATCACCCAAATAGGCCCCGCTCTTCAAGTACTGATAGTAAAGATGGTATTCACTCCATCCCGGATTTTCTTCTGTCTGTGTGAACACAGTGCTCTTATTGCCGGACACTGACACAGACCAGTCCATATGGCTGGCCTGGTTGCGCAAAAAGTACTTTTGCGCGTCCGTGAAGTTTACCGTTCGGCTGGTGTTTTTAGCGCTTTCTGAGATGAGGGTCTGGAAGTTTATCTCATTGGTTACCTTTACCGCCTGCGTGTGGCTGAGGGCGCCGCCGGCAAAGGCGGCATTTTTTACATTGGATGCGTAGAGATAGAAGGTCTTTTCTCCCTTCCAGGTATCATCCGTCCACTGGGAGGACAGCTTGCCCACTGGGATCGTCACGGTGCCCGTCCCGTTCCCGGTGATTTCCACCGGGTAGGTTTTGGACGTTACCAATCCTGCCGCAGAGGCAGGGAGTACGGACACCTCAAAGGAGATATCCTGGTCCTCCTCTGCTCCAGTGACCGTATAGGTAGCGGTCACGCTGCCGCCGGCTACCGCTGAAACAGAAGTTTTGTCCAGACTCACCGAGATCGCTGCATTCTGGTCGATACCCGACGGGAACACCAGGCCGTCCGCCCCCTGGGTGTTGTAGAGGGTAATCCCCTCATTCTGGAGCTGTAAATAGAGGTCATAAAGGCTCTCCAGTTGCTCCTCTGTCCAATCCACGCCTCCCTCGGGGAAGTAGGTGGAGCGGATACGCTCCACTTCCTTCTGGATGTCCATCATGGTCTTGAAGTCCGCCATGGTGATGGGAGTGCCATCCACAGTGATGACCATAGCGGGGTCGTAGTTACCGCGCTCCAGCATAGCCAGCAGCTCGGTCAGATCGGTCTTTCGCTCCCCGTCGGGCAGGATGATGTCCCACTCGGAGCGCGCGCCGGTGTCGGTCAGCAGGCCATACTGGTCCAGGAAGTCGATTACTGCCAGTACGTCCGCACTGTCCACGGCAGTTCCCAACACCGTCACTGCCGGTGTCTCGTCCTCCGACAGGGCGGCCGCCAATCCTGCGGGTGCCACCGACTGACCGTCTACCTGGAGCTGCCACTCTGCCGCGGGCACATCGCCCACCAGCAGTCCCAGCTTTTCCATGGTTTCCAACACAGCCTTCAACTCAGTGCTTTCACAGGCGCGGCCATTCACAGTCACATTGTTCTCAGACATGGTCCGCGCCTCAGCGATGGTCAAGGAACGTCCCTTCTCCTGGATGGTCATAGTTCCACTCCAGTCTGTGAGGACATTTCCCTCCTCGTCGATGAGTCCATAGGTACGCAGCAGCTCCATGGCCTCCTTGGCGGTCTTTTCATCGCCCCAGAATTCGGTCAGACTCTCCAAGATCTCCTGGTTCTGATCCGGGGTGTTGTCCCACAGAGCGGCATAGGCCGCTGTGGGCAGGAGTCCGGTCAGCATCACGACAGTCAAAATGCCGGATACTAACCGGTCCCGGAAGCGTGTATGCTTCCAATTTCCTTTCATTTTGCTTCCTCCCTCTATGATTTTCGTAGTGCCATCCTTAGAAAACAGGATCTTCTCTTATATTGCTGCTGCCATACATCGTCTCAGACCAGATGCAGCAAAAGCATCATAAATCCAACTTCAAAATCGAAAGATCCACAAAAGAAACAGATAGGGATCGATCCATCTCTATCTGCATCTGCTTTTACTCTATTCGATATCCACTTTATTTCATTCTACCTTGTAATATTTTATCAAAACACCCGGAATAATCAAGAAAAAAAGTTACTAATTACAGAGCAGTCGTTTGGGCAACTGGCAGCCCTGCGGGCTTTTTTTCTGCTCTCCTTATAGAGAAACCCTATATATTTCGAGTCATTATTACATCTAAAGATAAACCTTGACAAACGCCCCCCCTTCCAGTATCCTACCATAGGCATTGGCCTTTTTCCCAATGAAACCACACAGTCAGTTTTCTAAGCACGGTGCATGCTTCCACATCCCATCGCGTTTGGGGAACTGTTTTTTTATGTCTACTTGGAAGCACCATTCTGCTGAACCCATGTCCGGAGGGCATTATGCTGGAACTCAAACATCTGTCAAAGGCATTTGACGGACACACGGTACTCAACGACATCAACCTGACCATCCTCCCCGGAAAGGTCCACGGTCTCATCGGCGCCAACGGCTCGGGAAAGAGCACCCTCATGAACATCCTCAACGGCAACGAGACCATCGCCCGCTCGGGGGGCTACACCGGCCGGATCCTCCTGGACGGCCGGGATATTACCATCCAGAATCACAGTCAGTCCGTAGCCTGCGGCATCGCTATGGTACACCAGGAGCTGGCTCTGTTCTCCGGCATGACTGTGACGGAAAATATCAAGATCAACCGGGAAAAGACCCGGTTTTCCACCCTGCTCCTGCCGGAGCTCTCCCTGCTGGACCCAAACAAAAATGTTCGCGACGCCCAGCACGCACTGGAGGCCATCGGCGCCCATATGGACCCGGGCCAGGTGATTGACGCCCTCTCCCTGAACCAGAAGCAGTTTGTGGAGCTTGCCCGGGAGCTGGACCAGCAGAACATCCGTCTGCTGATCCTGGACGAGCCCACCAGCTCTCTCAACATCACCGAGACCAAGGCACTTCTCTCCTGTATCCGGGAGATTGCGGACCGGGGCATCGCCGTCATCTTCATCTCCCACCGGCTGGAGGAGATCATGCAGGTCTGCGATACCGTCTCCGTGCTCCGGGACGGTACATTGATCTCCACCTATGAAAAGGCCGATTTTTCCGTCGGAAAATTTGCCGACGACATGGTCGGGCGGAAAATCGTCAAGACCCAGCGCGCGGCAAAGGAGCAGAAGGGCGATGTCCTGATGCAGCTCTCCCAGATCAACGGCACCGGGCTGGACATCCGGGAGGGGGAGGTGCTGGGGATCACCGGCCTGGCCGGTCAGGGGCAGGAACTGCTGGCAGAAGGCCTCTTCGGGCTCAAGCCGGCTAGCTTCCAGGCCCGTTTCAAGGGGGAAAAGCTCTCCCTGGGGGATAACAGCACCCTGACCGCCCGGGGGATCTACTACCTCTCGGACGACCGGGCAAAGACCAGCCTCTTCCGGGAGAGCCCGGTCTGGAAAAACATGATCTTCGGCACGGAGCTGCGGCACCGGGAGTTCCTGCGCTGGAAGGCCTGCCCCGCCCTCTCCCTGCTGGACCGCAAGGCCATCCAGGCCCACGCCCAGGCCATGATCGAGCAGCTCAACATCGTCTGCCGCTCGCCCGACGCCCCGGTCCGGGAGCTCAGCGGCGGCAATCAGCAAAAGGTCTGCATCGCCCGGGCCCTCACCTTTGCGCCTAAGCTGCTCTTTGTCAACGAGCCCACCCGCGGCATTGACATCTATTCCAAAGAACTGATTCTGGACTGGCTCTTGAAGATGAACGAGCGGGACCACACCACCGTCATCATTACCTCCGGCGAGCTGGAGGAGCTGGTCCGGGTCTGCGACCGGGTGGTGGTCATGTATCAGGGTCAGGTATTTCAGACCTTCGAGGGTGAGATGGACCTGGAAGAACTGACGCTGTCGCTGTACGGGAGGGGAAACGCATGAAGCTTCACGCCATCAATCCTCCGCGGTTCATCATGTCCCTCTACATGCTGGTGCTCCTGATCCTGGCCGTGCTGGTGGATATCAGCTTTGTCAGCCTTATCAACGACGCCCTCATCAAATGGGCCATGAACGGCATTCTGGTCCTTTCCCTGATCCCCATGATGAACGTGGGCGCCGGGCGAAACTTCGGCATGTCCATCGGACTCTCCGCCGGTCTGCTGGGTATGGTATTCGCCCTCAATTACAAGATGACCGGCTGGCTGGGCTTCTCTGTATCCCTTCTGGTGGGGGCTGCCATCGCCGTTCTCTTCGGCTTTGGATACAGCAGGATTCTGAACCGTCTCAAGCTGAACGAGGAGATCGTGGGCACCTTTGCCGGGTACTCCTTCATCCCCATCATGAACATCTTCTATACCTTCGTCCCGGTGACCAACCGCCAGATGCTCTATCCCATCGGCGGACAGGGCCTGCGCCCCCGGGTCAATCTGGACATCTATTTCGGCGGCATTCTGGACCGGCTGTGGCAGATCAAGGTGGGGGAGATCGTCATTCCGGTGGGCCTGCTCCTCTTTTTCTTTGTCATCGCGGCCCTGCTCTGGCTCTTCTCCAAGACCCGCACCGGCATCATCTTCTCCGCCATTGCGGAAAATGAGCGCTTTTCCAGCCTTGCCGGCCTGCGGGTGAACCGGTACCGGACCATCGGCATCATCCTCTCCATGGTCCTGGCCGCCGTGGGCGTGGTGGTCTACTCTCAGAGCTACGGCTTCCTGCACCTCTACGACGGGCCCTTTATGATGAGCTTCCCCGCCATTTCCGCCATTGTCATCGGCGGCGCCAGCCAGAAAAAGGCCGCGGTGGCCAACGCGCTGATCGGAACCTTCCTGTATCAGACCACCTATCTCCTGTCCATTCCCGTGGCCAACGCCCTTCTGCTGCCGGAAATGGCCGAGATCCTCCGTACCATCGTCACCAGCGGCATTATTCTTTATGCGTTTATCTTCCAGAGAAAGGATGCGGGAAATGAAGTTCTTAAAAAATAACCTGGTCCCCATTGCCGTATTCCTGCTCTGCCTGCTGTCCTTTCACTACGCCGGGGTGAGCCTTTCCTATCTCTCCTCGGAGGTCTATACCCGCTTCATCCGCAACACTCTCTTTGTCCTGGCCCTGATCCTGCCGGTGACCTGCGGCATGGGCATCAACTTCGCCATTGTGGTGGGGGCCATCTGTGCCCAGACCGCCATCGTCCTGGCTATGGACCTGAATCTCTCCGGCCTCCCCATCCTGCTCTTTGTGGTGGGGGTCAGCATTGCGCTGTCGGTGCTCTTCGGCACCCTGGTGGCCATGCTGCTCAACCGGGCCCGGGGGACCGAGATGATCGTCTCCATCATGATCGGACAGCTCAGCTCCGTCCTCTACCAGTTTGTCTTTATGGTGGGTTACGGGACTATTTTCCACCCCGCCAATGAGGCGATCCTGCTGGATACCGGCGTGGGCGTACGCAACATGCTGGATGTGGCCCCCCTCAAGCAGGTATTCACCAGCGTCCTGCCCTTTACGCTGGACGGAAAGGTCTACTCCCTGCTCCCTCTCCTTATCATCGGCACCTTTACCCTGATCCTGATCTACCTGCAAAAGTCCAAGCTGGGGGTCCTGGCCAAGGCGGTGGGCAGTGATCTGCACAATGCCAATCTGCTGGGTGTCAACAGCAACCGCATCCGCACCATCTGCATTGTGATCTCCACCATCTTTGCCGCCATGAGCCAGATCATCACCGTGAGCGACTTTGGCACCGCCATGGTCTATACCGGGCACCTGGGGATCGAGACCTATGCGGCCGCGGCCATTTTAGTGGGCGGTGCCACCATCCGGGAAGCCAAACTGCGCAATTGCTTCCTGGGCGTGGTGCTCTTCCACACTCTCTTTATCACCTCCCCCATGGCGGGCCAGAATCTCTTCAACAACCCCTCCGTAGGCGAATACTTCCGGTCCTTCCTGGCCTACGGCGTGATCGTGATCGCCATTATCATGAATCTCAAGAAGGAAAAGGACCTGAAACTTCAGAATTTTAAAGCGTAGGCTTTAAAAAATAGAATCAGGAGGAACACACACCATGAAGAAACTCGTTTCCCTGCTGCTGTCCGTGCTGATGGTCGTATCCATGGCCGCCGGATGCAGCACCACCGGGAGCAATCCCCAGGGCACCCCGGCTGCCAATCCTTCCGCCAGCGCCGCCGCCGAGGACTCCTACAAGATCGGCATCGTGACCCCCACCCTGACCGTCTCTGAGGACGAGTTCCGCGGCGCCCAGGAGATGGTGGAGAAGTACCCCGACATCGTGGTGCACAAGACCCTGCCCGAGGATTTTGCCACCAACGTGGAGGGCTGCATCTCCGTAGTCACCAGCCTGGCCGATGACCCCGAGATGAAGTACATCCTCTTCAACAACGGCATGGAGGGCATTGTCCCCGCCTTCCAGACCATCAAGGAGAAGCGCCCCGACATCACCACCATCGTCACCAGCAACGACGATCCCCAGCTTCTCAACGACTATGTGGATCTGGCCATCAACACCGACTGGGTCCGCCGCGGCGTGACCATCCCCACCAAGGCCTATGAGATGGGCGCCCGGACCTTTATCCACTACTCCTTCCCCACTCACATGGCCTCTGAGTCCAAGGTCCAGAGACGGGACATGATGAAGGCCACCTGTGAGGAGCTGGGCATGGAGTTTGTGGAGGTCATGACCCCCGATCCTCAGACCGGCAACGGCAAGGCCGCCATGCTCCAGTTCCTCCGGGAGGACCTGCCCCGCCAGATCGAGAAGTACGGCCCCAATACCAACATCTTCGGCACCAACTGCCCCATGTACGACGTGATCCTGGACGAGGCCTTCAAGCAGGGCTTCATCGTGGCCGAGCAGTGCTGCCCCACCCCCACCCAGGCCTACCCCACCGTTCTCAACCTGGAGATCACCGAGGATGATCTGGGCGACTATGACAAAATCAACAGCATGATCACCGAGAAGGCCGCCGAGGCCGGTATGACCGGTAAGCTGTCCGGATGGGCCATGCCCTCCTCCGTCTACGTGCCCCAGTTCCAGGTGGAGCTGGCCGTCTACATGCACGACAATGGCCTGACCATCGACGACGTCCTGAGCAAGGAGTTCCTGGACAACTTCTCCAAGGAGCATATGCCCGTGGCCGCCGACTTTGCCATGGCCGGCGAGGGTCTGGACCACTACTGGATGCTGATCCTGGAGGATATCTACTATTAATCTCTGATCCCCCACACAGAGCAATCCCCCTGCCGGAAAGATTCCGGCAGGGGGATTTTTCATATTCCAGCCCGCTTGGTTCGATCGATCCTAGGAAAGGATTGCATTCCAGAATTCAAGGCCATCTCTTTTCTCATACCCGTGTCCGTTGGCCGCTTCACAGATGTCAAAATAGGCCCAGTGGGACTTTGAAACATCCCGGAATTCCCGCAGCCCATGGTCTTCGGCAAGGAAGGTCCGATCTGCGCTGCGTCCCAACATCCGGTTCAGGATGGCGGCTGCCTGGGCGCGGGTCATGGGTTGTTCCGATCCAAAGGTGCCGTCCGGATACCCAGAAATCCAGCCGTACCAGACGGCGCTCTGAACCGCCTCATAAAACCAGTCATCCTCCTGGACATCCGCAAAGGTCATGCCTCCCGCTTCCACAGGATGTGCAAACCGCCCGGCCATTGCGACAAATTCTGCACGAGTGATCGGCGCTTCCGGCCAGAATTTTTCACCGCCTACCCCTGCAACCACTCCCATGGATGCCAGCGTGTTGACTGCCCTGGCATACCACGCATCCTCCGGCACATCGGAGAACCCCGCATCCGTGGCATTCCCCGGAGTAAGAAGCAGCGAATAAAAGAGCTGTGCGGCCTGAGCGCGGGTCAGTGTATCGTCCGCTCCAAAGCGCTCACCAGGATAGCCGAAGAAAAAGGCGTTATGGTCTCTGGTGTTCAGGGTCTGTGCGACCCCGGTGATCTCCGGATCCACAACGACGGACTTTTGAACAAATACTGCAGATATCGTATGGTTTTGGGTGATATTTTCAAAAGAATAGGTCTCGGTATACTCCACGGCACTTCCATCGACCAGGAGCTGCTCCAACCGGTATCCGGCCTGTGGCCGTATCGCAAAGCTCTGATCGCTGCCGCGCACCAGGCGGACCCTGCCGCTGGGCGTGATTTCTCCACCGCCGGTGGATTCCGCCAGGATCGACACGTACTGAGGGCCCGCACCCCCACCAGCGCCCATATCTGCAAAGGTCCGCAGGACGGTTCCGGTATAGTTCCCCATAAAGCGAATCGTGACCTGACGCTCTCCGTCCCCGGATGTCAGCTCAACTGTATAGTCTACGTCTGTTCGAAGCTGGTATTTGCCGTGCCAGATCTCCAGCTTTTCCACATCTTCCACACTGGAAAGCGCGGGGATGGGGAGCTGCGTGCCGTCATAGGGCAGAACCCGGATGTGGACCGGAATGTGTGCCACTGTCAGATAATCGATCGCATCTTCCGGGGTATAGGATGCAAAGTGGATCCGATCTCCAGCCTCTCCCACCGGAAGGGTGGGGTCCTCCCACAAAAAGCCGGTTTCCAATCTCACATCGCCCAGGGAATCCCCATAGACCGCCGTTTTTTCCCCGGGTTCCAGGTAATTGGGGACCGCCTGTCGGATCTCAAAGGGCACGACCGCGGTGAGCCCCTGGTATTGCTCGGTTCCCTCTACGGCCGCACGGACGTACCATGCTCCCGCGTGGACCGGCGCCTCCGCCTGATAGGGGCCGTCCCTTCCTTCGGAATAGGAAAATATGGTCTCGCCAAAGGCCGCTTTTGCCTGTGGTTTGGAGGGGTTCGCCCCATATTCCCAATTTTCAATGGACAGCGGAACCGTCCAGCCATTTTCTCCCGTCACAGAAATGGCGGCATCCAGGACCGCATCCCCCTCCCGATAGCGATAGGTCAGGGTCTCATTGGGTGCGTCCAGCTGGATCCGTGTTCCATCCAGAACGCCACCCTTCAATTCGGTGATTTTTTCGGGCTGGATCCACGGCGCAAACGGTTCCAGTGAAATCCCATTTTCCCCCGGCTCCAGCGCGATCCGGGCTGGGCTCTGCTCTGTAAAATCCAAAAAGAGTGCCTCTCGATCCGGAAGGCGAAGGGCAAGCAGCTGGTTTTTCCCCGCATAAACGGTCTCCAGCTTTGTGTTATGGGACAGGTCCAAGGAGAACAGCTGGTTATCCGTACAGTTCAGATAGGTCAACTCGGTCTGCTGGGACAGATCCAACGTCTGGATGAACGTATGATTCCAAAGCACCGTCTCCAGTTTTCGGTTCTGGGACAAGTCCGCAGTGGTCAGCGTCCCACCCAGAACATGGAGAATTTGTAACTCCGGATTTCCGCTCAGATCCAATTCTGTGAGCGGGCTGCCGCCCCATGCAAAATAGGTCAGTCCGGGTACGTCGTGCAGATCCAGTTCGAAAAGGTTGGAGTGAAAGCAGTAGAGATGTTCCAGTGTCGGAACCCCTTCCAAACGCAGCTCAGAGAGCCTCGGATTCTCATTGCAGGTCAGTGAGTTCATGGCAGGAAAATCGGTCAATTCCAGGACGGTAAGATCGTTTTCGCTGCAATTCAAGCTCTCCAGATTTCGAAAATACTCCAGGCCTTGCAAATCCTGAATTCCCAATTTTCTCAGGTCCATTTTTGTCACTGCGTCCAACTCCATCTGGGAGAGGCCGCCGTCACGATCGGTATCCCGGTCGCTTACCCAGCTCAAAAAAGCGGGGTCCGGAAAGGTCTCGCTGTTCAGCGGGATCTCCGCTTTCTCTGCCGCTCCCGCCATCATCATTCCGCTCATGATCCCCAGCAGTGAAATCAGCACCGCTCCTGTTTTCCATTGTTTCATAGGCCCTCCCGCTCCGCGCAGATCTGTACCACTCTATCGTTATATAATTCATGATACAGCATTTCAGCCCAAAGAGCGGTTGTCTGCCCAACGGGATATCAGATCGGACGCCCCCTTTTTCATTACTATTCGACATTTTAGTATAAAATATTACACTTTATTATCACTCAAGCCCTTATTTTATTCCATCAAAGAAGCAAAAAGCCCCAAGCAATCTTTTTTTCGAAACGTAAAATTTTTTCTTGACAAAGTGACATCGCTCTTTTACAATAGCACTCAGCAATTAGATACCTGTGCGAGATGCACGTTTGACCATCCGTCTGCCAGGCGGATCGAGGCTACACGGACGGCCGGGTCAAATGCCGAAAACCCGTCGAAGAGCCGGGGACCGTACCGCGGGTACGGATTGGCAACTTTTGTTGCCTTATTGATGGAGCGGCTTTCGCTCCGATTTTATAAGTTGGTTTACTTTATAACCTGCGCCTGGCGCACATCAACTTGTGAAATGGTCAATAAGAGTGATTTAAAAGTCTTGCATCCGCAGGAACAATCTCTCTCGACGGGGACTCCATCGGTATCGTTATGGAGAAAATTTCGCAGACACGGTGTGCCAGTATGGGTGGCGCATCGTGTTTTTTTATCATCCGCCCCTGGCGGTGGTATAAAAATTTGCTGAGGTATCGAGGAGAGAGACATGAAACACACGAACCATTTCCTGCCCCTGCTGCTGGCAGGCGCACTGACCCTTTCGGTCACCGCCTGCACCGCTGCTGCCCCGAAGGAATCCGCGGTCGCTGCTCCGGCCGACCCCGAGGCTGCCTATGAGAGCTTTTTGAATGCGGTATCCCCGGACTATGCCTATGATATCGCCTACGAGCTGACCACCAACCCGGATTTCTTCAATTCGGAGCTGGGCGGACGGACTGCGGGCAGCGATGCCGAGCATGCCGCTGCGGACTATCTGGTGCAGACCATGGAGGAAATCGGCCTCTCCGACGTGGAAAAGGTGGCGGCCGACTGCGACCGCTGGCAGTTCAACGGCGCCTCTTTTACGGTGGACGGCGTGTCCTATCCGGTCTACTCCTATGCCACCGCCAGCACCCCCGCGGAAGGTATCACCGCCGAGGTGGTCTATGTGGGAAAGGGTACCATGTGGGACTATGAGGGCCTGGATGTGACCGGAAAGATCGTGCTCATCGACATCGATCAGCGCAACGACTGGTGGATCACCTACCCCATGCTGGAGGCCCAGCACCAGGGCGCCGCCGCCATTCTGGCGGCCAATGTGGGCGGTTTCTCTCAGATTGCAGATGACGCCCTGAACTGCCAGGATATCTGCGGTCCCACCGCCATCCCCACCCTGTCCATCGGCCTTTCCGACTCCCAGGAGATCCAGGAAAAACTGGCCGCCGGTCCGGTCACCGCCACGCTGGTCGTGGACAACGAGGTCAATGTGGGTGAGGGCACCACGTACAATATCATGGGCCGCATCCCCGGAAAGTCCTCTGACCATCAGATCCTGGTGGGCGGACACTATGACGTGCACTTCAAGGGCTTCCAGGACGACAACTGCGCCGTCGGCCTGGTCCTCGCCATGGCCAAGGCCATGATCGACTCCGGCTATCAGCCCGAAAATGATCTGGTCTTCTGCCTGCACGGCGCGGAAGAGTGGGGTTCCTCCTACACCCAGTACGACTGGACCGTGGGCGCCTGGGAGATGATCAACCGGGTCCACCCGGACTGGGTAGGCAAGACCCTGGCCTTCCTGAACTTTGAGCTTCCGGCCTATGAGTTCGACACCTATACCAGCTCCTACTCCGCCCCCGAGATGTACGCCATGCTGGACTACTTTGTCAACGAATATCCCTACTCCCCCGAGCCCGAGGGATGCTTTGAGGACGGCGTGCTGACCGAGGGGTATCAGACCTACACCTACTCGGATGACTTCTCCTACTATGCAGCCGGCGTCCCCTCCACGGTCAACGGCTTCCTGCTGCAGAAGGACATGGAGACCGTCTTCCCCTTCTACGAGGAGATCTACCATTCCCAGTACGATACCCCTGAAACCTACAACGAAGCGGTCATGAACTTCAATATCCGCTATTACGGCGCCCTCGCCATGTACATCGACCAGACTCCCGCGCTCTATCTGGACTTCACCGCCCAGTATGACCGAATCCTCGCCTCGCTGGATGAGGAGCTTCTGACTCGGGTGGGGGTCGACATGGACGCCTACCACACCGCTCTGGAGTCCCTGAAGCAGACCGCCCAGGCCATGAGCGAGGATATCTGCTCCGTCAACGAGGCCTATGCCGAGGCCCGGAACGCCCAGGATACCGCCAAGATGGAGGAGCTCTGGAACCGCGGCCGGGAGCTGACCACCCAGAACCTGACCGCTTTTGCCTATGCTCAGAAGCATCTGCTGGGTCTCATGTATGAGCGTCCCATCGTCCCCCACGAGGCCCCCCAGGAGAACATCACCCTGTGTGAGAACATCATCTCCTGCCTGGAGGAGGGCCAGGTGGCCACTGCGGTGGACGAGTACGCCTGGACCGTGAACAACGTGCTGGAGTGGTATGCCATGTACTTCTCCCCCGAGGTCATCGCCATCCAGGATGACATGCTCTGGGGCGAATCCAACGCCGACAACCTCTACTGGGGCACCGGCAAGAGCTTTGCCAAGGCCGATGTGGACCAGGCCACCCGCAGCCTCTACACCCGCTACGAGGAGGAGGGCGGCGACTTCTCCCAGGAGATTGCTGTCTACCAGAAGGCCGTGGAGGCCCAGAGCGAGATCCTCCTCCAGCTCGCCCAGCAGGAAATCGACTCCATCAACGAGCTGACCCAGCTGCTCGCCTAATGGCAGATTTCCTCTGCCCGTGGATCATCCCGAATGGATTTCCACTAGACTGAGACAAACCGGGCTTGCCGTCTGCATATTGCAGGCGGCAAGCCCGGTTTCTTTGTTCTGATATTGCGGCACGAAGTCTCTGCTCAGCCTTCGATCTCCATGGTCTCCATCTGTTCTCTCGTCACGCCGTTTTTTCTACCATATTCTTCCCAATAGCGGCTGGACGCTTTCAAAAAGAGCTTTTTCGGCAGCGGCATCGTGACGCCCATGACCCGCTCTCGGTCCTTGGCCACAGCGCGCGCCAGCGCTCGGATCTTGGCGCGTGCAAAGCCGCGGAAGGGGGTGTCCAGAATGGCCTCTCCTCCCCCGATTTTCAGCACAGCGCCCATGGGATAGCCGTTTTTACGGGCAAACAGACGGATCATCTCCACCGCGATGTTATTCTGCTCCAGCTCCAGGAAGCCGCAGTTGATCAGCACCGACAGCGTGGGCCGGTTCTCAGGTGGGTGCTCCTCCAGGTACTTCAAAAATTCCAGCAGTACCACCGGCAATCCATCCACATAGAGTGGAAAAACCAGCAGAACGCGGGAAGTCTCTTCCATCGCTTCCAGCACCTTGGCCTGTTCCGTTTTGATGAGGTCAAAGTACACCGTCTCCAAAGGACAGGTCTCCGAAAACAGCTGGGCGTAGCGCTTGGAATTGGATCGAGGCGCTCTCGGGCTGCCGTTGAGGATCAGGACAGAATCCATTTCTGCACCTCCTCCCGTACAGCCTGCTCCACCGCTTCCTCCGGAACGAACCGGACCTGATGGCGTGCAAAGTTCATGTTGAAGGCATTCCGGTCCACCAGACGCCGGAACAGCGCCTGTTCCTCCTCGGAATCGGCGCCATAGCCCAGGATAACCGCATCCTTTGTCGCCACGGCGCGCTGCACATGGTGTGTCTCCCCATGGTGCAGGCGGAGAAAGGCCTGCTGCACCGGGATGGAGCGCTCCAGCATGGTCTTCATGGTGGTATCATAGCCTCCGTACCGCAACCGGCTCACATACAGAAGCCGGGTGCTGGCGGCGATGGCCGGATAGACCTTCACGGCGTCATCCCGGATGACACAGCGGCCCGGTGTTTTGGTCCAGCAGCCAAAACAGCCGATGCAGTGCTTGATGTTCAGACTGGACAGGTCGATATACTCCAGATCCGGCACGAAAAGTCCCGACAGGTCCAGAGGTCGGTCGCTTAAGATGAGATTCATAAAAACTCCTGATATTGGGTATGTTTCGCTCAGGTAAACGGAGCCGCGTGGTCTTCTGCCTCACGATAGCTTTCCCCGATATGGGGATCCAAACCGCACTTCCAGGACGATCAATAGTTATCCTCGTGGATCTCGAAGAAGCTCTTTCCGTACTGGCAGGTGGGGCACACCTCCGGTGCGGCCGTGCCCACCACAATGTGGCCGCAGTTGCGGCACTCCCACACCTTGACTTCGCTCTTCTCGAAGACCTGTGCGGTCTCTACATTGTGCAGCAGCGCACGGTAGCGCTCCTCGTGGCGCTTCTCGATGGCGGCCACCAGGCGGAACTTGGCGGCCAGCTCCGGAAAGCCCTCCTCCTCAGCGGTCTTGGCAAAGCCGTCATACATGTCGGTCCACTCGTAGTTTTCGCCCTCGGCGGCATGGCGCAGATTCTCGGCAGTGTCCCCCAGGCCGTGAAGCTCCTCAAACCACAGCTTGGCATGGGCCTTCTCATTTTCAGCGGTCTTGAGGAACAGCTCCGCGATCTGCTCATAGCCCTCCCGCAGGGCCACTGAGGCAAAGTAGGTGTATTTGTTCCGGGCCTGGGACTCTCCGGCGAAGGCGGCCTCCAGGTTCTTTTCGGTCTGGGTCCCGGCGTACTTGCCTGCGCTCTTGACAGGGGCCTCCTCCATCAGCTCAAAGACAGAGGCGGGCTGCTTGCAGATGGGGCAGAACTCCGGGGCGCTATCGCCCTCGTGAATATATCCGCAGACTTTGCATTTCCACTTCTTCATGGTCTTTTCTTCTCCTTTCTGGTTGGGACGATCCGCCTGGATGAGTCCGCTTTGGTCCTGATAGGTGGTGTGGAGCATCTTCTCGGCCATCTCGCTCAGAGGCTTGCCATAAAAGGCCTCGTAGACCGCCTGAATCTCCGGGTTCTCATGGCTGCTGCGCAGCGCCATAGAGCTGTCCCGCCGGTAGAGGGCGGCAATCCGGCTCTTGCGGGTCTCATCCCCGTCGCGCAGCAGGTCCTTTGGCTGTCCGCCACCGCCGATGCAGCCGCCCGGACAGGCCATCACCTCCACGAAGTGGTATTCCTTCCCGCTCTCCTGGATGTGCTTCCAAAATGTTCTGGCATTAGCGGTGCCAAAGACCACTGCCACCTGCAGTGTCTGGTCCCCGATCTCCACCTGGGCCTCCCGCACTCCTTCATAACCTCTCACACTCTCCAGCTCCAGCAGGGCGGCCGGAGCCTCCTGTCCGGTGAGGTATGCATAGGCAGTACGCAGTGCGGCCTCCATCACACCGCCGGTATTGCCGAAGATGACTCCGGCTCCCGAGGCCGTGCCCATCAGGGAATCATAGGCCGAGTCCTCCAGGGTATTCCAGTCCACCCCCGCCTCCTTGGCCCACCGGGCCAACTCCCGGGTGGTGATCACCTGGTCGGTATCCCGCATCCCCTCTACGCCGTGGTAGTCGGCGGCGGCATGCATCTCTTCCCGCCGGATCTCAAATTTTTTGGCGGTACACGGGGTCAGGGCCACATGGACGATTTTACGGGGATCCAGCCCCATCTTCTGCGCAAAATAGGTCTTGACCGTGGGCCCCTGCATCCCGATCGGGCTCTTGGCGGTGGAGAGATGGGGCAGCAGCTCCGGGGCATAGATCTCCGCAAAATGGACCCAGCCCGGGCAGCAGCTGGTGAACTGGGGCAGCGGACGGTCCTTCTCCGTCATGCGGCGGATGAGCTCACTGGCCTCCTCCACAATGGTGAGATCCGCGGCAAAGTTGGTATCCAGCACATAGTCCGCGCCCAGTGCCCGGAGGAGGGCCACCATCTTCCCCTCCACAAAGGCGCCCGGCTCCATCCCGAAGGCCTCGCCCAAACTCGCCCGCACGGAGGGAGAGGTGCTGACCACCACCACCCGGTCGGGGTCTGCGATGGCCTGCCGCACCTGGGGACACTCGTCCCGCTCGGTGATGCTGTCCACCGGACAGACATTGGCACACTGGCCGCAGTAAATACAGATCGCCTTTCCTCCGGTTTGCTCCAGGGTATAAGTGCCGTGCACACCCATTCGTTCGGTGCAGGCCTCCTTACACATACCACAGCGGATACACTTCTCTTCCCAGCGCACGATGCTGGGGTTGTCCTCCTCAATCGGGACACGGACAGACAGGGGCAAATGCTTCAGTTTCCTCACGTTCCTTTCTCTTGGGCTTCGTTTCTGCATTCCTCACATAGGTACATCAGCTTCAGATCATAGGACAGGATCGAACGACCGGCCGCCTGTTCCAGCTGCGCCGTCAGGTCCCCCAGATCCACATCCGCCAAGCGGCCGCATCGCTTGCACACCAAATGATCATGCCGCTCGATCCGATCATAGCGATCCGCCATTCCCTCCACCGATATTTTGCGGATCGCTCCCGCGCTCCACAGCCGGTTGAGGTTATTATAGACGGTCGCCAGGACCACGGTCGGGTAGGTTTTCCGCAATTCGTCAAAGACCTGCTCGGCCGTCATATGGCTTCGGGATGCCGTTACCAACTCCAGAATCTTTGCCTCGTACTTTGTCATTTCACCACAACTCTTTTTAGAATTATTCTAATTCTATTATAACTATTTTTTGATCTATGTCAAGGACATCTCTCTTCCCCACAAAGGACAAGGCCCCGGAGGATTCTCCGGGGCCTTATCTTGTTTCCTGTCATGAAAACACAGCCTGTCCTGCTGGCCGCATAGAGCCGCTTCCACTTGCATAGGGTAATCTGTCCGACCGGCCAGTTTGTCCGAAAGGAGGGTCTCCCATTGGAAATCATACATCAGCATCCCATACAGGGCAACGATAAGGCCCGCAGTGCCCTTTTGGAAACGCTATACCAGCGCTGTATCACAGAACTTCGGGAACAGCACCGTATTCTCGAGGTCCGCGGAAGATAGCATCCTAAAAAATATGTGAGTGAGGACAGGAGGTGTCCGCCTTGGATGCAATCTATGCCCGACAGTCCGTGGACAAGGCGGACAGCCTCTCCATCCAGGGACAGATCGATCTGTGCCGCCGGGAAGTATCTCTGGAATACCAGGTCTACGAGGACAAGGGGTATTCCGGTAAAAACACCGACCGCCCCGCCTTTCAGCGGCTCATGGCCGATGTGGAACAGGGGCTCATCCGGAAGATCGTGGTCTACCGTCTGGACCGCTTCTCCCGGTCCATTGCCGACTTTGGTCGGCTGTGGGAGATTCTGAAACGGCACAAAGTCGAGTTCATATCCATCAATGAGACCTTTGATACCTCCACGCCCATGGGCCGGGCCATGCTGAACATCATCATGGTCTTTGCGCAGCTGGAGCGGGAGACCACCGCCGAACGGGTGCGGGACAACTACTTCCAGAGGGCCAAGCTGGGCTCCTGGCCCGGGGGGCCGGCCCCCTATGGGTTCTCCATCCAGAAACTTCCCGCCGCGGATGGGCGGCAGGTCCCCGCTCTCTGTCCCAACGAGCACGCGTCCGTGGTGCAGCGGATCTTTTCCGCCTATGCCCAGCCGGAGGCCACCCTGGGCAGTGTGGCCCGCGCCCTGAACACGGATGAAATTCCCGGCCCAAAACGCCCCACCTGGGACAATGTGACCCTCTCCCGCATCCTGCATAGCCCGGTATACGTCATGGCAGACGAGGATGTCTACCTCTTCTATCAAGGGAAGGGGCTCCGCTGCTCCAATCCGCTGGACGAGTTTGACGGCCTCCACGGGGGCATGATCATCGGAAAGCGGGACCGGAGCGCCGGAAAGTATCAGGACCTCCGGGACCAGCATTTCTCGCTGGCCCTCCACCATGGAATCATCCCCTCCGCCCTGTGGCTCCAGTGCCAGTATAAGCTGGAGGCAAACCGCCAGCTGGGCGGCTCCGGCCGTGGAAAGCACACCTGGCTCTCCGGGCTTCTGAAATGCGCCCACTGTGGATACAGTGTCAAGGTAAACCGGGACGGCAGCAAGTTCTATCTGCTGTGCAGCGGGCGCTCCAACCTGGGTCTGTGTGACCATTCCATCCGGGTGGACCTGCGGGCACTGGAGGCGTCGGTAGCCGCCGAACTGGAACAGCTGCTGCTGGAGTGTCCCGATATGGAGGAACCCCAGGGAGAAGATGCGGAAAGTGCCCGGCTTCTGGCGGAGATCGACCAGAAGATCGACCATCTCATGTCCGCTCTGGCCGAGGGCTCTGCCCTGACCATGGCCTACATCAACCGGACCATTCAGAAGCTGGAGGTTCAGCGGCAGGAGATTCTGGCAAAGCAAGCCCAAATACATAGCAAAAAGCAGGTACCGAAGTGGAAGCGCCTTCAATTTGCCCCCCTGAGCTTTGAGCAGAAAAAGATTGTCGCCGCCCAGTTTATCCGGGAGATCAAACTGGACGGCGAGCGGGCAGAGGTGGTTTGGAGGATCTAATGGGAGAGAATCGGTAGTGTCAAGAGTTTTGCGCAAATTGGTTTACAGCCCCTGGCATGAATGAAGTTAGCCAGCAATGGAGGCATCCTCAAAGGCTGCTTCCAGGTGCTTCATATTCATGTATTTCTTGTTGCCCCAC
>NZ_JADCKF010000011.1 GCF_014982855.1 Pseudoflavonifractor gallinarum | reverse complement strand
TTACTTGTCCAGCAGGCAGGCCACGCCGGGCGTCGTCGCCGCAAAGTCCGCTTCCTCCGTTTCCCGCTTTATGCGGAAAACTCCGTCCGCTCCCTTGCGGCTCCTCTCCCCATGTGACCCGCTCCGCTGGGCTCACATGGGGCCCCCCGGGAGCTGCCCGGCACGGGGTTTTTACTTATCCAGCAGGCAGGCCACGCCGGGCAGCTCCTTGCCCTCCATGAACTCGAGGCTGGCGCCGCCGCCGGTGGAGATGTGGGTCATCTTGTCGGCATAGCCCAGCTGCTGCACAGCGGCCGCGGAGTCGCCGCCGCCGATGATGGTGATGGCGCTGCTCTTGCTGAGGGCCTCAGCCACGGCCTTGGTGCCGGCGGCGAAGGCGGGGAACTCAAAGACGCCCATGGGGCCGTTCCAAATGACGGTGCCGGCGTCCTTCACAGCCTCGGCGTAGGCGGCGATGGCCTTGGGGCCGATGTCCATACCCATGCAGTCGTCCGGGATATTCATGCTGTCCACGGTGATTGGCTCGGCGTCCGCGGAGAACTCCTTGGCGCACACGGTGTCCTCGGGCAGGAGGAGCTTGACGCCCTTGTCCTTGGCCTTCTTCATCATGTCGTTGCAGTAATCCAGCCAGTCGGCCTCCAGCAGGGACTTGCCCACGGAGCCGCCCTGGGCCTTCAGGAAGGTGTAGGTCATGCCGCCGCCGATGATGATGGTGTCGGCGATCTCCAGCAGGTTGTTGATGACGCCGATCTTGGAGGAGACCTTGGAGCCGCCCAGGATGGCCACCAGGGGACGCTTGGGGTTGGCCAGGGCGCCGCCGATGATCTCCAGCTCCTTCTGGATCAGGAAGCCGCTGACGGCGGGCAGATAGTCGGCCACACCGGCAGTGGAGGCGTGGGCACGGTGGACGGCGCCGAAGGCGTCGGACACATAGACCTCAGCCATGGAGGCCATGGCCTTGGCCAGGGCGGGGTCGTTCTTGGTCTCACCCTTCTCGAAGCGGGTGTTCTCCAGCAGGAGGATCTGGCCGGGCTGAAGGGCGGCGGCCTTGGCCTGGGCGTCGGGGCCCACCACGTCGGAGGCCATGATGACCTCGCGGCCCAGCAGCTCGCTCAGGCGCTTGGCCACCGGGGCCAGGGAGAGCTTCGCCAGGGACTTCTTCCACGCCTCCTCGGTGAGGGTGGCGGGGTCCTTGCCCTTCTCGGTCTGCTTCTTCACAAAGGAGTCGAAGGTGGCGTTGGGCTTGCCCAGGTGGGAGCAGGCGATGACGGCCGCGCCCTCCTCCAGGAGGTAGCGGATGGTGGGCAGGGCGGCCACGATGCGCTTGTCGTCGGTGATGGCGCCGGTGGTCTTGTCCTGAGGTACGTTAAAGTCACAGCGGAGAAGGACCTTCTTGCCCTTGACGTCGATGTCCTTCACAGTCTTTTTGTTGTAATTCATAGGTGTCTGGCTCCTTTCATGTTGACCGGTAACGCTCTGTGCGAAAGGGGAAGCGACCCGGGCCGCGCCGTTACTCGACCGCCATCTCCCCCGCTGTCTCCAGCCCGGGGAAACCCCACTGCCGCAGGGCCTCAAAGGCCAGGATGGCCGCGGAGTTGGACAGGTTGAGGCAGCGCGCCCCCTCCCGGATGGGGATGCGGATGCACCGCTGGGCATACTGCTCCCGCAGCGCCTGGGGAAGCCCCGTGCTCTCCTTGCCGAAGAGCAGATAGCAGTCGGGCTGGAAGCGCACCTCCGTATAGGGGCGGCTTGCCTTGGCGGTGGCCAGCCAGATGTCCTGGGCGCCGGTGCGCTGGAAGAAGTCGTCCAGGTTCTCGTATACGTGCAGATCCACCATATGCCAGTAGTCCAGTCCCGCCCGCTTGACGGCCTTGTCACTGATGTCAAAGCCCAGGGGCTTGATGAGATGCAGCCGGCTCCGGGTGGCCGCGCAGGTGCGGGCGATGTTGCCCGTGTTCATATGGATCTCCGGCTCGACCAGTACCAGATTGAGCACAAAACCACCTCATTTTCAGGGATTTCCCATCCGTTTGTCGGAGGTTATTGTACTCCATTTTCGGGTAAATTTCAATAACAAAACCTCCGAAAAGGGCGGCTAAATTTGCGCTTTTGTCCCAAAGTACGCCAAAAACCGCCGACTGGAAAGTTTAGCTTTCCCCTATGGTGCTTTTGTGCTATACTTGCCTTACCCTTCACTGCCTTTCGGGGGCAGTATCTCATCGAGGAGCGTGACTCTCTTTGGACGAACAACATCAAACCCGGCGCGTGGTGGTCAAGGTTGGCACTTCCACCCTCACCCGCTCCACCGGAAGCCTGAACCTGTACAGTATGGAGCGCCTCTCCCGCACCCTGTCCGACCTGAAGGGGATGGGGCATGAGATCATCCTGGTCTCCTCCGGCGCCATCGGCATCGGCACTGGAAAGCTGGGCCTGAAAGAGCGGCCCGCCGAGCTTCGCATGAAGCAGGCCGCCGCCGCCATCGGCCAGTGCGAGATGATGCACCTCTACGACAAATTTTTCGGGGAGTATAACCAGAACGTGGCCCAGATCCTCCTCACCGGAGACGATGTGGAGGACCCCATCCGGGCCGCCCACCTCTCCAGCACCTTCTCCGCCCTGCTGGAGCTGGGGTGCATCCCCATCGTGAACGAGAACGACTCGGTCTCCTCGGCCGAGATCGAGACCGGCCACGCCAAGGTGCTGGGCGACAACGACACCCTCTCGGCCATCGTGGCCGGGCTGTGTAAGGCCGATCTTCTCATCCTGCTCTCCGACATCGACGGACTGTACGACTCCGACCCCCACCAGAATCCGGACGCCAAGCTCATCCACCGGGTGGAGGCCATCACCCCCGAGATCCAGGCCCTGGCCGGGGGCAAGGGCTCCAAGTGGGGCACCGGCGGCATGGTCACCAAGATCACCGCCGCTCAGCGGGCCATGTCCCACGGCATCGACATGGTCATCGCCAACGGCAGCCGGATGGAGGACCTCTACGGCATCGTGGCCGGAGAGGACATCGGCACCCGGTTCTGCGCGCCCCGGCGGGACTAAAACCCTCCGTCCCGCTCTAGTTTGTACGGGGCCATCTGTTTTTATCAAAAAAAGGAGTGAAGTGATATGACCATTCTGGAGACACAGGGTCTGGCCGCCCGCCAGGCCGCCCGCGTACTGGCCGTGGCGGGGAGCGCCCGGAAGGACGCTGCCCTCGAGGCCATCGCCGCCGCCCTGGAGCGGCGCTCCGGCGAGATCCTCGCCGCCAACCAGCGGGATCTGGAGGCCGCCCGGGCCGCCGGGATGCGCCCGGCCCTGCTGGACCGCCTGGCCCTGGACGAGGGGCGTGTGGCCGGCATCGTGGATGGGGTGCGCCAGGTGAAGTCCCTGCCCGATCCCATCGGCCAGACCGTGAAGATGGGCGTGCGCCCCAACGGGCTGACCATCGGCAAGCGCCGGGTGCCTCTGGGGGTCATCGGCATCATCTATGAGGCCCGCCCCAACGTCACGGTGGACGCCGCCGCCCTCTGCCTCAAGTCGGGCAACGCGGTCATCCTCCGGGGCGGGAAGGAGGCCTTCCACTCCAGTTCGGCCATGGTGGCCGTCATGCGGGACGCTCTGGAGGAGGCCGGGCTTCCCCGGGACTGCGTGGCCCTGGTGAATGACACCAGCCGGGAGAGCGCCCAGGAGCTCATGAACCTGACGGGCTATCTGGATGTGCTCATCCCCCGCGGCGGTGCGGGGCTCATCCGCTCGGTGGTGGAGCACGCCCGGGTACCGGTCATCCAGACCGGCGTGGGCGTCTGCCACATCTATGTGGACGGAGAGGCCGACCTGGACATGGCCGCGCGCATCCTCTTCAACGCCAAGTGCTCCCGCCCCTCGGTGTGCAACGCCGCCGAGTGCGTGCTGGTGGACCGGTCGGTGGCCGCCGACTTCCTCCCCATGGCGTGGGAGCTGCTGCGGACCAAGCAGGTGGAGGTACGGGGCTGTGACGAGACCCGTGCCATCCTGGGGGACTGGGTACGCCCCGCGGTCGCCGAGGACTGGGACACGGAGTTCGGCGACTACATTCTGGCCTGCAAGGTGGTCTCCGGCGTGGAGGAGGCCATGGACTTCATCGCCGCCCACGGCACCGGCCACTCCGAGGCCATCGTCACCAACAACTATTTCACCGCCCAGCGCTTCCTGGACGAGGTGGACGCGGCGGCGGTCTATGTCAACGCCTCCACCCGCTTCACCGACGGCGGGGAGTTCGGCCTGGGGGCTGAGATCGGCATCTCCACTCAGAAGATGCACGCCCGGGGCCCCATGGGCCTGGAGGAGCTCACCTCCTCCAAATACGTCATCTACGGCACCGGTCAGACCCGGTGAGCATAGAATGGAGCGTCCGCACCCTGCGGGCGCTCCTCTTTTTCGCGGACGGTACATACGCGCAGAGACTGCCGTATGAATGACTGGAATGCGAGGTGCGGCAAATGGACGCCACTTTTTCCCAGGCGAGTGTGACCCTTCCCCTCCAGCTGGAGGGAAGCGATGCGGTGGGCTGCGACCTGCCCCCCTTCTCCCCCGGGGACGGGGGCCGGGTGCTCTCGGTCACCCTTCACCTCTCCGGCGTGCTGCCCGACCGCCAGGTGGCGGCCGCCATCGCGCTGGAGGAGCTGGACGGAGCGGGAAATCCCTTTCCCAGGGGCCTGCGGACCCTTCTTCTCCCGCCTCAGCCGGGCCCCGGCCGGGCGGAGGTGGAGGGGCCGGCGGTGCGCTTTGTTCTCCCCGCCGAGCTGGACCTGAATCCGGACGGCCCCCGCCGCCTGGTCCTCCGGGCCGACGCCCACTATGTGGAGCGGGGGGAGAGCTCCCTCCTCCCCTGAGGGGAGACAAACGGGCCGCCGCAGAGGGTTTCCTCCGCGGCGGCCCGCTGTTTCGTTTAGAATTGGAAGAGGACGCCCACCACCGCCGAGGCGGCGATGAAGACGATGGGGTGGAGCTTCTTGAGGTGCTTTTCCCGCATGCAGAGGAAGATCACCACGGCCAGCACGATGGCCTTCCAGTGGAAGGCGCTCCCCACCGCGCCCCCAAACAGGGCGGAGAGGTCCACCAGCGCGATGGAGCACACCTCCAGCAGGGCCGCGGCGATGAGGGCGGTAGAGGCCGGACGCAGGCCGTAAAAGACCGCGTCCACCCCCCGGCTCTGCCGGAAGCGCCGGAGGAACCGGGCAATGATGAGGATCACCAGGATGGAGGGGCAGATCAGTCCCAGGGTTGCGATCACGCCCCCCGGGATGCCCCCCATGTGGAAGCCCACATAGGTGGCCATGTTGACCCCCATGGCCCCGGGGGTGGACTCGGAGATGGCGATCATGTCGGCCAGCTCTCCAGAGGTGAACCACCCGGTCCGGGCCCCCATGTCGGTGAGGAAGGGGATGGTGGCGAGGCCTCCGCCCACCGAGAAGAGTCCGGTCTGGAAGAACTCGAAGAAGAGGCGCAGATAGATCATGCCTTCTCCCCTCCTCTCGCCGCACGGATGCACACGCCGGCCGTTCCCGCGCCCACCACCAGCACGATGGGGGAGAGCAGGAAGTCGATCACATTTCCCCCGGGGAAGCGCCCGGTAAAGGTGACAAAGGTGCCCAGCGCCGCCAGCACCAGCACCACCGCGAAGAGGACGGCGGTGGGCCGGTCCACCACAGTGCTCTTGCGCAGCTTGAGCACGCTGGAGAGGATCAGGGCGCACACGCAGGCCCGCACGCCGTTGAAGGCGTGTACCACCACGCTCAGATGGGCGAAATTCTGAAGGAATGCTGCGATGAGCATGATGATGATGATGCAGGGAAAGACCAGCCCCAGGGTGGCCACCACTCCGCCGGCGTTGCCCTTCCGGCTGTGGCCCACGAAGGTGGCGGTGTTGACCGCGATGATGCCGGGTGTGCACTGGCCGATGGCGAAGTAGTCGGAGAGCTGCTCCTCCGTGGCCCACCCCCGCTTCTCCACCAGCTCCCGCTGGAGGATGGGCAGCATGGCGTAGCCGCCGCCAAAGGTACACACGCCGATTTTGGCAAAGGTCCAGAACAGATCCAGATAGGTATGCATGGGAATCACCACTCTCTTGTGAAATGAAAGGGACGGGGCGCCGTCCCCCGGACAGCGCCCCGCGTATCGGGCTGATCTTACATAAGCCCTTCCAGCTCGTCCAGCCACAGCTCGGCCACGGCGTCGCTGGGCATCCGCCAGTCGCCCCGGGGAGAGAGGGCCACCGACCCCACCTTGGGGCCGTCGGGCAGGCAGGAGCGCTTGAACTGCTGGGCAAAGAACCGGCGGTAGAAGTTTTTCAGCCACTTCAGGAGGACCGCGCGGTCATAGGAGCGCCCAAAGGCATACTCGGCCAGGCGGAGCACCTTCCGGGGCGGGAAGGCCCAGCGCACAGCGTAATAGAGGAAGAAGTCGTGGAGCTCATAGGGCCCCACCAGGTCCTCGGTCTTCTGGGCGATCTGTCCCTCGATGGCGGGAAGCAGCTCGGGGGACACAGGAGTGTCCAGAATGTCGGCCAGCACGGTGGAGAGCTGGGGGTCCTCCGCCTCCTTGTCGTCGGAGATGAAGCTGACCAGATGGCGCACCAGCGTCTTGGGGATGCCGGCATTGACGGCGTAGTTGCTCATGTGGTCGCCGTTGTAGGTGCACCAGCCCAGGGCCAGCTCGGAGAGGTCCCCGGTGCCGATGACCAGGCCCCCGGTCTGGTTGGCGATGTCCATGAGGACCTGGGTCCGCTCCCGGGCCTGACCGTTCTCAAAGGTGACGTCGTGGTCCTCCATGGACTGGCTGATGTCCTTGAAGTGGCGGCGCACCGCCTCCCCGATGTCGATGGTCTTGAGGGTGCAGCCCAGCCGCTCGGCCAGCAGGACCGCGTTGGACTTGGTGCGGTCGGTGGTGCCGAAGCAGGGCATGGTCACCGCGATGATATCGCTGGCCGGCCGGTCCAGCATCTCCATGGACACCGCGGTGATGAGCACCGCCAGCGTGGAGTCCAGGCCGCCGGATAGGCCTACCACCGCCGTCTTGGCGTGGGTGTGCTCCAGCCGCTTCTTGAGGCCCAGGGCCGCGGTGTACAGGATCTCGTTGCACCGCTCGGCCCGGTCGCTCTGGTCCTGGGGCACGAAGGGGGTGGGGGACACGGGCCGGGTGAGCCGGGTGTCGGCCGGCGTGAGGGAGAAGGAGGTCCGCCAGCAGGCCTGATCGGACTCGGTCCGGTAGGTGTTCATCCGCTGGCGCTCGTAGACCAGCCGCTCCACGTCGATCTCGCTGATGGTGAGGCCGGTGGAAAACCGCCGCTCGGCCAGAATGGTGCCGTTCTCCGCCACGATGTTGTGGCCGGCAAAGACCAGGTCGGTGGTGGACTCGCCCTCGCCGGCGTCGGCGTACACATAGCCGCACACCAGCCGGCCGCTCTGGCCGGACACCAGACCCCGGCGGTAGGCCGCCTTGCCCGCCAGCTCGTTGGAGGCCGACAGGTTCAGGATGAGGGTGGCCCCCGACCGGGCCAGACGGATGGAGGGGGGCTCAGGCGCCCACAGGTCCTCGCAGATCTCCACCCCGATCACCAGACCGGGCATGTCCTCACAGGCGAACAAGTTGCTGTCCGCCAGGCTCACCTCCTGTCCGCACAGGGTGACGGTGGCATCCACGCCGGCGCCCGAAGTGAACCAGCGTCCCTCGTAGAACTCCCCGTAATTGGGCAGGCAGGCCTTGGGAACCAGGCCCAAAATCTCTCCCTTCTGTATTACTGCCGCGCAGTTATACAGTTTATTATCCCATTTGTTCCGTACGGGAAGGCCCAGGGTTGTGACCATGTCCAGATTCTTGGTGGCCTCCAGAATGGTGGCCAGGGCCTCCTCTGCCCCCCGGAGCAGGGTGGGCTGGAGGAACAGGTCCCCACAGGTGTAGCCGGTGATGCACAGCTCGGGCAGGCAGAGCACCCGCACGCCCTGCTTGTCCGCCTCCCGCATGAGAGTGAAGATCTGTTCGGCGTTATAACGGCAGTCCGCCACCCGGATCTTGGGGGTGCCGGCCGCCACTTTGATAAAACCATCGCGCATATGGGATGACCTCCTTTGAGGATCGTCTGGTCCGTTTCCAGAAAACGGTCCGTTACAGTTTATATGATAGTCCATTCTCTCCCCGATTGCAAGAGAACGCCGTCCCACCGGCCGTACCGCCAAGCCGGGTACTTCCGCATTTTTGAGAAGCAGCGTGTTAAGACACGCTGCACCAAAAAACCCCGGCCTGCCCGGCCGGGGTTTTCTGGGTGTGTGTGTTGTGTGTTTGCAAAGGGGTTGGAGAGGGATTGGTTGGCGTGTCTGATATGTTGGAAGTCAGGTCTGCTCTTCCCTGCTTCCACGTTTATATTACCCTGTAAATACGGCTAAACCGTGACGGAATTGTGAATAGTTTGTAAATTGCGCTTTACACTTCCCGCAAATTCTCCCTTCCCTGACAATCTCTTCTCTGCCCTTGACAGCACCTCCGATTGGTGATATAGTACCCCTGTCAAAAGAAGCTACGACGGAGAAGAAACCGCACAGCGGCGAACAGAGAGGGGCGCACTCTGGTGCAAGCGCCCTGCGACACGCGGCGGCTGTACCACTCCTGAGCCGCCCGGGAGGACCGGGCCGGGGCTTTCCCGTTACAGAAAGTCACAAGCGGCCAGATGTCACGCTTGCACCCTTCGCGACGGCCAACTGCTCCGCGCTCCGCCGAACATGCCGCCGGGCTTCGCCCGACCTGTTGTTCGTCTGCGCGCCTCGCTGTTGTCCTGCTCCCGGGTGCGCCGCGCTTCTGGCAAGCAGGGTGGAACCGTGGGACGTTTTGTACGCCTCACCCCTGACCAATCAGGGGTGAGGCGTTTTTTCATACCCTCCGCCCCAATTTACAAGGAGGTTTTTGTTATGTCCGAAGAAGTCAAGAATGAGTTTACCTTTGAAAATCCCGAGTACCGCAAGACCTACTGGCACACCTGCTCCCACATCCTGGCCCAGGCGGTCAAGCGCCTGTGGCCCGAGGTGAAGCTGGCCATCGGCCCCGCCATCGAGGAGGGCTTCTACTACGATATGCTCTCTCCCTTCCCCTTCACCGCCGAGCACCTGGAGCAGATCGAGGGCGAGATGCGCAAGATCTGCAAGGAGAAGCTCAAGCTGGAGCGCTTTGAGCTGCCCCGGGCCGAAGCCCTCAAGCTGATGGAGGAGAAGGGTGAGCCCTTCAAGGTGGAGCTCATCAACGACCTGCCGGAGGATGCCGTCATCTCCTTCTACAAGCAGGGCGAGTTCACCGACCTGTGCGCCGGTCCCCACCTGGACTCCACCGCCCGGGTGAAGGGCAACGCCATCAAGCTCACCGCCTGCAACGCCGCCTACTGGCGCGGCGACTCCAACCGGGAGACCCTCCAGCGCATCTACGGCATCGCCTTCCCCAAGAAGGACGAGCTGGACGCCTGGGTCAAGCAGCGTGAGGACGCCCTCAAGCGGGACCACAACAAGCTGGGCCGCGAGCTGGAGTATTTCACCACCGTGGACGTGATCGGCCAGGGCCTGCCCATCCTGCTGCCCAAGGGCGCCCGCACCATCCAGGTGCTCCAGCGCTGGGTGGAGGATGAGGAGCAGAAGCGCGGCTACCTCCTCACCAAGACTCCCTATATGGCCAAGCGGGAGCTCTACAAGATCTCCGGCCACTGGGACCACTATCTGGACGGCATGTTCGTCCTGGGCGATCCCCACGACGAGACCAAGGAGTGCTTTGCCCTGCGTCCCATGACCTGCCCCTTCCAGTACCAGGTCTTCCTGAACCGGGGCCGCAGCTACCGGGACCTGCCCATGCGCCTGGGCGAGACCTCTACCCTCTTCCGCAATGAGGACTCCGGCGAGATGCACGGCCTCATCCGTGTGCGCCAGTTCACCATCTCCGAGGGCCACCTGATCCTCCGTCCCGAGCAGCTGGAGGAGGAGTTCAAGGGCTGCCTGGACCTGGCCAAGTACTGCCTGGGCACCGTGGGCCTGCTGGACAAGTGTACCTTCCGCTTCTCCCAGTGGGATCCCGCCAACCCCAACAACAAGTACGAGGGTACCCCCGAGCAGTGGGAGGAGGCCCAGCGGGTCATGGGCCAGATCCTGGACGATCTGGGCGTGAACTACACCATCGGCATCGACGAGGCCGCCTTCTACGGCCCCAAGCTGGACATCCAGTACAAGAACGTCTTCGGCAAGGAGGACACCCTGGTCACCATCCAGATCGACATGCTCCTGGCCAAGCAGTTCGGCATGGAGTATGTGGACGCCGACGGCCAGAAGAAGACCCCCTATATCATCCACCGCACCTCCCTGGGCTGCTACGAGCGCACTCTGGCCTACCTGCTGGAGGAGTACGGCGGAGCCCTGCCCACCTGGATGTCGCCCGAGCAGGTGCGCATCCTGCCCATCACCGACCGCGCCGCCGACTACAGCTATGAGCTCAAGGAGAAGCTCTTTGCCCAGGGCTTCCGTGTGGAGGTTGACCCCCGCAACGAGAAGATCGGCAAGAAGATCCGCGAGGCCCAGCTGGAGAAGGTCCCCTATATGCTGGTCGTGGGCGACAAGGAAGTGGAGACCGGCGAGGTGGCCGTCCGCAACCGCAAGGGCGAGCAGGAGGTCATGTCCTTCGATGCCTTCCAGGCCAAGCTGAAGGAAGAGGTCGACAGCAAGGCGCGCAGCTGATTCCCCTCCCTTTGAAGCCATTCTGATCAACACCGACAGGAAGATGCGGACGAAAGTCCCATCTTCCTGTTTTTTTACACCAGTCCGGGGGGCAACCGATGGTTGCCCCCCTTAAACTGTCAAAAAAGGGCTGCTGCGATTGGTGCTGCAAGAGCCTCGCAGAGTTCCGCCGTCCGCAGACGGCGGAAGAGAGTCAAAATCGTGTTTTCCGGCGGCGTGTACGTCGGAAAACACTCTGCTCAGGCCGCAAGTGTGCGAGCCGGGAACCCAAACGAAGCCCAGCGAAGCGGGTTTGTTTGGGAGAGGAGGTGCAAGGGAGCGGAGTGAACCCTGGCCATCAGGCCAGGGCGAACGGTGCGGACTTTGACCCGACGAAGTGCGCGCGGCGGACTGCATCCCCTCGAAAAAATGCCTGCATTTTTGAGAAGCGTGTCGAAGTTTTTCGACACGCTTCGGGGGGCAACGAATGGTTGCCCCCCTTTTTCCGCCCGCTTTTCTTCCCATTGGGGGAAAAATCCGGTATCATGGATGCAGAGAAAGGAGGCCGCACCTATGCAACCCGAGACCACATCCGCACCCGAGACCCTGGGCCGCCGCATCGCCCGGCTCCGGCAGGAACGGGGCCACTCCCAGCGGGACCTGGCCAAAGCGCTCTTTGTCACCCGGCAGGCCGTCTCCAACTGGGAGCGGGACCAGACCCTGCCCGACCTGGAAACGCTGCGTGCCATCGCCGCCTTCCTGGAGGTAGACCTCTACACCCTCTGCGGCTCCGCCCCGGCGGCGGGCCGAAGGAGACGTCCCGGCCCCCGCCGGTGGAGGAAAGCGGCTGGGGCGGGTGTCCTGGCCCTGGCGCTGGTTCTCCTGGGGGTCTCCCGTCTGACGGCCCCTGCGCCGGAGGCGGCCCCCATCCCCTCGGCCTCTCCCCCGCCGGAGGAGGTCCTCCCCACCGTCTCCTCCGCGCCGCGCTGCTCCTCCGACCTCCGGGACGAGAACAAGGTCCGGCGGCTCATGGCCGTGGACATCCCCCGGGTCACACGGGACGGATGGTTCACCACCGACGACGACACCGCCGATCTTCTGGCGGCTGATCTGGCCGCCCTGCCCCAGGACCCCGGTCCCATCCCGCTCACCGACGCTCTGGAAACTGATTTTCACCTCTTCGCCCGGCAGTATCACCTCTCTCTCCTCCCCGGCTGCCAGGACGGCCGCTTTGCCCGCTGGGAGGAGGCCCTGAACTGGATCTGGTGCGCGCCCCTGCGATACCGGCACCCCCACGGGGATGCGCTGTCCGCCGACTATGTGGACCAGGCCGTGGCCCTCTGGTTCGGGGATGCCGTCTACACCCACGGCGCCGCAGGGGATTATTCCTATTCCGATGGGCAGTACCAACCCGCCCCCACCCCGGGCGAGCCGTCGGCCTTTCTACTCCGCTCTCTGGAGCGGCGGGAGGACGGCTCTCTCCAGGCTGTCCTGGACCGCTTCACCGAGGACGGCCGCTATCAGACGGGCAGTCTGACCCTGCTCCTCCACCTGACCGATGGACAGATCGTCTTTGATGAAGTGCGGCATGAGGCGCTGGTCTGAGGGGATAAGTTCTTTTTGGCTCTCTCATTTTGAAGGAAGGACGGCCCCAATCTTCTCTCATTTTGCGAGAACCCATCCACAAAATGGCCCCTTCACTCCTTCATTTTGCGAGAACCAGTGAGAAAAATCCGCCCGTCTCCTTCTCTCATTCTGAGGGAGATATACTACATATAGCCACAGGGGGCGGGAACGCGGGAGGCTTCTCTCCCGTTCTCCACTCCAGGGAAAAGACGTACTCATTGGGCTGGCGCACATTCTTCCCGGACCGGTGGGAGAGGAAGCCCTTCTCCTCCAGCTCGGTCATGCCCCGCCACAGTCCCGCCGGACAGATGCCGTACTTCTTCCCCACCGCCTGGGGAAAGAGGAAATGCCGCTTCCCGCCGCTCTCCATGGCCATGCAGAGATAGAGCCGCAGGGCATTGCCGCTCAGCTTCTGCACCCGCTTGTCCAGCAGGAGGGAGTTGCCCACCTGGATGAACCGCCCCTCCTTCCCGTCCGACCGGGCGGTCAGCCAGGGGAGCACCGTGCGGGAGGATCTTTTTCGTCCGCTCATGGTATCACCTCATATGTTCTGGATACCCTAGGCGCCCCCGGCGGGAATGGTGCACGTTTGCGTACACCTAACTGAAAAAAGTGCAAAAAGGCCCCCGGAACAGAGCGTTCCGGGGGCCAGAAACTTGGCGATTGCTTAGTACATGCCGCCCATGTCGGGAGCAGCGGGAGCGGGAGCAGCGGGCTCCTTCTTGTCGGCCACCAGGGACTCGGTGGTCAGCAGGGTGGCGGCGATGGAAGCCGCGTTCTCCAGAGCGGAGCGGGTCACCTTGGTGGGATCCACGATGCCGGCGGAGATCATGTCCACATAGGTCTCCTTGTAGGCGTCGAAGCCGTAGCCGACCTTGCCGGACTCACGGATCTTCTCCAGGACCACGGAGCCGTCGATGCCGGCGTTGGCAGCGATCTGCTTCATGGGCTCGGTCAGGGCCTTGGCGATGATGCGCACGCCGGTCTTCTCGTCGCCCTCAACCTCGGGGATGAGCTTCTCCACAGCGGAGACAGCGTTCACATAGGCGGTGCCGCCGCCGGCCACGATGCCTTCCTCAACCGCGGCGCGGGTGGCGTTCAGGGCGTCCTCGATGCGCAGCTTCTTCTCCTTCATCTCCACCTCGGTGGCAGCGCCCACGCGGATGATGGCCACACCGCCGGCCATCTTGGCCAGGCGCTCCTGCAGCTTCTCCTTGTCGTAGTCGGAGGTGCTGATGGCCAGCTCGTTGCGGATCTGATCCACGCGGCCCTTGATGGCCTCGCTGCTGCCGGCGCCGTCCACGATGATGGTGTTCTCCTTCTGGACCTTCACCTGGCGGGCCTTGCCCAGCATGTCGAGGGTGGCGTCCTTGAGCTCATAGCCCAGGTCGGCGGAAACCAGGGTGCCGCCGGTCAGGATGGCGATATCCTTGAGCATCTCCTTGCGGCGGTCGCCGAAGCCGGGGGCCTTCACGCAGGCCACGTTCAGGGTGCCGCGCAGCTTGTTGACGATCAGGGTGGACAGAGCCTCGCCCTCCACGTCGTCAGCCACGATCATCAGGGGCTTGCTGGTCTTGACGACCTGCTCCAGCACGGGCAGCAGCTCCTGGATGTTGGAGATCTTCTTATCGGTGATGAGGATGTAGGGATCGTCCAGGACGGCCTCCATCTTCTCGGTGTCGGTGACCATGTAGGGGGTGATGTAGCCGCGGTCGAACTGCATGCCCTCCACGACCTCGCTGTAGGTCTCAGCGGTCTTGGACTCCTCAACGGTGATGACGCCGTCGTGGGAGACCTTCTCCATGGCCTCGGCGATCAGCTTGCCGATGGTCTCGTCGCCGGAGGAGACAGCGCCGACGCGGGCGATGTCATCGCTGCCGTTGACCTTCTGGCTGTTGGCCTTGATGGCCTCGATGGCGGCGGCGGTAGCCTTGGAGATGCCCTTCTTCATGACCATGGGGTTGGCACCGGCAGCCAGGTTCTTCAGGCCCTCGCGGATGATGGCCTGAGCCAGCAGGGTGGCGGTGGTGGTGCCGTCGCCGGCCACGTCGTTGGTCTTGGTGGAGACTTCCTTCACCAGCTGAGCGCCCATGTTCTCAAAGGGATCGTCCAGCTCGATCTCCTTGGCGATGGTCACGCCGTCGTTGGTGATGAGGGGAGCGCCGAACTTCTTCGCCAGCACCACGTTGCGGCCCTTGGGGCCCATGGTGATCTTCACAGTATCGGCCAGCTGGTTGACGCCGCGCTCCAGAGCGTGACGGGCTTCCTCGCCGTAGCAAATGATCTTAGCCATAATGAATTACCTCCAAAAAATGAGATGTTGATACACCGCCGCCGGAGCGGCCGGTGGTTTGTTACTCGACGATGGCCAGAATGTCGCCCTGGCGCACGATGGTGTACTCCACGCCGTCAATCTTGACCTGGGTGCCGGAGTACTTGCTGGTGATGACCTTGTCGCCGGCCTTCACGGTCATGACGACTTCCTTGCCGTCCACCACGCCGCCGGGGCCCACTTCGATGACCTCAGCCACTTCGGGCTTCTCCTTGGCAGCGCCGGTGAGGATGATGCCGCCCTTGGTGGTCTCCTCGGCCTCCACCATCTTCAGGACAACGCGGTCAGCCAAAGGCTTGAGTTTCATAACAGGTTCCTCCTTATATGTGATAAATCTTTTTCAAAACAAGTTCAGCGTGTTAGCACTCATTTTACCGGAGTGCTAACACGCTTATTATAATAAACTTAGTTCTACAATTCTGCAAGCCCTAATTTTTAAATTTTTTATGAATGATGGGTGAATTTCCAGGCGAATCTCTCTCAATCTCCCTCAAAGTCTTCTTATCTCTTTTTTTCTCCGGAAATCTCATTTTTTACACCGGAGGCCGGGGCCCAGGAGGCTCCCCTGGGGATCACAAAGTTCACTTTTTTAGCAGAGAGGGCGATGGAGAGCTCATCCGTATCCAGCCGCTCCCCGTCCACATTGACCATGGAGAGCCGGTCGCAGCGCACCTTCATGGACCTGCCCCGCCGGAGGATGACCAGCTCCGGGATCTCCTCCGCCCGGCCCGCGGCGTAGAGCTTCACCAGCCGGGCCACCGTCAGGCGGGAGACCCCCTTCACCAGCAGAAATTCCAGCACCCCGTCGTCGGGGACGGCCCGGGGCGAGGGGTGAAAGCCCCCGCCGTAGTAGCGCCCGTTGCAGGCGCATAGCAGGGAGAAGTCCCCGGCAAAGGTCTCCCCGTCCACCTCCACCTCGTAGGGGCGGGCGATGCCGGCGATCAGGTTCTTCACCAGAGAGAGCTGGTAGGCCATGGGACCGCTGACCATGGGATAGCGCCGGAACTGGGCCATGCCCAGCCCGATGCGGGCGTCAAAGCCCACCGAGCAGATGTTGAGGGAGAGGCGGCCGTTGCAGTCCATCAGGTCGGCGGCGGCCTGGTCACCGTACACCAGCTCCTTCAGATCATAAAAGCGCCCCCGGTCCTGCCCGAAGAGCCGGAGAAAGTCGTTGCCCGACCCGCAGGGGTACTGGGTCACGGCGGCGTTGGGATACCCGGCGGCCCCGTTGACCACCTCGTTGAGGGTGCCGTCGCCCCCGCAGGCGTAGATGCGCACGCTCTCCCCCGTCTCGGCGGCCGCCCGGGCCAGCTCCACGGCGTGGCCGGGGTAGTCGGTCACCCTGGCCTCCCATGCCACCCCCAGGGGGTCCAGGGTGTCGGCCAGCCGGGCGATCATCTCCTGGCTGCGGTCATACTGCCCCGCGGAGGGGTTGAGCACAAACAAATGCTTCATGGTCCATCCATCCTACTGTGTTCAGATTCCCATTCAAAAGAGGGTGATACGCTGCTCCATCCGGGCCATGCGCGCGGCGATGCCGGCGGCCTCGGCGCGGGTGACCGTATCCCCGGGCCGGAAGGTGAGCTTTCCGTCGCTCCCGGCCAGCACCCCCTTGGCGTAGAGGGCATAGATGTCGTCGGCGGCATAGTCCCCGGCCTTCACGTCGGGGACGGAGGCCTTCACCCGCTCCAGGCTGTTCTTCTCGGGGATGGCCCGGCCCAGGGAGGTGGAGGCGAAGATGTGGGCCATCTCGGCCCGGGTGACGGGGCGTTCATAGTCCAGGAACTCCCCCCGCCGGAGGATGCCGCTGGCCACGCAGTAGTCCACCGAGGAGCGGTACCACACCGCCCCGGAGACGCTCTGCTGGTGGAAGTTGTCCCCCCGCTGGCGGCTCTCCATGCAGGCGGCCAGGCGCACCGCCTCGGCCACGGTCATGGTACGGTCCGGGGCGAAGCGGTTGTCCCCCACACCCTCCATGAGCTCCAGGTTGTAGGCCAGGTCCACCCACAGATCGTACCAGGACCGGGGGGACACGTCGGAAAAGTCGGGCAGCCGTCCCCGGTTGAGGGGGAAGCGGGCCGAGGGGACCTGCCGCTCCAGCATGAGCTGGTTGATCTGGTAGAAGGGGAGGACGGTGGTCTCCCCGTCCTTGGTGAGGAGGAGGGCCTCTCCCCCGCTCACCTCGGTCAGCCGGGCCGAGTCATAGACGAAGTCGTAGAAGATCTGGGTGGTCCCGCCCTTCCCGTCTGGGAAGGGCAGCAGGCTCACCACACCCCATTTGGTCCCCTTCTGGGCGATGTACAGCCCGCCGGTCATGTGGAAGAGGGAGCCGTATTCCGGCTGGATCAGGTAGGTCCCGTCCTGCCGGATGACCCCCAGCCGGTCGCCCAGCTGGACCTGGCCCAGCCCCAGGGTGAAGTCCAGCACCGAGGTGTACTGCATGGGGATGACCACCTCCCGCCGGGCGTTGGCGTATCCGAATTTCCCGTCCGGGCTCTGGGCCTTGGCCATGCCCTCCTGGTAGCCCCAGATGGTCACCCCGGCGGGAGCGGCCCCCGCGCCCAGAGGAAGGAGGGCGCACAGAGCCAGCGCAGCCAGCCCCGCTCGGGCGGCTTTGGTCCAACGATGGGCCATTTTCCATTCCTCCCCGTAATTTATTCTCTCTTATTTCCTGTCTGTATACTGAAATAGGTCACATTTTAACATGCCGTTATAGAGCTTGCGGCGTTTGTCCGCCGTGCGGCCGAAGGTGCGCTCGAACTCCGTGTGGGAGGAGAGGACCGAGACCTTCCACCCATGCGGCAGGCCCCGCACGGCCTGTCCGAAGGCCCGGTAGAGCTCCTCGGCCTCCTGCTTTTCCAGGATGCGCTCGCCGTAGGGCGGGTTGGTGACGATGCGCCCGTAGGGGTCGCTCCGGTGGAAGGTGCGGGCGTCGGCCACCTCGAAGCGGACCAGGTCCTCCACGTCGGCCTTGACCGCGTTGTCCCGGGCGATGGCCACGGCGGCGGGGTCCATGTCCCCGCCCCAGATGTCGTAGTGCCCGTCAAACTCCTTGTCCATGGCCTCGTCGGCCCCCTCCATCCACACCTTGGCGGGGAGCCAGTCCCACTTCTGGGCGGCGAAGGAGCGGCTCAGGCCGGGGGCCCGGTTCTTGGCGATGAGGGCGGCCTCGATGGGGATGGTGCCGCTGCCGCAGAAGGGGTCGCAGAAGGGGTCCCTCCCCCGGTAGCGGGAGAGGAGCACCATGGCGGCGGCCAGGGTCTCCCGCAGGGGGGCCGCCACGCCCACCGCCCGGTAGCCCCGCTTGTGGAGCCCGGCGCCGCTGGTGTCCAGCATGAGGGTGACCTCGTCCTTGAGGATGGAGAACTGGATCTGGTGGAGGGCCCCGGTCTCGGGGAGCTTCTCCAGGCCGTACTTGGCCCCCAGGCGGGCGCACACGGCCTTTTTCACGATGGACTGGCAGGCGGGGACCGAGTGGAGGGCCGAGTTCAGGGAGTGGCCCTTCACCGGGAAGGCGCCCTCCCGGGGAATGAATTCCTCCCAGGGCAGGGCGCGCACCCCCTCAAAGAGGGCGTCGAAGTCCCCGGCGTAAAAGCGGCCCAGGACGATCAGCACCCGCTCGCCGGTGCGCAGGTTCAGGTTGACCCGGGCGATATCGGCGGGGGTGGCGTCGCAGAAGACCCGGCCGTTCTCGGCCCGGACGTTGGGCAGGGAGAGGCGGCGCAGCTCCTCCGCGGCCAGGCCCTCCAGGCCGAAGAGGGTGGGGACGACAAGTTGCAGGTTGGTCATCATCGAGACATACTCCATTTCCTATACAAAATACAAATACCGGTCTGTCAATTCAAGTGCACTCTTTTGAGTTCAGGCACTATCGCCTCGCAGAGTTCCGCCGGGCGCAGACGGCGGAAGAGGGTCAAATCGTGTTTTCCGGCGGCGTGTACGTCGGAAAACACTCTGCTCAGGCCGCAAGTGTGTGGCCCTTCGGGCCATGCGCGCGGCGGCCTGCATCCCCTCGAAAAAATGCTTGCATTTTTGAGAAGCGTGTCGAACCCAGTTCGACACGCAGCTATGTTTCCCGTCCAGTATATCTGATTTTCCCCCGCAAGGCAAACCCTTTTGGACCGCGGACGCGAAAAGAGGCGATTTCACGCGCCCGGATGGGCCCAAGGGGGCAAAGCCGTCCAAAATCCGCCCCAACCGCCCCGGAAGGGCTGTGGATTTTCCACAGGGAATATGGTATGATACCACCAAGGTTTCCGGGAATCCCCGGCAACCCCCATTCCGCTCCGGTCCCCCCGTTCCGGAGCCCATGAAAGGAGGGACGCGTATGCTCCCAACCATTCTCTGGCTGGTGGCCCTGGTGGTCTTTCTGGTGGTGGAGGGCCTCACGGTGGGCCTGGTCTCCATCTGGTTCTCCGCCGGTGCGCTGGCCGCGCTGCTCCTCTCCCTCGGAGTGGAGAACATCTGGGCACAGATCGCCTGCTTCCTGGCGGTGTCCGCCCTGTGTCTGGCGGCCTTCCGGCCCATGGCCCTCAAGTACCTGAACCCCTCCCGTCGCACCCCCACCAATGCCGACCGGGTTCTGGGCATGGAGGGCGTGGTCACCCAGGCCATCGATAATCTCCGCTCCACCGGCACGGTCCAGGTCCGCGGCATGGACTGGTCGGCCCGCAGCGCCGGGGAGGAGACCATCCCCGCCGGTACCCGGGTGCGGGTGGTGCGCATGGAGGGCGTCAAGCTCTTTGTGGAGCCGGTAGGCGCCCCTGCCGCTGTGTCTCAGCCCTGAGTCATCCCCCTGTTTCCAAACCACATTGGAAGAAATGCGTAAGAGGAGGAATTGTACATGTTACCCATTATTCTGAGTATCCTGGGCGTCCTGATCCTGCTGATCCTGGTCATCAACATCAAGTTCGTGCCCCAGTCCAAGGCCTATGTCATCGAGCGCCTGGGCGCCTTCCACGAGGTCTGGGGCGTGGGTCCCCACTTCAAGGTCCCCTTCTTTGAGCGGGTGGCCAAGGCGGTCTCCCTCAAGGAGCAGGTGGTGGACTTCGCCCCCCAGCCGGTCATCACCAAGGACAACGTCACCATGCAGATCGACACCGTGATCTACTTCCAGATCACCGATCCCAAGCTCTACACCTACGGCGTGGAGCACCCCATGAGCGCCATTGAAAACCTGACCGCCACCACCCTGCGCAACATCATCGGCGAGCTGGAGCTGGACCAGACCCTCACCAGCCGGGACATCATCAACACCAAGATGCGCACCCTTCTGGACGAGGCCACCGACCCCTGGGGCATCAAGGTCAACCGGGTGGAGCTCAAGAACATCATCCCGCCCAGAGAGATCCAGGACGCCATGGAGAAGCAGATGAAGGCCGAGCGCGAGCGCCGGGAGTCCATCCTCCAGGCCGAGGGCCAGAAGCAGTCTCAGATCCTGGTGGCCGAGGGCGAGAAGCAGTCGGCCATCCTGCGGGCCGACGCGGCCAAGCAGGCCGCCATCCTGGAGGCCGAAGGCAAGGCCGAGGCCATCCTCAAGGTGCAGCAGGCCCTGGCCGACTCCATCGAGATGCTCAACAAGGCCAACCCCAACGACCAGGTGGTCAAGATCAAGGCGCTGGAGGCCTTCCAGGCCGCCGCCGACGGACGGGCCACCAAGATCATCATTCCCAGCGAGATCCAGGGCCTGGCCGGTCTGTGCGCCAGCGCCAAGGGCGTCTTCGACTCCATGGAGCCCAATCCCCCCGCCAAGAAATAACCCCATACACGCACAAAGGGCGTGCCGGAACTCCGGCACGCCCTTCAGCGTGTCGAAAAACTTCGACACGCTTCTCAAAAATGCAAGCATTTTTTCGAGGGGATGCAGGCCGCCGCGCGCATGGCCCGAAGGGCCACACACTTACGGCCTGAGCAGAGTGTTTTCCGACGTACACGCCGCCGGAAAACACGATTTGACCTTCTTCCGCCATCTGCAGACGGCGGAACTCTGCGAGGCTCTTGCATCTAAAATCGCAGAAATTCACTTTATCGACAGCCTGAAGGGCGTGCCGGAACTCCGGCACGCCCTCGTTTTCTTTATTTTTCCTTTTCCACGGACTCGGCGTCCTCCTCGGGGAGGACCTCCACCCGGATCTCCATGACCCGGCGGTGGTCCACCCGGGTGACCGTCACGTCCAGGCCCTCGGCCTGGAAGCGGTCCCCCTCCTCGGGGACCCGGCCGATCTGTTCCATGACCCAGCCGGAGACCGTATTGGCGTCGCACTCGCCCCGGATGGAGAAGAGGTCGAAGAGATCGGTGAGGTCGGCGTTGCAGGAGATGAGGTAGCTGCCGTCCTCCTGCTTCTTGAACTCCTCGATGACCTCGTCGTGCTCGTCCCAGATCTCACCCACCAGTTCCTCCACGATGTCCTCCAGGGTGACCAGGCCCTCGGTGCCGCCGTACTCGTCCACCACGATGACCATGTGGGCCTTCTCCTTCTGGAGGACGCGCAGCAGGTCCGAGATCTTGGTGTTTCCGGTGGTGTAGAGCACGTTGCTCATAAAGGAGCTCACATCCTCCCGGCCGCGGAAGCGGGCGGCGTGGAAGTCCTTCTCGTGGATCACGCCCACCACGTCGTCGATGTCCTCATGGTAGACCGGAATGCGGGAGAAGCCGCTCTCGGCAAAGACCCGGGCGATCTCGTCCATGGAGTCGGTGTCCTCCACCGCCACGATGTCCACCCGGGGGGTGAGGATCTCCTCCACCTCCAGGTCGTTGAACTCGATGGCGGCCCGGATGAGCTGGCTCTCGTGCTGGTCCAGCCCGCCCTCGGTCTCGGCCTGGTCCACCATGGTGACCAGCTCCTCCTCAGTGATGCCGTCGTTGGAGGCGTTATGGAAGAGCTTGGAGAGCAGGCGCTTCCACTGGCTGAAGAGGAAGTTGGCCGGGGTCAGCACCACCATGAAAAACCGCAGCAGGGGCGCGGAGAACATGGCGAAGGCCTCGGGGGACTCCTTGGCCAGGCTCTTGGGGGAGATCTCGCCAAAGATCAGGATCACAATGGTGAGCACCACGGTGGAGACGGCGGGGCCGCTCTGTTCGTCCAGCAGCTTCACGAAGAAGAGGGTGGACACGGTGGTGGCCGTGATGTTCACGACGTTGTTGCCGATCAGGATGGTGGAGAGGAGCTTGTCATAGCTCTCTGCCAGCGCTAAGGTGCGGGCGGCCCGCTGGTCGCCGTTGTCCGCCCGGCTCTTGAGCCGGATGCGGTTGAGGGAGGTAAAGGCCGTCTCGGTGGCGGAAAAGTAGGCCGACATGGCCACCAGGATCACGATTGCGATCAACATTCCAATACTGTCACTGCCCATAGGGGAACTCATCAACTCCATTTTCATCATAAGATTGGTTTTCGTCTCAACGCAGGAAAGGACAGCCCTATCTCACCACGGGAGTAAGGCTGTCCTAAAAATCGCTCGATTCTGTTGACACAAGGGAGGTTCGTCCACCTGGGCTCACCTGCTCCTTCCACACAGATTGGATGCGCCTGCATCATTGTGAGACAGTATAGCATATTCCCCTCCAAATTGCAAGCGGCCCGCCCCGATTCCGCTTTGTAAGCTATTTTTTACAGAAAGAAACCATTTTCATTGTGTTTTTGCCCAAAATAAATACCAGTTATTCGAAAATAGACGGCGTAGTCCACAAGAATTTCTTCCATACTTCCCCCCTGTCGGGGGGTGTGCTATAATGACTTTCAATATAGAGGAAACACTCGCCTCCCGCCGTTTCTCCCGGGCGGGGGAACCAATCTCCGAAAGGGACGTGAACTGGTATGAATCGACTTTTTACCCTGCAATCGGCGCTGCTGACCCGTCTGGGGTCCGGGGAAGAGGCAGCCTGGACCGCCCTGCACATGGCCAGCGCAGGGACCATCGCCTGGAACATGGCCGAGGAGCTGGGGGATGACCCCTGCCTGGCCGCCTGTGCCGCGTCCCTGAAGATCTGCGCGGGCGTCTTCTCCGACGGGGAGGATCTGCGCAGCTTCCTCCACCTGCTCGCCCGCTTCAGTGACAGCGAGTGCGAGTCCCTGGCCGCCGTGGTGGCGGGGGAGTGCGCCGCTCCCCAGGACGCCGCCCTGGCCGACACCGCCCAGAGTGCCCAGGTGGTCGCCGCCCGGCAGTACGGCCAGCCCTTCGCCGACGAGGAGGAGCAGGCCCGCTATCACCGCTGGACCCACCGCCACGCGCTGTCTTTTTAACCGCGTGTCGAACCGGTTCGACACGCTGCTTCTCAAAAATGCGGGCATTTTTGAGAGGGGATGCAGTCCGCTGCGTCGCACGCCCCTTTAGGGCGCACGCTTGCGGCCTGAGGGGAGTGTTTTCCGACGTACATGCCGCCGGAAAACACGATTCAACTTCCTTCCGCCGTCTGCGGACGGCGGAACTCTGCGAGGCTCTTGCCGCAACCGCAGAGATCCTTCTTACGAATAGTCCGAGGGGCCGCGCTTCTTTCTGGAAGCGCGGCCCCTTTTTCATACGCTCTAAGCGCCTGTGTGGATCTCCATCTCCGGGTGGACCTGGCGGATGAGGTCGGCCAGCTCCTGTTTTTCCTCCGGCGTGGGCTCCCGCAGCTTTTCGAAGAAATAGACCGTGATGCCGTCGCTCTCCAGCACAAAGGTCTCATCCAGCTTCCGGTAGGCCCCGGCGATGGCCTCCCCCTCCAGCAGACAGTGGGCGGGGGCCCAGACCACCTGCTGGTTCTCCTCCCCCAGGTGGAGTTGGATGGGATCGGCCACGGCCAGGATGTCGCAGGTGTAGATGCTGTCCCAGAAGCCGTCCCGCTGGTCCACGGCGGCCAGGTTGACCAGATACTCGTCCCGGTCCACGTCGGACACCCGGGGCAGGTTGAGGGAGTCCTCCGCGTTGACCAGGGCGCTCTGGTTCAGGACGAAGGAGGAGGCCAGCACCCCCACCTTCTTCCCCTCCGCTCCGAACTCGTCCAGGCGGCGGATGAGCTCCACCATCTCATAGGCGTCCTCCCGCCGGGGCGGGGCGTAGGAGAAGGTGGGCAGCATCTGGATGAGGGGATAGTCCTGGATGATCCCCGACTGCACCCGGGGCAGGGCGGGACTCAGGGCGGTGGGGAGCACGATGGCCGCCGTCAAAATCACGCCCAGTCTCCCCCGTCCGGCCAGGTAGTGGAAGCCCAGCACCAGCAGGCAGGCCAGGGCCGGGGCGTAGAGGAGCAGGTGCTGCTGTCCGTGGGACTGGACATGGACGAAGAGGAAGGCGCACACCGCCGGCTCCAGCAGGAGGAAGAGGGCCTGCCGCCGGGTGGCCTTCCCCCGGCACAGCCACAGCCCCAGGGCCGCCGCCGCCAACAGGAGGAAGAGCCCGTAGTACCGCTGGAGGATGCGCACATCCACCCCCAGTCCCAGGTCATAGGCGGCGTACATCTGGGCGTAGTCGGCCAGAAGGCGCCCCGAGACGAAGGTCTGGAGGAAGTAGAGCAGCGGGAAGCCGAAGCCGCACAGGTACCCCAGCACCGGGGCCGGGGAGCGGCGGAAGGCGAGAGCCTCCACGCACAGGACCAGCAGGAAGGCCAGGGCGTAGAAGGCGTACCACCGCCGCAGCACCACCGCCCCGGCGGCCAGCAGTCCGATCAGCAGATAGCGGGAGAAGCGACCCTTCCCCGGCTCCTTCAGGTGGAGGAGGAGGGCCCCCAGGGCCACCGCGGTCCCGGCGATGTCCACATAGCCGGTCACCGAGGTGTAAAAGAGGGAGGGCAAGGCCAGCATCCCGGCGGCCGGGAGCCAATAGCCCCGGGGGCGCAGGCTGCGGGCGTACCCCCAGAGGAGCAGCAGGGTGGGAAAGAGGCAGAAGTTCCCGATGGACATGAGATAGACCAGCCGGGAGGGCCCGAAAAGCAGGGCAAAGGGGACACAGAGCAGGCCGATGGTGTCGTTGTAGTCGGTGGTAAAGATGGACTCATACACCCGGCTCAGGGCGGCGGCGATCCCCTGGTCCCGGAAGGTCTCGGCCAGGGAGTAGGTGCTGCGCCAGTAGATGGCGCTGTCCCAGCTGTAAATGGTGGCGCTCCCCCGGGCGTAGGCGTAGACCAGCAGGTTGACCAGCCCCCACAGGACCAGGATGGCGCACACATCCCGCCGGGAGAGGCCCCGCAGCCACGTCCCCGCCCCGCCCAGGCACTCCCGCAGGGCGAAGAGCAGGTGCAGGAGGAAGAGGGCCAGCAAAATCCCGCCCCCCGCCAGGACCAGCAGGTTCATCCCCCGGGAGAGGGCGATCCCGCCCCCCTCCACGGCCCGGTCCAGCACCAGCCCCCGGAAGCGCAGGGCAAAGACCACGCACAGGGGGTAGAGGACCCACCCCGCCCGCTGCCCGCCGAAGGCGTACCGGGCCAGATGGCCGTTCACCAGGGGGGCGCACAGCCCGCCCAGCAGGGCCAGCAGGGGCCCCAGGGCCAATGCCGCCCCCAGCGGCAGGGGGATGCCCCGGGCCTGGACCAGAAAGGCCGCCAGGCGCACCCCCAGGAAGAGGCCGGCGGCCAGTCCTCCCAGGGCATAGCATGCCCGGGCGGCCCAGGGCGTCTTTTCCGCTCTCTCGTGCATGGAAGTCCCTCCTCGGTGACAGATGGCCCTCCGTCCGGCGGGACGGAGGGCAAGATTGCTTCTATTATAGCAAACTCTCCGGCGAGAATCAGCCCCCTTCCCCGGCAAAAAGGCCCCCTCTCTTTGTGAAAAAATAAATTAGACGAATCGTGAAAAAAATCACAGATTTGCCCGGCTTCTTTTTGGATGTTTTGACCGTTTTGCATGTTTTCTTCTCCATTTTATTTGTAATACTTCACAGTTTACTTTTTGTACTTTTGACATCAAACTTATTGTTAGATAAGAAAACAAATTGTTAGGAGGAGTATCTATGGGCATCTACGTCATCACCGGCGGCTCCAGCGGCATCGGCAAGCGCACGGTGGAAATCCTGAAGGAGCGGGGCCATGAGACCGTCAACATCGACCTGAAGGACGGGGACATCAACGCCAACCTGGCCACCCCCGCCGGGCGCTCCGCCGCGCTGGAGGAGCTGCACCGCCGCTACCCGGACGGCATCGACGCCATGATCTGCAACGCGGGGGTCAACCGGAACATTCCCCTCATCATCTCCCTGAACTACTTCGGGGCCACCGAGATGGCCGCAGGAGCCTTCGACCTTCTGAAGAAAAAGGGCGGCAGCTGTGTGGTCACCTCCTCCAACTCCATCGTCCAGGGCGCGGCCCGGATGGACGTGGTGGGCATGCTCAACAACCAGGCCGACGAGGCGCGCATCCTGGAGCTGGTGAAGGACTATGATCCCCGGGCGGCCCACTCCTTCTACGCGGCCACCAAGTACGCCCTGGCCCGCTGGGCCCGGCGGATGAGCGCCAGCTGGGGGGCCCAGGGGGTGCGGCTCAACGCAGTGGCCCCCGGCAACGTCCGTACCGCCATGACCGACGGCCTCTCCCCCGAGCAGCGCGCGGCTGTGGAGGCTCTGCCCGTGCCCGTCAACTATGAGAGCGGCGAGCTGATGGACCCCAGTGACATCGCCAACGCCATCGCCTTCCTGGCCTCCCCCGAGGCCCACGGCGTCAACGGCGTGGTGCTCTTTGTGGACGGCGGGACCGACGCGCTGCTCAACTCGGAAAAAGTGTATTGAGGAGGGACCTGCTATGATCATCGCTGATTTTGTCCGCGCCCTTCAGGCAAAGGATCACAAGGCCATGGCCGCCTGTTTTGCCGACGAGTGCCGCCTGTTCGACTACTGCCCCCTGCGCATCAAGAATGAGAACTACTACATCTACGGTCGCTGGGCGGTGGAGATGTTCTACCACAACAAATTCGTCCTGGGCGGGCTGTCCGTACTGGACCCCCGCATCGTGGACGAGCGCACCGTGAACCTCTACATCAACTACGGCGGCCAGGTCAACCACGCTCTGGCCACCATCGAGAGCTATGACCCGGTCTCCGGCCTCATCCGGGAGCTGGTCATCCGTCCCGCCTGATAAAACAATCTGATCAAAAAATAAGTCCGCCGGACTGTTGTCCGGCGGACTTCGTCTATCCATCAACGGAGAAAGAGCCTCGCAGAGTTCCGTTGTCCGCAGACAACGGAATAGAATCAAATCGTTTTTTCCGGCGGCATGTACGTCGGAAAAAACACTTCTCAGGCCGCAAGTGTGTGGCCCCCCCTCGGGGACCCAAACGAAGCCCAGCGAAGCGGGTTTGTTAGGGAGAGGAGGGGCAAGGGAGTGAAGTGAGCCCTGGCCGTCAGGCCGGGGGGAACGGTGCGGACTTTGCCCCGACGATGCGCGCGGCGGCCTGCATCCCCTCGAAAAAATGCTTGCATTTTTGAGAAGCGCTTTATGCGTATTCCACTTCCACCAGGGTGAGTCCCTGGGGCGGGGCGGTGGGACCGGCGGCGGAGCGGTCCCGGGCGGCCAGGATGGCCGCCATCTCCTCGGGGGCGCGCTTTCCGGTGCCCACCTCCAGCAGAGTTCCCGTGAGGATGCGCACCATGTGGTAGAGGAAGCCGTCCCCGTGGAAGGTGAGGTCCAGGTCGTCCCCCCGGCGCACAATCCGGATGGCGTCCACCGTGCGCACGGTGGACTTCTTGAAGCGCCGGTTGGAGCAGAAGGAGCGGTAGTCGTGCCGTCCGGTCAGGACAGCGGCCGCCCGCTCCATGGCCGCCAGGTCCAGCGTCTCCTCCACCCGGAGCTGGTACTTCCGGCGGAACACGTCGGGGGCATCCCCCAGGCGGATGGCGTAGCGGTAGGTCTTGCCCACGGCGTTGAGCCGGGCGTGGAAGCGCTCCCCCGCCGGTTCCACGCCGATCACGGCGATGTCCTCGGGGAGATAGCGGTTGAGATAGGCGCGCACCTCCCCGGGCTCCCATGTGCCCGGCAGGCGGACGCTGGCCACCTGGCCCTGGGCGTGGACCCCCGCGTCGGTGCGCCCGGCGCCGTGGATCTCCACCGCCTCCCCCGCCATGCGGGAGAGCACCCCCTCCAGCTTGCCCTGGATGGTGTTGCCCGTGTTGCCCTGGCGCTGCCAGCCGTCGTAGCGGGTGCCGTCGTATTGGATGGTGAGCTTCAGATTCATGGTCGTTCCCTCCGGCAAAAAGGCCGCACCCGCGGATCTCTCCGGCAGGTGCGGCCCTCCTGTGCGTTGTTTACTCCGCGTTCAGATCGTGCAGGAAGTTGATCAGGCGGATCTGGTCGTTCTTATCGTTGGCGAAGAGCTCCAGAGAAGAGCCGGACTCCTGGATCAGACGGCCGATGGCGATGTACTGAGACATGGAGGACTTCAGGTTGAAGATATCCCCCTCCAGGGACTTCAGGTAGACCTCGTGCTCGCAGGAGTTGACCACGTCGATAAACTTCTGGACATCCTTAATATTGGTCAGGCGCATGAAAAATTCCCTCCTTTATTGAATGGTTCTATCGCAGGCTGTAAAACAGATTTTCACCGGCTTTAGTATAGCATAGATCCCCCCGCCCGGCAACGGTACGATGTGGAAAATAAACTGGCGATTCTTGCCCTTTTCTGAACTGTTTTTCACAAAGCCGCGGCTTTTTGGATGGATTTTCCTCCATCCGGTGTCCTTCTGCCCGCCTCTGGGAGGAGGGCTCTCCTTCCGGTTCTGAATTTCCCTTTCCCGGCATAGGATACATCGACAAGGGCCGTCCCCGCCGGGGACACGCCGCTGAAACAGAGGAGTGTATCGCTATGAATGTCACGTGCAAGCAGACCATTCCCCTCCTGACCCGGGTGGTGGTGACCGCCGGCGCCTGTGTGGGCTGCCGCCCGGCCATCCGGCCCGAGGGCACCATCGTGGAGGTGGGGGAGGAGGGCGTGTTCCGGGTGCTCTTTGAGGACGGCACCCGCCGCTGGTACCGGGCGGAGGAGCTCTCCCTCTCCCGCCCCCGCTGACCCGCTCTCCCGCCGCGCAGACGCGCCCCCGGTTCCGCTGGTTTGGAACCGGGGGCGCACTTCTTTTTTCAGGATCACTGCCCCATCTGGCACACCTGCATCCGGGTGCGCAGGATGGCGCCGGGACTCATGGACAGCTCGTCGATCCCCAGGTCCAGGAAGGTCTGGAGGAGGGACGGGTCGGCCCCCAGCTCGCCGCAGATGCCGATCCAGATGCCCGCCCGGTGGGCGTTCTCGGCGGCCATGGCGATGAGGCGGAGCACCGCCCGGTGCTCCGGGTCGTCAAAGCAGGCCACGCTGGCGTTCTGGCGGTCCAGGGCCAGGGTGTACTGGGTCAGGTCGTTGGTGCCCACGCTGAAGAAGTCCACCTGCCGGGCCAGCTCCTCGCTGAGGAGGGCGGCGGCCGGGGTCTCGATCATGATGCCCAGCTCCACATCTCCGGCATAGGGGATGCCCTCGGCGTCCAGCTCCCCCCGGACGGCGGCGGCCGCCTCCAGGACGGAGCGCACCTCGGCGGGGGAGGTGATCATGGGGAACATGATGGCCAGCTTCCCGTAGACCGACGCCCGGTACAGGGCCCGCAGCTGAGTGCGGAAGACCTCCGGCCGGGTCAGGCAGATGCGGATGGCCCGCATGCCCATGGCGGGGTTCTCCTCGGGAGGGAGCTGGAAGTAGTCGGCCTGCTTGTCGGCGCCGATGTCCAGGGTGCGGATGACCACCCGCTTGCCCCCCATCCGCTCCAGCACGTCCCGGTAGGCACTCAGCTGGGTCTCCTCATCGGGGTAGTCGCTGCGCTGGAGGTAGAGGAACTCGCTGCGGAAGAGGCCGATGCCCTCGGCGTCTCCCGCCAGGGCGGCCTCGATGTCCTCCGGGCCGCCCACGTTGGCGCACAGCTCGATCTTCCGCCCGCCCCGGGTCACGCTGGCCCGGCCCCGGTAGCACTCGGCCTCCGCCCGCTCGGCGCAGGCGGCGCTCTGCCGGGCCTCAAATTCCGCCCGGACCGCCCCGTCGGGGGCCACGACCACCTCGCCGGTGCTCCCGTCCACCGCCACCTCCCGGCCCTGGGAGAGCAGCTCCAGGGAGCGGCCCAGGCCCACCACCGCCGGGATGCCCATGGTGCGGGCAAAGATGGCCGTGTGGGAGTTGACCGAGCCGCCCGCCGTCACGAAGGCCAGCACCTTGCTCCGGTCCAGGCGGGCGGTCTGGCTGGGGGCCAGGTCCTCGGCAGCCAGGACGGCCGGCTCGGTGAGGACCAGGGCCTCCTCCTCCGTCCCGTTCAGGATGTGGATGAGCCGCGCGCCGATGTCCAGCACGTCGGCGGTCCGGCCCTGCATATAGTCGTTGTCCATGGCGGCGAAGGCGGCGGCCGCGTCCCGGGAGGCCTCCTGCACGGCATAGGCCGCGTCGGCTCCGTCACGGATGCGCTCCTCCACCCCCTCGCAGAAATCCGGGTCCTCCAGCACCATCTGGTGGATCTGGAAGAGCAGGGCGTTCTCCTCCCCCAGGGTCTCCAGCGTCTGCTGGTAGATCTCCTCCAGCTCCACGCCGGCCTGGGCACGGGCCGCCTCAAAGCGCGCCAGCTCCTCCTCGGGCACGGCGCCGCTCCTGGGCCGGAGCTCGGCCGGGCCGCTCCCCAGGCGGTGGATGGGGCCGATGGCCACGCCACGGCTGACCCCCTGTCCATGTAATGTGGTCATAGTCCATGTCCCTCCTGTAAAAACGAGCCGGACGGCAGGTCTGCCGCCCGGCTTGCTCGGTTTCGATCAGAAGATGCCGACCATTCCGCCGACAAAACCGATCACGACCAGACCCAGCATGATCTGGATGGAAGTGAACTTCTCCTTCCGCAGCAGAGCGTAGACGCCCAGGGTCACGCCCAGAGGCAGAAGACCCGGCATGATCGCGTCAAAGAGCTGGCTCTGCAGATCGAAGGCCTGCTCTCCGATGTTGAAGGCGATGGCGGTCTTGAAGCTGACGGAGGTGGCCACCAGGCCGCCCATGACGGTACAGCCCAGGATGCCCGCCGCGCCGATGAGCTGCTTCATCCGGCCGCCGGCCAGCATGGCGGTGATGGCGCTGCTGCCCAGGGAATAGCCCTTCATCCAGCAGTTGTAGGCGATGAGCATCAGGATGATGGGCAGGCCGATGAGGACCAGCAGGGGCCCGAAGAGGTTTCCGGTGCTGCCGAAGCTGATACCCAGAGCCACCACCAGGGGGATGATGACGCCCTGGTCCAGCGCGTCGCCGATGCCGGCCATGGGGCCCATCATACCGGTCTTGACGGCGTTGATGGCCTCGTCGCTGATCTCGGCTCCGTTGGCCCGCTCCTCCTCCATGGAGATGACGGCGCCGTGGATGACCGCGCCCACGTTGGGGTTGGTGTTGAAGAAGGTCAGGTGGCGCTGAAGGCCGGCGATCTTCTCCTCCCGGTCGGGATAGAGCTTTTTGATGATGGGCGCCATGCACATGGCGAAGGCGCCGCCCTGCATGCGCTCGTAGTTGTAGTTGGCGTGAGAGAAGAACTGCCACAGCCAGTAGGAGCGGCGGATGTCCTTCTTGTCCAGCTTAATCCGCTTATCGGTCTCCTGGACCGCATTGTTTTCCACATTAGCCGCCATAGCTCGCATCCTCCTTCTGATTCATCTGCATGTAGATGAGGGCAAAGACCAGTCCGAACATGGCCACGCCCACGATGCTGATCTGGAAGTAGGCCACCAGCAGGAAGCCCACCAGCAGGAAGGGCATGGTCTCGTTCTTCAGGATGGCACGCAGGTTCAGGCCGATGCCCAGGGCGGGCAGCAGGCCGCCCACCACCTCCAGGGCGTGGAGGATGTTGGTGCCCTGCACCACGTTCAGGAAGCTCTCCATCAGAGGCACGCCGGCCATGAGGATGACCACGGCCACGATGACCTTGAAGACCAGCATCATCACGGCGCTGGGCAGCCAGTTCATGAGCATGACGCCCTTCTCATCGCCCTTGGCCGCATAGCTGTCGGCCCAGTGGACGAAGAAGGAGTCGATGGTCATCTTGCCGACCCACCAGATGGTGCCCAGCAGGCCCAGGGGAACGGCGATGGCCAGAGCCACTTCGGTGCTGACGTTGGTGGCGATGGCCAGGGCGGTGCCGATGTAGCCGGCCACGGCCATGTCGGAGGGCATGGAGCCCCCTACGTTCAGGTGGCCCAGATAGATCAGGTTGATGGTGGCGCCGATGATGGTGCCCGTCACGGGATCGCCCATGACCAGGCCCGTCAGGAAGCCTGCCACAATGGGACGCTGGAGCACGTAATATCCTTCACCGAAGAACCAGGGTGCGTCGGAGAGATAGTAGAGCACTCCGATAATCAGGGCTTGCAACCAACTCATAACAAATGACCTCCTCTTTTCATTCGCTCAGAATCCGGGACAATCTATCAGTACGGCAGGCAACGCCCTCCTTTCGTCCCCCGCCGTCGGTTCCCCGCGGAGTTTTCATGGGCGCGCAGGAGAAAATACAGGTGTTACAGCTTGACCTTGTCGATCTCGATGCACTTGCCGTCGGGCACGATCTGGCAGAACACCCGCACCCCCTTGGCGGCGATGGCCTGGAGCTGTTCCAGCTCGGCGGGAGAGACCTGGATGTTGCGCAGGATCATCTTCCGGCCGGCCACATAGCCCATGCCGCCCAGGTTGAGCTCCTTCATGGGGGCGCCGCCCTCCAGCAGGCGCTGCATCACATCGGGGGTCTTGGCCAGCACGATGGTGCGCAGTTCGGGGGGATCGTTGGCGATGGCCTCCAGGGCCTGCTCCACCGTGTAGATGTGTACGTCGTAATCCCGGGGGACCGCCATCTTCATGACCTGGCACAGGAACTGGTCCTGGGCGGTCTTGTCGTCCACCACGAAGATCCGGGTGGCCTGATAGACCTTGCTCCACCCCGTCATCACCTGTCCGTGGATCAGGCGGTCGTCAATGCGGTAAAATACCACGCTCATACGGTTCCCTCCCTTTCTGCGATCACCTGCTCGGCGTTGACAAAGCCCTCCCGTCCGGCCTCGGTGGCCGCTGCGATGAGCTCCCCGGCCTCCATCTCTTCCCGGAGGGTGAGCAGCTCCAGCAGGGCGGGCAGATTGTAACCCGACAGGGCGTGCACATGGTGCTTCATCACCATCAGCATGGCGGTGTTGGACGGCGTGCCGCTGGGCAGGTCGGCCAGGATCAGGGTGTGATCCGGGTCTCCGAAGGCGTCGATGGCCTGCTCCAGCTTGAGGGAGAAGGTCTCCACCGTGTCGCCCGGGTAGAGGCCGAACACCTCCAGGTTCTCCTGGGGGCCCAGGATCATCTCGGCCGCCTCCCGCACACCGGCTGCAAAGGCGCCATGGCTAATCAGAATCAAATTGATCACGCTGTTTCGTTCCTTTCCGCTTCAGGGATACGGTCAATCCCCGCTCAAATCGATGAGGACCCGGTAGGTCTCCGGGCTGGAGGCCCGCTCAAAGGCGATCTGGCAATCCTCCATGGCATAGCGCTCGGTGATGAAGGGCTCCACATCGATCAGATGATACCCCAGAAGCCGGGACGCTGTCCAGAAATGTCTGGCGGTGGGGCTGTAAGAGCCGGTGATGCGCTTTTCACTGTAATGGATCTTGTTGGGGTCGATCTGGATGGGTCCGCTGGGATGGAAGGAGCCGTAATATACCATACGGCCCCGCTTGGCCAGACATTCCAGATAATCCTGGGCCAGAGAGAGCACGTTGACGGTGTAGAAGCACACGTGGGCGCCCCGGCCGCCGGTCAGCTCCAGGATGGTCTGGATGGGATCGCACTGGGTGGGGTCCACCACCACGTCGGCCCCCATCTTTTTGGCCATCTCCCGCCGGGCGGGGTCGGGCTCCATCAGGATGGTGCGGGCGCCCCGCTTCTTGCACAGCACATTGTGGAGCTGGCCCATGATGCCGCCGCCCACAATGACCACGTCCTCGCCGAAGTCCACCTCGCCCTGGTCCAGGCTGCCCAGGCAGCAGGCCAGCGGCTCGGCAAAGGCGGCCACCGAGAGGTCGGCCTCCTTGTCCGGCAGGGCATAGACCCGCTCGGAGCCGATAGCCAGGTACTGGGCGAAGCCTCCCGTGCCGGGGATGCCGTCATAGAACCGTTTTTTCGCGTTGCCGGTACACTCGTTGTCATGGCCCCGGTAGCACTGCTCGCACTGTCCGCAGCTGTCGAAGGTCTTGACCACGACCTTGTCCCCCACCTTTACGTTGGCGAAGGTCCCCTCGCCGATGGCGGCCACAGTGCCCGAGATCTCATGGCCGGGCACGAAGGGAAGGGCCACGTCGCCGCCGGAGAAGATCCGCTGCTCCCAGGTGCAGATCAGCGCCTTCTCCACCCGCACCAGCACCTCGCCGGCGGCGGGGACGGGGGTATGGAGCTCTTTGACCTCCGCCTTGCGGGGCTCGGTCACGACGATGGCTTTCATGGTTTCCGGAATCATGTCGCTCCCCTCCTCTCTTACAGGCCCTGGATGTCGGCGGCCCGCTTGCCGTTGTGGACCAGATCCACCAGCGCCCGGGTCACGGCCTCGGGGTCGGGATGCTTCCACACGTTGCGGCCGATGGCCACGCCGGCCGCACCCACCGAGATGGCCTGCTCGATGCAGACGAAGAGGTCGGAGAGCTGGCTGGTCTTTTCCCCGCCCAGCACCACCACGGGCTGGTAGGAGGCCTCGATGACCCCCCGGAACTCCTCGGGCGTGCCGGTGAAGGTGGTTTTGATGATGCTGGCGCCGTACTCACAGCCGGTCCGGGCGGCCAGGCGGACGTTCTCCACCGTCTTGGGCACCTCATTGCCGAAGCCGCCGGGGAGCATCTCGGCCATGACCGGCATCCCCCAGGCCCGGCCCTGGGCCGAGAGCTCTGCCACGTTCTTCATGCAGTCCTGCTCGGTGGGAGTGCCGGGGAAGCCGTTGCAGGCCACCGCGTCGGCGCCCAGGCGCAGGGCGTCCTCCACCGAGAAGAGCATCCGGGGATGGCCGTTGGCGGCGCTGGGGATGGCGGAGTAGCCGCCGTCGCAGCGGAGGATCAGTCCCACATGGCGCAGTATGTCGGCGTACTTGCTGGCGATGCCGTAGGTGGTCAGCACGGCGTCGGCGCCGCCGGCCACGATGGCCTCCAGGATCTCACCGGTCCGGTCCAGGGCGGGGTTGACGTTCATCCCCATGCCGTGGTCCATGGCCACAATGACGGTGCGGCCGTCTTCCCGGAAAATCTTACCCAGTCGTCTCATAGTCACATTCCTCCTATTCCCGTCTCCCGGGGAAGGGCTCCTCCCTTCCCGCGGTTTGTTTACAGATTTTCCTCACAGATCTGCCGGAGCTGAGGAAACACCGTCTCCTCGTCCGGCCCCTCTACGGTGAGGGTAATGGTATCGCCCTGCTGAATGCCCATGCCCATCACTGCCAGGATGCGGCTGACATTGACCCGCTTATCGCCCTTGCAGACCTCGATGACCGACTCACACTGCTTGGCCAGCTTGACGAACATTCCGGCGGGGCGGGCGTGCATGCCCAGACTGCTTTTGACCGTATAGACATATTCTTTCACTGTGATTCCCCGTTTCTTTCCAATCAGAGGCCCCCGGCGGTCTTCTTCCGGTTGGTAGGACCAACCTAAGGGCTGCCTTGGTTCACATGCCCTATTATAACTGGCACTTTCCACCAAAACAATGTGGTCTGACACCAATTTGATTCGTGCAATTTTGGGAAGCGTTCACAAAAGCGACGGAAAACACCCGGTTCTTCTCTTGCCTTTTCAGTGAAAAAGACTATAATGATTGGGTGTCAAACCGGCCGTATAAAGGGAAAACGTGCCCGTCCGGCCTTTTTTTACCCAGACAGAGGAGGTACCAGCCATGCACCGAACACCCACCGCCCCCGACCCATCCCTGGATTTTACCCTGGGAGACCTCCTCCAGCTCAGCGCCATGGAGGGGGCCCTTCTGCGCGCCGGTGCGGATCAGACCGGCCGCGCCATTCTCCGCGCCAACGTGATCGAGGGGGCACAGCTCTCCGACTGGGGCGAGGCGGGGGACTGTATCATCAGCTCGGGCTATGCCTTCCGAGGGCAGGATGAGCTGCTGCTGACCCAGCTGCGGCGCATCCGGGACAAGGGGGTGGCCGTCCTGTGCCTCAAGCCCACCCGCTTCCGCCAGGGACTGCCCCAGGCCGTGGTGAAGGAGGCCCAGGCCCTGGACTTCCCCCTGGTGGAGCTGCCCATAACGGCCATCTTCTCCAACATCGTGCAGGAGAGCATGGAGGCCCTCTTCCAGCGGGAGACCCACTCCTTCCAGGTCATCCAGGACAAGATGGAGCGGCTGCTGGGGGCCTTTCTCCGCTCGGACGACCCGGAGCAGACCCTTCTGGCCGTGGAGGAGGTCATCGCCAACCCGGTGATGATCTTTGACGAGGAGAATGAGCTTCTGGTCTCCCCCCAGAGCCGCTCCCTCCTGCTGGAGCCCCTGCAGGACGACATCATCCGCCAGCTCTACAAGCGCACCAACCGCCACACCCTCACCATCCGGCGGGAGGGAAAGAGCGAACAGGTCCCCGTCCACTTCTTCGACATCGGCGGCCCCACGGGCATCCGCATCATCATCCCGGAGTACTACGGCCCCCTCAGCCCGGTGGACCAGCAGGTCATCAACCGGGTGCGCCACCTGCTGGCCGCCGAGATGAAAAACGCCCTGGCCCTGAAGAAGCTGCGCCGGAAGTACAAGCAGCAGTTCGTGGAGAACTGGCTCTTCGGCCGCCTGGGGGACGCCATCCACATCTGCGTTGCCGCCCAGAGCGACGGGTATCCGGTCCGGGCCGACCAGTCCTACTATGTGGCCATCGTCAACCTGAACACCACCCGCTCCGCCGGGCGTTTCCGCAGCCAGGACGTGAACGTGATCCGCCACATCATCCGCAATCTGGACTCCAACATCATGTTCACCGTGCTGGAGGGGAAGCTCATCCTGGTGGTGGAGGACCGCCCCGACGCGGCGGCCTCCCTGCGGGAGCTCTCCCTCCTCACGGAAAAGCTCAACTACATCATGGACAAGGGGGACATGAGCTTCTGTCTGAGCAGCGCCTATCCGGTCCAGGACCTGCCCAAGGCCTACCAGCAGGCCCGCACGGTGAGCAGCATCAGCCAGCGCTGCGGCATCCGGGATCACATCATCACCTACGACAAGCTGGGCATCCTCTACCTCCTGGCCCTCCTGCCCGAGGACGAGGCGGTGGAGCAGTATCAGAACAAATTCCTCCGCCCCCTCCGGGAGTACGACGCCAGCCACCGCACCGCCCTGCTGGAGACCCTGCGGGTCTATCTGGAGGCCGGGTGCAACACCCAGAAGACCGCCCAGCTCCTCCACAGCCACTACAACACGGTGGTCTACCGGGTGACCCAGATCGAGCGGCTGCTGGGCCTGCCCATCCACGACGTGGAGACCCAGCTCCAGCTCCGGGTGGCCTACAAGCTGGACCAGCTCCGCTCCGCGCCCCCCGCCGAAGGATAGCAAAACCGCCCCCGGTTCCGCTTTTGGGAACCGGGGGCGTCAGCGTGTCGAAGAACTTCGACACGCTTCTCAAAAATGCAGGCCCCTTCATGCACTCGCTTGCGCTCGCACACTTGCGGCCTGAGCAGAGTGTTTTCCGACGTACACGCCGCCGGAAAACACGATTTTGACTTTTTTCCGCCGTCTGCGGACGGCGGAACTCTGCGAGGCTCTTGCAGCGCCAATCGCAGATGTACACTTTTTTGACAGTCTGACGCCCTCTGTTCCACTCATGGGGAACAGAGGGCGTTTCCATTTCATCTTATCATCTTATTTCATGCTCTCGTCGGCAAAGCAGGCCCGCTTCAGCCCCAGGATGGGGGCGGCGCCCGACAGGGTGGTGCCGAAGAAGACCACCTCTTTGTCCAGGTCCAGGTAGTCCACGATGGTGCCGTTGCACAGGGTGCTGCCGGTGCAGAGCACCAGATCGGCCCAGGCCACCGTCTCCTCCCGGCACTTCTCTCCCGAGAGCACGGGGCAGCCGTCCTTCTCCTTGCCGATGTTGTCCGGGTTCAGGTCCAGCACCCGCAGGGGGAACCGCTGGGAGAGGGCCCCGATGAGGGCGGGCTGGAAGCCCACCAGGGCGATCCTGGGGGTGCCGTAGGTCTCGGCCACCCAGTCGGCCATGTGCCGGGCGCAGAACTCCGGGCCGCCGTCCTTGCAGTGGACCGTGTTGTCGGCCCGGCCCAGGGCCTTCATCACCGCGTTGAGGGAGGCGATAAAGAGCCCCCGGGCGTGGGGATCCCCCTCCAGATCCAGGGACAGGATGTCCCGGAGGGTGCCCTCAAACCGGGCGGGGGCGTCGGTAAAGGCCTGTCCCATGGCACCCCGGAAGGTGGCCATGAGCATGACCTCCTTTCCGGTGAGGATGGGGAAATCGGTGCGCTGGGTGTGGCCGATGGCCTCCTCGGGGGTGAGGCCCCGGGCGTTGATCTCCACCCGCTCGGCCTCCATTCCCTCCTCCGCCAGTACCCCCTCCAGGGAGCGGCGGAGGGTCTCATAGAGCTCCTTTGACGTCATAGATAGTCGCTTCCTTTCCGTCCGGCCAGGCGGCTCACCCCCTGCACCGACAGGGAGAGGAGCAGGAGGAGGAGCGCCGTGGCCAGCGCCTGATCATTCTCGCCCGTGGAGATGTGGAGATAGATGCTCCCGGGCAGGGTTTCCGTCTTCATCCGGGTCACCCCCACCAGCATGAGGGTGGCCCCAAACTCCCCGATGCCCCGGCTCCAGGCCAGCAGCACCGCCGAGGCGAGGCTTGGCACACACAGGGGGAGGGTCACATACCGGAATGCCTGCATCCGGGTGGCCCCCAGAGTCTGGGCGGTGAGGGGGAGCTCCGGGTCCACCCGCTCAAAGGCCTCGGCGGCCAGGTGGATCACAAAGGGCAGGTTGATGAGCAGGTGGACGGCCACGATCCCCTTGGGGTCAAAGACGATGCGCAGCCCCAGCTCCTTGAGGGCCTTCCCGGCGGGGGAGGACCACACCGTCAACAGGCACAGACCCAGCACCAGATACGGCAGAGACAGGGGGAGCTCCAGCACCGCCCGGGCCAGTCCCCGGCCGGGCAGCTCCCGGCAGGCGAGCAGGTAGGCGCAGGGGATGCCGATGAGCACGCACAGCAGGGTGGACACCGTGGTGGTCCACAGGCTCAGCCACAGGGCAAAGCGGGTCTCCCGCTGCCCCAGGGCCTCCCCCAGGTGGGGCAGTCCCCCGGCCACCACCGCCCACAGGTTGACCGCCACATACCCAGCACCGCCAGCAGCGGCACCAGGCTCACCCACTCCAGGGGGTGAAAGGGGGTCTTACTCCGCCAGCTCATAGCCGCAGCCGGTCCAGATGGAGCGGGCCGTCTCCCCGGCCAGGAACTCCTCCAGGGCATCGGCGGCCTCCGGGTCGTCCGAGCAGGTCAGCCGGGCGGCGGGGATGGTCTTGATGTAGGCTTCCATCTCCTCGCTGGGCACGATCTCGGCCTCTCCCTCCTTCACGTTCTCCTTCCACACCACCACCGCGTCGCACTCATCGGCGGCCAGGGCGGTGGTCATGGCGGGGGCGGTGGTGGTCTGGGAGACGATGTCCACCTGATCGGTCAGGCCGAAGTCAGCAAAGACCTGCTTGGCGATCTTTCCGATGGGGGTGGCCTCCGGGTCACCGATGACCACCCGCACCCCCTCCCCGGCCAGGTCGGCGGGGGAGGCGATCCCCTTGGGATTGCCCGTCTGCACCGCGATCACCGGGATGTGGCGCACCAGGGGGGTGGAGTCCTCCACCAGCTCGGCCACGGGCTTGACCTCCTGCTCCGAGCCGGCAATGAAGAAATCTCCCTCCTGGGCGGTGTTGATCTGGGTCTGGATCTGGGCGGCGTTGGCATAGGTCACCTCCACCGTGCAGCCGGTCTCCTCCTCAAAGGCCTGGGCGATGGCGGAGAAGGGCTCCTTCATGCCCGCCCCGCAGAAGATGAGCAGGCTGTGCCCCTCCAGGCTCTCCCCGGCGGGAGAGGCCGTGGGCGTGGCGGCCGGCGTGGCGGGCACGGCGGACGGCGTGGGGGACGCGGCCTGGGCGGTGAGGTATTTCAGGATGCGCGCCCGGGCGCTCTTCACCGAGAGAGCATCGATCTTGTAGTATTTCTTCATATTCTGGTTGCCCACGAAGAAGAGGAGGTTCTCCAGCAGGGCCAGCCGCAGCTCCACCGGCAGCCCCTCCCCCCGCAGCTCCTCCCAGGGCACCCACCACACCCGGCAGGGCTCTTGGGTGTAGACCGTGTAGGGACAGGTGCGCCGTGGGGTGCACAGCACCTCTCCCGCCACCAGATAGCCGGGCAGGAGCTGCTGGTAGAGAAATTCCGCCCCGTTCTCCTCCAGCTTGGCCGCCCGCATGGTCCCCTCCAGCAGGATCCCCAGGCGGGCGAGGGTCTCCCCCGCCTGGATCACGATGCGCCCGGCGGGGAGCTCCTCCACGTTACCCGCCAGCCGCTCCAGGGCCGCGCCCGCCGCGCCCCGGAACAGGACGCACTCCTTCAATTGCTCCAGATCCTCCACAAAACCGCCCTCCTCCGGCGTTTGGATAAAACAAAAAGCGACTTGTCGAAACAAGTCGCTTTTCTGTATGGTTGCGGGAGTAGGATTTGAACCTACGACCTCCGGGTTATGAGCCCGACGAGCTACCAAGCTGCTCTATCCCGCGATATGGTGCCGGAGACCGGGATCGAACCGGCACGGGATTTGAGTCCCACAGGATTTTAAGTCCCGGGCGTCTGCCAATTCCGCCACTCCGGCGTTCCAGTCTCGTGCACTTCCTGAGTGCTCAATTAGAATACCACACCCATCTGTGGATGTCAAGCTTTTTTTCCAACTTTTTTTCCGCCCCCCTTAGACACATTTTGAAACGGGAAACGCATATACTGGTCTGTACGTCCCATGGACGCCCGATTCCAGACCCAGAGAAAGGAGGAGCCCTCATGCCCGATCCCGATCCCCGCCCCGTTCCGCCCGCCGCCCCGCCCAGGGAGGATGTGGACGATCTCATCTTCCGTACCGAGCCCACCGGGCCGGACTGGCTGGTCAGCCAGCGCTGAATAAGGTACTCTTTTTGCGGATTATTCACAGTTTTACTTTACATCTCGCTGTTTCTTGTATATAATAGGAAAGCTAAACCATCATCAAATAGTGAGAGTGTGTATCATGCTTCAATTTGACGAATATAAGGTAAAACTGAATAACATCGTGCCCGACCTGGACGATCTGGACCAGGCCCTGGGGCTGGAGGCCGCCGCCCGTGAGGTGGAGATGCTCGAGTCGGAGAGCGCCTCCGACGGCTTCTGGAACAACCTGGAGAAGGCCCAGAAGGTCCAGCAGCGCATCTCCCAGCTCAAGGGCAAGCTGGAGGGCCAGGAGCGCCGCCGGAATGAGTGGTCTGACCTGATGACCCTGTGCGAGATGGGCAATGAGGAGGAGGACGACTCCCTCCTGCCCGAGCTGGAGGAGGGCTTTGCCAAGCTGGAGGCCGACATCGAGGAGGCCCGCCTCTCCTCCCTGCTCACCGGGGAGTATGACAACTCCAACGCCATCCTGACCATCCACGCCGGCGCCGGCGGCACCGAGGCCCAGGACTGGGCCCAGATGCTCTACCGGATGTACACCCGCTGGGCCGAGCGCCACGGCTATGCCTGCAAGACCATGGACTATCAGGACTGTGAGGAGGGCGGCATCAAGAGCGCTACCATCACCATCTCCGGCGAGAACGCCTACGGCCATCTGAAGAGCGAGCACGGCGTGCACCGTCTGGTGCGCGTCTCCCCCTTCGACGCCCAGGCCCGCCGTCAGACCTCCTTCTCCGCGGTGGAGGTCATGCCCGAGCTCCCGGACGACGTGGAGGTGGACATCCGTCCCGAGGACATCGAGATGCAGGTCTACCGCTCCTCCGGCGCGGGCGGCCAGCACGTCAACAAGACCTCCTCCGCCGTGCGCCTGATCCACAAGCCCACCGGCGTGGTGGTCTCCTGCCAGACCGAGCGCAGCCAGTTCCAGAACCGGGACAACTGTATGCGGATGCTCCGCTCCCGCCTGGTGCAGCTCAAGATGGAGGCCCATCTGGAAAAGATCTCCGACATCAAGGGCGTACAGCTCAAGATCGAGTGGGGCAGCCAGATCCGCTCCTACGTCTTCATGCCCTACCAGCTGGTGAAGGACAACCGCACCGCCTATGAGACCAGCAACATCAACGCGGTCATGGACGGCGACATCGACGGTTTCATCAACGCCTATCTGAAGGCCAGCGCCACCGGCAACTGGGCCACGAAATAAGCAGACAAATCCCCCCATCCCCGCTCCTCCTGGGAGCGTTCGGGATGGGGGGATTTCGTTTTTATTTCCTATCCGCGAATGGTCGGATCGAGCTCGTTCAGGATGACGCCGTCCCATGAAGCCCTTGCCGAACATTCTCTGTCATAGTACATCCACCTTTCTCTGCTTTTTATGAGGATAGACGAAACATATTTCAACTGGTTCCATTTTTGCAGGGGATTCGTATGGATGAAGGAAGCCCTCCCCATGGCGAAGAATCCTGAGGCATTTTACGCTGCGCCATAACCGGAAAAACAGCGTGTGGACTGCCCTGTTTGGGTACGCTCTCCCCCGCCGCGCAATGCGCGGCGGGGCTTTTTTCTGCCACCCGTTACAGCTTTGGGAAAAAGATAGAAAATTGTATTGGGGAGTGCTTGTATTCTCGTTACCAGTTTGTTACTATTAGAGATGTCGAAGGGTCCCGGTAAGATCCGGGGCACAATAAGACGAAAGGTGGAATGTCTGAAATGAAACAGAGCAAGAAGCTTCTTTCGCTGTCTCTGGCGGCAGCCATGACCATGGGTCTGGCCGCGCCCGCCATGGCCGCGGAAGAGACGGTCAAGCCTGAGGAGGGCAAGATCGTCATTCTCCACACCAACGATGTCCATTGCCAGATCGACCAGGCAAAGGGCGAGGACGGCGCAGTCACCAATCTGGGCTACGCCGGCGTGGCCGCCTACAAGGCGGAGATGGAGGCCCAGTACGGCGCCGAAAACGTCACTCTGGTGGACGCGGGCGACGCCATTCAGGGCGGCCCCATCGGCACCCTGTCCAAGGGTTCCTACATCGTGGACATCATGAACCAGGTGGGCTATGATCTGGCCATCCCCGGCAACCATGAGTTCGACTACGGCATGGAGAATTTCCTCACCCTGGCCAAGGACAAGGCCGAGTACTCCTATCTCTGCTGCAACTTTACCGACCTGAACGGCAAGGCCGTGCTGGACGCCTACAAGCTGGTGGATTACGGCGACGTGACCGTGGGCTATGTGGGCATCGACACCCCCGAGTCCTTCACCAAGTCCACTCCCACCTACTTCCAGAACGACAAGGGCGAGTACATCTACAGCTTCTCCCAGGGCAATGAGGGCAAGGACCTCTACGCCGCCGTGCAGAAGGCTGTGGACGACGCCACCAAGGCCGGCGCCGACTACGTGGTGGCCCTGGGCCACCTGGGCAACGAGGGCTCCACCGACGTGTGGACCTCCAAGTCCGTCATCGCCAACACCACCGGCATCGATGTGTTCATCGACGGCCACTCCCACGAGACCTATGACGAGACCGTCAAGAACAAGGACGGCGAGGAGGTCACCCTGGCCCAGACCGGCACCAAGCTGGCCAACCTGGGCAAGGTGGTCATCGACACCAAGACCGGCGATGTGACCACCGAGCTGGTCTCCGGCTATGACAAGCAGGACGCCGACACCGCCGCCTTCGTGGCCAAGGTGAACGACGAGTTCTCCGGCGTGCTCCAGAAGGTCGTGGCCAAGTCCGACGTGGCCCTCACCACCAAGGACCCCGCCACCGGCAACCGCGCCGTGCGCAACGCCGAGACCAACCTGGGCGACCTGTGCGCCGACGCCTACCGCGTGATGCTGGGCGCTGACGTGGCCTTCGTCAACGGCGGCGGCGTGCGCGCCGACATCGACGCGGGCGACATCACCTACGAGGACATCATCAATGTCCATCCCTTCGGCAACGAGGCCTGCCTGGTGGAGACCACCGGCCAGGACATCCTGGATGCTCTGGAGATGGGCGCCCGCCTGTATCCCGAGGAGAACGGCGGCTTCCTGCAGGTCTCCGGCCTGACCTACACCATCGATCCCTCCGTCCCCTCCGGCGTGGTCCTCAGCGATGAGGGCGAGTTCGTCAAGGTGGAGGGCGCCTACCGGGTCAACAACGTCATGGTGGGCGGCGAGCCTCTGGACGTGAACAAGACCTACACCCTGGCTTCCCACAACTACATGCTCAAGAGCGGCGGCGACGGCTTTGTGATGTTCAAGGACGACAAGCTGCTCAAGGACTCCGTCATGATCGACAACGCCGTGCTCATCAACTACATTGTGGACGAGCTGGGCGGCGTGGTGAGCGACGCCTACGCCGATCCCAAGGGCGACGGCCGCATCACCGTCAAGGAGGGCACTGCTGTGCAGCCCGCCCCCACCTTCACCGACGTGGCCGAGAATGCCTGGTACGCCCCCGCGGTCTCCTATGTGACCTCTGAGGGCATCATGAACGGCACCAGCAAGACCACCTTCGGTCCCACCGGCACCGTGACCCGCGGCATGGTCTATCAGACCCTGTACAACATGGCCGGCAAGCCCACTGTGACTGAGCCCGCCACCTTCACCGACGTCTCCGGCAAGTGGTATGCGGACGCTGCCGCCTGGGCCGAGGACGAGGGCCTCACCACCGGCGTGAGCAAGGGCGTCTTTGGCGGCGAGAGGGCCATGACCCGCCAGGAGCTGGCCAAGGTCTTTGCCGACTACGCTGCCCAGAACTGCATCCTGCCCACCGAGAGCGCTGACCTGAGCACCTACTCCGACGCCGACGCCGTGGCCTCCTGGGCCAAGGAAGGCGTGGAGGACGCCGTGGCTCTGGGCATCCTCTCCGGCAACAAGGGCAAGCTCAATCCCACCGGCACCGCTCAGCGCGCGGAGCTGGCTCAGATCCTCAAGAGCTTTGACGCGCTGGAGCCCACCTACACCGAGACTGTGGTCTCCATCCCCGTGGCGGCTCAGGACGGCATCCCCGCCCATGACATCCCCGCCACCGTCACCATGCCCACCGCCGCCTCCAAGGACGCCAAGGTCCCCGGCGTGGTCATGCTCCACGGCACCGGCTCCAACCGTGAGGAGGCCGGCAACGGCTACGCCATGGCCGCTCCCGTGATGGCCACTCAGGGCATCGCCACCATCCGCATCGACTTCATGGGCAACGGCGAGTCCAAGGCTGACTATGTCAACTACAACAACACCTCCGCCGTGATCGACGCCAAGGCCGCCGCCGACTACCTGGCCGGTCTGGAGACCGTGGACGCCTCCAACCTGGGCGTCATGGGCTGGAGCCAGGGCGGCACCGACGCCCTGCTGGCCGCCGAGGCCCATCCCGACACCTTCAAGGCCGTGGTCACCTGGTCCGGCGCCCTCTACCTGGGCATGACCGAGGACGAGGACTTCCAGGCCGCCTACGAGACCGCCAAGAAGGACGGCTACTATGAGCAGACCTACGACTGGCGCGAGCCCCTGCACATCGGCGAGCGCTGGTACAAGGAGATCGCTGAGACCGACATGCTGAAGGTCACCGCCGGCATCAAGGCTCCCATCCTGGCCATCAACGGCAAGAACGACACCACGGTCACCCCCGACAACGCCGAGAAGATCGTGGAGGCCTCTGCCAACGATGCCAGCGAGGTGCTGCTGGTGGACAACTGCGACCACACCTACAATGTGTTCTCCGGTGACTTCACCGCTCTCTTCCAGACGGTGGACGCCACCATCGCCTTCTTCCAGGCTCAGCTCATCCCCGCCGCTGCGGACGCTGCCGCCTGATCCAACTGCATCTTACCCAGTCTGCGGGGCCGGCCGAAGGGCCGGCCCCCTTTTGTCCCCACTTGATTAACGGAAAGGTATGTGAATCAGCCATGAAAAAAACGCTCACCCTGGCCCTGACCGGCGCCCTGGTCCTCTCTCTGGCTGCCCCCGCTCTGGCAGCGGAAACCTCCGCCTTTACCGATGTGGCGGAAAAAGCCTGGTATGCTGACGCGGTCTCCTATGTGACCGCCGAGGGCATCATGAGCGGCACGGGCAAGACCACCTTCTCCCCCGCCGCCACCGTGACCCGCGGCATGGTCATCCAGACCCTCTACAACCTGGCGGGCACTCCCGCCGTGGACGCCAAGACCTCCTTCACCGATCTGGACGGCAAGTGGTACGGCACCGCCGCCGTCTGGGCCGAGCAGGAGGGTCTGGCCGCCGTCCCCGCCGACAAGACCTTTGCCGGGGACCGGACCATCACCCGGGCCGAGCTGGCCGTCCTGCTCTCCCGCTATGCCGCCCTCACCGGCGTCTCCAGTGAGGAGGGGGGCATGGCCATGCGGGAGGCCCCCGACTATGACCAGATCCCATCCTGGGCGCTGGAGGGGATGAGCTTCTGCTACTACGCAGACATCCTCAAGGGTGACAGCCGTGGGTACCTCAACCCCAACGGGGCCGCCCAGCGCGCCGAGCTGGCCCAGATCCTCATGCAGTTCTCCTCCCTCACCCAGACGGAGGCCCCCGATCCCATGTCGGGCGCCGTCCGGGAGATCGAGAAGTACGGCCATGCGGTGCTGGACATCTCCATCGCCGACTTTGAGAAGGCCGGCTTTGCTCTGGGGGACACGGTGGACGTGGTCTTTGACAACGGCTACACCCTCTCCGGTATCCCCTACTTCAACGGCTACTACGTGGACAAGGGAGAGGCCATGCTCCGGGCCTATCCCGGCGATACCTACCTGGCCGTGTGCATCAACTACGGCAAGCTCAACGAGACCGCGGGCGTGCAGGTGGGCAGCACCGCCACCATCTCCCTGGCCCAGAAGGGCGCCGAGAGGGACACCCAGGAGCTCAACTCCCTGGTCTACACCGATGAGCGCTCCGACTACTCCAGTGACGCCGTCTTTGCCAACTTCCGGGCCGTCACCGTGGGCGACATCGCCGAGGGTGCTCTCTACCGCTCGGCCAGCCCGGTGAACAACGAGCACGGCCGTGCCTCCTATGCCGACGCCCTCATCCAGAAGGCCGGGGTCAAGACCGTCCTCAATCTGGCCGACCACAAGGAGGACATCGACGGCTATCTGGCCGCGGAGGACTTCGCCTCTCCCTACTACAAGAGCCTCTATGAGGCGGGCAGCGTCATCCCCCTGGGCATGCCGGTGGACTACTCCTCCGAGAGCTTCGGCGCGGATCTGACCGCCGGACTGGCCAAGCTCTCCCAGCAGCCCGGCCCCTATCTGGTCCACTGCACCGAGGGCAAGGACCGGGCCGGCTTCACCTCCGCCCTGCTGGAGTGCCTGATGGGCGCCAGCCTGGACGAGGTGGTGGCCGACTACATGGTCTCCTATGAGAACTACTACGGCGTCACCCAGGCGGGCCAGCCGGAAAAATACCAGCTCATCGTGAAGAACAACATTCTGGATATGCTGCGCACCATCGCCGGTGTGGAGAAGGACGCCGATCTCTCCGGCGTGGATCTCCAGGCCGCCGCGGAGGACTACCTCACCGGCTTCGGCATGACGGCCGAGCAGCTCACCGCCCTCAAGACCAATCTCTCCACCCCCGCCTCCCACTGATGGAACCAAGATGTATGGAAATGAAAGGTATGTGAAACAGCCATGAAAAAGCCTCTTTCTCTGGCGCTGACCGGCGCCCTGGCACTCTCTCTGACCGCCCCCGCTCTGGCGGCTGAGGTTGCCTCCTTCACCGACGTGGCCGAAAACGCCTGGTACGCCGACGCAGTCTCCTATGTGACCGCCGAGGGCATCATGAGCGGCACCGGCAAGACCACCTTCTCCCCCGCCGGCACCGTCACCCGCGGCATGGTCTACCAGACCCTCTACAACCTGGCCGGCAAGCCCGCCGTGGCCGAGAAGGCCACCTTCACCGACGTCTCCGGCACCTGGTACGCCGACGCCGCCGCCTGGGCCGAGGACGAGGGCCTCACCACCGGCGTGAGCAAGGGCATCTTCGGGGGCGAGCGCTCCATGACCCGCCAGGAGCTGGCCAAGGTCTTTGCCGACTACGCCGCCTCCAAGGGGGTCAATGCCGCCAATGCCGATCTGAGCACCTACGCCGACGCCGACGCCGTGGCCGCCTGGGCCAAAGACGGCGTGGAGCGGGCCGTGGCTCTGGGCATCCTCTCGGGCAGCCAGGGCAAGCTCAATCCCACCGGCACCGCCCAGCGCGCCGAGCTGGCCCAGATCCTCATGACCTTTGACGGCCTCACCGCCGAGACCCCCGCCGAGGACTACATTGCCGCCCACGCCGCTGACTTCTTCCTCACCGGCAAGACCGAGTATGCCATCCAGGGCATGATGGTCTCCAAGGACACCTCCTTCCACAACGATCTGGAAAATGTGGACTACACCGCCACCGACGACGGGGTGAGCGTGGTCCTCAAGGGCACCGTGGGTGAGCAGTGGATCGCCAAGCTGGACAAGGTCCTCAAGACCTACACCAAGGCTGACGGCTCCGCCCTCACCGCCGAGGACTTCACCGGCAGCAAGGACACCTTCATCGACCTCAAGACCAAGGCCGAGCCCGACACCAACTTCGCCTGCTTCGTGCCCGCCGACGTGCGCCTCACCGTGAACACCGCCTGGGGCGATGTGCTCCATGTGAACGATCCCTCCTCCGAGCACGGCTACGGCGACTATCTGGTCTGCCCCAACAAGGACGGCAAGCCCGACTTCTCCGACGTGTGGGTGGTCAACGGCGCCGTGTTCGGCAGCACCTATGACGTGAGCCGCGGCCCCGTGGTGGGCCGTGTGGCCGCCGTGGAGAAGTACGGCAACCTGGACCTGGACATCAAGCCCGAGGCCCTCTACACCGCCGGCCTGGAGCTGGGCGACGTGCTGGACGTGACGGTCAACGGCGTGAGCCTGGCCATCCCCTTCTGCACCGCCTACAGCGATGTGAATACCGGTGAGACCGTGGTGCGCGACAACCAGGAGAGCGACCTGCTGGTGGTGGCCATCAACATGGGCAACTTCGCCGAGACCTACGGCGTGGACGAGGGGGATGTGGTCTCCTTCGCCCTGGCCGAGAAGGCGGGTTACCTGGGCCAGTATCAGGCCCATCAGCTCCAGCGCACCAATGAGCGCAAGGACTATTCCTCCGACGAGGTCTTTGCCAACTTCCGCCCCGTGGTGATGGGTGACATCGCCGAGGGCGTGCTCTACCGCACCAGCAGCCCCGTGAACCCGGAGATCGGCCGTGCCTCCTATGCCGACGACCTCATCGAGAAGGCCGGTATCCAGACCGTCATCAACCTGGCCGACGATGACGCGGCCATCCAGGGCTACTTTGCCGCCGAGGGCTTCGACTCCCCCTACTACAAGGGCCTCTATGAGGGCGGCCATGTGATCGCCCTGAACATGGGCGTGGACTACAAGTCCCAGGACTTCCAGTCCAAGCTCAAGAGCGGCCTGGAGTTCCTCATCGCCAACGAGGGTCCCTATGCCTTCCACTGCAACGAGGGCAAGGACCGTGCCGGCTTCACCGCCATCCTGCTGGAGTCCCTGATGGGCGCCACCCAGGAGGAGATCGTGGCCGACTACATGGTCTCCTATGAGAACTACTACCACGTGCAGAAGGGTTCCGAGCAGTACAAGCTCATCGCCCAGGTGGCCGAGGGCATGCTCCGGGATATGGCCGGTCTGGAGAAGGACGCCGACCTCTCCAAGGTGGACCTGTCCAAGGCCGCGGAGGACTACCTCCTGGGCATTGGCCTGACCGCGGACCAGATCACCGCCCTCAAGACCAACCTCTCCACCCCCATCGTCGGGTCAAAGTCCGTACCGTTCCCCCAGGCCTAACGGCCAGGGCTCACTTCACTCCCTTGCCCCTCCTCTCCCAAACAAACCCGCTTCGCTGGGCTTCGTTTGGGTTCCCGGGCGGGCCACTCACTTGCAGCCTTAAGGGCCGCCCCGCTTGTTGTGGGGCGGCCCTTTTCTCCCCTCAAAAATGGGGGTTCCCCTTTGGGGCAGTTTGTAGTATGATGGCATTGTAACCAAAGTCACTTTCGAATATTGTTTATTTTTCAGACAGATAATACAAACCACAGGACAAGGAGGCTTATGCTATGGTCATCGGCGTGGTGAAAGAGATCAAGAACCGGGAATTTCGAGTGGGCCTGACCCCGGGCGCGGTCAGCTCCTTTACCCGGGCGGGGCACCGGGTGCTGGTGGAGCGGGGGGCCGGACTGGGTGCCGGCTTCTCCGACGAGGAATATGTGCAGGCCGGGGCCGAGCTGACCGACGGCGCCGCCCCGGTGTGGGCACAGGCCGGGATGATGGTCAAGGTCAAGGAGCCCATCCCCAGCGAGTACGGCTATTTCCGTCCGGGCCAGATCCTCTTCACCTACCTCCACCTGGCGGCCGACCAGCCCCTCACCCAGGCCCTGCTGGACGCCCAGGTGAAGGCGGTGGCCTATGAGACCATCGTGGGCCGGGACGGCTCCCTCCCCTGTCTGGCGCCCATGAGCGAGATCGCCGGGCGGATGTCCATTCAGGAGGGGGCCAAGTACCTGGAGAAGACCTACGGCGGCCGGGGCGTCCTCCTCTCGGGGGTGCCCGGGGTGGAGCGGGGCAATGTGGTCATTCTGGGCGGCGGCACCGTGGGCGCCAACGCCTGCAAGATGGCGGTGGGCCTGGGGGCCAATGTGACGGTGCTGGACGTGAATCTGGCCCGCCTGGCCTACCTGGACGACATCTTCCCCCGGCAGATCACCACCCTCTTCAGTACGCCCGATAACATCCGCCGCTCCATCGCCCAGGCCGACCTGGTGGTGTGCGCGGTGCTCCTCCCCGGCCGGGCGGCCCCCAAGCTCATCCGCCGGGAGGATCTGGCGGTGATGAAGCCGGGGGCGGTGCTGGTGGACGTGGCGGTGGACCAGGGCGGCTGTGCCGAGACCACCCACCCCACCACCCACGACGATCCTATCTTCACGGTGGACGGCGTGGTCCACTACTGTGTGGCCAACATCCCCGGTGCGGTGGCCCGCACCTCCACCCTGGCCTTGGTCAACGCCACCCTCCCCTACGGTCTGGCCCTGGCGGAACGGGGCGTGGAGGAGGCCTGTCGGGCCGACGCCGGCCTTCTGGCGGGCGTGAACTGCTATGCCGGACGGTGTACCTGCCGGGGCGTGGCGGAGGCTCTGAACCTGCCCTACACCCCGCCGGAGACCCTGTTCTAAATTTTGGTCCCCCGCTTCTTTCCCGAGGCGGGGGACCCTTTTGTTTTTCCTGCTCTTGCCAAGGACAGGCCTTCATGCTAAAATGAACTCGTTCGTTTATCCCTTTCACCGCTTCCCCTCTCCGGGGCCGGTGCCGCTCCTATCCATCCCACGACCGAACCGAAAGGGGAAATCCGCCATGATGTACTACATTGAAAGTCCCAGCAACGACCCCCACTTCAACCTGGCTCTGGAACAGTATGTCTTTGACCAGCTGGACCAGACCCACGACTATTTCATGCTTTGGCAAAACGACAACGCCATCATTGTGGGCAAGCACCAGAACACTCTGGCGGAGATCAACGCCGCCTATGTGAAGGAGCACAATATCCACGTGGTCCGGCGGCTCTCGGGGGGCGGCGCGGTCTATCACGATATGGGCAACATCAATTTCACCTTTATTGCCGACACGGGGGACGCCTCCAAGTTCGACTTCTCCACCTTCTGCCGCCCGGTTGTGAAGGCCCTGCACAGCATCGGCGTCCCGGCGGAGATCAACGGCCGCAACGACATGACTCTGGACGGGAAGAAGTTCTCGGGCAACTCCCAGTACATGAAGCACGGCCGGGTCATGCACCACGGCACCCTCATGTTCCACTCCGATCTGGAGGTGGTGAGCCAGGCTCTGGCGGTCTCCAAGGACAAGATCGAGTCCAAGGGCCTCAAGTCGGTGCGCAGCCGGGTGACCAACATCAAGCCCTATGTGCAGGAGGACATCACCACCGCCGACTTCTTCCGCATCCTGCGGGAGTTCATGTTTGAGGAGTATCAGCTCCAGCCCTACGTCCTCACGGAGGAGGACCTGGCCGCGGTACGGGAGCTCCAGCACCAGGTCTACGACCAGTGGGATTGGAACTTCGGCCGCTCTCCCGCCTGCCAGATCCAGAAGGAGCGGCGGGTGGAGGGCTGCGGCAAGCTGGAGATCCACATGGACGTGGCCCGGGGCGGGGACATCACCGCCCTCTCCTTCTACGGGGACTACTTCGGCAACGGGGACGGCCAGGAGCTGGCCGGACGGCTCATCGGGGTCCCCCTGGAGGAGTCGGCCCTCCGCGCCGCCCTGGAGGGTGTGGACATCGGCCACTACTTCAACGCCATGGATCTGGATACCTTCCTGTCCATCCTGCTCCAGTAAGCCCCACGGTCGGAGGATTATGCGCATCTCACACCGGAAGCCCACGTGAAAAGGAGGCAGCGCCATGAAACACATTCGATCCATCCTGTGTCTCTTCCTGGTTCTCTTCGCTTTGGCTGCATGCAGCCCCGCAAGGAAGGACCCTCTGCACCTGGGGATCAACGCGGTCATCACCCGGATCGACGCCGCAAATGAGACCATTACCGTCCGGGACAGTGACGAAGGCGGACCTTTGGGAGAGGCCTGCTCCATCGACTGCTCGGAAATCTTCCTCATCTATTGCAACTATGAGACCGGCGATGTGAAGGACATCTCCTTTGCGGATTTACAAGTTGGGGACGAGGTCCTTCTGAGTGTCCGAGAGTCGGTCCTGGATGCCTTCCAGGCCGGGGAAGGCGGGGAGAGCACCCTCCAGATCGAGCAGCTGCAATTGGGTACACAGAGACTTGAATGATGCGCAAGTTCCGGCAACAGAACGCAAACCTCCCCTGCCTATCGGGCAGGGGAGGTTAATCTGTGGGTAATGTGCATTTCTGCGCTTTGTCCGCAGCGCCTCGCAGAGTTCCGCCGTCCGCAGACGGCGGAAGAAGGTCCAAATCCGTTTTTTTGAGGACATATGCCTCGAAAAAACACTTCTCAGCCCACAAGCGCGCGCGCTTTGCGCGTGCGACGCAGGGGGCTGCATCCCTTCTCAAAAATGCCTGCATTTTTGAGAAGCGTGTCGAAGTCTCTCGACACGCGAAAAATCCCCTGCCCGATGGGCAGGGGATTTTTTCAGCTCTCTTACACCAGCTGGACGATCGCCATCTCGGCGGCGTCGCCGCGGCGGGGGCCGATCTTCACGATACGGGTGTAACCGCCGTTACGCTCGGCGTACTTGGGGCCGATCTCGTCGAACAGCTTCTTGGCCACATCCTCCTTGGTGATGAAGGCGAGGGCCTGACGGTAGCTGGCCAGGTTGTTCTTCTTGGCCAGGGTCACCATCTTCTCAGCCAGAGGGGCCACTTCCTTGGCGCGGCTCAGGGTGGTCTTGATCTGACCGTTCTCCAGCAGGTAGGTGGTCATAGCGCGCAGCATAGCCATACGCTGATCGGTGGGACGGCCCAGTTTACGATGTCCGGACATATCAGTCAACTCCTATCGGTATTTCGCGCGGCGAAATCCAGTGTAAATTCGTCCTGAGGGACCCTTGGGTCCCGCCGGGAAGCGCCCCGCCGGAGCGGGGCATCACCATTGGCGTATCCGGGAGGGGACGTTACATGCCCCCGGACTGCTTCCCTGATCCGCCTGTTTGTCAGGCTGGAATCAGTTGTTCTCCTCGCTGGCCAGGGACAGACCCATCATGGCCAGCTTGTTGATGACCTCTTCCAGGGACTTGCGGCCCAGGTTGCGCACCTTCATCATCTCGTCCTCGGTCTTGGAGATCAAGTCCTCGACGGTGTTGATGTTAGCACGCTTGAGGCAGTTGAAGGAACGGACGGAGAGGTCCAGCTCCTCGATGGTCAGCTCCAGCACCTTGTCGCGCTGCGCCTCGCTCTTCTCCACCACGGTGGACTTGGAGCCCATGGTCTCAGAGAGATCGGTGAAGAGGACGAAGTGATCGCACAGGATGCGGGCGCCCAGGCTGACAGCGTCCCGGGCGGTGATGGTACCGTTGGTCCACACCTCCAGGGTCAGCTTGTCAAAGTCGGTCTGATCGCCCACACGGGTGGGCTCCACGGTGTAATTGACCTTACGCACCGGGGTATAGATGGAATCCACCGGGATCAGACCGATAACGGTCTGAGCAGGCTTATTCCGGTCGGCGGGCACATAGCCGCGGCCGTGGGAGAGCGTCAGCTCCATGTTCAGGCTGGCGTCGGGACCCAGGGTCGCAATGTGGAGGTCGGGATTGAGGACCTCCACCTCGCCGTCGGCCTTGATATCCCCGGCGGTGACTTCGCACTCACCGCTGGCCTCGATGTAGACCGTCTTGACGCCTTCGCAGTGGAGCTTGGCGATGATGTTCTTCACGTTGAGAACGATCTCGGTCACATCTTCCTTGATGCCGGGGATGGTGGTGAATTCGTGCTGCACACCGGCGATCTTGATGGAGGTGACCGCCGTGCCAGGCAGAGAAGAGAGCAGGATGCGGCGCAGGGAGTTACCCAGCGTGGTGCCGTAACCGCGCTCCAGGGGCTCGACCACGTACTTGCCGTAGGAGCCGTCTCCCGGATTCTCTACACATTCAATGCGCGGCTTCTCGATTTCTACCATGTGTTACCCTCCTTTTCGCAGCGGCGGGCCGGGCAGCCCGCCGCCTGGTTTTACAGCTCACCAATAATCGAGGGTACGCGCTCTCTTACTTGGAGTACAGCTCGACGATCAGGTGCTCCTCGATGGGCAGATCCACGTCCTCGCGGACAGGCATCTTGGTGACGGTGCCCTTCAGGGAGTTCTTCTCGCGCTCCAGCCACTGGGGCAGCAGCACGGCGGGGGCGTCCTCGCCGGTCAGGCGCTTGAACTTCACGGAGGAACGGCTGGCCTCGCGGACCTCGATCACATCGCCGGCCTTCACCAGGAAGGAGGGGATGTCCACGCGCTGACCGTTGACGGTGAAGTGGCCGTGGCTCACCAGCTGACGGGCCTCACGGCGGGTCATGGCGAAGCCCAGACGGTAGACCACGTTGTCCAGGCGGCGCTCCACCAGGACGAGCAGGTTCTCACCGGTCTTGCCGGGCATACGAGCGGCCTTCTCATAGTAGGAGCGGAACTGCTTCTCCATGATGCCGTAAACGAACTTGACCTTCTGCTTCTCAGACAGCTGCAGAGCGTACTCGCTCTTCTTCTTTCTCATCTGGCCGCCGGGATTGCGGTTGCTCTCCTTCTTGGCGTAGCCCATAGCGGCAGGAGAAATGCCCAGCGCACGGCAGCGCTTGGCGATAGGCTGCATATTCTTTGCCATTTGTACTTCCTCCTTCTCTTACACGCGACGACGCTTGGGCGGACGGCAACCGTTGTGGGGGATGGGAGTCACGTCCTTGATCAGGGTGACTTCCAGGCCCACGGCCTGCAGGGCGCGGATGGCAGCCTCACGGCCGGCGCCGGGGCCCTTCACGTAGACCTCGACGGTCTTCAGGCCGTGCTCCATGGCAGCCTTAGCGGCGGTCTCGGCAGCGGTCTGGGCGGCGAAGGGGGTGGACTTACGGGAACCGCGGAAGCCCAGGCCGCCGGAGGAGGCCCAGGACAGGGCGTTGCCGCCCATGTCGGTCACGGTAACCATGGTGTTGTTGAAAGAGGAGCGGATGTGCACCTGGCCCTTCTCAACGTTCTTCTTTTCGCGGCGCTTGCGCACCACTTTCTTGCCGTTCTTAGCAGCAGTAGCCATTGCTTATCCCTCCTTACTTCTTCTTGTTCGCGACGGTACGCTTGGGACCCTTGCGGGTACGGGCGTTGGTCTTGGAGCGCTGACCGCGGACGGGCAGGCCCTTGCGGTGACGCAGGCCACGGTAGCAGCCGATCTCGGTCAGGCGCTTGATGTCCATCGCCACATCGCGGCGGAGGTCGCCTTCCACAGTGTAGTTGTGCGCAATGCACTCGCGCAGCTTGGCCTCTTCCTCGTCGGTCAGGTCCTTCACGCGGGTGTCGGGGTTGATCCCGGTCTCAGCCAGGATCTTATTGGCGCTGGTGCGCCCGATGCCAAAGATATAAGTGAGGCCGATCTCGATCCGCTTATCCTTCGGCAGGTCAATGCCAGCAATACGTGCCATACTGTTTCAGCACCTCCTAATTAACCTTGTCTCTGCTTATGCTTGGGGTTTTCGCAAATAACCATGACTTTGCCCTTGCGCTTGATGACTTTGCACTTCTCGCACATGGGCTTCACGGACGGTCTAACTTTCATTTTAGTTACCTCCATCTGGTAGCCTGATGGCCCCGGCGGGGTGGGGGCAAGGCCCCTCGACTGCCGGTCGTTGTTCGGTACATGCGCGGACATGGGATCATGTCGCCGCGCGTTGTCACGCTATGGCGCCCGTTCGGGGCGCTTCGCGCTTCTTGTCACGCTATGGCGGCTGCGCGACGCCACACTGCTTACCGCTCCGCGAAAAACACCTTGCGCCGTTGGCGCAACTGCTTTTTCGCCTGCGCGGTGCGCTGTGCGGCTGCTACGCACGCCTTCGCGCTTCGTTGTTTTACTTGCTTCGCCAGGTGATTCTTCCCCGGGTCACGTCGTAGGGAGACATCTGGACCGTCACCTTGTCGCCGGGCAGGATGCGGATGAAGTTCATCCGCAGCTTACCGGAGATGTGGGCCAGAATGATGTGGCCGTTTCCGATGTCCACGCGGAACGTGGTGTTGGGAAGGGACTCAACCACGACGCCCTCCACTTCGATCATATCGTCTTTTGCCAAAGCGTCATACCCTCCTTGATACAGCTCGGAAAGCGGCCAGCGCCCTCCGGAGTGCTCTGTCGGAAACCGTCTCGCCCAGGTGCACGCGCTGGATGGTGGGATTGAGGAAGGCTCCCCGGTTCTCCACCGAAACATGGCCCAGCTTCTTGCGCTTGGGTTTTGCGATTTTCCGTCTTTTACCGTCGGCCAGAAGGAGGAAGGAATCCTCCATTCCGACCACACAAAAGAGCTCGCCCTTGTCGTGACCAGCGGTGGACCGCACGATCCAGCCGGTATAATCGTACATAAGGCTCACTCTCCAGGACAGGTGAGCACTTCCGGCTCCCCGTCAGTGATGAGAATGGTGTTCTCATAATGGGCGGCCAGGGAGCCGTCAACGGTGACGGTGGTCCACTTGTCCTTCAGGACCTTGACGCGCCAGTCTCCGGCGCAGACCATAGGTTCGACCGCAAGGGTCATGCCCGGCTGGAGCCGGGGGCCATGGCCGGCGGGACCGAAGTTGGGGACCTCCGGGGCCTCGTGGAGCTTCATGCCCACGCCGTGGCCCACAAAGTCCCGCACCACCGAGCAGCCGTTCGCTTCCACGAACTGCTGTACGGCGTGGGAAATGTCATAGACGCGGTTGCCGGCCTTGGCCATCTTGAAGCCCTCCCAGAAGCTCTGTTCGGTCACTTCAATGAGGCGCTTTGCCTCTTCGGAGATCTCTCCGCAGGCAAAGGTAGCCGCACAGTCGCCGTGGAAGCCGTCGATGCAGGCTCCCACGTCCACGCTGACGATGTCGCCCTCCTGGAGCTTCCGGTGATCCGGAATGCCGTGGATGACGACGTCGTTCACCGAGATACAGGCCGAACCGGGAAACCCGCCGTAGCCCAGAAAAGAGGGCTTGGCGCCCTGGCTCTCGATGAACTTGCGCACCGCGGTGTCGATCTCCAGCGTGGTGACGCCGGGCCGCACCAGGGTGCCGGCCAATGCGCGGGCCTGGGCGGTAATCCGCCCGGCCCTGCGCATCCGCTCGATCTCACGGGGGGACTTGAGGGAAATCATTTCCATCCGAGTCACTTCCCCAACAGTTTCATAATGGCCTCGTTGGTGGCCTCGATGCCGCCCAGATCGGGAACGTTCTGGAGCAGGCCCTTGGCCTGATAGTAATCCTTCAGAGGCTCGGTCTCCTGATGATAGACCTCCAGACGGTGCTTGACCGTCTCAGGCTGATCGTCCTTCCGCTGCTCCAGCGCGCCGCCGCACTTGTCGCACACGCCCTCGGTCTTGGGGGGCGCGGCCACAATGTGGTAGGTGGCGCCGCAGCCGTGGCAGGTCCGGCGGCCGGTCATACGGGCCTCGATGACGCTGTCGGCGATCTCCAGAGAGAGCACCACGTCAAAGTGGATACCGGCCTTGTCCAGGGCCTCGGCCTGGGCGATGGTGCGGGGCACGCCGTCCAAGATGTAGCCATTGGCGCAGTCGGCCTCAGCCAGCCGCTCCTGGATGATGCCAATGATGACCTCATCGGGAACCAGCTTGCCGGCCTCCATATACTCCTTGGCCTTCAGACCCACGGGCGTGCCGTTCTTCACGGCAGCGCGCAGGATGTTGCCGGTGGAGATGGTGGGAATGCCCAGCTTCTGGCTGATGATCTCAGCCTGGGTGCCTTTACCGGCGCCCGGGGCGCCCAACAGAATCAGCTTCATATCCGATACACCTCGATTATTCCAGGAAGCCCTTGTAATGCCGCATGAGCATCTGGGCCTCCATGGCCTTGGTGGTCTCCAGCGCGACGCCCACGACGATGATGACGGAGGTGCCGCCGATGGCCAGAGAGCTGTTGTTCACCAGCGCACCAGTCACGATGGGGGCGATGGCGATCACAGACAGGTAGATGGCGCCGAAGAAGGTGATCTTCCCCAGTACCTTCTGAATGAAATCAGCGGTGGGCTTGCCGGGCCGGAAGCCGGGCACGAAGCCGCCGTTCTTCTTCAGGTTGTTGGCCACTTCCACGGGGTTGAACTGCATGGTGGAGTAGAAGTAGCTGAAGCCGAGGATCAGCAGGAAATACACCACGATGTAGAACACGCTCGTGGTATCAAAGATCTGCAGGAAGGTATACCAGCCGGTGCCGGGGGTGCGGGAAGAGGGGACGAAGGCCCCGATGGTGGCAGGCAGGCTGGCGATGGCCTGGGCGAAGATGATGGGCATAACGCCGGTCATGTTCACCTTCAGGGGCAGATGGCTGGACTGGCCGCCGTACATCTTCCGGCCCACCACGCGCTTGGCGTACTGCACCGGGATGCGGCGCTCGGCATTCTGGATGAACACGATGAAGACCACCATGGCCAGCATACCGATCAGGATCGCCACGATGCCCACGGGATGGAGCCGGAAAGCTCCCTCGGTGGTGACACCGTTGGCCCAGTTCTGCACACCCACGATCATATAACGGACCATGGAGGGGCCGCGGGACAGGATGCCCGCAAACAGGATGATCGAGATACCGTTGCCGATGCCAAACTCGGTGATCTGCTCACCCAGCCACATGATGAAGGCGGAACCGGCGGTGAAGGACACGATGATCACGATGGCGGCCCACCAGCCGGGAACACCGGTGGTGTCCAGCACGCTCACGCCGCTGGAAGCGCCGGCCGTCTTGATCAGGGTGTAGTAGCCGAAGCCCTGCAGCACCGCGATGGCCACGGTGACATACCGGGTGATGGCGGCGATCTTCTTGCGGCCCTCCTCGCCGCCCTCCTTCTGGAGACGCTCCAGAGCGGGGATGGCGACGGTCAGCAGCTGCACAATAATGGAGCTGTTGATATAGGGCTGCACACCCAGGGCGAACACAGTCGCCTGGGAGAAGGCGGTGCCATTCATCGCGCCCAGCAGACCGAAGATGGTGCCGCTCATGGCGTTCATCTGATTGGCGAATACCTCTCCGTTCACGAAGGGAACGGGGACGGCAGAGCCCAGGCGGAAGACCAGCAGCGCGAAGATCACAAAGAGGAGCTTCTTACGCAGATCCGGGATCTTCCAGGCATTGCGTACGGTTTCGATCACTTAGATCACCTCGTACTTTCCGCCCGCCGCGACGATCTTCTCCTTCGCGGAAGCGGAGAACGCGGAGGCACGGACGGTGAGCTTCTTGGTCAGAGTCCCGTTGCCCAGGATCTTGACGCCGTGCTCACACTTGGAGAGGATACCCTTCTCCAGCAGGTCGCAGACATTGACGGTAGCGCCGTCCTCAAACTTGTTGAGAGCGGAGACGTTGATGGCCTCCAGGCGCTCGGCAAAGATGTTGTTGAAGCCGCGCTTGGGCAGACGGCGGGTCAGAGGCATCTGGCCGCCTTCGAAGCCGACGCGGACGCCGCCGCCAGAGCGAGCCCACTGGCCCTTCTGACCACGGCCGGCGGTGGTGCCGTTACCGGAACCCTTGCCGCGGCCCTTGCGGAAAGCCTTCTTCACAGAGCCGGGCGCGGGAGAAAGTTCATGCAGTTTCATATCGCGCACCTCCTTACTTTTCCTCGGTGACCTGGAGCAGGTAACCGATCTGAGCGATCTTGCCGCGGGTAGCGACATTGTCGGGCTGTACGGTGGTGTCGCCGATCTTACGCAGACCCAGAGCCTCGGCAGTCGCCTTATGCTTGGCGATGCGGCCGTTCAGGCTCTTGACCAGCTTGATGTTCATGTTAGCCATTGTGATCGGCCCTCCTTAACCTACGATCTCGCTGACGCTCTTGCCGCGGACGCGGGCCACTTCCTCGGGGCTGCGAAGAGCCTTCAGGCCCTCGAAGGTAGCGGAAACCACGTTCTGCGGGTTGTTGGAGCGCAGGCACTTGGCGCGGATGTCGTGGATGCCGGCGGCCTCCATGACAGCGCGGACGGGACCGCCGGCGATGATACCGGTACCGGGGGCAGCGGGCTTCAGGAGCACGCGGCCGGCGCCGAACTCGCCGATGACCTCGTGGGGAATGGTGGTGCCGGACAGGCTCACCGTGCACATGTTCTTCTTGGCATCCTCAATGCCCTTGCGGATCGCCTCGGGCACCTCAGCGGCCTTGCCCAGGCCGAAGCCCACGCGGCCCTTCTCGTCGCCCACGACCATGAGAGCGGCGAACTTGAAGATGCGACCGCCCTTGACGGTCTTGGAAACGCGGTTCAGAGAAACGAGCTTCTCGGTGAACTCGCTGGGTTCTCTTTCAAATCTAGCCATGTTCGTTATCTCCTCCCCTTAAAATTCGAGGCCGCCCTCGCGGGCACCCTCGGCCAGAGCAGCCACCCGGCCGTGATACACGTAGCCGCCGCGGTCGAAGACCACAGTGCTGATGCCGGCGGCCTTGGCGCGCTCAGCAACAGTCAGGCCGACCTTCTTGGCAGCCTCACAGTTGGAGCCCTTGCCCTCAAAGCCCTTCTCCAGGGAAGAAGCGGAGACCAGGGTCTTGCCGTTGACATCGTCGATGATCTGGGCATAGATGTTGGTCTCGCTGCGGAACACGTTCAGACGGGGACGCTCGGGCGTGCCGGAAATCTTAGAGCGGACACGCTTATGGCGCTTAAGCCGCTGCGCCTTGGTATTGGGACGATTGATCATAGTGGCACACCTCCTTATTTCTTCTTGACGCCGGTCTTGCCTTCCTTGCGGCGGATGACCTCGTCAGTGTATTTGATACCCTTGCCCTTGTAAGGCTCGGGGGGTCTTTTCTCTCTGACTTCAGCGGCGAACTGACCGACCTGCTCCTTGCTGGCGCCGGAGACGACGATCTTGTTGGCGCTGGGGGTCTCGATGGTGATTCCCTCGGGAGCCTCCATAAAGACCTGATGGGAGAAGCCCAGGTTCATGACCAGCTTCTTGCCTTCCATGGCAACACGGTAGCCCACGCCGTTGACGTCCAGCTCCTTCTTGAAGCCCTCGGTCACGCCGACGACCATGTTGTGGATCAGGGTGCGGGTCAGGCCATGCAGGCTGCGGTTCTCCTTGGCATCGTTGGGACGGGTCACGAGGATCTCGTTACCCTCCTGGGCGATGTTCATATTGGGGTGGAACGCACGGGTCAGGGTGCCCTTGGGGCCCTTAACGGTCACGACGTTCCCATCGATCTTCACGTCCACACCGGCGGGGATGGAGATCGGCTTTCTTCCGATACGAGACATATTCTACTCTCCCTCCCTTACCACACGAACGCAAGGACCTCGCCGCCGACGTGGGCCGCACGCGCAGCCTTATCGGTCATGACGCCCTTGGAAGTGGACACGATAGCGATACCCAGACCACGGATGACGCGGGGCAGCTCATCAGCGCCAGCGTACACGCGCAGGCCGGGCTTGGACACGCGGCGCAGACCGGAGATGACCTTCTCCTTACCAGCGCCGTACTTCAGGGTGATGCGGATAACGCCCTGAGTGCCGTCGTCGATCAGCTGGAAGTTCTTGATGTAGCCTTCATCCAGCAGGATCTGAGCGATGGACTTCTTCATGTTGGACGCGGGTACGTCCACGGTGTCATGCTTTGCGTTGTTCGCGTTGCGGATGCGGGTCAGCATATCCGCAATGGGGTCGGTAATATGCATGAGTTTACCCTCCTTTTTAGAGTTACAGATCCGTGAGAAGATCTGTTAAGGCGGCAAGGTATCGGAGTTCGCAAGGCTCCGACCTTTTAACCGTCTGCTAGGGGATATTATATAGTGAAAAGCCCGCTGTGAAAAGGAAAAATTGTCCCAAATCCGCACTTTTGGAGAAATGCCCTAGGCACTGTCCCAGAACGGGGGTCTCTTATTCAAATTTCACAGCGTCGCTTGCACTATCCAGCCAGTTTATCACTTAAACGGAGAATTTTACGTCGAAAACCGCTCCGTAAGGAAGGGGCGGCGGCCCCAGAAGACCGGCGGGGAGCAGCGCTCGACCCACGGGGGTGGACTCCGGGCGAACCTCCCGTCACGCAACGCAAGCGCCAGACGTGTTCTCACACGTCGGGCGCGGCGTTAGCGTTACGATCGGTTGTTTACCAGGAGGCCTTCTTCACGCCGGGGATCTGACCCTTGTAGGCCAGCTCGCGGAAGCAGATACGGCAGATGCCGTAGTCACGCAGGTAGGCGTGGGGGCGGCCGCAGATCTTGCAGCGGTTGTAGCGGCGGGTGGAGAACTTGGGCTCCGCCTGCTGCTTCAGGATCATAGACTTCTTAGCCATTAACGTTCTCCTCCTTAGCGGGCGAAGGGCGCGCCGATCAGGGTCAGCAGCTCCTTGGCCTCTTCATCAGTCTGAGCGGTGGTGCAGAACACGATGTCCATGCCGCGGATCTTGTCGATCTTGTCGTACTCGATCTCGGGGAAGATCAGCTGCTCCTTGATGCCCAGGGCAAAGTTGCCGCGGCCATCGAAAGCGTTGCCGTTGATGCCGCGGAAGTCACGCACGCGGGGCAGGGCCACGTTGAACAGGCGGTCCACGAACTCCCACATACGGTCGCCGCGCAGGGTGACCTTGGCGCCGATGGGCATACCCTCGCGCAGCTTGAAGTTAGCGACGGACTTCTTGGCCTTGGTCACGATGGCCTTCTGGCCGGTGATCTTGGTCAGATCGCCCACCACGGCCTCGAGGACCTTGGCGTTGTCGCGGGCCTCACCGCAGCCGCAGTTGACCACGATCTTGTCCAGCTTGGGGATCTGCATGACGGACTTGTAGCCGAACTTCTGCATGAGAGCAGGAGCGACTTCTTCCTGGTACTTCTTCTTCAGGTTGGGCATGTTAGCCATAGTTGACTCCTCCTCTCTTAGATCTCGGCGCCGCACTTCTTGCAGATGCGGACCTTCTTGTCACCCTCGACCTTGTGGCCGATGCGGGTGGGCTTGTTGCACTTGGGGCAGACCTTCTGCACCTTGCAGGCGTAGATGGGGGCCTCGCGCTTGACGATGCCGCCCTGCTCGCCCTGCTTGCGGGGCTTGGTGTGACGGGTGGCGACGTTGACGCCCTCCACGATGACCTTGCTCTCCTTGGGCAGGACGGAGAGGATCTTGCCCTGCTTGCCCTTGTCCTTGCCGGACAGGACGACGACCAGGTCGTCTTTCTTGATGCTCATCTTGTTCATGTTATCTCCTACCCCCTTACAGCACTTCGGGAGCCAGGGACAGGATCTTCATGTAATCCTTGTCGCGCAGCTCGCGGGCCACGGGCCCAAAGATACGGGTACCCTTGGGGTTCTTGTCCTCCTTGATGAGGACGGCGGCGTTGTCGTCAAAACGGACATAGCTGCCGTCGCTGCGGCGGACACCCTTGACGGAACGGACGATGACGGCCTTGACGACCTCGCCCTTCTTCACGGTGCCGCCGGGCTGGGCCTTGCGCACGGAAGCAACAACGACGTCGCCGATGTTGCCGTACTTGCGCTTGGAACCGCCCAGCACGCGGATGGTCTTGATCTCCTTGGCGCCGGTGTTGTCGGCGACCTTCAGATAGCTTTCCTGCTGAATCATTCCGGCACCTCCTTACTTCGCCTTCTCGATGATCTCAACGACGCGCCAACGCTTGTCCTTGGACAGGGGGCGGGTCTCCATAACGCGGACGCGGTCGCCCACGCCGCAGGAATTCTGCTCGTCATGGGCCTTGAGCTTGTAGGTCCGCTTTACGATCTTCTTGTAGAGAGGATGGGCCACACGGTCGGCGATGGCCACCACAACGGTCTTGTCCATCTTGTCAGAGACCACCAGGCCGACTCTGGTCTTACGGGAAGAAGTTCTGTTTTCCATGATCTATTTCCTCCTTCTTACTGTTATCGGCCAGCGAGCTGCAGCTCGCGCAGGATGGTCTTGACTCGGGCAATATCCTTCTTGACCTCGGCGATCTTGGCGGGATTCTCGAGCTGATTGGTGGCATGCTGAAGACGGAGCTGGAACAGGTCCTTCTTCAGGTCGCCCAGCTTGGAGTTGAGCTCCTCGGCGTTCATCTTGCGGACTTCATTTGCCTTCATCATTATTCACCACCATTCTCGGTCTCGGCGGTCTCCTTCTTCACAATCTTGCACTTGACGGGCAGCTTGTGAGAAGCAAGACGCAGGGCCTCGCGGGCGACTTCCTCGGAAACGCCGGCGATCTCGAACATCACGCGGCCGGGCTTGACCACGGCCACCCAGTACTCGGGAGAGCCCTTACCGGAACCCATGCGGGTCTCGGCAGGCTTCTCGGTAATGGGCTTGTCGGGGAAGATCTTGATCCAGACCTTACCGCCACGCTTGGTGTGACGGGTCATGGCCACACGGGCGGCCTCGATCTGGTTGCTGGTGATCCAGCAGGGCTCGGTGGCCTGGAGGCCCCAATCACCGTAAGTGACGGTGTTGCCCTTGAGGGCCTTGCCCTTCATGCGTCCGCGATGCACGCGGCGGTATTTCACTCTCTTAGGCAGCAGCATTAGTTGGAGCCTCCTTCCTTAGCAGTGTTGGCGGGACGAGCGCCGCCCTGACGGAAACCGCCCTGGGGACGGCCGCCGTTGTTGCGGTTGAAACCGCCCTGGCGGTTGAAGCCGCCCTTGCGGTCGCCGTCGCGACGATCGCGGCGGGGACGGTCAGAGCGCTCCTTGAAATTCTTGGTGTCCAGGGTGCGGGGGGTGGTCCGCAGGCTCTGGGTGAGCACCTCGCCCTTGTAGATCCACACCTTCACGCCGATGCGGCCGTAGGTGGTGGCAGCCTCAGCGAAGCCGTAGTCGATGTCGGCGCGCAGGGTCTGCAGGGGGATGGTGCCATCGTGATAGTGTTCGGTGCGGGCGATCTCAGCGCCGCCCAGACGGCCGGAGCAGCAGGTCTTGATGCCGCGGGCGCCCATGCGCATCGCGCGGCCCATGGCGTTCTTCATCGCACGGCGGAAGCCGATGCGCTTCTCCAGCTGCTGAGCGATGTTCTCGGCCACCAGCTGAGCGTTCATGTCGGGGTTCTTGACCTCGACGATGTTCAGGGCAACGGACTTGCCGATCATCTTCTCGAGGGTCAGGCGCAGGCGCTCGATGTCGGCGCCGCCCTTACCGATGACCACGCCGGGGCGGGCGCAGTGCAGGTAGATGCGGACCTTGGCGTTGTCGCGCTCGATCTCGATCTTGGGGATACCAGCGCCGTACAGGGTCTTCTTCAGGTAATCGCGGATCTTCTTGTCCTCGACCAGCAGGTCGCCGACCTTCTCGTTGCGGGCGTACCAGCGGGAGTCCCAATCCTTAATGACACCCACGCGCAGGCCGTGGGGATTGACTTTCTGTCCCATTTTGTTCCTCCTCCCTTAGCGCTCGCTCACCGCGATGGTGATGTGAGAAGTGCGCTTGTTGATCCGGTACGCACGGCCCTGAGCACGGGGCATGATCCGCTTGATGATGGGACCGGGGGCGGCGTAGGTGGTGGACACGTAGAGCTTCTCAGGGTCCATCTGGTGATTGTTCTCAGCGTTGGCCGCGGCGCTCTTGAGCACCTTGAGCATCAGCTCGGAGGCGGCCTTGGGGGTGGCCATCAGGATGGCGGTGGCCTCAGCCACACTCTTGCCGCGGATCAGATCGCAGACGATCTGGACCTTGCGGGGAGAGATGCGGGCATACTTCAAAACAGCTTTCGCTTCCATGTTCTCTCCTCCTTACTTACCGGTCTTGCTGCCAGCGTGGCCCTTGAAGGTACGGGTGGGGGCGAACTCGCCCAGCTTGTGACCCACCATGTCCTCGGTCACGTAGACGGGCACATGCTTGCGGCCGTCATGGACGGCGAAGGTGTGACCCACGAAGGCGGGGAAGATGGTGGAGGCGCGGCTCCAGGTCTTGAGGACCTTCTTCTCGCCGGTCTGGTTCATTTCATCGACCCGCTTCAGCAGCTCGGGGGCGCAAAAGGGGCCTTTCTTGATACTTCTGCTCATCTTTTACTGCCTCCTTACTTCGCGTTGCGGTGCTTGACGATGAACTTCTCCGTGCGGTTCTTCAGCTTGCGGGTCTTGTAACCCAGAGCAGGCTTGCCCCAAGGAGTGACAGGGCCGGGACGGCCGACGGGGCTCTTGCCCTCACCGCCGCCGTGGGGGTGGTCATTGGGGTTCATGACGGAACCGCGAACGGTGGGACGCCAGCCCATGTGACGCTTGCGGCCGGCCTTACCGATCTGGATGTTCTCGTGCTCGATGTTGCCGATCTGGCCGATGGTGGCCAGGCACTCGGGACGGATATAGCGCACCTCGCCGGAGGGCAGACGGACCTGAGCCATGCCGTTCTCCTTGGCCATCAGCTGAGCGAACTCACCAGCGGCGCGGACCAGCTGGCCGCCCTTGCCGGGATACAGCTCGATGTTGTGGATCAGGGTGCCCAGGGGGATGTTGGCGATGGGCAGGCAGTTGCCGGGCAGGATGTCGGCGTCGGGACCGGTCATGATGATGTGGCCAGCCTTCATGCCGACGGTAGCCAGGATATAGCGCTTCTCGCCGTCCTCATACTGGATGAGGGCGATGTTGGCGGAGCGGTTGGGATCGTACTCCAGGCGCAGCACGGTAGCGGAGCCCTGCTTGTCGCGCTTGAAGTCGATGATGCGGTACTTCTTCTTGTTGCCGCCGCCGCGATGACGGACGGTGATGCGGCCGTAGCTGTTGCGGCCGGCGTTCTTCTTCAGAACCTCGGTCAGGCTGCGCTCGGGCTTAGCCTTCTTGTCGATCCCCTCGAAGGCGGACACAGTCATGTGACGGCGGGAGGGGGTAGTGGGCTTGAACGTCTTAATAGCCATGTTTCATTACCTCCTTACACCATGCCCTCGAAGAACTCGATGGTCTTGGAGTCCTCGGTGAGGGTGACAATGGCCTTCTTATAGGAAGGACGGCGGCCAGCGGGGAAGCGGCCGGTGCGCTTGGCCTTACCATCCATGTTGATGGTGTTGACCTTGGCGACCTTCACGCCGAAGATCTCCTCCACAGCCTTGGCGATCTCGATCTTGTTGGCGTCCTTGGCCACCTCAAAGGTGTACTTCTTCATCTCGAACAGAGAAGCGGACTTCTCAGTGATGATGGGACGCTTGATGATATCATAAGCGACGGTAGCCATTACGCGAACACCTCCTCGATGACGGCCAGGGCGGCCTTGTCGACAATGAACTTGTCGGCGTTCACGATGTCGTAAACGCTCAGGATCTTAGCGGTGGTGGTGGTCACGCCGGGGATGTTCCGGGCGGACTTGACCACGTTCTCGTTGACCTCGTTGGTCACGACCACGGACTTCTTGCCCGCCTCAACGGCGTTCAGGAAGTTGACCATGGCCTTGGTCTTGATCTCGCCCAGCTCCAGGCCGTCGACCACGATGACGTTGCCCTCAGCGGCCTTGGCGGAGAGGACGGACTTCAGAGCCAGACGCTTAACCTTCTTGTTCAGCGCATAGCTGTAATCGCGGGGCTTGGGAGCGAAGACGATACCGCCGTGGGTCCACTGGGGAGCACGGGTAGAGCCCTGACGGGCGCGGCCGGTGCCCTTCTGACGCCAGGGCTTGATGCCGCCGCCGGAGACCTCGGCGCGGGTCAGAGCGGACTGGGTGCCCTGACGGCAGTTGGCCAGGTGGTTCTTGACGACCTCGTGGACAACGACCTCGTTGGGCTCGATTCCGAAGATGGCGTCGGAGAGCTCCACTTCGCCGACCTTCGTGCCGGTCATGTTAACAACAGTTGCCTTAGGCATTTGGTTTCTCTCCTTTCTTAGCGGTTACGCGCAGACGCCTTCTGGGGATTGACGCGGGCGGAAGCCTTCTGCGGGTTGTTGCTGATGCCAGCAGCAGCGCCCTTCTCCTTGACGTTGATGACGCTGTTACGCAGGTACACAACGCCGCCCTTGGGGCCGGGGATGGCGCCGCGGACCGCGATGATGCCCAGCTCGGAGTCGACCTTGATGACATCCAGGTTCATCACGGTGACCTGCTCGCAGCCCATGTGGCCGGCGCCGATCTTGCCCTTGAAGATACGGGAAGGATCGGTGGCGGGGCCCATGGAGCCGGCGTGACGGTGCACAGGGCCGGTACCGTGGGTTTCCTTCAGACGATGGGCGCCGTGGCGCTTGATCACGCCGGCGTAGCCCTTACCTTTGCTGATGCCGGTGACATCCACGCGGTCGCCCTCGGCGAACACGTCGACCTTCACCTCATCGCCCACGTTCATCTCAGCGGCCTTGTCGAGCTTGAACTCCTTCAGGACCTTCTTGGGGGCGACGCCAGCCTTCTTGATGTGACCCAGCTCGGGCTTGGTGAGCTTGCGCTCCGCCACGTCCTCGTAGCCGAGCTGAACAGCAGTGTAGCCGTCCTTCTCCTCGGTCTTCTTCTGCACGACGGTGCAGGGGCCCGCCTCGATGACGGTGACCGGGATGACCTTGCCTTCGGCGTCGAAGATCTGCGTCATGCCGACCTTCTTACCGATGATGGCCTTTTCCATGTTTTTTCCTCCTTATAAGGTTATTGGTTGGGCGAGTTGAGCATTGGACTCTCATTGCTCGGCCAACTTGACCCGTCCATCTCAAAAACGCGATGGACAGCGGGTTCAACACATTTGGTTGCCGGTTTGAGGTTTGCTGCTTTGCTTACAGCTTGATCTCGATCTCGACGCCGGCGGGGAGCTCTAGGGACATCAGAGCCTCAACGGTCTTGGGAGAGGGCTTCAGGATGTCGATGAGGCGCTTGTGGGTGCGGCGCTCGAACTGCTCACGGCTGTCCTTGTACTTGTGGACGGCGCGCAGGATGGTCACGACCTCTTTCTTGGTGGGCAGGGGGATGGGGCCGGACACGGAAGCGCCGGTGCGCTTGGCGGTCTCCACGATCTTCTCAGCGCTCTGGTCGATGAGCTGATGGTCGTAGGCCTTCAGGCGGATGCGGATCATTTCTTTCTGAGCTGCCATGGTGTTTTTCCTCCTTAAACATACGAAGTGACGTTCTGTATTCCGTGCACGCTTCGTACGGTGAGAATCTTCTGTACACGTTTCCGTGCGTATCATTCTGTGACACGAAGAAAACCGGCGCAACAGCAGCCGGTTTCGTCCCTGCACAGCGATATACGCCGTGTACGGAACCTTCTCAGCCGCCCGATTCGCTCGGACATACTCCGCGGAAGTTACCGGCTCACGCCGCAATCTCCCGCATCATCGCAGTGCGCCTTTTCACAGGCGCCCTATTATTGTACTGGATACTGTGCCGGAAGTCAAGAGGTTTTTTGATTTTTTTCGTCCGCTTTTCGCCGATTCCGGGGCGCATCCCGCCCCTTTCCTTTGTGCAGCTTCGCAAAAGGGACGGAACCGCCCTTCCATTCCGTCCCTGTTCCATCGGGATCACCTGCTCTGTGCCTTCAGCGCCTCCTCCACCAGGGGGAGCATGGCCGCCCCGTCGATGGAGGTACGGGTGAAGTGCTCCAGGGCGAAGACCGCCTGCCAGATGAGCATGCCCAGGCCGTTGAGGGCTGTGAAGCCCCGCATCCGCGCCTGCCGGAGAAGCTCGGTCTCGGCGGGGGCATAGATAAGGTCGCACACCGCCGCTCCGGCTGGCAGGGCGTCCAGGAAGGAGAAGTCGGCAAACTGTCCCGTCGTCCCCTCCATGCCCAGATTGGTGCAGTTGACCACCAGGGAGCACTGGGCGGCCAGCTCGGCCAGGGTCTCCGGGCGGAAATCCGCGGGGATCATCCGCTCCCCCCAGGGGGCGCACAGGGCCCGGGCCTTCTCCGCCGTGCGGTTGGCCACATAGACGGCCCGGGCCGCTCCCTCCTGGCAGAGCTTGGGGGCCACCGCCTTGGCGGCGCCTCCCGCCCCCAGCACCAGCACCCGCTGTCCGGCCGTGTTCACCCCCGCGTGGCGGAGGGAGGCCAGAAAGCCCTTGCCGTCGGTGTTGAAGCCATAGTACTTCCCATCCCGGATACACACGGTGTTCACGGCGCCGTACATCCGGGCGTCCTCGTCCAGCTCGTCCATGAGGGGAAGGAGCTCCTCCTTGTGGGGCATGGTGGCGTTGAAGCCCGCGTAGCCCGCGAAGGCGGCACATTTGAGCCACTCCCCTGCCCTGCCCCGGGGGACCGGCTGGCAGAGATAGATATAGTCCAGTCCCAGGGCACGCAGCATGGTGTTCTGGATCAGGGGGGACTTGGAATGGAGCACCGGGTCCCCGATGACACAGAGTTTTTGAGTCGTATTGTGCAGCGTGACTTCCATGGCTGCGTCTCCTTTCTTGAAAATGGCTTGGGCGCTCTTCTGCTCCAGCCACGCCAGACTTTTATTGAAAGCTCTCTTTGCCTACTTTCTCTCTCGAGAGAAAGTAGGACAGGGCGGCCTCGTAGCCATAGAGGCCCAGGCCGCAGATCTGGCCCACACAGGCGGGGGCGGTGACACTCTTGTGCCGGAACTCCTCCCGCTGGTGGATGTTGGAGATATGGACCTCCACACAGGGCACGCTCACCGCCTTGAGGGCGTCCAGGATGGCGATGGAGTAGTGGGTGAAGGCCCCCGGGTTCATCACGATGGCGTCATAGACCCCGTCGGCGGCCTGGATGGCGTCGATGATGGCCCCCTCGTGGTTGGACTGGAAGCACACGGCGGTGGAGCCGTGGGCGGCGGCAAATTCCTCCAGCCGCCGGCACAGGCTCTCATAGCTGTTCTCCCCATAGATGCCCGGCTCCCGCTTGCCCAGCAGGTTCAGGTTGGGTCCGTTGATGATGAGAAATTTCATGTGAGCACCTCCAGAATGCGCGCCGCCGTCTCCTCCGGGGTGGCCTGTACCTCCACCTGGTGGTGGGCGCAGGCCTGATAGACCGGCTCCCGCTGTGCGTAGCGCGCCAGAAAGGCCTCCCGCCCCTGCTGTCCCAGGGGCCGGCCGGCCATGGATACCTTGTCGTAGATCTCCTCGGGGGGACGGTGGAGGAAGATGATCGTTCCGCTCTCCCGGAGGGGACCGATGCAGTCCTCCCGCAGGGGGAGGCCGCCGCCGCAGGCGATGACCAGTCCCGTCCGGCGGGAGAGCTCCTCAGACACCTGCCGCTCACAGTCCCGGAAATACCCCTCCCCCCGCTGCGCGAAGAGTGCGGGGATGGAGCAGCCCTCCCGGGCCTCGATGAGGGAATCAGTGTCGGCCAGCTCCCACCCCAGGCGGCGGGCCAGAAGCCCCCCCACGGTGGACTTGCCGCAGCCCATCATGCCGATGAGAATGAGATTTCCCCTCATTCCGCTCCCCCCTCATAGGCCTGGAAATTGCCCAGTACCCGCATCTCGCCCGAGAGCTGGGAGAGCTCATGGAGCACCCCGTCCATGGCGGGGGAGAGCAGATCACCCGAGAACTCCAGGAAGAAGAGGTACTCCCAGCTCCGCCCCGGGATGGGCCGGGACTCGATCTTCAGGAGGTTGAGCCCCTGCACCGCGAAGAGGGTGAGGATCTCGTGGAGGGAGCCGCTCTGGTGGGGCAGGTGGAAGAGGGCGCTGATCTTGTTGCGCCCGGGGCGCATCTCCATGACCGGGGAGACCACCACGAAGCGGGTGTGGTTGAGGGAATTGTGGTTGGTGCCCTCCACCAGGATGTTCAGGCCGTAGAGCCGGGCCGCCCGGCGGGAGCAGATGGCGGCGGCGGTGCGCTCCCCGCTCTCGGCCACCTGTTTGGCCGATCCGGCGGTGTCCAGGGTGGGGACCCGCCGCCAGTCCCGGTGGGTGTCCAGGAAGCGCTCGCTCTGCATGAGGCCCTGCTCGTGGGAGTAGACCGTGCGGATGTCCTCCAGCCCCACGCCGGGCAGGGCCATGAGGCAGTGCTCCACCTTTACGTCATACTCTCCCACCACATAGTAGCGGTACTGGGCCAGCAGGTCGTAGACCTGCCGGATGGAGCCGGTGGAGCTGTTCTCAATGGGGAGGACGGCGTAGTCGGCCTCTCCCCGCTCCAGGGCGGCGAACACGTCGGAGAACCAGGGACAGCCCCGGCTCTCCACGCCCTCGCCGAAGAAGCCCACCGCGGCCTCCTCGCTGTAACAGCCCGGCTCCCCCTGGTAGACCACCCGGGGGGAGGCCACCGGCGTGCGGGCGTTGGCCAGGGCCTCGGCATAGGCCGCGTAGCCCGGGTCCTCGGTCCCCTCCCGCACCAGCTTGCGCTGCTGGCGGCGGGAGATGGCCATGATGGTCTCATAGAGCTCGGCCAGATCGGCCCGGCGCACCGGGTCGTCGGTGAGGGCGGTCTTGGCGGCGATGACCCGCCGCTCCCGGGCGGCGTCCAGTACGGGCACCCCGTTCTTCTGCTTCCACTCCCCCACCTTGCCGGTGACCTCCATCCGGCGGAGGAAGAGCTGTACCAGCTCCCCGTCGATGGCGTCGATCTCCTGGCGGTATTGTTCCAGATCGTTCATCCTCACGTGCTCCTCTCTCTAGTCCAGTCCCAGCACCTGGCAGGCGGCCAGGGCGGCGGCGGCCTCCACCACGGGCACGGCCCGCAGCACCACGCAGGGGTCGTGACGGCCCTCCACCACCAGCTCCCGCTCCTCCATGGCGCTCAGACTCACGGTCCGCTGGGGTTTGGAAATGGAGGGTGTGGGGCGGAAGACCACCTCAAACTCCACCGGCATCCCGTTGGTGATGCCGCCGTTGACGCCGCCGGTGTGGTTGGTGGCGGTGCGCACCGCGCCCCCCTCCAGACAGAAGGGGTCGTTGGCCTCGCTCCCCTGCATGGCGGCAAAGCCGAATCCGGCCCCGAAGGCGATCCCCTTCACCGCGGGGATGGCAAAGAGGTACTGGGAAAAGATCCCCTCCACATTGCACCCGAAGTCAGGGGCGCCCCGTCCGGCGGGCATGCCCTCCACAGTGCAGCGGACACAGCCCCCCACCGAGTCGCCCTCACGCTTGGCCTCCAGGATACGTGCCCGGGCCTGCTCGGGCGTGGGCTCGGATATGCCGCCGATGTTGGAGACCCGGGCGGTCACCGTGACTCCCCGCTCCCCCAGGGCCAGCTTGGCCACCGCCCCGGCAAAGACCAGGGGCGCGGTGAGCCGTCCGGAGAAATGTCCCCCGCCCCGGTAGTCGTTGTATCCCCCGTAGCGGAGCTGTCCGGTGTAGTCGGCGTGCCCCGGCCGGGGCATGTCCCGGAGCTTGCTGTAATCCCGGCTCCGGGTGTCGGTGTTGCGGATGACGGCGCACAGCGGAGTGCCGGTGGTCCGGCCCTCAAAGACGCCGGAGAGGATCTCCACCTCGTCGGCCTCCCGCCGGGGGGTGGAGGTGTCGTCCTGCCCGGGCGCACGGCGTTTGAGCTCGGCGCGGATGAAGTCCCAGTCCAGGGCCAGCCCGGCGGGCACCCCCTCCAGGGTCACGCCGATGGCCGGGCCGTGGGACTCGCCGAAGATGGTGTATCTCATACCGCTTCCTCCTCCCGGCGGATGGCTCCGCCCAGCCGCGCATACTCCTCCCAGAAGTTGGGGTAGGACTTCTTCACGCACTCCGCTCCGGTGATGGTCACGGGGGCCTCGCACCGGATGGCGGCGATGGCGGCCATCATGGCGATGCGGTGGTCATTGTGGCCCGACACGGTGACCCCTCCGGCCAGGGACGCCCGGCCGTGGATGATGAGAGAATCAGGGTACTCCTCCACCTGGGCGCCCAGGGCATTGAGTACATCGGTCACCGTGGCCAGGCGGTCGCTCTCCTTGATGCGCAGGCGGGCGGCATTCACCAGATGGGTGTCGCACCCGGGGGTGAGGGCGGCCAGGGCGGCCACCGGGGGCACCAGGTCGGGGCACTGGCTCATGTCCAGCTCCACCGTCCGGCGGCCCTCCCGGGCGGCGGGCGTCTCCCCCGCCTCCCGGACCAGCTCCTCCCCGCACAGGGCGGCATAGTGGGCGGCGATACGCATATCCCCCTGACAGGAGAGGGGATTGAGCCCCTGGATGTCCAGCTCGCACCCCATCCCGGCGGCGGCAAACCAGAAGGCGGCGTTGGACCAGTCCCCCTCGATGGTCAGGTCCTGATGGCGGTAGATCTGGTTCCCCTTGACCCGGAAGGTCCGCGCCCCGTCATATTCTACCTCCACGCCGAACCGCTCCAGGGCGTCCAGGGTCATGTCCACATAGCCCCGACTCTCCAGCTCGGTGGTGAGATGGATCTCACTGTCCCCGTCCAGGAGGGGGAGGGCGTAGAGCAGACCCGTGATGAACTGGGAGGACACGTCCCCCCGGATGGCGTAGATACCCGGGGTAAGGCGTCCCTCTACCGTGAGCACGCTCTCCTCCAAGCTCCAGGCGATCCCCTTCTCCCGGAAGAGCTCAAAATAGGGCTCCTGGGGCCGCTCCATGAGGCGGCCATGCCCGGTGAAGCTCCCCTTCCCCTTGAGGGCGAGAGCCACCGGGATGAGGAAGCGGAGGGTGGAGCCGCTCTCCCCGCAGTCCATGACGGTGGGGGCGGGGTCCTCGTGGCCGTCCACCAGGTCGGCGCCCCGGATGACGGTGCCGTCGGCCGAGGCGTCGGCGTCCAGGGTGCGCATGCACCGCAGGGTGGCCTGGATGTCCTCCGAGAGGGACACGTTGGACAGATGGCAGAACCCGTCGGACAGGGCGGCGGCGATGATGAGCCGGTGGGCCTGGGACTTGGACGGGGGCGGGGTGATGGCCCCCGCCAGCTTCTTGGGGGTAATGGTCACGTTCATTTCAGTTCCTCCAGCAGGGCGGCCTTGGTCATCCGGTGGGGGACCGCCTTCCCCATCTCCTCCAGCAGGAGGACCTGGATGTCTCCCCCGCTTCCCTTCTTGTCCAGCCCCACAGCGGCGGCATACTCCTCCGCCGTGCAGGGGATGGCGGTGGGCAGGGCGAAGGCCTTCAGCAGAGCGGCGATGCGCTCCCCCGTCCCGGCGGGGGTGATTCCCAGCTTCTCGCCCAGGGCGGCGGCCCGCACCATCCCGGCGGCCACCGCCTGACCGTGGGTCCAGCGGGTGTAGTTCCCCGCCAGCTCGTAGGCGTGGCCCAGAGTGTGCCCGAAGTTGAGGACCAGCCGGGCGCCCACGTCCCGCTCGTCCTCCACCACAACGCTGCGTTTTAAATCACAGCAGGTATACAGGACGTGTTCGATCTCTGCCATGATTTCCCCCCGGCTGGGCCGCTGGGCCAGGAAATCGAAGAAGACAGCGTCCTGAATGCAGCCGTACTTGATGACCTCCGCCATGCCGTCGGCGAACACGCCGTCGGGGAGGGTCTCCAGCACCTCCGGGTCCATGAGGACCAGCTTGGGCTGCCAGAAGGCCCCGGCCAGGTTCTTCCCGGCCCGCAGGTCCACCGCCACCTTGCCCCCCACGGAGGAGTCCACCTGGGCCAGCAGGGTGGTGGGGATCTGGATGAAGTCCACCCCCCGCAGGATGGTGGCGGCCGCAAAGCCCGCCAGATCGCCTACCACGCCGCCGCCCAGGGCCACAACCGCGTCGGTGCGGGTGAGGCCGAAGTCCATCATGTTCTCCCAGAGCTCGGTGAGCATGGCGGGGGACTTGCTGCTCTCCCCGGCGGGGATCTCCTGGCAGGCCGTCTCAAAGCCGGCCTCCTCCAGGCTCTTCACCACCCGTCCCAGGTGGAGGGGGGCCACATTGGAGTCGGTCACCACAAAGAGGCGGGTACACCGGGGGAGCACGCCGCGGCACAGCTCGCCCGCCCGGTCCAGGGCGCCCCGTTCGATGTGGATGTCATAGGCCCGTCCGGGCAGGTCTACCCTCAGTGTTTTCATGGCCGCTCCTCTCTCAGTTCTGGCCCTCACGCCAGGCGCGCAGGCTCTCCACCTTCTTCATGAGGGTGTCGAACTTCTCGGGGGTGAGGGACTGCTGTCCGTCGCACTTGGCGTGGGCGGGATCGTTGTGGACCTCCACGATGAGGCCGTCGGCCCCAATGGCGGTGGCGGCCAGGGCCAGGGGCTCCACCATCCAGTACATGCCCGCCGCATGGGAGGGGTCCACGATGATGGGCAGGTGGCTCATCTGCCGGATGGCGGGGATGGCGGAGAGGTCCAGGGTGTTGCGGGTGTAGGTCTCAAAGGTACGCACGCCCCGCTCGCAGAGGATGACGTTCTCATTGCCGGCGGCCATGATGTACTCGGCGGACATGATCCACTCCTCGTAGGTGTTGGCCAGGCCCCGCTTCAGGAGGACGGGCTTGGAGAGCTTGCCCACCTCCTTGAGCAGGTCGAAGTTCTGCATGTTCCGGGCGCCGATCTGCACCAGGTCCACCTTCTCCTCGAAGAGCTCGGCATACCGGGGGGCCATGATCTCAGAGACGATGGGCAGTCCGGTGGCCGCCTTGGCCTCCAGCAGGAGGTCCAGGCCGCTCTCCCCCATGCCCTGGAAGGAGTAGGGGGAGGTGCGGGGCTTGAAGGCGCCGCCCCGGAGCATGGCCGCGCCGGAGGCCTTCACGTCCCGGGCGATGGAGGTGACCTGCTCGGCGCTCTCCACCGAGCAGGGCCCGGCGATGACGGCGAAGTGGCCCCCGCCGATCTTCACGCCCTGCACGTCCACCACGCTGTCCTCGGGATGGAACTTCCGGTTGGCTTTCTTATAGGGCTCCTGCACCCGCATGACCCGCTCCACGTGGGGATTGATGGAGATCTTGTCCATGTCCACGGCGGTGGTGTCGCCCACCAGGCCCAGGATGCTGCATCCCACGCCGTTGGTGATGCCCACCTGGAGGCCCATCTCCTCAAAGCTGTGGGCCAGGGCCTGGATCTCCTGCTGCTGCGTGCCGGGTTTCATTACGACTACCATAGTATTTCCATCCTTTCTATATCCGGGTCCTTCCGGCCCGTACACCTGTGCTTTACATAACAAAAGGCGCTCATTGATGAACTCAATGAGCGCCCACAAATTGCGGCAAAGAATAGACCTTCGGCAGGTCCCCCACTCATCTCATCCCTCTTATTTCCCCATGCCAAAAAAGCCGGCGCCCATAAATCGGGCCCAGCCAAAGGAAACAAAATAGGATGCAGTTGTGAGGGGCTGCTGTCTCATGGTTACTTCCTCACTTTAACAGGTTGAGGTCATTATAACCCCATTTTTCCGGAAATGCAACACGGAATTTTTCTCCCGCTACTCCCTCCGGCGAGGGTAAGGCCTTTGCTCGTCGGTCAGCCCCAGGAGATAGTCCACGCTGGTCTTGTGGAACTGGGCCAGCTTCTGCAAAATCTCCGTGGGGATATCCACATCCCCACGCTCATAGTTGCTGTAAATGCGCTGACTACAATTGAGGATCTCAGCCAGCTCTCTCTGGGATAGGTCTTTATCTTCTCTCAGATCTCGTATACGTGCATACGCCACAGCTCCCATCTCTCCTTAGCTCTTCCGGCGGGGGTAAGGCCTTTGCTCGTCGGTCAGCCCCAGGAGATAGTCCACGCTGGTTCCGTAAAACTGAGCCAGTGCAGCTACCACTTCCAGCGGATAGTTCAGGGTACCCGTCTCATACTGGGAATAGGTATTCTGTTTGATGTGGAGCACCTCCGCAATCTCCTGCTGCGTCAGATCCCGGTCGATCCTCAGATTTCGGATGCGCTCATAGCGCAGTGGTTCTATTCTCATAATAAAATCACCCACGCCATCTTAGAATATCTGATTTTCAGATATTGCTTTTTATCTGAAAACCAGATATTCTAAGCATGAGGTGATTTCATTGGATTTATACAAAGAGATCCTGATCCACGCACTGGCACAAGAGCGAATCGAGGTGCGCTTTCCCGAGCTGAAGCTGGACGCACAGACGCTGGTGGAATCGGTCTGCTACCGCGCCCTGGAGGAGATCCGCGCCATTCTTCGGGACGATACGCTCTCCGATCCGGCTTGCTTCCACAGGATCGAGGCCATCGTCACCACACTGGAGTCCATCGGCAGTCACGGCGGCGACCGGCATGATTTCGGCTGACAGGAACCCCCGCTCTCCATACAGCAAACGAGGGCCGTCCCGGTGGGACGGCCCTCGTTCCATATCTCGCTTACCGTTTTGTATTTAGTACGCCACGCCCCAGTACACCATGTGCTTGGCGGGCTTGCCGCAGATGGGGCACACATCGCCCAGGTGCTCCTGCTCCAGGGGGATGCAGCGGGAGGAGACGCCGGCCTCTTCCTTCATCTTGAGCTCGCACTCCAGATCGCCGCACCACATGGTCTTGGCGAAGCCGCCCTGGCTGGCCATCTTCTCCTTGACCTCCTCCAGGGAAGAGCAGGCGTAGGTGTTGTCCTCCAGGTTCTTCTTGGCCTTGTCGAAGAGACCCTGCTGCACCGCGTCCAGCATGGTCTTGACGGTCTCCTCGATGTTGTCCAGGGACACAAAGCTCTTCTCGCCGTTGTCCCGGCGGGCCAGCACGCACTGGTTCTTCTCCATGTCCTTGGGGCCCATCTCCAGGCGCAGGGGCACGCCCTTCATCTCGTACTCGGCAAACTTCCAGCCGGCGGACTGCTCGGAGGCGTCCATCTTCACCCGGATGCCGGCGGCCTTCAGGCGGTTCATGACGGCCTCGTTGGCCTCCAGAACACCCTCCTTGTGCTGGGCCACGGGGATGATGATGACCTGGGTGGGGGCGATGCGGGGGGGCAGGACCAGACCGTTGTTGTCGCCGTGGGTCATGATGACGCCGCCGATCAGGCGGGTGGACACGCCCCAGGAGGTCTGGAAGGGATGGTGGGGCTTGTTGTCCTTGCCGGTGAAGGTGATGTCAAAGGCGGTGGCAAAGCCGTCCCCGAAGTAGTGGGAGGTACCGGCCTGAAGGGCCTTCTTGTCGTGCATCATGCACTCCACGGTGTAGGTGGCCTCAGCGCCGGAGAACTTCTCCTTGTCGGTCTTGCGGCCCTTCACCACGGGCATGGCCAGGTAGTTCTCGCAGAAGTCGGCGTAGATGTTGAACATGCGCTCGGTCTCGGCGATGGCCTCCTCGGCGGTGGCGTGCATGGTGTGGCCCTCCTGCCACAGGAACTCCCGGTGGCGCAGGAAGGGGCGGGAGGTCTTCTCCCAGCGCAGGACGGAGCACCACTGGTTGTAGAGCTTGGGCAGGTCCCGGTGGGAGTGGATGATGTTGGCATAGTGCTCGCAGAACAGGGTCTCCGAGGTGGGCCGGATGCAGTAGCGCTCCTCCAGCTTCTCCGAGCCGCCGTAGGTCACCCAGGCGCACTCAGGGGCAAAGCCCTCCACGTGGTCCTTCTCCTTCTGGAGCAGGCTCTCGGGGATCAGCATGGGGAGATACACGTTCTCATGTCCGGTCTCCTTGAACTTCTCGTCCAGGATCTTCTGAAAGTTCTCCCAGATGGCGTAGCCGTAGGGCCGGAGGATGAACATACCCTTGATGGAGGAGTAGTCGATGAGCTCCGCCTTCTTGCACACGTCGGTGAACCACTTGGCGAAGTCCACCTCCATATCGGTGATCTGCTCCACCTGCTTTTTGTCCTGTGCCATATTTTTTCTCAATCCTTTTTTGTCAGTTTGGTGTCGGTTCTCTTCATTTTATTCACTTCTTCCCCAAAAGTCAAGGCGCACCTGGGGAAAAGACGCGGCCCGCGGGGGCTGTAAGCCCGCGGGCCGCCATGCAAGCTGTGTTTTAGGTCCGGATGACCAGCGTGGCCCGGAAGGTCAGGCCGTCATAGGAGCCGTAAATGGTCACGTTCTGGTTGGTCTCGAACTGCCGCAGGGAGAGCTCTCCCCCCGTCACGGAGAGGAGCTGGGCATCGGAGACATCCACGGTGATAACACTCTGGTCCTCGCCCCGCCGCTGAATGAGCATCTCCTCGCTGGTGCTGTTCACATAGAGCACGGTGCCGTCGATCTGGTTGGAGGAGACGGCGCTCTTGTCCACCTCGATGGAGAGGATCTGGTCCCCGTCCAGCACCATGGCGATCTGATAGCCCGGCTTGAGGGAGTCGATGGACACGGCCTTGCCGTCCTGGGTCACCGACACCCCGGCGCTCACCCGGTAGGAGGCGGTCCCCCCATTGGAGAGGGCCACCTCGATGAGGGTGCCGCTGGTGTCCATGGTCACCTTCTGGATGATGCCGCTGGCGTTGGCGCTCTGGGGCGTGGCGTCGATGGAGCTGACCTCCTGGTAGCGCACGGTGACCACCACCGAGTCGCCGTTTTTCAGCCGGTCGATGGAGCTGCGCGCGTCGTTGCGGTAGACCTCCGGGGGATCGGTCAGGTCGATGTCAAAGGTGAGGACCTGTCCGTCGGCGCGGGTGACCTCCATCACCATGGGAGAGCCGTAGGTGATGGACGTGATGACGCCCTCCTCGGTGGAGGAGCCGGGATAGGCCAGGACCTCGGCGGCCTCGGTGCCCGAGAGGCGCAGGGTCACATAGGCGTTCTTCTCCAGCTTGGAGAGGGTGGTGGCCTTGCCGTCATAGGTGATGACCGCGCCGCTGGCCACCGTGTAGGTCACGCTCTTCCCGCTCTTGAACTCGTTGATGGTGAGCTTGCCGGGGGTCTGGGAGTAGCTCACGCTGCGGATGGAGCCCTGTACATAGTCGGAGGCGGTATCCACATTCAGGGCGGAGACGGTGGAAACCTCGTCGTTGGAGACCCGCAGGGTCACATAGTCTCCCACATGTCCGGTGCTCAGTTTGCCCACCGCGCCGTTAATGGTGACCCCCGCTCCGGAGGGCACGGTATAGCGGGTCTTCACCCCGCTCATGCTGGTGACCTGTACCGTGTAGGACCCGTCGCTGTTGCTCTTCACCTCGGAGAGCAGGCCATTTTCCTGCCGGGTGCCGCCGGTGAGGCGCAGGGCGGCCAGATGGCCCTGGGCATCCACCATGCACTCGGCCCGGGCATAGCCCGCCCCGTCGTCCAGCAGCTCCACGCCGCCGGTGCCGTTGCCCACCTGCACTTCGGTAAAGCGGTCGGCCCGGAAATCGCGCACGCCGCTGCCGGTCTGCACGGTGACGGTATGTCCCTCCATATCCGACACGCTGCCCGACAGCGTCTCCAGCGCGCCGCTGACCCAAACGGCGGTGGGGGTGCCGCTGCTGTTGAGCTTCACCCGGGCATAGGAGCCGTTTTTCAGGGCGCCGCCGGTGGACTTCATATTGTTCTCATAGATGGTGACCCCGGCGGGGAGGGTGAGGGTGCGCGCGCCGCTCAGGGGGCTCTGGATGGTGAGGACGGTGGTCCCGCCGCTGCTCACCGAGGTGGAGGTGATGGTGCCGCCCACCCAGTCATAGGTGGTGTAGTCGGCCAGCTCCACCGTGATGCCCTTCTCCTTCATAAAGTCCATGGCACGGCGCATCAGAGAGGTCATCGAGGCACGGTTCACGCTGCTCTTGGGGAGGAAGCGGTTGAGCTCGTCCCCCTTGAGGATGCCGTAGTCGGTGAGGAGATACACATAGGGCCGCAGGTCCCGGGAGATACTGTCCTGGTCGGCAAAGGTCAGCTCGTACTCGGTCAGGCTCTCGGCCGCGCCGTCGATCTGCATGGCCCGGGCCAGGTAGAGGGCCACCTTCTCCCGGTGGATGGCGTTGAGCAGCCCGCTCCCGTTGGCCAGGGCCTTGAGCTCGGCGCTCGTAATGATCCCGGTCTCCAGGCACACCGCCAGATCGGGGGCCGCCCAGGTGAGCATATCGGCGGGCACGATCTCCTTCAGGGTATCCTCCCAGGCCTGGGCGATCTTGGTCTTGGTGGCGCTGTCGACGCCGGTCACCCGGGCACAGAAGAGCAGGGCCTCCACCGCGCTCATGGCGGCGTCGGGCTTGAAGGTCCCGTCGTTATATCCGCTGACCAGCCCCAGGGAGGAGAGATATTCCACATCGGCCTTGGCCCAGTGGCCGTTCAGATCGGTAAAGGTCGCCGCCGCCGCGGGCGCTGCGCTCAGACTCACCGTCATGGTCAGGGCCAGGGCTGCGGAGAGCCATCTTGTTCCTTTCATTCCATACACCTCCGGAAAATGACGTTGGGATGTTTCCAATCATCAGACGCATTTCAGCAGGGAAAGTTCCACTTATTTCAAATTATATCCGCTCTCCATATAAAAAGCAACCTGCCCGGGTCATTTTGTCCAAAAGGCCGCTCCTTCGACCGGAAAATACACGGTTGCGGCCGCCTATCTTCCTGTGATAAAATAAAATGCATATGTAACCACTTTGCGGTGCAAAAAAACCACCTCATCCTATGGATCAGGAGGCTGTATATGAAGGATATTTCCGACAAATCCCGGACCTGGACCGCTGCCGCGCTGGTGCTGGTCTGTCTGGCCGTGATCGGATGTGCTACGGCCTATACGCTGCGTGTACTCCACCTGATGCGCTCGGATACCGACCAGTATCTCCTGGAAAATGCGAAGAACGCCGTTCTCACGGTGACCAGCCGGGTCGAAGAGGATTTTTATAACCTGAACCTGGCGGCCGAGACCTGCGCCAACCTGCCCGATCGGGAGAATCGGCTGACCCACCTGCGCAATCTGGCCGGTGGGCAGACCCTGGACAAGCTGGCGCTGGCCGAGCCGGACGGGACGCTCTACCTCACCAACGGCAATTCGTTTTCCATGGCGGGCAACTCCATTGTGGAGCAGGCCCTCCAGGGCTCTGAAGTACTGGAGATCAGCCCGGAATTCTCCCTGGAAAACCAAACAGAGTATCTGGTGTACGCCGTGCCCATCGTAGGCCACGACAATTCCATTCTGGGTGCTCTCATCTGGCGGGACACCCAGCGGTTTGTGACCCGCTGGTTCCCCCAGAACCAGTCCGACCGCATCACCATTGTAGAGTCTGACGGCTCCATCATTCTCTCGGAGCAGTGTGGCGAAAATGTCTTTGACCTTCTCTCCCGCACCGTGCCCGAGCGGGACTGTTCTCTGGATCAGCTTCGCTCCGACCTCTCCGAGGGCCGCCAGGGCATCTTTTACTATCACAACACGGTGGAGGAGGCGGCCATCACCTACTTCCCCCTTCCGTTCGGGAACTGGTTTTTGCTGCTGCGTACGCCGCTGGAGAGCATGAACCGCTCCCTCTCCCAGGCCATGCTGCTGGGCATCCTTCTGTGCTTCCTGCTGGGGGCGGCCTTCCTGCTGTTCCTGTACTTTTTCCTCCGGGCGCAGCAGCGGCATACCCAGCTGCTGGAGCAGCTGGCCTTCTCCGATCCCGTCACCGGGGGTGACAATGCCCTGCGCTTCTCCATGCGGGTGGAAAAGATCCTCCCGGAGGCCCCTCCCGCCTCCTATGTCCTGGTCAGCGCGGATATCCAGGCCTTTGGTCTGGTCAACCGGATCTTTGGAGAGAGCGCGGGGGACCGGGTCCTCTCCCACCTGTGCCGCTCCTTCCAGGACCGCCTCCAGCCCGGAGAGCTGGTGGCCCGGGACACCCAGGATCAATTCCTTCTCCTCCTTCACGCGGACCTTCCCGCCGCGCTGGAGGCCCGGCTGGAGGAGATGGCACGCCATGTCAACCGCTTCAACGAGCACACCCCCACCCCCTACTATCTCCATCTCACCATCGGTCTGTGTCTGGTTAACGATCCATCCCATCCCCTCTCCGATCTGTTGGACCAGGCCAACCTGGCCCGGAAGCGTGCCCGGCAGCACTCCACAGACAAGCTCTCCACCTGTGCCTGGTACCGTCCGGAGGACCAGGAGCAGCGCCTGCGGGAGCAGAACATCTGCAATCAGATGGAGCGCGCGCTGGAGAACGGCGATTTCAAGATCTATCTCCAGCCCAAATTCTCCCTGGCCGGCCGCCGGGTGGTGGGGGCGGAGGCCCTGGTCCGCTGGCAGGACGGGGAGCAGGCCTTTTTCCGCCCGGACTCCTTTATCCCGTACTTTGAGCGCAACGGTTTCATCACCCGGCTGGACCGGTATATGTTTGAGCAGAGCTGTATCCAGCTGCGCCAGTGGCTGGACGCCGGGCTGAAGCCGGTGCCCATCTCGGTGAACTTCTCCCGGGCCAACCTGGCCGTGGGCACTCTGGCCGCCTATCAGGCCATCCAGGAGCGCTACGGCGTGCCCCCCTCCCTGTTGGAGTTTGAGCTCACCGAGACCATGATGGGGGAGAATCCCACCTTCTTCTCCGAGGTGGTGGAGGCCATGCATCAGATGGGCTTCCAGTGCTCCATCGACGACTTCGGCAGCGGCTACTCCACCCTCTATATGCTCCAGCAGGTCCAGGTGGACACCATCAAGCTGGACAAATCCCTCTTTGACGGGCTGCGTTCCCAGCCGGAATGTCCCCGCACCGCCATTGTGGTGGAGGCCGTCCTTCAGCTGGCCCGCCGCCTTGGCCTCAAGACGGTGGCCGAGGGGATCTCCACCCAGGAGCAGCTGGAATTTCTCAAGCACTATCCCTGCGACATGGTACAGGGATATTACTTCTCCCACCCCCTCCCTGCGGAGGAGTTCTGCCGGCGGTTCCTCCGCCCGGCCGACGCTCCGCCGGAAGTGGAAGCACCGTAAGCAAGCGGCCCGGGACGGTTTTTCCGTCCCGGGCCCTTTCTGTTTTCTCCTCAATTTTCTTCCAGCAGGCGGTCAATGGCCCTTGCCACACCGTCTTCCCGGTTGCTGGCGGTGATCCGGCGCGCCAGGGCGCGGATGGCCTCGGTGGCATTTCCCATGGCGATGGGCATTCCCACCGCCGTCAGCATGCCCCGGTCGTTGTCACTGTCCCCGATGGCGGCGCACTCCTCCAGCGCGATCCCCAGCCCTTCGGCCAGGGCGGCCAGTCCGGTCCCCTTGTCCACACCGGCGGGGACGATCTCAAAATTATAGGGCGCCGAGGAGGTCAGCTCCACATCGGCATACTCTCCCAGCTCCGCCAGCAGGGGCGGGAAGGTCTCCGGCGCACCCTGGGCATAGATCTTGCTCAGGGGCAGCCCCTCCCGCTCCAGGACGGCGCCGGGGCTTCCCTCCACCCGCTTGCACCGGTGGAACCCGGCGCTGGGATAGGTGCGGAAGATCTCATCCCCCTTGGGATTGACCAGCAGCTCCTCCCCGGCGAAGAGCATAAGGCCCAGCTCCTCCCGCTCCAGCCGCTCCACCAGGGCCAATCCGGTCTCCCGGGGCATGTCCCACCGGCGGGTGTTGCGCCGCAGAGCCAGATCGGCCAGGGCCGCGCCCCCCTGGCAGACCAGCACGCGGTCGCACCCGGCCTGGTCGGCCACATCCTCCGACTCCTGCCAGGAGCGGCCGGTGCACAGCACGACCTTCATCCCCGCCGCCCGGGCCCGGGCGATAGCCTCCCGATTGGCGGGACTCACCCGGCCGTCCGGACCGATCAGGGTCCCGTCAATATCCAGTGCGATGAGCCGATACATACCCCACGTCTCCTTTTCTCCGCTCCGTGCACTCAGGCTACGGCCAGCGCCAGCAGGCCGATCACCCAGAGATGCAGCGGGTAGAATCCATAAAACAGATATTTGGACGCCGCTGTTTTGGGTCCACGCTCCCCATTATAGAGCATCAGAAAGGGAATCGCCAGAACAAAGAGGAAATCGGAATTATATCCCAGCATGACCAGCGTCTCAAACCGGGTCGGATAGGGCACATAGGACAGCGCCAGCAGCACGGCCGAGCCGGCCAGCCACAGCCCGTTGCGCAGAGCGACCCGGTCCCGCAGGACGTAGGCCGTGAGCATAAAGGGCAGGACTATGATCCCTCCCTCTGCCAGAACGGCCCCCAGGACCAGGACGGCGGCCACACCGCCGATACACAGGACCTTTTTCCCCCGGTGTGGGGTGTTCCTCCCCTGCTCCAGGATGTTCAGCATCAAAACGCCCAGCGCCAGTGTGAAGAAGATGTTATTGGATATATACAGCCCCTTCGAAGCGCCCAGCATGTGATAGAGCGCATTTCCCGCCGCAGCGCGCAGCAGGGCCGATTGTAACAGGTCCGGTCATGCTCCGTCAACACACCCAAGGGAATCCATCGCTTTTCTTTATGAAAACGTAAGATATTCTCTTTTACCACGAAAAACTGCCGCTCCCCGGAGTGTTCCGGAGAGCGGCAGTTTTGCTTCAGCTTCTCATGTTGGCGGCCTGATCCCACCCGGTCGGGAGGGCTCAGCGCATGGTATAGAGCATGGTGGCCACTTCGCCGCGGGTGATGGACTGGTTGGGATTGAGCTTGTTGCCGTATCCCGACACCACGCCCTGGCCCACCAGGATGCGGACATAGTCCAGGGCCCAGGCGGGCACGTCTCCCGCGTCGGCCGCGGTGAGGGCGGGGGCCTCATACCCCTTGGCCTGGGTCCGGCCCAGAATGGTCATGACCTCCACACGGCTGATGTTGGCATTGGCGTTCAGGTAGAGCTTTCCGCCGCTCTCGCTGCCGCTGAGGATGCCCAGGCTGTACATGGCCTTGATCTCTCCCAGGGCCCAGGCGGGCGCCTGATCGGCGTCGGCAAAGGGCAGCTCCACATCGGCGTACTGCTCCAGATCCAGGTCCAGCCAGCGGGCCACCAGGGCGAAGAACTCGCCACGGGTGATGTTCCGGTCGGGGGCAAAGGTGAGGGGCTCGCCCGGTGCCCCGGTGCCGGAGGTCACGCCGGTGTCATAGAGGTAGGTGGCATACTTGGCCGCCCAGTGTCCCGTCATATCGGTAAAGACATTGGCATGCGCTGCGTCGGGGGCGATGTCTGCCGAGGCCCGGGCCAGATTGCCGCTGGCGTCGCTGGCGGTCACGGTGACCCGGTGGGCCTTCCCATCCGAGGCGGGCAGGGTGGCACTCAGGCTGTTGGTGCTCTCGTTCCAGGTCACCTCCAGGGGCGTGCCGTCATAGGTGGCCTCCACATTTTTGGCGTAAATGGTCTTATCCACATCGTCGGTGACGGTGGCGGTGAGCTGGCTGCCCGAGACCTTTACCGTCACATTGGGTGCGGCATTGTCCTCCATCTGCTGGTTGGCGGTGGTCAGCTGGTCCACCCAGATGGTGCCCTGGCTCTGCGCTCCGCCGCCGTAGATGATGTTCAGTCCGCTCAGCGCGGTAGCGCCCTGCGGCAGCTCCACCGAGATCTTCTTCCAGCCGGTGAAGTCCAGTCCGGTGAGAACCACAGGCTCCACCGCGGCTCCCTCGCCGCTGCCCACGGTCACGCTGGCGGTCAGGCTGTTGCCCGAGCCGTCGCCGTAGACCCACAGGTCCAGTCTGCGCTCCCCGTCGGTGATGGGCAGGTTCACGCTCAGGGCGGCGGTGCCGTTCTGGGCGGCGTCATAGTCCAGACGCACGCTCTGGCGGCCAAAGCACACGTGCTCCAGTCCGGTCTCGGGGGCGGCGGTGACGGTCTCGCCGCTCACAAAGGCGGACAGGTCGCCCTCACAGTTCTCCAGGGGCAGGATGTGTCCGGCCACGCTGACGGGGATGCTCACGCTCTTCCCGCCGGCGCTCACGGTGAGGGTGCCGCTGGCTCCCTCGCTCCCGGCGGTAAAGACGCCGTTGGGGTCCACGCTGCCCACCGCCGGATCACAGGTCCAGGTGTAGCTGCTGTCCTGGGAGACCAGGGAGAGCTTCCGGTAGACCGCGTCGGCCTTCAGGTTGACCTGCTCTCTGGGCGCCACATTGAGGGAGGTCACAGACTTTCCGCTGCTCTCATTCCTCAGGGAGATGGAGTCGGGGGTCTTGACCACCGTCATGGTGGCGCTTCCCTCCGCGCCGCCGCCGCTGGCGGTGACCTGGGTGGTGCCGCTCTCACTGCCGGCGGTAAAGAGGCCGTCTGTGGTGACCAGTCCGTCCCCATTCTGGATGAAATAGCTCACCGGTGTGGTGTCGCTCATGGGGTAGTAGGCGGTGTCCAGGGCCTGGGCGGAGAGCTGGATGCTGCTGCCCGCCAGGAGCATAGCGTCGCTGGGGGTCACATAGTAGGAGCCCAGGACTCCGGTGGCCGTCAGGGTGGTGGTGAGGAAAATGGCGGTGCTGTTGGCCCGCTGGGAGCCGCCCGAGGGCTTGTTCACCACGCCCAGGGTGCTCTCGCCGGGATAGGTGGCGCCCAGGGTGGTGGAGCCGCCGCCGTCCAGAGCCACTGCCTCCACGCAGCCCAGCTCGATCAGGCGCATGGCCACCTGCTCCAGCGTCGCGCCCACGCTGTACCCGGACTGGTCCCCGTCAATGGTGTAGAAGACGACGCTGCCGTCTGCCTTCAGACCGATGGCGGTGCGGGCCCGGCGGGTCTTGGCGTTGGGGTCGTTGATGAAGCTGGCGTAGTCCACCTGTCCGGCGTTCACCAGGCGGCTGGGGGCGCCGGTGGCCTCCACCGCCTCGGTCCAGCGGGTGTCGCTGGTGGCAAAGTCCACCTCCACCGTGTCCCCGGCCTTGAGGGCCTTGAGGGGGGCGGTGGCCGCCTCGCCGCTCTTATTGTTGACCGTCAGGACATATTTCCCGCTGGGGATGGCGATGGAAGAGTTGGATTCCAGCACCTGGTCCACGGTGAAGGTCATGCGGCTCATGACCGCGGGGGCCTCCCGCCGGGTGAGGACCGCTCCGTCCTCCCGGGTGACGGTCTCGCCCACTCCGTCCAGCACCGGGGTGAGGATCACGTCCACGCCCGCGCTGGTGTTGTTGGTGGTGCTGCCGAAATCACTGTTGAGGAGCACATACCCGCCCGTATCGCTGCGCACTTTATTGAGGCCGCCGGCGATGTTGTAGGTCTGGCCCCCGAAGTTGGCCCGGACGGCGATCTTGGGCTGGCCGATGAAGGCCGTCCCGTCCTCCCGGAAGCCGATGCCGTAGTACCAGGAGCCGCCCCCCTGGGAGCTGTCGGCCGACGGGGTGGAGCGCAGGATGCCGTCGGTGATGATGACCCCCTCGGGCGCTCCGGTGGAGAAGGAGTAGTAGCCCCCGTTGATGCCGCCGACCACCCGTTTGCCCTGACTCTCCAGGGTCTTGGCCATGGTGGTGAGGGTCTCCCGGCTGGTGATGCTCTTGCCGTAGGCCATGGTGGGCCGCACGTCGGCGTTGGGGGTATAGGTCAGATAGTTCTCGGTGCGCAGGTCGGAATAGGTGTCGCTCCAGAAGATCTGGAAGTCCACGCCCGTCCCGGGAGAGAGTCCCACGCTGCCGCTGTGGATGTCATGTCCCAGCGCCACCGACGCAGAGGCCGCGGTACTCCCCACCATGACCAGGGCCATGGCCGCGGCGGCGGCGCGCTTGCTCCAAATGCTCATGTACAAAAAACCTCCTTGGCTGTTCACAGCCGGTCCAATCCCGATTCCTCACCAGCCGGAGAGACCCTCTCCGGCCAGGAAAAGGCGCCCGGGCAAACCGCTCCGGGCGCGCCAATACTTTGTTATGTTAACACATCGCCGCTCATTTGTAAACCGAAAGCCGTCTTTCTCCCCGATTTTCTCAGGATTGGCCCGGTTCCGTGTCCCGGACGTTCCGGCGCAGGCGGGGAAGCAGGGTGTCCAGGGCCGCCTTCTCCTGGATCTCCAGCAGGGCGCCGATGAGCTGGTTGGACACCAGGAACCCCTGGGGCGTAAAGTACCACCGCCGGTCCTGCCGGGCGGCCCAGCCCCGGCGCTCGTACTCCTCCAGCTTCTGCTCGATGGGGTCGAAGTTCATAAAATACTCCCGCCGGTACTCCCACTCCTCGATGCCCCGGGTGGTGCGCAGTCGGAGCATCAGATACTCCCCGCCCCGCTCCCGCTGGGGGATGAGCTCGGACTCGTCCACGATGTTCCCGCCGTGGAGCACCCCCTCGATATAGGCGTCCAGGTCCCGCACGAAGGAGTAGCGCCGTCCTCCGAAGTCGGAGTGGGCCCCCGGCCCGAAGCCGATGTAGGGCCGTCCCATCCAGTATTTCAGGTTGTGCCGGGACTGGAAGCCGGGCCGGGCGAAATTGGAGATCTCATACTGCTTGTATCCGGCCTTGGCCAGCCGCTCCACCATCCACAGGTACATGTCGGCCTGCATGTCGTCGTCGGGGAGGATCTCCCCCCGCTCCACCCGGGTGTAGAGGGGTGTCCCCTCCTCCACCTTCAGGCCGTAGCAGGAGAGGTGCTCCGGCTCCAGGGCCAGGGCGCTCTCCACGCTCTCCTTCCAGGCCTCCATGCTCTGGTGGGGCAGGCCGTAGATGAAATCCAGGCTCACATTTTTGATCTTGGCCTCCCGGGCGGCCTGGACCGCGGCCTTGGCCTGGGCAAAGGTGTGGGGCCGGTGGAGCCCCTCCAGGTCCCGGTCGCAGCAGGACTGCACCCCCAGGGATATGCGGTTGACCCCCGCCCGGCGCAGGCGGCAGAGCATCTTCTTCTCCACGCTGTCGGGATTACACTCCACGGTGACCTCGGCGTCCCGGGCCACGTCAAACCGGCGGCAGACCTCGCCCAGCAGCTCCCGCAGGCGCTTCTCGCCGTAGTAGCTGGGGGTGCCTCCGCCAAAATAGATGGTATCGACCTGATGGCCTCGGGCCAGAGGGGCCGTCTCCCGGATGTGGGCGATCAGCGCCTTCTGATAGTCGTCCATCCGCCCCTCCCGTCCGGCCAGGGAGTAAAAGTCGCAGTAGTCACATTTGCTGCGGCAGAAGGGGATGTGGATATAGATTCCGAGTTTTCCAGCCATACAGGTACACCTTCCGATCAGGGTCTTTCTATTCTCTATATTTTTTTATTATACCCTGTTTCTCCCCAGTTGAAAAGCGTTTCCAGCTTCTTCCGTATCCGGCAGGGCGGCGGCCTTGACTTTTCCGCCCCCCCTGCTATACTTCATATACCCGCTCCCGCCCGGCCGGGAGCCCTTTGCACACAGGAGGAATCGGCATGGAAGATCATTCTCCCCGGCGGCTCACCCTCACCGTCTCCCCCGCCCAGGAGGGGAGCACCGTGGACACCCTGCTGCGGCGGACTCTGGGCCTGTCAGGCACCTCGGTGAAGCGGGCCAAGCGCGTGCCCGGCGGCATCCAGCTGGACGGCGTCTCCGTCTTTGTCACGGTCCGGGCCCGCTCCGGGCAGCAGCTCTCCGTCCTGGTGGGGGACACCGAGGCGGATGAGACCCTCGTCCCCACCCCCGGGCCCCTGGACATCCGCTATGAGGACGCGGATATTCTCCTCCTCAACAAGGCCCCCGGGGTGGCGGTCCACCCCAGTCCGGACCACTTTGACCATACGCTGGGTAATTTTGTGGCCTATTATTACAAAACGTCGGGGCAGATCGCCCGGTTTCGCCCGGTCAACCGGCTGGACCGGGGGACCTCTGGCCTCATGTGCGTGGCCAAGCACGCCCACGCCCACGAGCTTCTCAAGGAGCAGCTCCACACTCCCGCCTTCCGCCGGGTCTACCTGGCCGTGTGCGAGGGGTGCCCCCCATCCGACCGGGGACTGGTGGATGCCCCCATCGGCCGGGCGGAGGACTCCCTCCTCCGGCGGGAGGTCCGCCCCGACGGCGCCCCCGCCCGCACCCGGTATGAGGTGCTCTCCCGGGGCGCGGGGCGGAGCCTGGTGCGCCTGGAGCTGGAGACCGGGCGCACCCACCAGATCCGGCTCCACATGGCCCACCTGGGCTGTCCGCTGACGGGGGACTTTCTCTACGGCCGGGAGGAGCCCCACCTCATCCCCCGTCCCGCCCTCCACTCCTGGCTTCTCTCCCTGCGCCACCCCATCACCGGGGACGTGCTGGAACGGACGGCCCCCCTGCCCCCGGACCTGCTCCGCCTGCTGGAGATTTCTTCCCTCTCTCCCTCTCTTGAAGGCCCGGAGCGGGTATGATAGAATAAGGGGCAAACTCTTTCCCCGGAGGACAATCGTGAATCAACTTGAACAGCTTCCCATCCCTCTGCTCCAGTGGTTTCAGGAGCACGCCCGGGTGCTCCCCTGGCGCAGCGATCCCACCCCCTACCACGTGTGGATCTCGGAGATCATGCTCCAGCAGACCCGGGTAGCGGCGGTACTGGACTACTACCGCCGTTTTCTGGACGCCCTCCCCACCGTGGCCCATCTGGCCGCCGTGGAGGAGGATACCCTTCTCAAGCTCTGGCAAGGACTGGGCTACTATAACCGGGCCCGCAACCTCCAGAAGGCCGCCCGGCAGATCATGGAGGAGTTCGGCGGGGTCTTTCCCGCCTCCTACGAGGAGATCCTCTCCCTGGCCGGGGTAGGGGAGTATACGGCGGGGGCCATTTCCTCCATCGCCTTCGGCATCCCGGTCCCCGCGGTGGACGGCAATGTTCTGCGGGTGGTGGCCCGGATCACCGGTGACCGGGGGGACATTCTGAACGCCGCTACCAAGGCCCGGATCCGCGCCGCCCTGCTGGAGACCATGCCCAAACAGTTCCCGGGTGCCTACAACCAGGCCCTCATGGAGCTGGGCGCCCTGGTGTGCCTGCCCAACGGCGCGCCCCTGTGCGAGCAGTGCCCCGCCGCTTCCTTCTGTACCGCCTATCAGGAGGGGCTCACCGGCGAGCTCCCGGTCAAGGCCCCCAAGAAGGCCCGCCGGGTGGAGAAACGGACCGTGTTTCTCCTCTTCCACGGCGGCAGGGTGGCCCTCCGCCGCCGCCCCAAGCGGGGCCTGCTGGCGGGACTCTGGGAGTACCCCAACGAGGTGGAGGCCGGCCCCGCCGCCCTGGAGGCCTGGGGCGTCACCCCCCGCACGCTGGAAGCGGGGGGCGCTGGAAAGCACATCTTCTCCCACATCGAGTGGCACATGCATGCCCTGTTGGCCGAGACGGCGGACGACACCCTCCCCGACGGCTGGGTCTGGGCCGACGGGCGGGAGCTGGAGGAGGTCTATGCCATCCCCAACGCCTTCCAGGCCTTCTCAGATACCGTATCCGCCCGGCTGCGTTCCTCCCTCTGACATCACACACCAAAGGAGCGACTATGAATTTTACCGCCTTGATCGCCGCCCAGCGGCGCTACTTCAACGAGGGCCTGACCCGGAGCATCTCCTTCCGCCGGGAAATGCTCCTGCGCCTGAAACGGGGCCTGGAAAAACATGAGGATGCCCTCCTCTCCGCTCTGGAGCAGGACCTGGGCAAGTCCCGCTTTGAGGCCTACGAGACCGAGCTGGGCATCGTCCGCTCCGAGCTCCGGGACGCCTGGAAGCACCTGGAGAAATGGGCCCGCCCCCGCCGGGTGCCCACCCCCCTCTCCCAGTTCCCTGCCGTCAGCCGGGTCTACCGGGAGCCCTTCGGGGTGGCCCTCATCCTCTCGCCCTGGAACTACCCTCTCCAACTCACCCTGGTTCCCCTCATCTCCGCTCTGGCGGCGGGGTGTACCGCGGTGGTGAAGCCCTCGGCCTATGCCCCCGCCACCTCCCAGGCGGTGGCCGACCTGCTGGGGGAGGTCTTTGAGGAGCGCTATGTGGCCTGCGTCCAGGGCGGACGGGCCGAGAACGCCGCCCTGCTGGAGGAGCACTTTGACTTCATCTTCTTCACCGGCAGCACCGAGGTGGGGCGCACCGTCATGGCCGCCGCCGCCCGGCATCTGACCCCGGTGGCCCTGGAGCTGGGGGGCAAGTCCCCCGTCATTCTGGCCCACGACGCCGATCTGGACCTGGCGGCCCGGCGCATCGTGTGGGGCAAGTTCCTCAACGCGGGCCAGACCTGTGTGGCCCCCGACCATGTTTGGGTCTCCGCCGAGGCCAGGGACTTTTTTGTGGAGAAGCTCAAGACCTGTATCACCCGCTTTTACGGGGAGCGGCCCCTGGAGAGCCCCGACCTTCCCCGCATCATCAACGACAAGCACTTTGAGCGTCTGCTGGGCCTCTTAAAGTCGGGAACCACCGCCTGCGGCGGCGCCTGGGACGCCTCTTCCCGGCGCATCGAGCCCACCGTCCTGGTGGACGTCACCGAGGACATGCCGGTCATGGGGGAGGAGATCTTCGGCCCCATCCTGCCGGTGCTCACCTATGAGGATCTGGACGAGCTCGTCCTCCACCTGCAGAGCAAGCCCCGGCCCCTGGCCCTGTACCTCTTCACCCGCAACCACTACCGGATGGACCGCATCAGCGCCCTGCTCCCCTTCGGCGGCGGATGCGTCAACGATACCATCGTCCACCTGGCCAACGGAAACCTGCCCTTCGGCGGCATCGGGGAGAGCGGCATGGGCCGCTGCCACGGGGAGTGGGGCTACCGCACCTTCTCCCACGAGAAGGGCATCCTGCGCAAGTTCTCACTGGACATTCCGGTGCGCTACCCGCCCCACAAGGGCAAGAGCCTGAGCACGCTCAAGAAACTCATGTGACCATATCAGAACCTATACAGAGAAAAACGGGGGAATGGAACGACCATGGCAAAGCTGTATTTTCGCTACGGCGTGATGGGGTCCAGCAAGACCGCCAACGCCCTGATGGTGCGCTATAATTACGAGGAGCGGGGGCAGGACGCCCTCCTGGTCAAGCCTGAGCTGGACCAGCGGGACGGGGCCCGCTTCGTGGCCTCCCGGGCGGGACTGAGCCATCCGTGCATCTATTTTACCGACCTGATGAAAAAGACCCCGGAGGAGCTCAAGGCCTACGCCTGTATCATTGTAGACGAGGCCCAGTTCCTCACCCGGGAGGAGGTGCGCTACCTCACCGACCTGGTGGATGAGCAGAACATCCCGGTCATCTGCTACGGCCTGCGGGCCGACTTCAAGGGGGACCTCTTCCCCGGCTCTCAGGAGCTGCTCTCCTGCGCCGACATCATCGAGGAGATCAAGACCATCTGCTGGTGCGGCAAAAAGGCCACCTGCAACGCCCGCTTTGACGAGCACGGCAACGTCCTCAAGGAGGGCGAACAGGTGGTGCTGGGGGCCAACGACCGGTACATCGGCCTGTGCCGCAAGCACTGGAAAGAGGGCAATCTAGGGCCGAAGTAACTCCCCGGCGGTGCTCTCCAGCATGAGGAGTACCCCCAGCCGGAATCCCTCTTCAAAGGCGTAGCGGCTGTGTCCGGCCACGGGGTTGTCCCGCAGCTCCTCCGGCCAGCGCTCCGGCTTGGGATAGCCCACAAAATAGTCGTAGAGTAAGTTAATCATCAGCGACATATTTATCCCTCCACAATATACAGTCAACTGTGTATTGTGATTTTAACACACAGTTAACTGTGCGTCAAGGAGGCCGCATATGTTTTCACAGCGGATTCGTCAGCTCCGCCAGGAACGGGGACTGACGCAGACTGAAGTGGCAGAGGAAGTTCACCTCTCCATGCGGGGATATCAGGACCTGGAATTGGGCCGAAAGCCAAAATATGATACCCTCCTCCACATCGCGGATTTTTACGGCGTGTCAGTGGACTGGCTGATGGGCCGCACCCCGCGCCGGGAGGTCTGGAAGGAATGAGAAAGGAAGGACCGCCATGATCTGCAATCTCTGTCCCCGGAAGTGCGCCGCCCTGCGCACCGACACCCGCGGGGAGGGACGCTGCGGCATGCCCTCCCTTCCCGTGGTGGCCCGGGCCGCCCTCCACCAGTGGGAGGAGCCGCCCCTCTCGGGCACCCGTGGGGCGGGCACCGTCTTTTTCTCGGGCTGCCCGCTGGGGTGTGTGTTCTGCCAGAACGAGTCCATCAGCCACGAGAACTTCGGCCGCCCCATCTCGGTGGAGCGGCTGCGCGCCATCTTTCAGGAGCTCATCGGCCAGGGTGCCCACAACATCGACCTGGTGAATCCCACCCACTTTGCCCACGCGGTGCTCCAGGCCCTGGAGGAGCCCCTGCCCGTGCCGGTGGTGTGGAACTCGGGGGGGTATGACGCGCCGGAGACCCTCCGCGCCCTGGAGGGGAAGGTGGACATCTACCTCCCCGACCTCAAGTACCTCCGCCCCGAGACGGCGGCGCGCTACTCCGACGCCCTCGACTATCCGGAGGTGGCCTGTGCCGCCATTCTGGAGATGTACCGCCAGACCGGCCCCTGTGTCTATGACGAAGAGGGCCTGCTCCGGCGGGGGGTCATCATCCGCCATCTGGTCCTCCCGGGGCGGCTCAGTGAGGCCAAGGCCGTCATGGACTGGGTGGCCGAGCACTTTGAACCCGGTCAGGTCCTCTTCTCCCTCATGAGTCAGTACATCCCCTGGGGCCGGGCGGCGGAGTTCCCCGAGATCAACCGGAAGCTGCGCCCCTCTGAGGCCCGCAGCGCCCGGCAGTACATGGATGCCCTGGGTCTTTCGGGCTTTACCCAGGAGGACTCCTCCGCTGCGAGTACCTTCATCCCCTCCTTCGATCTCATCGGGGTGGAGAAGCCTGCCCTCTGATTTTCCCGCAATTTCCGAAAACGTTTCGTATATTCGACTTTATTTTCAACTGTTAGGAGTGAATTTATGGCCCTGAGTCGTTTTGGCTCCAACCCGCGTATGAAGGTCATGTGGCATCTCTCTTGGCCTGCCATCATCGAGCAGGTGCTGGCCACCATGGTCAGCTATGTGGACACCGCCATGGTGGGCGTGCTGGGCGCGGCGGCCACCGCCTCGGTCTCGGTGAACGCCTCCTCCATCTGGCTCATCAACGGCATTCTGGCCGGGATCGGGGTGGGCTATTCGGTGCAGGTCTCCAACGCCATCGGCGCGGAGGACGACGCGCGGGCCCGGCGCATCATCCGGCAGGGCATCCTGGCCACGGTGGTATGTGGTATGGCCGCCCTGCTTCTCTTCCAGCTGCTGGCCCCCTTCATTCCGGTCTGGCTGGGCGCGGAGCCCTCTGTCCGTCCCACCGCCACCGCCTATCTGCGCTGGTACACCCTCTGTATGCCCTTCGCCGCGGCCAGTGCCATTTTCTCGGCCATCCTGCGCTGCATGGGCAACACCAAGACCCCGCTGATCTTCAACTTCTCGGCCAACCTCATCAACCTGATCCTCAACTTCTTCCTCATCTATGAGACGCGCACCGTCACCGTGGGCGGATTCTCCCTCACGGTCCCCGGTGCGGGACTGGGGGTGGCCGGAGCGGCCATTGCCTCGGCGGTGGCCTGGGCCTTTGCCGGGTCCATGCTGCTCTACGTGGGCATCCGCCAGGGCCCCCGCTTCCAGGTCCGGTTCCGGGAGGGCTTCCGGCCCGACAGCAGCATCATCCAGATGGCCCTCCACCTGGGCCTCCCCTCCGCCCTGGAGCGTGCCACCATCAACCTGGGCCAGATCGTCATGACCGCCCTGGTGGCCTCCATCGGCACGGTGGCCCTGGCGGCCAACCAGATCGCCACCACCGCCGAGGGCCTGTGCTATCTCCCGGCCTACGGCATCTCCTACGCCAGTGTGGCCCTGGTGGGCCAGTCGGTGGGGGCCCGCTCGGCGGAGAACGCCCGGGCCTACGGCTCCCTCTCAGCCAAGGTGGCCCTGGTGCTCTGCACCGGCCTGGCCGTCCTGCTCTTCCTCTTCGCCCCGGCCCTGGCCTCCCTCTTCAACTCCGATCCCCAGGTGGTGGAGCAGTCCGCCCTGATGCTGCGCATCGTCTGCTTCGCTGAGCCCTTCTTCGCCCTGTCCATCGTGCTCTCCAGCAACCTGCGGGGCGCCCACGATGTGCGCTACCCCATGGTGGTGGGGCTCATCTGCATGTGGGGCGTGCGCATCGTCCTGGCCCCCATTCTGGTGATCTACGGCAAGCTGGGCCTGGCCGGCGTGTGGATCGCCATGAGCGTGGACCTGATCCTCCGGGGCATCCTGTGCACCCACCGCTGGCACAGCGGAAAGTGGGTCCACATCGCCGGACTGGACGCCCAGCCCGCGGTCCACACCACGCCCTCCTGATGTGGATAAAAAGAAAAAACACCGCCCGTCTCCTGTTGTGAAGAGACGAGCGGTCTGGCTGTCGATAACGTGTATTTCTGCGCTTTGTGCTGCAAGCGCCTCGCAGAGTTCCGCCGTCCGCAGACGGCGGAAGAAGGTCAAATCGTGTTTTCCGGCGGCATGTACGTCGGAAAACACACTTCTCAGGCCACAAGTGTGCGAGCGAAAGCGAGTGCGCGCAGCGGCCTGTATCCCCTCGAAAAAATGCTTGCATTTTTGAGAAGCGTGTCGAAGTTTTTCGACACGCTAACTGCCCGTCTCCTGCTGCACAGGAGGAGACGGGCGGTATTTTTATTTCATCCGGTTGCGGAGCGGTTCTCCGGCCAGATAGCGGCGCAGGTTGTCCAGTGCGATTTCCACCAGCCGGTCCCGGATGGCGGGAAGGTGATCGCCCCCCGCCACGTGGGGGGTGATGAGGCAGTGCTCGGCCCGCCACAGGGGATGGTCCTCGGGCAGGGGCTCCGGGGAAGTCACATCCAGGCCGGCCCCCCAGAGGTGTCCCTCCTCCAGGGCCTGGGCCAGGGCGTCGCAGTCCACGGCGCTCCCCCGTCCGGCGTTGAGGAGGATGGCGTCCTCCTTCATCCGCCCGATGCGGGCCCGGTCCATGAGCCGGTCGGTCTCCGGGCTGTGGGGGAGGACCAGGGCCACCACGTCCGCCTTGGGCAGCCACTCGTCCAGCGCGGACAGGGGGTGCATCTCGTCGATGCCCTCCGCCCCCCGCTCGGGGGAGCGGCGCAGGCCCACGGTATGTGCCCCCATCCCCTTGACCAGTCGGGCAAAGGCGGAGCCGATGTCCCCGGTGCCCGCCACCAGTACGGTGGCTCCCGCCAGCGTCTTGACCTCTCCCAGCGGTGCCCAGCAGTGCCGGTTCTGGGTGTCCCGGTACTGGTGCAGGCGCTTGCACAGGGCCAGAAGGGTGGCGAACATATGCTCGGACACCGCCTGCCCGTAGGCCCCCACGGCGGAGGTGAGCATGGCCCCCTCCCGCAGCACCCCCTCCTTCAGATAGGGGTCCACCCCAGCGCTCCAGGTCTGGAGCCAGCGGAGCTGTCCGGCCTTTGCCACCCGGTCCGTGGGGGCACAGCCCAGAATGACGGTGGCCCGGGCATACTCCTCCTCGGGGGCCTCGGGGGAAAAGCGGGTGGCCGCCACCGGGCGGAAGATCTGTTCTACGCCGGGCGCGGCCGCTGCAAAGGCCGCGCGCTCCTCCCCGGTCAGGGGCAGAAAATTCAAAATCGTTTCCATGACGGGACCTCCTCCCTATGATGCGTCCTGATGGCGCAGGCGGGATATTTACTCTCCCAGCAGGTCCTGGAGGATCTCCACCGCGTCGTAGACCATCCGGTCGCAGTGGGGCTTGCGCTCCTCGCCGTTCTCCTTGGCCCGCTGAAGGAGCCCCGCGCAGTCCAGCGCCTGGTTCTTCTCCCGGAAGCGGCGCAGCAACTCCCGGCTCTCGGCCTCTCCCTTTCCGGCCATACCCAGCACCATGAGCGCGCCGGTCACGGCCCCGCAGGTGGAACCGTGGCGCATCCCGGCACCGAAGTGGGCCCCCAGCTGGAAGGCGGCCTTCTCGTCCAGGCCGCACTGATCTGCAAAGGGCAGGAGCACCGCCTGGGCGCAGTTATAATGTACGTTGGTATCGCCCCGCAGCGCGCGGCAGGCTTCCATTCGATCCATACAATGATTCTCCTTTTCTCACAATTGGCTTAGGCCTGGAGGTCGCCCTCCAGCACCATCTGGCGGTAGTCCAGGAACTGGAATCCCAGCCGCTGGTAGAGCCGGATGGCCCCCTCGTTCACGTCGGTGACCTCCAGACGGATGCGGGGGTAGTTGGGGTACTGCTCCTTCACCCAGCGGAACACGGCGGTGCCGTAGCCCTTGCCCCGGCAGGCGGGGGTGAAGTACATCTCCTCAAAAAAGACGCAGCGGCCTCCCACCTCGCCGGAGTAGCACTCGGTGAGGTAGGCATAGCCCACGGCCTGCCCGTCCTCCACCAGGAGCATGCCCCGGAGGAGGGGCTCAGCCGGGTCCACCGCGTCCCGGAAGGTGCGCTCCAGGACGGCGGGGTCGGTGTCGTGGTCCACGGCGGGACTCTGGTAAAAGGCCTGGACCATGGGCATGACCACATCGTGGTCAGCGGCGGTCATGGCGCGGATCTCAAACATATGGATTTCCTCCTGTGTGATCGTGATTTGAATTTGTTGTTCGGTCCATCAATTAAAGATGTCGGCGTGCTCGGTGAAGAGCCGCCGGATCTGCTCCTTCAGGGGCTGGTGCTCCGGCCGGTCCAGGGTGGGGTCCTCGGCCAGCAGAGCCTGGGCGGCTTCCTGGGCCTCCTTGAGCAGGCGGGTGTCCCCGGCCAGGTCGGCGATGCGCATCTGGGGCAGGCCGTGCTGCCGCTTGCCGAAGAAGTCACCGGGTCCCCGGAGCTTCAGGTCCTCCTCCGAGATGCGGAAACCGTCGGTGGTCTGGGTGAGGACTTTGAGCCGGGCACGGGTCTCCTGGTTCCGGTTGGAGGTGATGAGCACGCAGTAGGACTGGTGCTTTCCCCGGCCTACCCGGCCCCGGAGCTGGTGGAGCTGGGAGAGGCCGAACCGATCGGCGTTCTCCACAATGATGAGGGAGGCGTTGGGCACGTCCACCCCCACCTCGATGACGGTGGTGGAGACCAGCACATCCAGCGCGCCCCCCGCAAAGGCGGCCATGGCGGCCTCCTTCTCCCTGGGCTTGAGCCTGCCGTGGACAAAGCCCACCCGCAGGTCGGGAAAGACCCCCTCCTGGAGGTCCTTGGCGTAGGCAGTGACCGCCTTCAGGTCGGCAAAGCCGGGGGGCGGCTCCACCCCTTCGGGGGAGGGCTGGGCCTCCTCCACCGCGGGACAGACGATGTAGACCTGCCGCCCCTCGGCCACCTGCCGCCGGACGAACTGATACATACGCGCCCGCTTGTCCTCCCCCACCAGGAAGGTCTCCACCGGGGTGCGCCCCGGGGGGAGCTCATCGATGACGCTCACATCCAAATCCCCATAGATGATGAGGGCCAGGGTACGGGGGATGGGGGTGGCCGACATGACCAGCACATGGGGGGAGAGCCCGCCCCCCTTGGCCGCCAGGGCGGAGCGCTGCCCCACGCCGAAGCGGTGCTGCTCGTCGGTGATCACCAGGCCCAGCCGGGCAAAGTCCACCCCCGCGGAGAGGATGGCGTGGGTACCCACCAGCAGGTCGATCTCCCCGGCGGCCAGGGCGGCGCGGACCTTCTTCTTCTCACTGGCGCGCATGGAGCCGGTGAGAAGTCCCACCCGCAGACCCGCCGGTGCGAGCACCCCCGACAGGGTGCGGAAGTGCTGCTCGGCCAAAATCTCGGTGGGGGCCATCAGGGCGGCCTGCCACCCGGACTTCCAGGCCAGGAAGCAGCAGGCCGCCGCCACCATGGTCTTGCCCGAGCCCACATCGCCCTGGACCAGCCGGTTCATGGGGCGGCCCGAGGCGCAGTCCTCCGCTGCCTCCCGGATGGCCCGCTGCTGGGCCTGGGTGAGGGCGAAGGGAAGGAGCGCAAAAAAGGGCTCCAGGCTCTCCCGCTGGAAGGCAGGGCCGGACGCCCCCTCCCGCCGGGAGCGGAGAAAGGCCAGACCGCAGGAGAGGTAGAAGAGCTCCTCAAAGATGAGCCGCCGCCGGGCCAGATCCAGTGCCTCTTCGGAGACTGGAAAGTGGATGTTCTGGTAGGAGTAGCCGCAGGCGGCCAGGGCGTGCTCCTGCCGCACCCGGAAGGGGAGGATCTCGGGCATCTCCTGGGCGCAGTCCTGGGCGCACCGGAGGGTGAGCCCCGAGAGCAGGTTGTTGGAGATCCCCGCCGTCAGGGGGTAGATGGGCATGATCCGCCCGGTGAAGCGGGGGCGGTCCTCCGGCTCAAAGACCGGGTTGGTCATCCTCCGGCGGGGAGGCAGGCCCTCCACCATACCGTAGAAGATATAGCTCTCCCCGGGGACCAGGGCGTTTTTCACATAGCCCTGGTTGAAGAAGGTGATCTCCATGGAGCCATGGGCGTCCACCACCCGCACCTTGGTCAGCTCCAACCCCTTGCGGACGTAGGAGCGGCGGGGCGGCTCGGCCACCATGGCGGCCACGCACACGGGGAGCCCCACCGGGGCCGCCGCGATGGTATAGTGCTTCCGCCGGTCCTCATAGTCCCGGGGGAAATAGCGCAGCAGATCCTCCACGGTGGCCAGGCCCAGCTTCTCCAGCCGGGCCGCCCGCGCCTCCCCGATCCCGGGCAGCTCCCGCACGCCGGAGCCCAGGGTCAGTTCCATGCCGATCCCTCCTCTCCCCGGGCAATATCCTTTAGTTTACCACAAATCATCGGACAGCGGCAAGGCCGTCCCCGCCGCCGGAAGACTCTGGTGGTTTTTCCCAAGGGTTTCTTCCTTCGGGCACGGAATCCTGTCTCTTCTACCAAAAATGCAATTTTGACATAAAAGGATTGCAAAACCAAGAGTCTAGACTTATAATATTCGTAAAACAAATGGCTGTTTTGAAGGAAATAAAGGCAAATTCACCGAAGCATCCCAAGAATGCACAGCAAGGTATTGCAGGAATTCCTTCATATTAATGCAAGAAAGGACGGTATTCCCCATGGCAGAACACTCCTTCGGAAAAGTCCTGGTGGCAAACCGCGGCGAGATCGCCATCCGCGTCTTCCGCGCCTGCTACGACCTGGGACTTCACACGGTGGCCATCTATTCCAATGAGGATACATACAGCCTTTTCCGCACCCGTGCGGACGAGGCCTATCTCATCGGGGAGAACAAGAGCCCCCTGGGCGCTTACCTGGACATCCCCGCGATCATCGACCTGGCCAAGCGGCGCAATGTGGATGCCATCCACCCCGGCTACGGCTTCCTGAGCGAGAACGCCGACTTTGCCCGGGCCTGTGAGGAGGCGGGGATCGCCTTCATCGGCCCCTCCTCCAAGATCCTGGGCCAGATGGGCGACAAGCTCACCGCCAAGGCCATCGCCCACGCCTGCAACGTCCCCACCATCCCCGGCTCCACCCAGCCCCTGAAGGACGGGGACGAGGCGCTGGAGAAGGCCATCTCCTACGGCTTCCCCATCATCCTCAAGGCGGCCGGCGGCGGCGGCGGCCGCGGCATGCGCCGCTGCGACAGCCCCGAGGAGGTCAAGCCCGCCTTTGAGCTGGTCAAGAGCGAGGCCAAGAAGGCCTTCGGCAACGAGGACATCTTCATTGAGAAGTACCTGGTGGAGCCCAAGCACATCGAGGTGCAGATCCTGGGCGACCAGTACGGCAACGTGGTCCACCTGGGCGAGCGCGACTGTTCCCTCCAGCGCCGCTACCAGAAGGTGGTGGAGTTCGCCCCCGCCTGGTCGGTGCCCGAAAAGACCCGTCAGGCCCTCTACGAGGACGCCGTCAAGGTGGCCAAGCACGTGGGCTATGTCTCGGCCGGCACGGTGGAGTTCCTGGTGGACAAGGACGGCAACCACTACTTCATCGAGATGAACCCCCGCATCCAGGTGGAGCACACGGTCACCGAGATGGTCACCGGCATCGACCTGGTCCGGGCCCAGATCCTCATCGCCGAGGGCAAGCCCCTCTCCACCCCCGAGATCGGCATGGCCAGCCAGAGCGATCTGAAGATGAACGGCTACGCCATCCAGTGCCGCGTCACCACCGAGGACCCGGCCAACAACTTTGCCCCCGACACCGGCAAGATCACCTCCTACCGCTCCGGCGGCGGCTTCGGCGTGCGTCTGGACGGCGGCAACGCCTACACCGGCGCAGTGATCTCCCCCTACTACGACTCCCTGCTGGTCAAGGTGACCTCCTGGGACTCCACCTTTGAGGCGGTCTGCCGCAAGGCCCTGCGCGCCATCAGCGAGGAGCATGTCCGCGGCGTCAAGACCAACATCCCCTTCGTCACCAACATTCTGAACCACCCCACCTTCCGGGCTGGCAAGTGCCACACCAAGTTCATCGACGAGACCCCCGAGCTCTTCGAGTTTGAGAACAGCCGGGACCGTGCCACCAAGGTGCTCAAGTACATTGCCCAGATCCAGGTGGATAACCCCTCCGCCGAGCGGGTCCAGCGGGACATCCCCCGCTTCCCGCCCTTCGAGCACACCCCGCCCAAGTGCACCGGCCTCAAGCAGCTTCTGGACGCAAAGGGCCCCGAGGCCGTGCGGGACTGGGTGCTGGATCAGAAGAAGCTCCTCATCACCGACACCACCATGCGCGACGCCCACCAGTCCCTCCTCTCCACCCGGGTGCGCACCCGGGATATGCTCAAGGGGGCCGAGGGTACCGCCGAGATCCTGAACGACTGCTTCTCCCTGGAGATGTGGGGCGGCGCCACCTTCGATGTGGCCTACCGCTTCCTCCACGAGTCCCCCTGGGAGCGGCTGGAGATGCTGCGGGAGAAGATCCCCAACATCCCCTTCCAGATGCTTCTGCGCGGCGCCAACGCCGTGGGCTATACCAACTATCCCGATAACCTCATCCGGGCCTTCGTCCGGGAGGCCGCCCGCACCGGCATCGACGTGTTCCGCGTCTTTGACTCCCTGAACTGGATCCCCGGTATGGAGGTGGCCATGGACGAGGTCCTCAAGCAGGGCAAGCTCTGCGAGGCCACCCTCTGCTACACCGGCGACATCCTGGATCCCAAGCGGGACAAATACACCCTGGATTACTATGTGAAGATGGCCAAGGAGCTGGAGCGCCGGGGCGCCCACATGCTGTGCATCAAGGATATGTCCGGCCTCCTGAAGCCCTACGCCGCCAAGAAGCTGGTCACCACCCTCAAGAACGAGGTGGGCCTGCCCATCCACCTGCACACCCACGACACCTCGGGCAACCAGGTGGCCGCCTACCTGATGGCCGCCGAGGCCGGCGTGGACATCGTGGACTGCGCCATCGACTCCATGTCCTCCATGACCAGCCAGCCCTCCATGAACGCGGTGGTCTCCGCCCTCCAGGGTCAGGAGCGGGATACCGGTCTCGATCCCGAAAAGCTCCAGAAGCTCTCCGACTACTGGGCCGACGTGCGCCTGCGCTATGAGAACTTTGAGGCCGGGATCAAGAACCCCTCCACCGACATCTACCGCTACGAGATGCCTGGCGGCCAGTACACCAACCTCAAGAGCCAGGTGGAGAGCCTGGGCCTGGGCCATCAGTTCGAGGACGTCAAGGAGATGTATGTGAAGGTCAACCACATGCTGGGCGACATCGTGAAGGTGACCCCCTCCTCCAAGATGGTGGGCGACCTGGCCATCTTCATGGTGCAGAACCAGCTCACTCCCGAGAACGTCGTGGAGCGGGGCGAGGCCCTCACCTTCCCCGACTCGGTGGTGTCCTACTTCAAGGGCATGATGGGCCAGCCCGCCTGGGGCTTCCCGGAGGATCTCCAGAAGGTGGTCCTCAAGGGCGAGGAGCCCATCACCTGCCGCCCCGGCGAGCTGCTGGAGCCCATCGACTTCGACAAGGCCCGGGAAGAGGTCCAGAAGTTCTACCCCGAGGCCTCCGAGCGCACCGTCATCTCCTGGTGCCTGTATCCCAAGGTGGTGGAGGAGTTCTGCCGCCACCGGAAGGAGTACGGCTACATCATGCGCATGGGCAGCCATGTGTTCTTCAACGGTCTGGCCCTGGGCGAGACCAACAAGATCAACATCGAGGACGGCAAGACCCTGGTCATCAAGTACCTGGGCCTGGGCGACCTGAACGAGGACGGCACCCGCAACGTGCAGTTCGAGCTCAACGGTATGCGCCGCGAGGTGGCCGTGCCCGATAAGCACGCGGTCTCCCAGGTGCGTCCGGTCACCATGGCCGACCCCGAGGACAAGAGCCAGATCGGCGCGTCCATCCCCGGCATGGTCTCCAAGGTGAGCGTCAAGCCCGGCGACACCGTGGAGGAGAACCAGGTGGTGGCCGTTATCGAGGCCATGAAGATGGAGACCAGCGTGGTGGCCCGCAAGGCCGGCACCGTGGACCAGGTCCTCATCCAGGAGGGCTCCTCCGTCAAGGCGGGCGAGCTGCTCATGACCATCAAGCTCAAGTAAATCGATCTGTCCATAAAAGTGGGGCATGGCCTTTCGGCCATGCCCCACTTTTATCTGTTTTTCCTTTTCTTACCAAAGCGTTACTTCCATCGGCTCTTCCAAAGTATGCCGCTGTGTAAACTGAAGGTCCAGCTCCACGGTGCTCCATGGATAATCCTCCAGGGTCAGGAGCTGGGCAAACCACCCGTCCGGGATGACCGTTTCATCGGAGGTGCCGCTCCAGAGGCTCTGCTTCCACCGGTAGCTATACCGCCGGATCGACCGCTCCTCCCCCGGCTCTCTCCAGTAATCCGTGCCCAAGAGCCCATAATAGTCGCTTTCTTCTTGTTCCGCCAGGACTGCGATCTCGGCGATCCGGTCGCTGATCCGGTGAGTATATATCTCCATCCCCTCGGGCAGCACGCCCTCCACCGCTCCGGTCTCCAGATTCACCGTCACACGCTCCCGGCCCTGGTCCAACCATTCCAGCCGGGTGACAGAGAGCGTCAGATGAGCGGGATCGGAAAAATAGATGGTGTCGCACATCCGGCGGCTACCGATGGCTCCCACCGAACCGGCAGGATTGTCCTCGTACCGCCGCCCGGTCTCATCTTCCAGATAGAAGTCCATCCCGGCCAGACGGGCGGTGTTGTCCGGGTGCTCCTCCACCGTCAGGCGGCCGTGGGTGGGATAGCTGTCCAGGCCAAAGCGCAGGCGCTGTCCGTCCACCTCCACCCAATCCCCTACAGGGAGGGAACGGCAGTCGTTCAGGCTTTGGGTGTCCATCGGGAAGGTAAAGACGAAAGTGGCCTCCGGCTCTTCCCCATCCGCACTCTCCGTCCCGGGCGCTGTCTCCGGAGCGATTCCGTCGGTCTGGCGCTGCCCTTCCACCCGACACTCCATCCGCATCTCCTCCGGGAACTGGAAGGAGTCGTCGGCCACCAAGCTCACCGCATTGGCCAGGGTATCTCCCGCAAAACTGACGCTGGAGATCCCCAGTCCCCCCTGGAGTTCCTTCCCCGCTCCATCCAAACATTTGGCCTTCACCAGGTAGCTCTCATAGGGCCCCTCCGCCTCCATGAAAAAGCTGATCTGCCCCTGGTCCAGGATCAGGTATTCCAGACGCAGGGTAATGCCATTGTCGGTCTGGCTCTGGCCGATATACTGGGCGTAGTCGTGCTCCACCGCTGCCTTCAGGCTGGGAGAGAGGGCCACAGCCGCCATCAGCTCCCGCAGCCCCGGCACGCCGCTGCACGCCATGGCAAAGGGCATGGAGGTGTTCACCAACACCACAAAGGCGGTGAACACGCCTGCCAGACTGGCCGCCGGGATCCCCAGCCTCCTCCCCCAGCGCCGGCGGCGCCGGCGGGCGAGTGAGCGCTGCACCGTGTACTCCAGCGCGGGCGGGGTCTCCTCCAGCTCCCGGAGGATGGCTTCATATTCCTGTCTCCGATCCATGCTCACACCTCCTGTTCGCTCAGTTCCAGCCGCAGCAGTTCCAGGGCCCGCCGCTGCCGGGTGGATACCGTTCCCGCCGGAAGCTCCAGCGCCCGGGCGGTCTCCGCCAGGGTATACCCGGAGAAATAGCGCAGCACGATGACCGCCCGCAGCTCCCGGGGGAGTCGCTCCACTGCCTCCCGCAGCGGAAGGGCGTCAAAGGCCTCCACCGCCGTCTCGGGCAGCTCTTCCATGGCCCGCTCCCGCTTGCGCCGGCGCAGCTCGCTGTTGCACACGTTGATGAGGATGCGGGTGAGCCAGGTGTCGAAGTAGGCCGGCTCCCGCAGCTTTCCACAGGCCAGCAGGCCCTTGTAGACCGCCTCGTCCACCGCATCCAGAGCGGCATGCTCCCCGCCCAGATAGAGCCGGGCCGTCCGGTAGAGCCGCACCTTGAGTACCTCGGCCCGCCGGATGTATTCCGCTTCCTTCACAGCCCTTCCCCCCTTCCACCCATTAGACGCGGTTCCGGCTCCCTTTCATTGCCCCCAACCAAAAATTTTCTTCCCGAGACAGCAAAAATCCCCGGCGGAGGTCCGCCGGGGCTCAGCTTTTCGGTATGCTTCTCTCAGCGCTTCCACTTGGGGTCGCCCCGGAGGATGGACTTGGCCTGCTCCCACAGCTCGTCGCTGACCGTCTGGTCCACCACCACCTGCTTGATCTCGGGCAGGGCCTCCATGAGCTCGGCCTGGATGACGCTCTCGGTGGTCAGGTAGGCCGAGGGGCAGTTGGAGCACTGGCCCAGGAGCTGGATGTGGACCACGCCCCCCTCGTACTTGAGCACCTTCAGGTCCCCGCCGTGCTCGGCCAGCTTGGGGCGCACCTTTTCATTCAAAACTGCTTCGATCTTCTCCAGCATCGTTGACACTCCATTTCCGGTCACATAGTTCCCTTTTACCATACCATTTCCGGCCCAAAAATACAATTCCAAAATTTCCGCCGCGCCTTGACATACCTCGATTATCTAGGTAAAATATACCTAGATAAGAAAGGTATACGGAGAAAGGAGGTCCCACATGAAACCCGACAAAAATCTGCTCTCGGGCAGCACCACCCTGCTGGTCCTCTCCCTCCTCGCCTCGGGGGACAAGTACGGCTATGAGATGATCGCCGCCCTGGAGGAGAAGAGTGACCACACCTTTACCCTGCGGGAGGGCACCCTCTACCCCATCCTCCACGGTCTGGAGCGGGAGGGGGCGGTCACCGCCTATGAGAAGGAGGCCCCCTCGGGCCGCAAGCGCCGGTATTACCACATCACCCGGACCGGTCTCACCCTTTTGGGGGAGAAGCGGGAGGAGTGGCGCACCTTCCGCCATCTGGTGGATGCCATTGTGGCCGAGGGGGAGGGCTCCCTCTCCCCGGCATAACGGGGGTGCTCCTATGCTGAATCCCTTTTCCCGCTACTGTGAGCAGGTGTGCCGTCTCATCCGTTCCAAAGACGGCCGCGCCGCCGTGACCGAGGAGCTCACCGCCCATCTGGAGGACCATGCCGCCGCGCTGGAAGACCGGGGCGTCCCGCCCGACGTGGCCCGGGAACGGGCCGTGCAGGCCATGGGGGACCCCTACGCCCTGGGCGCCGCACTGGACCGGCTCTATCCCTACTGTCCCCGCCGTCTCCCCATCCTCTTCACCGCCCTGGCCCTTCTCTTTCTTCTCTTGGGCGCGTTTCTCCTCTCCCACGGCTTTCCACTGGAGGAGCGGTTTCTCTTTCCGGGAGATTACCCCTCTCCGCCGGAGGAGCCTGTCCTCTCCACTGGCACAGCCCGAGGCACCGGGCGGCTGGGGATCTACACTATCCGCGCGGAGGGAAGTGCCTCCCTGGTCCTGCCGGACTACGAGGATGCCCGGCGGGAGGTCCATATCCCAGTCACCATCTCCCACCCCCAGTTCTGGCTGGAACACCCCGGCGACGGGCTGGAGTATGCCAACGCCACCGAGCTCTCGCCTTCCTCTTATCGGCTGAACGTCCGCTTTTCTCCCCAGTGGTCCCGGCTGCTGACCACCGGCGGGGAGCTGATCTTTTCCCTGGAGGAGGACGCATCCCCCACCGCCCCCCTGTCCCTCCGGGCCTGGAACGGCGAGCAAGTCACGTTCACCGTGACCTGGGATAAGGAGGTGGGTGCAAAATGAGACGACGGATTCTCTGGCTCCGGGCCTACTGGCCCCTTCTGGCCAGCCTCCTGTTTCTGGTCTTCTCCCTGCTCTTCCTGTGGGCCTGCACCGGCTTTGCCATGCCCACCCAGGAGCTGGCCCTGGTCCGTCTGGAACAGCAGGCCATCCTTCCCCGGGGCACTACGGTCGCCCGGGGCAGTGTCCGGATGGAACACGCCTTCCCGGCGGACGATCCCCCCAGCTCCTTCACCTGGGTCCTCCGGCAGTATGAGGACGGATACCGGCTTTTCAAACTACAGCACTTCCTGGGGCTCTGGCGGGATACCTCCACTCCGTGGCTGGATACCAACTTTCCCCTCTCCGAGCCGCTCTGTCTGACCATATTGGAAAACTCCATGTATAACGAATCTCTGGGGTGGAAGGACGGCATGCCAGATTGGACCTGGTATTCCGAGATCTGTGCCCTGGCCTTTACCACCGACCCGGCGGTGGAGCGGGTAGAAGCCACCGTGGGCTGGCGGGGCGGAGCTCAAAACGGGGACCATCTCACCACCCTCTCCCTCACCGAGACCGCCCCGGACAGCGGGATCTGGCTCCTCCAGACCGATGTCTCCATGCCGGACAGCGGTTCTCTCTCCTATACCTGCCGGGCCTACGATGCCGCCGGTACCCTTCTCTGCACCTATTCCAACGAGGATTGATCGCTTTTATGATAAAAAGCCCTGATCCCGGACATATTCATGTCCGGGATCAGGGCTTTTGTCACAGCAGTTGATAGAACAGTCCGTGCTCCGTGCAGTAGTGGAGCAGCTTTCCATGGCCTCTGCGCGGAATGCGCACCTGCATCTCCCACTCCGGATAGGTGCGGATGAGCAGGCACCGCTCCCCCGTCACAAAGGCCACAAAGGAGAGAAAATGCCCCTTCTCCATGGGGTGTTCCGCTGTGAGGAACCACTCATCCTCCACCGCCTCCGCTTGAAGCCGATGGGCGCCCTCCGCTCGCTGGGGCGTGAGGGCCTCCAGCCTCCGACCGCAGCAGGAGACCGAGGCCTCCCCGGTGGCTGTCACCACATTGCCGCAGTGGGGGCAGACAAAAAAACGAATTCGCTTCATACTGTCTCCCTTCTCCCGGCTGGGCTCCAGATCTCCCGAGAGCATCCGCTCCAGGTCCACTCCAAGCCGGGCCGACAGGGCGGGCAGCAGGGACACATCGGGACACCCCTGGGCACACTCCCACTTGCTCACCGTCCGGTCACTGATGTGCAGGGCCTCCCCCAGCTCTCTCTGGGTCATGCCCCGCTCCCGCCGGGCCGCCCGGATCAGGGCGCCGATCTTTTCACAGTCCATGTGCTGCTCGCCTCCTCGTCCCTCTCAGTATACCCTATGCCGCTCCCGGGCGCAATCAACGCTGCGTGGAGTCCGCCTGCCACACGCCCGGGGTGTTGGGCGGCCACACATTGCCGTCCACCAGAGAGACATAGACCACGCCCTCATACTCCACCTTTGCCCCCTTGGGGTAGGCGTCGTGGGCCCCCAGAGGCTGCCGCCACAGGGGGATGGCCTCCGGGTCCTCCTCGGTCACCCCCAGAGGGGTGTAAAGGCTGGGCGTGGAGGAAATCGGCCAGTCGGCCTGGGAGGTATGGTCCTGCTCCACCCGGTAGAGATTTCCCTCCCCGTCGGCAATGCGCCCCCCTCTGGCGTAGTATATCCCCGGGCTCCACTCGTCGAACAGATCGGCTACCGTACTGGCGGTGCCGTCATCCAGCTGTGCGGCCCGGATGCGGGCCAGACGCTCTATGGCCTCCTGCACCCGGTCGCTCTTTTCCTTGGTATAGCGGATCACATGCCGCCCCTCTTGTTCTGCGCGCACTCAGATCTCCTCCTTCACCAGTTTCTCCAGCTCTCCCCAGCTCAGTCCCATTGCCTCGATCTCCCCCCAGCAGGAAAACCGTTCCTCCAACATCTTCCAGGTAATATACCAGTACACATATCGGATGAGCAGATGGCAGGGCAGGATGTCCTCTAAAATTTCCCGGATCTCGTCAAATCCATCCGGAATGCCCGGCACATCGGGAAAGCGGACCTCCACGGTCCCGGGGGTATCCGTCTCACTGACCACCGCGTTGACGCCGCATCCCCGAAGGTTGTCGTTGATGGCCGCCAGGGTGAAGCTGTCCCCGCCGATCCGCAGCAGGGCAGCCAGGGCCTCTCGCCGGTCCTGGGGGGTCTGTGCCACCGGGCGGCGGCGCAGAAGGGACTCGATCTGGTCCAGTCCCCAGCTCTCCGCCGTGGTGAGGAGCATCTCTCGTTCCAACTCCTCCAGCGCTCCGGCAGGACCGTCCAGCGCCATGCCGATGCTCTCCAGCTCGGCGCCGTTGAGGGTCCCCTCCAGCCGGTAGACCCGCAGGGGAGCCAGCATCTCTTTCAAATAGCGGGCACAGCTCATGGCATCTCCTCCACGGTCACGCCGCTCAGCCGCGGCAGTTCCTGGGGCTGAAGGACCACGTCGGCCTGGGGCGCCGTCACCGTGCAGTTGCCCACGGCGGGGACGGAGAAGACCCGTCCGCTCAGCTCAGCCCGCAGGACGCTCTGGCCCAGCCGGGTCCCATCAAACCAGCTCTCCACCGCCGTTTTGGCCCCCGCCTTGGCCTCCTCCATGGAATAGCCCTGTGCGGGAGCCACCTGGACCGACACGGCCACCTCTCTGGGCGTCGGAGCCTTCACCTGCACATCCACGGCGATCTCCCGCCGGAGCTGGAAATAGGCCCGCACTTCTTCCAGCAGGTCCTCTCCGGGCAGTCCCTGCCGGGTGGAAATCACCACGTCCACCGTCCCCACGCCCCGGCTCCGGGGGAGAACAGCGGCGGCGGCCACCTCCTCAAAGGACATGGCCCCCTGCTCGTAGAAGGCGGCGTTGGCCCCATTGGGCATCCGCCGGAAGGTCTCCAGCACCCGGGCGCGGAGCTCCTCGTCGGTCTCGGCCGCGCTTCCCCCGGTAAAGGTCTGGGGATTGCTGCACCGGCTCACCCCCACCGGCGGGAGGGCCATCATGGTCACCGTCTCCGCACCCACATTGCCGCCGCTCCCGGTCTCCACCGCGCGGGCAGGCACATCCACCTGGAGGGAGCCTGCCGGGACCGTGGCGTCCTCCAGCGTCTCAAAACGGATCAATCCCGCCGTCATACACACCGTCCCGGCCGGGATGAGCACACCGGTCTCGGCGGCGGCCGCCAGGAAAAAACGGATGATCCCCTCGGCGGCGGCCGCCTCCCGCCGCTCCACCCCCCGCAGCTGGGCGTGCTGATCCAGCCATTCGCCTGTGGCCGTCTGGGGGAAGCACTGCCGGGTCACCCAGTCGCTCTGTACATACAGGGCGTGGACCTGGGCCGCCACCGCATACAGACGCACCGCCAGATCGCTCTCCCCGGTCATGGCCGTCCCGGTCAATCTCTGGAACTCCGCGAGCATCTCGCGGTAGAGTTCCTCCATCTCTTTCATGTCCTCTCCCCTCTCATAGCGCGAGTTCCGCCTCCAGGGGCGTCCCTTGCCAAGTCAGGCGCACGGTGAGCCAGGGCGTTCCTTCCCGCTCCTCCAGTACGCACTCATCGATCTCCAGATCCCGCTCCCCGGCTAGTGCCTGGGACACATACTGCGCCGCCAGAGCCGCCCGTTGCTGTTCTTTTGCCCGGGGAAGCCGCCACAGCTCGCTCCCCACCTGGGGCAGCAGGGGAAAGGCCCCCCGCCGGGCACTGAGCTGGAAGAGGACCCGCTGGAGGATCTCCTCGCCCCCCTCGCTCCGCTTTACGCCGCCCCGTCCGTCGGATACATAGTCCCCGTTCTGCATCATCAGCTCCATATCTCTCCCCCTCCCGTCCCCGGTAGGGGGACACCGTTGACCAGTACGTCACCCTCCAGCCGGATGGTACCGTCCGCCCCCAGGGTGATGGAGGCGCCGCCCTCACTCTGGATCCGCACCTCTCCGGGCGCTACATTGGCCGTTATTCTGGTACCTGCCACACAGGCCCCCTCCCCCTGGGCGCCGGTCTTGAGGACCAGGACCTCTGCACCCAGGGCGGGCCGCCAGCAGTAGCCGCCCGGGGCAAAGACGGGCAGGTCCCGCCGCTCACCGCTCTGATAGACGGCGGCCGGGTCCCCCTCCAGGGTGACCACACCCACCTGGGCGGGACTCTCCCACCGTTCCGGCCTTTTCTGGGACAGCCACATCATATCACTCCTCTCGTATCAGCTTCAGCTCAGTAAAGCCGCCCTCCCGGCCCACACCGGTCTCACAGGCGCGTACCCGCCAGCACCCGGTCAGCCGCGGGCGGAGCACATCCAGGTTCAGGCGGTCTCCCACCCAGGCGGCCCCGATCCCGGCCAGACGCAGGGTGAGGACCTCCTGTTCCCGGGCAGACTCTCCGATCTGATAGGACCCGCTGTACCGCATGGCCTCATAGCCCCGCGTTCCGGGCAGGGTGAGGACCTGTCTGCACCGCCCGCCCCGGGCCAGGAAGGACTCGTTCCGCACTGTCTGGGACACGGTCCCCATCCGGTCCCGCACCAGAACCTCGGAGAGTACCCCGTACCGTTTTTCCCGCCAAACTGCGGAGATCAGTGGGGTCTTCCCGCTTAGGGTGCGCTCGGTTCCGCTCCTCCATCCATCCAGGTGGAGGACCCCCTGCCGGTCAAACCAGGGTTCCACTCCGTTGCAGCGATGGACAAAGGTCTCCACCGCCGTCCAGGCGCTGGCGCCATTTTCCACCGTGAATCCTTCCACCGCCCGCAGGCTCTCTCCTCCGGTGCAGCGGATGCCGTAAGGCTCCACATACCCCCGCCGGATATCCTCCCAGACGGCGGCCTGATACTGGGCCCCCACTGTCTCATTGTCCAAGAGCAGCGCCGCCATCCCCCGTCCACAGAGGGTGAGGAGGCCGCCCCGGGCATCCCAGCTGGTCTCCACCTCGTCCAGCCGCCCGGTAAAAAGGCGTTCTCCTCCCTCCTCGGCCCAAAAGGTGACCCCCTCTCCCCAGAGCGCGCTGCGACTCTCCCCCCAGGTGCACTGGAGGGTAAAGCTGTCGCAGGGGGTCCCCACACCGTAAGAAAAGGTCCACTCCAGCGCCTGGGGCAGCCTCTCCTTCCGGCCGTCCCAGGTCTCGATCCAACACTCCATCAGGAAATCCGCACCTTCTCTCCCACCCGGATATAATTGGGGTTTTTGATCTGGGGATTGCGTGTAATGAGGTCCGTGAGGGATATCCCGTAGGCCTGGGCGATGCTCCACAGGCTCTCGCCCCGCTCTACCGTGTGCCAGGTCTCCCCCGTTCCGGTATTGGTGCTCCCCTGGCCGCTCGAAGAGGCACTCCCCGTCCCGGCCATGGTGATACCGGTGTTTTCCTCCTCAAAGGTCTCCCAGAAGGTAAAGGTATAGCTCACATAGTCTCTGCGGGGCTCCTGCCGAAGAGACAGCTCCACAAAATAGGCCTTTGCACACTGCCACACCGGGTGGACCAGCAGCCCCGGCCCCTCCCGGTAAAAGACAGAGGCCAGCTTTTGGAACTGGGCATAGGCGTCCTCCCCCACGAACTCCCCCTCTCCCCGCATCACCCGCCGGGTGGGTCCCAGATCCTGGAGGTGATAGCGCCCGAAGGGCACCTTGTTCACCGCCATACTCCGCTGGTATTCAATCGTATAGGTCCTGGGATTGTGGGGCCAGGTAAATTCTTTGTAGCGCATGGCGCTCAGCATGCTCCATCCTCCTTCTCTCCGCTCAGTAGAGTGGACGGGCCCCGTCATAGCGCCGGGCGTCCCGCTCCACCAGCCGGTCCAACTCTCCCACCGGGAGGGGGGCGGCCCCTTCCTCCGGCTCGGTCCGGCTCAGCAGCAGCCCCCCTGCGTTTCCCCGCTGACGGGCATAGGCCACCGCCGCCTGTCCCATCTTCAGCTGAGGATAGATCCCGCTCTCCCGGTGAGCAGTCCCTGAACTGTATCGGGGGGACGCCCAACGGGGAAATGGGGATGTGTTTCCACTCCGGAGCACTTCCAGGACGCTCTCCTCCCCGGAGGCTCCCCCCTCCGGAAGGGCTTCCTCCGCCTGGGCAGAGGGCTCCTCTTTTTCCTCCCAGACAGGCTCCCGCTGCACCGCCGCTCTCTCTGTCTCCAGCCACGCCGGAAAGGAGTCCGCCGCTTCCGGTGCAACCATTTCCCCCTCCGGAGCGCGCTCTGCCCTTCCTTTTTTCCACACCGTGCCGCCCTCCGGTGGAAGTTCCAGGGAAGCGGTCTCTTTCTCGTCCTCCCAGACCTGTTCCTCCAGGAGCATCGCCAGATAGTCGATCATGGCCTCACCCCCCGGCTCAACGCCGCAAAGCGCTCAGGATCAAAGGCCGCATTGTGGCTCTCCTCCCAGAGGCCCGTGGGCTCCCCGCACACGGGACAGCGGCCCTCCTGGGCCTGGCTGCGGCAGGTGGGACAGAGCCGGGCCAACTCCTCCTCGTCGTCCAGCATCAGGTGGAGGGCGCACCAGAGGTAATCCCGCTCCAGCATGGCTGCGGCCCGCTCCTCGCAGGGCAGCACGCCGAAGGTCTTGAGCACACGCCAGCGCAGCCGTTCTTCCGGCGTGTGCTCCAGGCTTTTTTTAGGGCAGCGGCCCTCTCTTCCTCCCGGATGGAGGGATTTTCCGCCCGGTCAAATTCGGCCCATCGGCGGGCCAGGTCTCCGATGCGCCGGGCACTCAGCCCCTCCAACACCGCGCCCCCGTCTGGAAAAACCGGAACGCCGTCCTTCTCCAGCGCCCGGGCCAGGAGGCAGGCGTTGGCGCAAAGGGCCTTCTCCCGGCCATTGCGCGCCAGCTCTTCGCTCTCCCGCCCCGCCTCCAGGGTCTCCCGGGCGGAGAGGAGGCGCAGGGTATACCCCTCCCCCGCCTCCAGCCGCCGGGCGCCGGCGCTCAGGATCTGCCACAGCCCGCTCATACGGTAGTCTCGATGCGCTTGGCGGCCACCACCGTGATCTTCTCCACCACCATAGCGCCCAGCGCGCCGCTCTCCTGGATGCTGCTCCACTGGCAGCCGGAATAGAGGATCTTCCGGTCCGGCTTGCAGATGACCAGGCTGAAATCCTCCAGGGAATGGAAATCGATGCCGTCCCGGATGGCCTCGTCGGTGGCATAGAGCCGGGTCAGCTCGATCACATGGGTGCGCTGGCCCGGGATGGCGGCCACCGGCTGATCCTCACCGAAGGCCTCCACATTCTTGCTGGTCTTGCTGCTCTTGGCGGCGTAGCTCTGCACCACCGCCACCTTTTTGCCGTCCACCTCCAGATAGATGTCGCTGCTGGTGGGAAATCCCGCTACATTCATCGCCCTTCCTCCTCTCTTACACCGTGATATGGGCGCTCAGCCAGATCTGGTTGAGGCCGTGGGCCACGGTAAAGGAGAACTCCACCACACACACGTTGGGATTCTCCTCATCCGCCCGGGCCAGCACCTCGCCGTAGTCGGTGATAATCTCCCGGCTGCGCTTGTTTTCCAGTTCCAGCACCACTTGGGAGCGGATGGCCCCCCGGCTCTGCTCCGTGTTTTTGGCCCGTCGGAACTTGGCGCGCAGGGCGTTGCGCACGGCGGGGATCACATCATCCACGATCCGGATGGTGGTCAGCTCCCGCCAGGTATTGTCGGGGGCCTCTCCGGTGGTGGTCCGGGTGGTGACCCCGCGCACCACGGAGCATATGCCCCCCACCTCCTCCACTGGGGTCACGCCGCCCCGGACCAGCAGATCGATCTCACTGTCTCCGTATGCGGCGCTCAGGCCGCCCACTCCGATCAGCTCCGCGCCGCCCAGGGGCACGGCGGGATCGGTCTCCCCCGCAATGGCCCCTGCCACGGCGGCGGCCAGCTCCGCGCCCTCTCCTTCGGCGAGCGCGGGGGCCACCAGTACGACCCGTTCGCAGTTGAGGGCTTGGGCCCGCTCAGTGAGCTCACTGACACCCTCCGCTCCGCCGCTGACGACGGCAATGCGCTCCCGCCGGGCGGCTGAGGCCTCCAGCACGCTCTGCCGCAGGGCCTGCTGCACGCTCAGCTCGGTGCTGTCGCACACCACGGCGGTCAGTCCCTCGGCCTGTTCCAGCAGGGAGAAGGCGGTGTCATAGCCCTCCTCTCCCGCCGCCACGGCATAGACTGCCGATGCGCCGTTCTGAAAGAGCAGGCGGATGAGTCCCGTCAGGGTATCCCCCTCCCCAAAGGTACTCACCGCCTCCTCATACCGGCTGAGCCGGTAGAGGGTATTTTTGTGCTCGCTGCCGCTCTTGGCCGCGATGCCTACCACGCCGCCTCTCCGGCTGGCGCTGACCAGTGTGGACGCCTCGTAGGAGGAGTAGACTCCCGGGCGCTCATGGCTTGTGATCTGCTTCAAAACTGTGCCGCTCCTTTCACCTCAAATTCCAGGAAGGTCCCGCCCTCGTCGGCCACGGCATAGAGGAAGGCCTCACACACCGCCTCCGCCGGGCAGCGGTAGCGGTCCGCCGTCCTGTCATAGTCGGTCTCTCCACAGGAGAGACTCTTGATCTTCAATCCGTCCGGTCCTCCCCGGTGGAGGGCTTCGGCCATGCGGTCAAAGGCCGCGCGCACCTGCTTCTCTCCCTCCGTCCCGCCAGTCCCGGCGTAGAGGTCCAGCCCAAAGGTCAGGGTGACCCGCCGGCCATATAATTCCTCCCAGCGACCGCTCTCCTGGTTGTAGCGCTCCCCCAGGTAATTCTGAAACCCCGCGTTTTCTCCCTCGCATGCCCGGAGGGAGACCGCCGCCACCGCTCCCTGGGGGCGTGCCCGGTTCTCCTCGGGCCAGGCGGTGATGGCGGCCACGCCGTTTTCATTCAGATACCGGGCCATGGTCTCCCGGATGGTATCCAGTGCTGTCATTGCTTCACTCCTCCGGCCGGAGCATCCCCCACCAGTGGGAGACCGCTCCGCCCACATAGATGGCCTGGGCAGAACAGACCCGGTAGTACTCCTCTCCGCACCGCAGGCGGTCTCCCCAGCGCAGGGGGAGCTCGGCCGCCCCCAGGTAGAGGAAGCGGTCGGCCCGCCTGCGCCCCAGCGGGGTAGGCAGGACCTGGTCGGAACGCTCACTGCGCTCCAGGATGGGCTGCACAAAGGCCATGCCGGTGCGTCCGTCCTCCAGGACGACCTGTCGTCCGTACCGCCGCAGGAGGCCCGGCAGAACATTCCTTCTCATCCTCTCACCCCTCGAAAACAGAACCCGTCATCCTCCAGATAGGGGCTCAGGGTGCGCTGGGCCTGGGCATAGTACCAGGCGCTCCCCTCACCGCTTCGGGCGGAAATGCGCATATCTCCCGCGGAAAAGTCGGTTACTCCGCCCCGCAGGCCCTCCAGTCCCCCCAGCGCCAGCCATGCCGCCGCCAGCGGGAAGCATTTTCCGCAGCTCTCGGGGGTACAGCCGGAGCGCAGCCGCAGCCGCAGTTCCTCCTCTGCCCCGGCACACAGGGTGCGCAGGGCCTCCTCCTCTCCCTCGCTCACCTCGCCCAACTGTCGGGCCAGCTGGTAGATCTCCTCTTCCATCCCGTCTCTCCCCCTCTTCTCCGGATTCTTATACGTTCAGCACCTTGGCCGCGTCGGCAAAGAGCTTGGCAAAGCCGCTGATGCTGGTGATGGCGGCCCGCTCCAGCTGGCGGTCGATGAGCTTGTCGTATTCCACCATTACATCGCTGCCCTGCACCATCTCCAGGGCATAGTTCTTATCCAGGCCGATGATCTGACCGCTTCCCAGGGCGGAGGTGCGCAGCAGGTTGGCGCCCAGGGGGCTGACCAGCTTGCCGGTGCCCTGGAAGTTGAGGCCGGTCAGGGGATTCTGGAACTCCTCCAGCTTGAGCATCTTGAGCATCACATCGCTAGAGACCAGCAGGGTGTTCATCTCATAGGGGTCGAACTGGGCCCAGAAATCCACCAGATCCTCGTAGGTCAGGGTGCCCTTGGAGCCTCCGATGGGCGAAGTGCCCACGGTGAAGGACTGAGCGGGATTGTCGTTTCCGTCTCCGTGGAGGAGCACGTCAATGGCGTCCTCCAGATGCATCCGGTTGATGTGGGCGCCGATCTGGCGCAGGGTCACGGAGAACAGGTCCAGCTTCTGATAGCGCACCGCCTCATAAGAGGCCACCAGCATTCTGCCCCGCTTGTGCAGGCGCACCAGATTCTCCTGGGTGCGCACCTCGGTCTGGGGAATCTCGGCGCCCTCGGCCACATGGCGCAGCTCCTTGTCCTTCTCCTGGGGGACCGAGGCGATGGAGCGGTAGTCCATCCCATCAAACCGGGTGACCGCCGCGGTGATGCTGGGCAGGAGATTGCTCTCCTCCATGCCCTGCCGTACCGAGCGGGCGATGTACTCGGGGAAGAGCACCGCCGACTGGGAGGTGGCAAAAAATTTCTCCACCACGTCACTGGCCGGTCCCTTCACCTTGATGTCGAAGCGCTTGAGCTGCCGCTGGTAGGCGTCCAAACCCTCCAGCGCGGTGCCCTTGTACTGCTCGGAGGGATCCTCCTGCTCCAGCACCTGGGCAAAGGAGCGCCCGGCCTCCCGATACATGCCCTTTTCCAGTCTCAGATTGTCATACTGACGACCCATGATTCATCCCATCCTTTCTTTCTGCTTAGAGGAGCACCGCAATGGTGCCCGCTGTGGTGTCGGCCTCGGCGACCAGATAGGGGGTGCCCCCCTCCTCATCCGTCTTCATGCCGCCGCTTGCGTCGGCCGAGAGCTTGACCCGCCCGGCGGTCACGCCGGTGGCCTTGACCGTGGCGAAGCCCCGCACCTGAACCGCGGCGCAGCCATTTTTCACCACCACGGCCACGCCGTCCACGCTTCCGCCATCGGTGCAGGGCTCCACCATTCCGTTTCCGCTGACCCGGACGGTGTGGCCCTCCACAACGCCCTCGCCGACCTGGAAGGTGGCCAGCACCTGGCCGATGCCCTCAAAGGATACCTGTTTCATCTCGTTTTCTCCTTTCTCCTCCCCTCAAACGGGGGTATATCTGCTCAGATTCGGAATACCTCGTCGCCGCCTTCCCTCCCGGTGCGGGAGGAGGCGTAGCTCAGCTGACTTCCCTGGGGGTATGCCTCTTCCACTTTGGCCTCATAGAGGCGTTTGAGGGCGGTCAACTCCTCCTCCCCCAGCCGCTCCACGATGGAGCGGAGGGTTTTCTGCCGCAGCCCCGGCTCGGCCATTCCGCCCAGGCGGGCCACCTCTTCCCGCAGGGAGGAGAGATAGCGCCGTCCCCGGGCGGCCTCCTCCTCCAGGCGCTCCAGCTCGGAGCGGCACTCCGGATGGGACTGTACCAGATCCTTCAGGGTGGGAGAGAGGCCCTTGATGACCCCCGCCCGCTCCTGGGCGGGCACCGCCACAAAGGACCACTCGTAGGCGTCGGTGGCCTGGAGGAGCTCGGCCCAGCAGCGCTGTCCGTGGTACTCCTCTCCCTTCACGTGGGTGCAGCGGCTCCGGTCCTCCAGATCGGCGCCGCAGATGGAGCACACCCGGCGCGCCACGCTGCACCCCACCGACACCTCCCGCTTGATGCCCCCCTCGATCTCGGCAATGAGATCCTTGTTGCTCTCGGTGCGCATCATGTAGGCGTAGCCCTTCAGGTAGCAGCGGCCCTCGCCGCCCTCGGCCGTGCCCTCCTCGTCCACCACCTCGGTGCGGTAGATGCGGGCCACCTGTTCCCGGGCGCTCCACCGGTGGTCAAAGATGCCGCACTTGCCCACGAAGAGGGGGGCCAGCTCCTCCAGTGTCTGCCGGGGAAAGCGCTCCCCGTCCCGGTCCACCCGGTTGTCGCACAGGCGCACCGCGAAGGGGTAGATCTCCTCTGCCGTCAGCGGACTGCGGCTCTGGGCATGGATGAGGGCCAGATCCTCTTCTGAGAGGTCCACCCCTTCCTTTACCTGCGCCCTTTTGGATAGCTTCATGGTTCTCCTTCCTTTCTCTGCCGGTCTTGCGCACCGGCCTGTTCCATCTCCAGACGGAGCTTCTCGCTCTGCTGCCGGTAGAGCTCCGCCCGGGCCTCTTCCACCAGATCCTGGAGGTTGATGTTGTCCCATGTGACCTCCACGCCGGTCTCATACCCGTGGACCCGCAGCCAGATCTCGCAGATCCGCTCCACCACCGGGGTGAGGGAGCGGCGGATGGCGGTGATCTCGCTGGTCATCATATCGGCCTGCTGGGTGCTCATCCGCTCGGTGGAGGACCAGCTCAGCCCCAGCAGAAAGGGCGGGATGCCGGTGCGGGCCACCAGCTCCTCCAGGATCTGCCGCACGGGCACCTCGCTGTCCAGGACCTGGTTGTCCGCGCCGATCACTTTGATGTCCACATCGCCCACAGCCACGAAGTCCCGGATGCTGCCCTGCTTGCCCTCCTGCATGGCGGCCGACCACTCCCGGGCGATCTGCATGCCCCGCTCCTGAGCATAGGCCCGCTCCATACCGTCGCTCCCGGGCTTGTAGACCACGGCAAAGCGCACATTGCCCATCCGCTCCCAGTTCATGCCGATGGCCTGATAGATCTTGAGCAGAATGCCCGTGAGGAAGGGCATGGAGCGCAGCAGGGACACCCCGTAGGGGCTGTCGGTCTCCGGCTGAAAGGGGGTGAAGAGAAGCAGATCCTGCCGGGGCAGCTCCACCGGCTCTCCCCCACTCTGCCGGGCGCACAGGGCAAAATCCAAGGGACTCTCCCCCTCCCGGATCTCGATGTCGGCCACGTTGGCGCACAGCAGAGCGGCCACCTCTCTGTGCCGCCGGTCCAGCACCACCTCCCCCACTGCCCGGCCGCAGGTGAGAAGGGAGTCCAGATAGCAGTCCAGAAAGGACTCCAGTCCCCGCTGTCCCCGCCCGGTGGGGACCTGGCTGAGAAAGCGCCGCAGGCCCGCCCGGGCCGCCGGGTCTGCCGCCTCCACCTCCACGCCGCCCACCAGGCGGATGAGCTTCAAAATAGCGGCGTCCACGATGGGGACCGCCTCCCGGATGCTCCGGTACAGGGCAGTCTCACCGCTGTGCAGCGGCACATACCCGTCCCACGCCCCGAAGGGATGTTTTTCCGGCTGCCGCAGCTGTATCTGCGGCACAGCCTGCGCCGGTTTTCGGCGCCTGTCCAGCCAGCCCATACTGATTCCTCCTGTCCATCAAAATACCCGCCGCTCCACAAAGCCGCCGCTCAGGCATCCCGCCTGCTCCCGGCGCTTGACCAGGGCGGCAAAATAGCGGATGTCGTCCATGGCGTGGTCAAATTCCTTGCGCACCTTGTCCTCCGTCCCCCGCCGGTCCCAGCAGTAGAGGGAAAATTCCCGGATGCTGTCCCGGCAGGCGGGTGTGATCACCAGCCGTCCGCTGCGCAGCAGCTCGGCGGTGATGCGGATGCCCCACAGCACGTCGTTCTCCGCCTTGACCACCCGCCAGCCCGCGCGGCGCAGGGTCTCCAGAAAGCTGGCTGCCGAGGGGTCCACCACCACGCAGGAGATCTCCCGTCCTCCGGCCAGCCGCTCCAGATCCTGGGCATACTCCCCGTCGGTTTTCTGCCGTCCCTCCCGGCGGGAGTCATAGTAGTACTCCTCCACCCGGTACCACACCCCGTCCTTCCGTCCCCACAGGCCGAAGGAGGCGGGATTGACCGTGCCGTAGTCGCAGGAGATGCGCCACTCCTCCATCTCCCCCTCGGGGGGCGCTCGGACATAGCTCTCGTCAAAGAAGTCGTATACCCGCCCCTCAGCGGCCGCCCACTCCCCTAAAACAAAGCGGAGGTAGAAGGTGCCGCTGTACAGCCGCTCATAGCGCTGCCGGATCTCCGGGGAGAGGGAGGGGTTATCCGCCATGGTGAAGTGGAGGTGGAGGGCTCTGCGCTCTTCGGCCCTGCAGATCCACTCCCGGTAGAACCAGTGCTCCGGCCCCTCCGGGTTGCAGTTGAACCACAGCCGGCTTCCGGCCACGGAGCAGCGGGCGCAGGCCTGCTCCACAAAAGAGCGCGGCATAAGGGTCACCTCGTCCAGCAGCACCCCCGCCAGGGTAATCCCCTGGATGAGGGAAGCGCTCCCCTCGTCCTTTCCTCCGAAGAGGGAGAAGCGGTTCTCCCTTCCCCCAAAGCGCACGGTGATCTCGTTGCGGCTCACCCGCTCCTCACAGTGAAAGCCCAGCTCCCGCAGCACCGGCAGCAGCTCCCGCACCAGATTGCGGCGCAGGGACCCCACCGTCTTGCCGCACAGGGCAAACTGTCTCTGGTGAAAGCTGCCCATGGCCCAGCAGAAAAAGGAGAGTCCGCAGCACAGGGTCTTTCCGCTGCGCACCGCGCCGTCACAGAGGATGGCCTCCTTCTCTACCCACGGGGAGGAGGGGCACCACCAGGTCAGTACGGTCCGCTGCTTCGGGGAAAAAGTCTCAAAGCGCATCCTTTCCTCCCGCTCCATTTTCCAGCGCCCGGTAGAAGGACTCGGCGGGACTGGTCTCTCCCTCCCGCAGGACGGCCAGCAGCCGTTCCATGGTCTGCAGCGGGTCGCTGAGTTTGACCTCCACGCCGCCGTTTCCGCTCCGTTTCAGCTCCGAGAGCAGGAAGAGATCCATCCCGTCGATCTCCTCCACCTGTTCTTTGTCCAGAAAGGCCAGCTTGACGGCGTCATTGGGCCGGCTGCGCACGATCCGGCGCATCTGCTCCAGGACCTCCTTTTTCTCCTTCCGTCCTCGTTCCATATCTGTGTTCTCTCCTCCTTCTCACCCTTGGAGCCCCAGGGCCAAATGTTGCACGTTTGCGTACACCAATCCGGAGAAAAAGAAAAAAGAGCGGTATATCCGCTCTTTCAGACGGTCGATAACGTTTATGTCTGCGCTTTGTGCTGCAAGAGCCTCGCAGAGTTCCGCCGTCCGCAGACGGCGGAAGAGAGTCTAATCGTGTTTTCCGGCGGCGTGTACGTCGGAAAACACTCTTCTCAGGCTGCAAGTGTGCGAGCGTCAGCGAGTGCATGCAGCGGCCTGCATCCCCTCGAAAAATGCCTGCATTTTTGAGAAGTGTGTCGAAGTTTTTCGACACACTGAAAGAGCGGTATACCCGCTCTTTGCAGGTATACCGCTCTCTCCGTGCCGGCTGATGGCTCTCAGATTCCAAAATCCACGCACAGGTGTTTCACTTCTGTATATTTCAGCATGCCCTCGGCACCGCCCGCCCGGTCCATGCCGCTCTGTTTGTACCCGCCCGTCTCGCACTCGGGCAGGAGCTTATTGTAGCAGTTGACCCAGGCCGAGCCCGCCCGCAGGCGGCGCGCCACCCACATGGCCTTGTCGATGTCCCGGCTCCACACGGCAGAAGCCAGTCCATAGGCCGTCCCGTTGGCGATGGCAAGGGCCTCCTCTTTTGTTTTAAAGGTCTGCACCACCAGCACCGGCCCAAAGATCTCCTCCTGGACCACGCGGGCGTCCATGGGCGGATTGAGGAAAATAGTGGGTGCCAGGTAGAACCCCTTGTCCAGGCCCCCTTCCGTCAGCCGGTACCCGCCGGTGATCAGCTGAGAGCAGGCCTTTCCCTCCTCCATATACTCCAGGATGGTATCCAGCTGGGTCTGGGAGATGACCGGCCCCAGGGTAGTACTCTCCTCCATGCAGTAGCCCGGACGGAGCTTCTCGGCCTCCTCCTTCAGGCGGGGCAGGAAGGTATCCACCAGCGACTCCTCCAGCACTAGGCGGGACCCCACCGTGCATAACTGACCGGCATTGGTGAAGATGGCCTTGAGGGCAAAGGGCAGGGCCTTATCCAGATCGGCGTCGGCAAAGATGATGTTGGGGGACTTTCCGCCCAGCTCCAGGGAGACCTTCTTCATGGTGTCGGCGGCCGTGCGCATGATGGCCTGCCCGGTCTCCAGTCCGCCGGTGAGGGAGATCATGTCTACCTCGGGATGCTCAGCCAGGGCCTGACCGGCCGTTCCGCCCCGGCCGGACACGGCGTTGACCACGCCCTTCGGGAAGGCCGGGATCTGATCCAGCAGCTCCAGAACCGCCAGAGTGCATCCGGTGGTCTGGGCCGCGGGCTTGAGCACACAGGTACAGCCTGCCGCCAGCGCGGGCGCCATGTCCCGCATGAGCAGCGTCACCGGGTAGTTCCAGGGGGTGATGACCGCCACCACGCCCACCGGTTCCCGGGCCAGCACCGAGAGGAGCCCCGGCTCCACCGCGGTGCTCGTCCCGTAGAGGGTCCGGGCCGCGGCGGCATAGTATTCCACATAGCCGATGGAGCTGTTGAGTTCAAAGCGGGCCTCATTGATGGGCTTGCCGGTCTCCAGCGCCAGCCGGGTGGCCAGCTCCTCCAGATTGGCCCGCATGGCGGCGCCCCACGCGCTCAGGCACTGGGAGCGGAGCCGGGGATTGAAGGCCCAGTTCTCCTCCTCAAAGGCCCGCCGGGCTGCCGCCACCGCCCGGTCCACATCCACCTGCCCCGAGGCCGGTACACGGGAGACCAGTTCCCCATCACAGGGGCAGAAGATCTCCATGGTCTGTCCGCCGGCAGCCTCCTGCCAAACGCCGTCCACCAGGTTCCGATAAGTACGCACTTGCATCGAATGTCCTCCTCTCATCTCTCAGCGGGTCTGATCGGCCAGGATCTCCAGATAGAGCTTCTCACACTGCTTCTGGCTGATGGCGCGGGGGTTGTTGGCCAGCAGGAAGCCGGGGAGGTTGCTGGCCACCAGTTCGGCGTCGCTCTCCTTCATGCCGAAGGAGGCGAAGGGCACCCGCACGCCGGTCTCGTCGAAGAGGCGCTCCACCGCGCGTACCGAGGCCTGCGCCGCCTGGTAGGGGTGCATTCCGGCGGTGTTTTCCCCCAGAAGGGCGGCAATGTGTGCAAAACGTTCGGGCCGTGCCATCAGGTTGAAGTCCATGCAGTATTTCAGCAGCACGGCATTGGCCTCGCCGTGGGCCATGTGGAAGAAGGTGCACAGGGGGCTGGAGAGGGAGTGGACCAGGCCCAACCCCGCCTGATCCATGGCCACGCCGGCCAGCACGCTGCCCATGGCCATGTCCCGCCGGGCCTCCAGATCCTTCCCGTCGGCACACACCCGCCAGAGCGCCCCGCCGATCAGCCGGATGGCCTCCTGGGCCATGGCATCCGTGATGGGATTGGCTCCCTTGCCCACATAGGCCTCCACCGCGTGGGAGAGGGCGTCCATACCGGTGGTCGCCGTCAGGTAGAGGGGCAGGCTGGCCATGAGCTCGGCATCCACCAGAGCCACCGCCGGGAAGAGGGCGGGGCTGTTGATCCCCTTCTTGCAGTTGCGGTCCACAATGACGGCACACATGGTCACTTCACTGCCGGTTCCCGCCGTGGTGGGAATGGCGATCAGGGGCAGCGCTGTCTGGGAGAAGGGTTTTCCGTTCCACTGGTAATCCACCAGCGGTCCCTCATTGGTGGCCAGAGCGGCCAGGACCTTGGCCGTATCGATGGAGGAGCCGCCGCCCAGGGCCACCACCTTGGTGGGACGATAGTCCCGCACGGTCTCCATGGCCTGCTCCACCAGCGGGGCGTCCGGGTTGGGGGAGACCGCGTCGTACACCAGGTGATCCGCCCCTGTCGGGGTGATGACCCCCTCCACCCGCTCCACCAGGCCCACCGCCCGGAGGCCCGGGTCGGTGACCAGCAGCACCCGGTCCGAGGGGCTCAGAAAACCGCCCAGCTCTTTCAGGCATCCGATCTCAAAGTGGATATCCACCGGCATGTGGTACTTGGTAATCATCTCAAAAACCCTCCTAAAAAATAAAATCAGCCGTCCACACGGTATCTCTACCAGTGTTACGGCTGCGTTCTCCGCGCAGGGATCAGGCGGTCTCCCGTCTCTCCACTGCGTTATCCCACTCGGGGACTATTTTATTTTCGCCAGAGCTTCTGTGGTCATTATGCCACACTCTTATAGTCTTTGCAAGTCTTTTTTTATAAAATTTTACTCCCCTCTCCAAAAACAGGAGAGGGGAGTAGGTCAAAGAGCGTCTCTCAGTTCTCCGGTTGGCTCCACTGGATGTACTGCATCAGCAGCATCGCCACCTCCGCGCGGGTAATGGGCGCCTTGGGCGCAAAGCGTCCCTCGCCCTGTCCCCGCATCAGTCCGGCCGCCTGTACCGAGGCCACCGCATCCCGGGCATAGGAACCGATCTCATCCTGATCGGTGAAATCCAGCGTTCCCTCCGGCAGAGGGGTCCCCTGCACCGCACAGAAGCGGCTCAGAAGGGCAGCGGTCTGCTCCCGGGTGACGTTCTGATCCGGGGCAAACTGCCCGGGCAGGACCCCCATGGCCACACCCCGGTCATAAGCCCAGGCCACCGCTTCACTGTACCAGGCATCGGCCGGCACATCCGTAAAGATACCTGCGGCATCAGGGGCCTTCTCGCCGGACAGACGGTAGAGGACGGTCACCAGCATGGCCCGACTCATATTGGCCTGGGGCGCAAACCGGGTCTCCGACTGTCCGTAGAAGAGCCCGCGCTCCACCACGAACTCCACCGCTCCGGCATACCAGTCTCCCGGCTGCACGTCGGTGAAGGAGGGCGTAGAGGGCTTTGTCTCCTCCCGCTCGAAATAGACCACCAGCCGATCCTTTCCGGACAGCCCGGTCAGCACGTTGGTCACTTGGATCTCCTTGCCATTGAGCAGGATGCGGGCAATGCGGTATCCGGAGTCAGGCGTGATGACCACCCGGCCGCCCCGCTCCGCCCGGACCTGCCCGCCCTCTCCCTGTACGGTGATTTTGGGGGTAGAGCTGCTCTCCCCATCACTCCCGTCCTCGGAGGAGGATGCGGTATCCCGCTTTACCTCCAGGGCCAGGTCGGCCCACTCGGTGCGCTCCAGGCTCCGGTCCAGGACCACCGCACGGGAGGCCTTGGTGATTTCCGTGCCCGAACTCACCTTCAGGGTCCCCATCTCCAGCCGGCCATCTGCACGGCTCAGCGGATTGCGGTCGGCGGCATACAGGGTGATCTCTCCCTGGTCGGCCCGGACGGTCATGGCATAGCTCTCCGCCCGGCCGGTAAACTGGATGTCTTTGGTCTGTGTCACGCTGAGGGTGACCTGGGCGGCATAGCGTTCGGAGGCCACCTCCGTCAGCGTCACGCCGGCGTTCTCGCCCGCCCGGTCAAAGGACAGCTCCACCCCCGCCGCCAGGGCGGGGAACTGGAGCATGGCGCCCATCGTGAGGGCGCAAATTCCGGTACGAAACCAGGAATGCATGAAATGGTTCCTCCTTCTGATCTCCCGCTCACTCTTCCGTCGTGAAACGAATGGCGGGCATACTGTCATAGCGCGGCACGCTGATGAACAGGGTATCGCTGGTCATGCGCTCCCCGTTCCCCTCGATGTCCTCACCGCGGTAGAGCTGGGCTTTGAGCTCAATCAGTACCGCAGTGCCCGCGCTGGGCTTCTCTCCGTGGTCCTCATTGACAGCCTTGAAGAGGTCCTGATCCAAGGGCACAAAGAGGAAGAAGCCGTCGCTGATGTCGCTCACCGCTCCATCCTCGGGGATCTCGGCAAAGAGCAAGGCATCGCCCTCCAGGATCTCTTCCCGCAGCACAGGGGCCTCGTCGGAGGCAGGCTTCCGCTCCTGGAATTTACCCAGGATGCGCACCTTGTTGTACAGGGGATCTCCCCGGTAGCTGCCGGTGATGATCACCGTTCCGGCCGGGATGCTCTCCTTCCCCTCCTCGGTGTCATAGGTAAACTCCTTCTCCAGCACGCCAATGGATGCTCCCGGTGTGAACTCGATGTTGTCCCCCGGATAATCCAGCAGCTGGATGTCCTCCAGCGCCATCTCCTCCGGGATTCCGGTGAGGATGATCTGGGCCGCGTCATAGATCCAGATCCGGGTATCATCCGCGTCGGCACCCGGCTTCTGGAAGTAGCACAGGAAGGTCTCGCCCCCCTGGAATCTGGTCTCCCGGGCCAGCGTCCAGCCCTCCAGAGGCTGGGCCCCGGCGTCATCGGTGACCCAGGCCTGTACATTCCCCTCGGCCGGGATCGCTTCTCCGGTGAGGAGCAGTCCAGCCGTGGAGAGCAGGCCCTCCCGTGCCGTGATGTGAACCCGTCCCATCTCGTCCCGGCGGATCTCGTAAAGCTCGGGAGAGAGAGTCTTCTCATAGGAGATCCGTACCTGCTGTTCCTCGGACACGCCGGCCTCATAGCCCAGCTTGTCGATGGCGCGCACCTGGTAGGTAAAGACCATGTGATTGGCCGCACCCACCTGGTCCGTATAAGTCTGTACTGCCGTACCGTCCGCGCACAGGAAGGCCACCGGCGTTCCATTGCGCAGGATCTCATAGCCCTGCACCATAGCGGGGTCGTCCACCGAGATGGTCAGCTCCACCGTTTTTCCGCCGGAGGCGGTGCTCTCCAGCGTGGGGGTCACATGGGCCCGCTCGGCTCCATCCAGGCGCAGGCGGCGGGACTCGTCGCTCAGATACCAGATCTCCCGCTCCTCGGGTTCGCCCTGGGCGGCCAGATACGCCAGGGTCTCCTGGCTCAGCTCCATGCCCCAGTGCTGGAAGAAGGCGGAGAGATCCTTCCCGGCGACCTGACTGGCCAGACGGGCGATCCGGTCGTTGACCGGGACGTTTTTCTCTGCGTCCGACTTCCACAGGGTAAAGAAGCGGTTGTAGAAATCCAGGGGACCACTCCCCTCCAGAACGCTTCCGCCCTCATCGTAGGCCAGGTGGAGCTGCCAGTACATGCCCAGCTGTACAAAGACGTTGGCGGCCTCGCCGGGCTTGCCCAGGGCGGTCTTCTGGAAGATGTCCGAATAGAATCCGCTCTCCTCCAGGCGGGAACGGCCGGTCAGCTCGCCGGTCTCCTCGGCGGTCTGGGCCACCAGAGAGTAGATGTTGTTGGTGATCTCGGCCTTTCCGATCTTGTCCATGTTGTGGCCGATCTCATGGGCGATGCCCCATCCGAAGAGGGCGTTTGCGCCCGTCCCGGTCTCGGCCAGCGGAGCACCGGTCACCATGCCGCTGGTCTCGCTGAACTCGATGCCCACATAGCTGCCGGCGGCAAACATGAACGCACCGGAGAACATTCTGGAGAAGCGGATATTGTGCCGCGTGCTCATGGGATACTGGTAGTCTGCAAAGGAAGTGTCGGCGCTTATGATTCCCTGTGTCTTATTGGCCAGGAAGAGCAGCTCCTCCCACGCGCACAGCGCGTCATAGAGCTTGTCCGTCATGACCTCCACAGAGGCCTGGGCTCCGCCCAGACCGGCCAGCACCTGGGTGGCGGGCAGGGAGAGGAGCATACCGGGACCCCCCACCTCGGTCACATTGCGGATGCTGGTCTTTTTCGCCTGGTCATTGCTCAGGCTCAGTCCGGCCACGTAGGTCTTGAGGGCCTCCACATAGGGTGTGAGCTGTTCCTTGCGCTCCTGCTCGCTGTGGCCATACCAGTCCGCTCCGCTCAGATCCAGCATGGGAATGACAGAGATCACGTTTTTGTTCTCCGACACATCCCGGATCTGGAGCTGAATGTCTTCCCCGTGGGAACCGGCGTACTCCACATACAGGGAGCCGCCCCGCTCTCCCAGGCCGCTGTTGCCGATGACCTGGAGCCAAATCTGGTTGCGTCCGTTCCGGAGCGCATACTCCGCCCGGGTGGCATTGGTCTCGGAGTACTGCTGCCACTGCACCAGCTTGACCGACTCGCCGGGCTGGATGCCCTGGACATAGACGGTGATCCAGGCGCCCGAGCGGGCGGACACGCCCAGGGGCTGAAGGGCCGACGCACTCTGGCCGAAGGCAGCCTGGTCGGCTCCGGCGCTTCGGCTCTGAAGGCCGGAGTACACCATCAGCTCATTCCGGCGGCCCTCCAGGAGCTGCTGGGCATTGTCCAGCTCGTCCAAGAGGATCTTCCGATCCACATAGTAGGCCTCGGCACGGCTCGCCCGGGTGCGGAGCGCCTCAATGGTTCCTTCCTCCACACCCTGCGCCAGCTCGGTATGGCTCTCGTTGGCAAAGAGGGCGTTGATCTCATCAGCCAGTCCGTCATACTGATAGAAGGCGATCTCGGACAGGCTGATGTTGCCTGCGCCAGCCCACTGAGAACCCTCCACCGTAATGGTTTTCACGTCCGAACGGGGGAACTTGACGATAAAGTAGGTGTTATTCTCCCCCTTCTCAAAGGAGACCTGATCTTCCGGTACAGCCTGCCCGTTGATGCTCACATTGAACTTGTCAAAGAAGTTGCGGTAGGGACGCTTTTGTCCGCTGGGCTCGTTGCCCAGGTCGGGGACATAGATGAGATAGTCCATGGAATAGGCATGATCAAAGGTAAAGGTAAAGGCCCTGGACCGATTGTACGTGCTGGCGACCCAGCTAGTGCGGTAGTCCCCATCATATACGGATCCCGGCAGGGTTCCCTTGCTCACCGTCCAGTCGGTGTTGCCGGACGGATAGTCCGCCGAGACGATGATACTCTGATTATCCAGCCGGTTTGCGGTGGGCAGATCGGGGGTCTCAAACTCTGCGGCCTTGGGGGTACCCAGCACCGTCTCGGAATAGGGGCTCTGTCCCAGCTCATTGACGCCGTAGACTCTCACCTCATACTCCGTTCCGTTCTCCAGGCCGCCGATAACAGCGCTGTTATTCTGGAAGGAGCCGGACAGCGTCTGGAAAGCAGCCTCCCCCTTCTTGCGGTACTCAACCCGCACATACTGGGTACGCTTGCCCGGCTGCCAGCTCACGGTGAGCAGGCTGTCTCCCGGCTCCACCTGAAGGCGGTCGGGCCGGTCCGGGCGGCTCTCCACCTTGGGTGTGGCTGTGACCACTTCCGAGCGCGCACCCTCCCACCGGCTCCCGCCGGCATCCGAGATGGGGGTCACGGCAAAATAGTAGGACTTAAGCGCCTCCAGCTTGGAGATCACACAGGTGGTCTCTCCGCTCTCCACGGACTGGTTCAGCGCATCGGGGCTGGTGCCATAGTCCACCCGGTAGCCGGTGACATTGGCTACGCCCTTCCAGCGCAGGGTGACCGACTCCACACCGGCCTCTGCCCGCAGCTGCTCCACCTTCGGCTTATGGACCGCGGGCTCCTCGGGCACGATGTCCTGGAGGAAGCGGATCTGCTCCACGACCACCGGCTCATCGCCCTTGGTCTCCACCCGGATGGTGATCTTCTTGACCGGCACCCGGTTCCCCAGGGAAATGGTCACCGTTCTGCGCCCGTCATCGGTCCGGGTAATGGCGTACACTCCCTCAGGCAGTGCCTGGGAGAAGGGGATCTCCAGCGTCTCTCCGCTGGCTGTCTCAGCCACGACAACGCCGGTTTCCACCGGATAGGCCGCCGAGCTGACGATGGCCACCTCTTCCATCTCCACCCCTTCCTCGGTGAGCGGGATGGGCAGCGTGATGGTATTCTCCTCTCCCTTGGGTGAGAGCTTGACGCTCTGGCCATTGTCCGCAAAGAGGTCGGACACGGTTCCCTCTACCACAGCTGCCGCCGTCACGGCTTCCTGGATGCGCTCCAGATCCAGCGTGTTGGCGGGGATCAGCGCGGTCTGGAAGATCTGCGCCGTGCCCTGGGCATCCTGGGCCATGGTGACGGTAGCCAGATCGGAAATATCCACCACGCCGTCCCCATTGAGGTCACATGCGGCATCCGCGGTGTCCAATGCATCCCGCACCCGGGCTACATCCCGCTGATCGGCCAGGCCGTCGCCGGTCACATCACCCAGCGTAAAGGTGGCGTCTCCCGTTCCCAGGACCACACCTTTGGAGTGGGTATCCAGGGTGAGCTCCGGGGTGGTATAGGGGCAAAAACCGGTTCCCTCCAGAGAGAGCGCATAGGTATTCTCCCCCTCCCGGGCAGAGAGCCCGGCAAAGGTCATATCCACATAGCGTACCTCTTCTCCCTCGGTGCGCAGTGCGATCTCTACACTTCCCTTCCCGCCGTCCGGGAGGGTCTGCGCTTTCTCCAGGCCGGCCTGGAGCAGGGCCGCTCCATCCCGCTTGAGCGTGACTTTCGGGGCTCTTGCCTTCCAGCCGGAGACGGTCATGGGGTAGTCCAGACGCAGCGTGACCGTAATTTCTCCCTCTGCGTCCTGCACAGTGCCGGCACCGCGTGTTTCCGCCGCCGCAGCCACCGGAGCGGTCCCCAGCAGGGATACGCCCATGGCGCCTGCAAGCAGTCCAGATAGCGCTCGTCGATACCAGTTCATGTCCACATATCTTCCTTTCCTGATCTTCCTGTTCTTTTCTTATGGCGGCAGCTCTTCTCTGCCTGCCCCAATCGGATGGGAAATATTTCAGCCGGCGTATTGTAACATAAAACACATAGGTTTGGTAGACTTTATATTAAAATGTAACCATTTGTTTCTTTTTTCTTTCTGCCTCGCAGCCATTTCTCCAATTTATTTCTCTATTTACAGCTCATTCCGTGTCAAAAAGTACAAAGCTCCTCCATTTTCAGTCCTGAAAACGGAGGAGCTTCCCCTCTATTATATTCCATTCTTCCGGCACTGCTCCGCATAGGCTTTTGGGGAAAGTCCCTTGACCCGCTTGAATGCGCGGGAAAAGTAGAGCGGATCCTCAAATCCCACAGAATTGGAGATCTCCTGTACCGAGTACATCCCGCTGGAGAGGAGGCGGCAGGCCTGTTCGATCCGGTATTCCACAATAAAATGTTTGGGGGATACCTGGAACCGTTCCTTAAAACTGCGGTAGAGACTGTTCTGGCTGGTGGAGACAAACTCTGCCAGCTGCTCCACCGTGATGGGCTGTTCATAGTGACTCATCACATAGCGGGCGGCCTGTTCCGCACAGTCCTCCCTGTCCCGCTCCCCGGCTGTTCCTCCACGCCCATGGTCAACCAGAAACGCCAGAAAGAGATAGAGCCTCCCGGTAAGCGCGCAGCCGCTCCATGCAGTCGTTCCGTAGTCTGAATAGAGCTCCAGCAGCAAACGGCTGATCTCTTCGGGATAAAATCCCCGCAGTACCGGGCGGTCTGGAGCAAACGGGGTCTGCTCCACCAGTCCGCCGGCCTCCCGTCCTTGGAATCCCACCCAGACATACTCCCACGGCTCCTGCTCATCGGCATAATACAGAATGCTGGTATTGGGATAGACCAGAAAGGTATCCCCTGCGGAGAGGGTATAGTGCTGCTCATCCACCACAAAGTCTCCCCGCCCGGCGAGAATGTGGTGGATCAGGTAATGGTCCCGTACGCCCGGTCCCCAGCGGTACCCAGGTACACACTGCTGCCGGCCCGTATTCTGTACAAAGAGCGAGCCGACTCCGTGTTCCAACTTAAAAGAATGCTTATAGAAATCGTCCGCTCGCATGATTTCTTTCACCGCTTTCTGATCTATGCTTTATGATTTGATTTTGTTATACCATAGCTTTTTCCGGTGTGTCAAACCACTTTCTGCATTCTGTTCTCAGTCGTTTTTTGTCTCTTTTTATCCGGTCACCTTATTAATTTTTATATTGGAGAAAGTAAATCCAGACCAAATCGCAGAAATAAGTTTCATATTGTTTCATCTCTTTTGATTCAGACCATCAAGTTTACAACATTTTATTCTAAATTTTCTACTTTTCACTCCGTTTTTTATTGTATCTTGACAAATCCAACCAAAGCGGTTATTATAATCACGTTAAAATGTGCATCCATAAAAGGAGCGCATTTTTTAAGCATCATCTCCCGAAATGTGATTCCGTATAGCGGAATCACATGGAGATATGCACGGCAGGTCCACAGTTTTCGACTGTGCACAGAGGAAGGAGGAGTGTCTCAAACGTACGGAAACCCTACAGGAGGATACAGAACCCTATGTACCTCCGGTAATCCCATCGATTGGTCGAGCAACCGCGCATCCTGACCCGGTCCCGTCTGCATTCTTAGAAGGTTTTGCAGATGGGCAAGCGTTTGTTATGGAAAGGGAGTTTTTTGAGTGTCTGCTGTATTATTTCTCATTACTCTCGTAATCGCCATCGCCATTCTGGTGGTGCTGATTATGAAGGTAAAGCTGCATCCCACGTTTGCATTGTTCCTGGTTGGTCTGGGTATGGCTCTGGTCAACGGCTTCCCCTTCATGGAAGCCATGGGTCTTCTGACCAAGGGCTTTGGTAATACCCTTGGCAGCCTGGGTATCCCCATCATGCTGGGTGCCATTCTGGCTATGGGCGTACAGGATACCGGCGCCGCCAAGGCCATTGCCAACTTCTTCATCCGCCTGTTCCACGGTAAGAACCTGGAGCTGGCTCCCGCGCTGACCGCCTATGTGGTCTCCATCCCCGTGTTTGGCGATATCACCACCATCCTGTGCTCCAACATCGCCAACGTGCTCTCCAAGCGTAAGCACATCTCCATGTCCACCATGGCTTCCTTCACTCAGACCGGTCTGAACCTGACCCACGCCATGGTTCCCCCCACGCCCGGCATCCTGGCTGTGTCTGTCGCTCTAAGCGCCGACCTGGGCATGGTTATCACCTGGGGTATTGTCATCACTGCGATCGCCTTCTTCCTGACCTGGCTGGTCCTGAAGAAGTGGTGTGAGAAGGAATGGATCGAGCCCGTGCCCGCCGTGGTCGAGGGCATTGAGGAGACCAAGTCCAACAGCGTCTCCGACATCCTCATCAACGAGCCTGATCTGCCCAATACCTTTGCCGCTTTCCTGACCATCCTGATCCCGGTGGTCCTGATCGCCGGCGGCTCCTTCATCAACATGTCCATTCCTGAGAGCGTGGCGGAAGACGCCATGATCCGCACTGTGGCCGCCATCATGAGCGACAAGGTCGTGGCTCTGGGCGCCGGTGTGATCTACACCATGATCCTGGCCACCTTCCACAAGAAGTCCGTCCGTGCGAGCAACCTGGAGTCCACCGGTTCTGATCCCAAGGGCTTCAACGAAGTGGTGCTCAACAGCTGGATCGCCCGTGGTCTGGAAGTGGCTCTGGCCGCTCTCCTCATCACCGCTATGGGCGGCGCCTTCTCCGAGGTTATCAAGGCCTGCCCCGCCATCGGCGAGCTGACTGAGCTGATCGACAAGCTGCCCATCCCCGCCATCCTGATCCCCTTCTTCTGCGGTGCTATCATGATGACCGCTGTGGGCTCCATGACCACTGCCGGCATCACCGCCGTGGGCGTGGTTGGCCCCATGATGGCCACTCTGGGCCTGAGCCCCGTGGCCGCCACTCTGGCCATCGGTGCCGGCACCCTGTGCTTCAACCACGTGAGCAACAGCGGTTTCTGGGTGGTCAGCCGCTTCTTCAACCTGGGCACCATTACTCAGGGTCTGAAGTACATCACCATCCCCGATGCCGTGGCTGGCGTCTTCAGCATGATCCTGCTGCTGATCTGCAATATGATCGGAATCATCTGATCGCCTGCTAAGTAAAACTCTTCCAATCGAACACGTTTGAAAAAGCGAGGAGCCTTTCTCCTCCCACCAGAAAACCTGCCAAAGGAGAAATGGTCTGCTGCTTGCTTTACCGAGCATGGGGCAGGCCATTTTTTCCTCTTTTATTTCCGATTTGTTTTCTATGCCCAAAGGAGGACGCATTTATGAATCAGAAAAGCCATGCCGACCGTATGCTGTGGGCCCAGTTCGACGCTCTGGAGATGGGCACCGGCTGGGACGATCTTGATATCAACAAGCCCCAGATCATGGTGGAGAGCGCTTACGGCGACTCTCATCCCGGCAGCTGGCATCTGAACCAGCTGGTGGAGCAGGCCGTCTACGGCGTGTACGAAAAGGGCGGCAAGCCTGCCAAGTACTATGCCACCGATATCTGTGACGGCTGCGCCCAGGGTCATGACGGCATGAATGCCGTTCTGGCCTCCCGTGAGGCGCTGGCCAACATGGTGGAGGTCCACGCTTCCGCCGTGCCCTGGGACGGCATGATCCTCTCCTCCAGCTGCGACAAGTCCATCCCCGCCCATCTGAAGGCGGCCGCCCGTATGGACATCCCCACCATCTTTATGCCCGGCGGCTCCATGCGCCCCGGCCCCAATCAGACCACTTCTCTGGTGGCCGGCGATATCTCCCTGCGCCAGAAGCGCAAGGACGCCATCACCGAGCAGGAAGTCCGGGACTACAAGCTGACCGGCTGTCCCTCGGTGGGCGCCTGCACCTTCCTGGGTACTGCCTCCACCATGCAGTGTGTGGCTGAGGCCCTGGGTCTCACCCTCCCCGGCGCCGCGCTGGCTCCCGCTACCATGCGTGACGTGATCCAGTACGCCCGCTATGCCGGCCGCAAGATCATGGAGCTGGTGGAGAAGGACATCACTCCCAGCAAGATCATGACCCCTGCCGCCTTCCGCAACGCTATCATTGTTCACAGCGCCATCGGCGGCTCCACCAACGCCACCATCCACCTGCCCTCCATCGCCCGTGAGCTGGGCTATGACCTGCCCATCGAGCTCTTTGACGAGATCAACCATCAGGTGCCCCACCTGGGCAACATCAATCCCTCCGGCCAGCACCTGACCGAGTCCTTCTGGTTCGCCGGCGGCGTGCCCATGGTCCAGTGGATGCTGCGCGACATGCTGGATCTGGATGTGATGACGGTCACCGGCAAGACCCTGGGTGAGAACCTGGAGGATCTGCACAAGGACAACTGGTTTGAGCGCAACCTGGGCTACCTGCACAACTACGGCCTGACCCGTGAGCAGGTCATCTTCCCCGTGGAGAAGGCCCCCGAGAAGGGCTCTGTGGCCATCCTCAAGGGCAACATCGCCCCCGAGGGCAGCGTCCTGAAGTACTCCGCCTGCGCCATGAACCAGCGCGAGGTGGTCAACGCTGTGGCCCGTGTCTTCAACCACGAGGAGGACGCCCACGACGCCGTGGTCAACAACCAGATCAATCCCGGCGAGGTGGTCATCATCCGCTACGAGGGTCCCCGCGGCTGCGGTATGCCTGAGATGCTCATGACCACCGAGGCCATCGTGTGCGACGAGCGGATCAACGGCTCGGTGGCTCTCATCACCGACGGCCGTTTCTCCGGCGCCACCCGCGGCGCGGCCATTGGCCATGTCTCTCCCGAGGCGGCTGCCGGCGGTCCGATCGCCTTCATTGAGGAGGGCGACCTCATCTCTTACAGCGTCAAGGACCGCACCATCAACCTCACCGGTATCCACGGCAAGCCCTGCACCGTGGAGGAGGCCACCAAGGTTCTGGAGGAGCGTGCCAAGGCTGGTATCCTGCCCCGTGAGAAGCGCAAGGGCTTCTACAAGCTCTATACCGACCATGCTCTCTCTGCTATGAAGGGCGCCGGTCTGGAATAAGTTCCATCCCCATCCCCCCGTCTTCTGAACGGGGGGATTCTTTTTCCGTCGGGATTTGTCCCGGGCCCTTGACAAGGTTCCAAAAGCGCGCTATCATAAGGACAATTCCAGAAGGCGTTTTGGTTTTGTATTTTCAATTCGGAAAATGATTTCACGATACGGAAAATATGCGCATCGCGCAGAAAAGAGAGGGTATGAAAATGAAAGCAGCTTATTTGACCCCCGCGATCACCATGTTCCACGCCGACGGCAGCCTGGACCTGGACAGCCAGAAGAAGCTCTATGAGAACCTGATCGCACAGGGCATGGACGGCATTCTGGTCGAGGGCAGCAGCAGTGAATTTTTCGCCATGAATATGGAGCAGCGCCGCGCCATGGCAAAGTTCGCCATCGATACCATTGACCATCGGGTCAAGCTCATCGTGGGTACCTCCAGCATGGTAGCTGATGAGATCATCTCCTTCTCCAACTACTGCCTGGAGCAGGGGGCCGACGCGGTTATGATCCTTCCCCCCTACTACTTCCACTTTGACGATGAGGCTCTGCTTCAGTATTACGATCATCTGGCCGGCGCCATCGACGGCCCCATCTACATTTACAACTTCCCGGACAACACCGGATACACCATCTCTCCCCATACCGTGGTCAAGCTGGCTAAGCTGCACAGCAACATCGTGGGCATGAAGGACACCATCTCCGGTATGGACCACACCCGCGAGCTGATCAAGGTAGTCAAGTCGGAACTGCCCGACTTTGAGATCTACTCCGGCTTTGACGATAACTTTGCTCACAACGTCCTCTCCGGCGGGGACGGATGCATCGGCGCTCTCTCCAATGTGGTGCCTGAGCTCTGCGCCGCCTGGGTCAAGGCCTTCCGCAACAACGATCTGGACGGAATCGCCAAGGGCCAGCAGACCATCAACCGCCTGATGGATCTCTACACCGTCCGCAGCCCCTTCCTGCCCGTGCTGAAAGAGGCCCTGAAGCTGCGCGGCATTGCTGCCTCCAGCTCTAGCACCTTCCCCATGCCCAATGCCACCGTTGAGGATGACGCCCAGATCCGCGCCCTCTTCCACCGGGAGGGGATCCGCTGATGAATACGGCAGAATATCTCCACAGTCTCTTTTCTCTGGAGGGCAAAACCATTCTGGTGACCGGCGCGGCCGGCGGAATCGGCGCTGCCATCAGTGCCGGCCTGGCCCGTGCCGGCGCGGAAGTCGCCCTGTGCGGCCGCACGCTTTCCAAATGTGAGGAGCTGGTAAACCAGCTGAGCGCGGAGGGCTGCCACGTGTCGGCCCACCTTCTGGATGTGGCTGACCGCTCCAGCATCCAGTCCTGTGTGGACGAAGTGGTCGCCCGCTATGGAAAGATCGATGTGCTCTTCAATGTGGCCGGTATCAACAAGCGCGAGGGTCTCCTGGATGTGGAGGAAGAGACCTACGATCGCATCATGGACACCAACCTGAAGGGGCTTTTCTTCATGAGTCAGGCCGTTGCCCGGGAGATGTACAAGCGGAAGAGCGGACACATCATCAACATTGGCTCCCACAATGACGAGGGGATGCTGGGCGGCTGTTCGGTCTATGGCGCGGCCAAGAGCGGTGTGATTGCCCTCACCCGTGCCATGGCGGTGGAGTTTGCCCAGTATGGCATCCGCGCCAACGCCATCAGCCCCGGCCATATTTTGACCGAGCTGACCCAGGTAACCTGGGATCATCCTACCCGTTCCGTCTATCTGAAGGACCGGATCGCCATGGGACGCCCCGGCCGTCCGGACGAGCTAGTCGGTATGGCCATTATGCTGGCCTCCGACGCCTCCAGCTATATGACTGGTCAGGCCTACCATGTGGACGGCGGCTGCCTGTGCGGCGGCGCCCCCTGGGAGTATGACACCAAATATTGATCTGCTTATCAAGAAAAGAAGCGGGAGCACAGATGGTTCTGTGCTCCCGCTTCTTTCTATTTTATGCTGCTGTGAAAGGAAAACGAATTACTTGGAGGCCTTCAGGGCCTTGATGGACTCGATGAGCATGGGGGTGACCTTGAAGAGGTCGCCGGTGATGCCGTAGGAGGCCACCTCGAAGATGGGGGCGGTCTCGTTCTTGTTCACCGCGATGATGCACTCGGAGTCCTGCATGCCGGCCTTGTGCTGGATGGCGCCGGAGATGCCCAGAGCCACATAGATCTTGGGATGCACGGTCTTGCCGGTCTGGCCCACCTGGTGGTCGGCAGAGATCCAGCCAGCGTCCACCACGGCACGGGAGGCGCCAACCACGCCGCCCAGAACCTCAGCCAGCTCCTCGGCCAGGGCAATGCCCTTCTCCACGTCCTTGCTGATGCCGCGGCCCACGGACACCACCACGTCGGCGCCGATCAGGTCCACCAGCTTCTTGGCAGCCTTCTTCACCTCCAGGACCTCCACATGGATGTCCTCCTTGGTCAGGGCCACCGCGGGCTTCTCCACCACAACGGCGTCAGCCTTGGCCTGGTCGAAGGGAGCCTTCTTCATCACGCCGGGACGTACCGTCGACATCTGGGGACGGAACCGGGGGCAGATGATGGTGGCCATCAGGTGGCCGCCGAAGGCGGGACGGGTCATCTTCAAGTTGGTGTTCTCCTCAAAGACCGTGTTGTCCACGTCGATGGTGGAGGTGGTCTTCAGGAACTCCTTGTACTTGGTCACATCCACGTCCAGGTGGGTGCAGTCGGCGGTCAGGCCGGTGTGCAGACGGGCCGCACAGCGGGGGCCCAGGTCACGGCCGATGTTGGTCGCCCCGATCAGGAAGATCTCGGGCTTCTTCTCCTCCACCAGGTCGCAGATCACCTTGGCATAGCCGTCGGTGGTGTAGGTCTCCAGAAGCTCGTGGTCGCACACGTACACCTTGTCCGCGCCGTAGCCGC
>NZ_JADCKF010000010.1 GCF_014982855.1 Pseudoflavonifractor gallinarum | reverse complement strand
GTAATCCGTGTGCAATTTCGACTTGTATTGTGTTAAAAAATATGGTACGTAGTACAATATAATTGTACTGAGTACAAACCTCTAAACCATTGCGGCACAAAGAAATCCCCTGCAACCATTGCGGTTAGAGGGGATTTTGTTTTGGTGGAGGCGGGGGGAGTCGAACACAATGAGGATACAGAGTGAGGAATGCCCGTAGGGATTGCCTCCAGTAGCAGGCCGCTGAGCAGGTGGCGAAGGTATAGTAAAAGCCCACAGATTGATACCTGCGGGCTTTCTTTTCCCCCAAAACTTTAATATTTAAATAGATTGTATTTAAGACGCTATATCTTCCGACAAGGACTGCATCGAAGATCTGCGGTTCTATCCCACCCAGGATTCCCAGTGCGCCATCGACCGGGCGGTCAGCATCAAGGCCGGGAAGGCCGAGCTGATCTATGTGTACATCGACGTGGAGCCCATCGGGTTCAACCGCGGCTTTTACACCGTGGACGTCCGCTACTACTACCGGGTCACGGCCGACGCCTTTGTGGGCGCGGTGCGTCCGGTGGAGATCAGCGGCCTGTGCGTCTTTGACAAGCGGGTCATCCTCTTCGGCAGCGAGAGCAGCGCCAAGGTCTTCTCCTCCTGCCTGGACGAGGGCCCGGACGCCCAGATGCGCCGGTGCAGCGTGCCCACCGCCGTGGTGGAGGCGGTGGACCCCATCGTCCTGAACATGAAGCTGGTGGACGTGTGCGAGTGCCACCCCTGCGACTGCGAGCTGACCGAGATCCCGCCCTGCATCTGCGCCTGCTTCTGCAGCGACCTGTGCTTCGGCAACCAGGGCAAGCGGGTCTATGTGAGCCTGGGGCAGTTCTCCATCATCCGGCTGGAGCGGGACACCCAGCTCCTCATGCCCATCTACGACTACTGCCTGCCCGAGAAGGAGTGCACCTGCGGCGGCAACGAGGACGATCCCTGTGAGATCTTCCGCCATGTGAAGTTCCCCGTGGATGAGTTCTTCCCGCCCAACCAGGCCCCCGGCACCCCCGCGTGTTACCGGGAGGTCAAGAACGGCTGCATGGTCTAAGCTGCGCTTCTCAAAAACGCAGAGCGTTTTTTCGAGGGAGATGCAGCCTGCTGCGCGCACCTCGTCGGGTCAAAGTCCGTACCGTTCACCCCGGCCTGACGGCCAGGGCTTACTTCACTCCCTTGCCCCTCCTCTCCCAAACAAACCCGCTTCGCTGGGCTTTGTCTGGGGTCCCGGGAAGGGCCACACACTTGCAGGCTGAGCAGTGTTTTTTCCGAGGCGCATGTCCTCGAAAAAAACGGATTGAAATATTCTTCCGCCGTCTGCGGACGGTGGAACTCTGCGAGGCACTTGCCGCAAACAGCCTAGAGATACGGTCTCCTACTAATTTTGGCTCCCCCGGTCGGTTTGGCCAGGGGAGCCGCTGCATGGAAACCTATCGTTTAATTGACCCAGTGTACGTGCTGCTGATTCTCCAGCGGATAGCAGGAGAGCGCCTCTCCATCCATCAGCGCCTCGGTAAAACGCACTCCGTTGATCTGATGGTTTTCGTAGGTTTTATAATAATAGACCCCATGGGAGGCATCGGCGCAGGAGGCATACAGGGTCAGGTCCGGCTTTCCCTCCGGGGTGATAACGCTTCCCCGGACCATGGATACGCCATCCAGGATGTGGAAGAACTGCGTCACATCCTGGAGTTCATCCCCGGTAAAGAGGGCGTTCTCCTTCAAAAAGGCCGCCCGCACAAAGCGGGACATGGGGGAGACATCGCCGGGCAGTCCCAGCGCGCCCATGCCCTGCCCGTATACGGCCAGGGGAAGCTCCGGCGCAAAGGTGTTCCTGGGGGGATGGGGCGAGAGGGTCTGATAATTGCTCAGGTTCATCTGCTGGTACGGAAAGGGCGGATTGTTGGTGAGCACCCCCACCGGGTCGGGATAGAGATGGGCCCCGTCCTCCATGACCTCCAGCACCATAGAGCCGGTGCCGTCGGCAATGTGCCAGTGCAGCGGGGCCACCGGATAGCCCGGTGCAAAGGGAAGGTTCAAGAGATCGATCCCCTTCAGGATGGCTTCGGCCTGCGCCAGGGTCTCACAGCGGCCCAGCACCAGCGGGATCAGCTCGTAGGGGGCCACGGCGTCCGCTGCGGCCTGTTCCGGCGGGGTGTAATAGGCATTTCCGGGGAAATTCAGGCCCGCCATGTAGAGGCCCTTTTCGTTCATCGCCTCCGCATACAGGGCGGTATCCCGATCCACCGTGGCCATGCCGATCATGGCCAGATGGTGCGCCATGGTGCTGCGCCGGTGGAAGTGCAGCGGATGGTTTCGGGGGGTGATCACCACCTGCTGTCCAAAGGAATATTCCAGATCCAGCGTGCGGCCAAACAGCTTCCGGGGGGCAGAAAACGCGACGCTCGTACACATAAAACAGGCCTCCTTGCAACCTTTTTTTCAGTATACCCCGGGAGAGGCCAAAAAGCAAACCTTCCGCTGGTTTCCGGCGGGCAGACGCCCTTGCGGTATCTTGACAAGATATAAAGAAAAGCGTATAATATCTTTTAAAGAAATTTACGACGGGAGCACCCCCCTCCCGACAAAATTGTCGGGACCCTCCTGACAAAAATGGCGGGACCCCTCCCGACAAAAATGGCGGAGAGAGTAAGTCAAGATAAGAGAATAGAAAAGAAAACCGAAAAAGAGCGTCCCCGGTCTGAGAGGACCGGAGACGCCTAAGCTGTCTTCTCAGCCCTGGATCTCCACGTCGGAGTCCAGGGGGACGATGTTCACATAGCTGTGCCCGGCCCCCAGGGAGATGGGGTTGCCGTTCAGGTCGGTATAGCGCAGCTGCTCATTCCGGCCCCCCTTGCTCCAGAGGATGTCGATGAGCTGGCCGCCGCAGGCATAGTAGCCGGTGCCGCCGCTGGTGAGGTCCACCGTGATGCGGCCCTTGTCGTCCCCGCGGATGGCGGAGCACCGGGTCTTGAGGATGAGCACGTTGGTGACCCCCACCTGCTCGCCGGTGTTGCCGTCCACATAGGGCTTTCCGTACTCCTCCACCAGATAGAGCTCCTGCTCCGGGTCGTAGGTGAAGACGCCCGTTTTCACGTTGGAGAAGGGGACGGTGATGGTGTTGGCCGTCACCCCGCCGGAGGGGGTGCCGTCGGGCAGGAAGTTCATCTCGTAGGTATAGCCCTCCTGGTGCTCCTGCCGGAAGGAGTAGCCCGCGAAGCGCTCCACGATGGTCTCGCCGGTGGTGATGACGCTGTGCTCATAGCCCATGTTGCGCCGCCGGTCGGCGTCCCGCCACATCAGGTTGGAGCCGGGGCTGGAGCCGCAGTAGGGCCCGTTGACCCCGTCCAGGGCGGTGACGTTCCAGGCGCGGATCTTCTCATAGGCGTCGGGGCTGCCGCCGGCGTGGATGTAGACCGCGTCGTGGCCCAGGGCCAGCTCCAGATAGTAGGGCCGGGAGGAGCGGATGGAGCCGATGGCCCCCGCCTGACTGGGGTCCTGATAGACCCCCAGCATCCGGGTGATGCCGCCCTCGGCCAGGCACTCATAGATGATGTCGGCGTCGGAGACACCCACCTGGGGGAGGGCCTGCTTGAGGTTGTTGAGCATGATGGCCACCGGGCGGCGGTTCACATACTCCCCGGCGATGGGCAGTCCCGTGAGGGGATTCACCGGGCCGGTATACTCCGGCTCGGGGGTAGGCGTGGGAATGGGCTCGGGCGTCCGGGCCGGGAGGGAGTGCTCCGGCGCGGGGGAGACCTGGGCCGTGGGCTTCCCGCAGGCGCTCAGGCCCAGCAGCAGAGCGAGACAGAGTGGGGCGAGCTTCTTGGTCAACATGGAAGAAAGCCTCTCTTTCCTGGTAATTCCGGGATAATTTTATGATACCCTCCCGGCCGAACTCTGTCAAGAAAGACAAAAACGGCGGGAAAAACAGCACGGCAGACACGCTCTTTTCGCGTGAAAAAAGCCCTCGGCAGAGTTTCGCCGCCCGGGGGCGGCGAAAGAACGACTCAATCCGTTTTTTTCGAGGACATGCGCCTCGAAAAAAACACTTCTCAGGCCGCAAGTGTGCGAGCGAAAGCGAGTGCATGCGGCGGCCTGCACCCCCTCGAAAAAATGCTTGCATTTTTGAGAAGCGTGTCGAACCTGTTCGACACGCGGACCTGCGCTCTTGCCAAGCCGGAAAAAATACCGTATAATGACTTTAACTGAGCAGTACAGAGAAAAGACTGCAAACGCAGAAAGGTGGTCCCTTCCATGAGCCGTTTTGGTTTCATCCACGACAAAATGGAGATCAAGTTCCTGGTCCTCTACATTATGGCCCGGGTGGCCTCACCCATCGACTTTCCCACGCTGACCGAGCTGACCATGTGCGACGAGGGCGTGGACTATTTCGATTTTGCCGAGGCGGTGGCCGAGCTGGTGGAGACCGGGCATATGACCCTGGAGGATGGGCTCTATGCCATCACCGACAAGGGCCGCCAGAACGGCGAGGCCTGCGAGAGCAGCCTGCCCTACTCGGTCAAGCACAAGTGCAACGCCAACCTGGCCACGGTCAACGGCATCCTGCGGCGCAACGCCCAGGTCCGCACCGAGGTGCTGCCCCGGCCGGACGGGAGCCTCACCGCCCGCATGACCCTGGACGACGAGGGCGGCAACATCATGACCATCGAGCTGCTGTGCGTCAACCGGGACCAGGCCGCCCGCCTGTCCGAGGGGTTCCAGGCCAAGCCCGAGCGGGTCTACAACGAGGTGCTGGCCGCCCTGCTGGACAAAGAGGACAGCAAGGACGAATAAGGATACCGCCCCCGGGGATGGAGTGTTCCGTTCCGCGGGGGCGGACTTGTGCCGGGCGGAAAAAGCGGATATAATAGAAGGAATCAGATTCGGGACGGAGGCATCCTATGAAAAAACTCATGGCCATTGACGGCAACTCCATCATCAACCGGGCCTTTTACGGCATCCGGCCCCTCACCACCAAGGACGGCACCCCTACCAACGCCGTCTACGGCTTTGTGACCATCCTGCTCAAGCTGCTGGAGGAGGAGAAGCCCGACGCCCTGTGCGTGACCTTTGACCGGAAGGCCCCCACCTTCCGCCACCTGGCCTATGAGGGCTACAAGGCCCAGCGCAAGGGCATGCCCGAGGAGCTGGCCGCCCAGATGCCCATTCTGAAGGACGTGCTGGACGCCATGAACATCCCCCGCTATGAGCTGGACGGCTGGGAGGCCGACGACCTCTTGGGGACCATCGCCGCCCGGGACACCGCGGCCGGGTGGGAGACCGTCATCGTCACCGGCGACAAGGACTCCCTCCAGCTGGTGAGCGACCACGCCACCGTCAAGCTGGTGACCACCCGCATGGGCCAGACCACCACCCGCAACATGACCCCGGCGGTCTTCCGGGAGGAGTACGGCTTCGACCCCATCCACATTGTGGACCTGAAGGCCCTGATGGGGGACAGCAGCGACAACATCCCCGGCGTCAAGGGCATCGGGGAGAAGACCGCCATGGACCTCATCCAGCGCTACGGCTCGGTGGAGGCCATCTACCAGGGCCTGGACACCCTGGAGGCCAAGCCCGCCGTGCTGAAAAAGCTGCGGGAGGGGGAGGAGGGCGCCCGGCTCTCCTATGACCTGGCCACCATCCGGTGCGAGGCCCCCATTCCGTTTGCCCCCGAGGACAACCTCCGGCAGGAGAGCCACACCTCTGCCCTCTACGACCTCTTCCTCAAGCTGGAGTTCCAGAAGCTCATCGACAAGCTGGGCCTCAAGGCCCCCCAGGGGGAGACCCCGCAGGAGGAGCAGTTTACCGGCACCTGCACCAGCGAGGTGGTGGAGGACGGGGCCCGGGCCCAGGAGCTGCTGGCGCTCTGGCGCGGGCAGGAGAGCGTGAACGTGCTGGCCCTGCCGGGGCTGGACGTGGTGGCGGTGGAGCACCGGGTGAATGAGAGGGAGTGTCACGCCGCGGTCCTCCGCGCCGACAAGCTGGAGGGGTACAACGACCTCTTAAAGGCCCTCTTCGCCGGGGACATCCAAAAGAACGCCCACGACGTGAAGAGCCTCCTCTCCCGGCTGCTGGAGGAGGGCATCGAGGGGGATGGCTTTGTCTTCGACACCGCCCTGGCCGCCTACCTCCTGGCCCCCACCGACGGCAGCTATGACCTGGAAAAGCTGGGCATGAGCTGGTTCAACCACGAATACCCCAAGGCCAAGGAGACCTACCTGGCCCCCGACGCCTTCTCCCCCCTGGGGGACGAGGGGACGGTGCTGGGCGCCCTCCTGTCCCACTGCGCCCTCATCGGGGCGCTGAAGGAGGCCATGGCCCCCCGGCTCACCGAGCTGGGGATGGACAAGCTCTACTACGAGGTAGAGCTCCCCCTGTGCGCCGTGCTCAGCCGCATGGAGCGGGAGGGCTTCCTGGTGGACCGGAAGGCCCTGGGGGAATTCGGAGAGATGCTGGAGGGGCGCATCCAGGCCGTCCAGCAGCGCATCTACGAGGAGGCGGGGGAGACCTTCAACATCCTTTCGCCCAAGCAGCTGGGGCACATCCTCTTTGACAAGCTGGGGCTGCCCCCCGTGAAAAAGACCAAGACCGGCTACTCCACCAACGCCGAGGTGCTGGAAAAGCTCCGGGGACAGGCCCCCATCGTGGACGCCGTGCTGGAGTACCGGCAGTACACCAAGCTCTCCTCCACCTATGTGGAGGGGCTGACCAAGGTCATCGCCCCGGACGGGCGCATCCACACCTCCTTCCAGAACACGGTGACCGCCACGGGGCGGCTCTCCTCCACCGAGCCCAACCTCCAGAACATCCCCATCCGCACCGAGCTGGGGGCCGAGCTGCGCAAGATGTTCGTGGCCGGGCCGGGGAACGTGCTGGTGGACGCCGACTACTCCCAGATCGAGCTGCGGCTGCTGGCCCACATCGCCGGGGATGAGCATATGATCTCCGCCTTCCGCAGCGGGGAGGACATCCACACCATCACCGCCGGACAGGTCTTCGGCGTGCCCCCCGAGATGGTGACCCGGCAGATGCGCTCGGCGGCCAAGGCGGTGAACTTCGGCATCGTGTACGGGATCTCGGACTTCTCCCTCTCCCAGGACATCGGCGTCACCCGGAAAGAGGCCAAGGCCTACATGGAGCGCTACTTTGAACGGTATTCCGGCGTCCACGCCTATATGACCGATATTGTGGAGCGGGCCCGGAAAGACGGCTTTGTCTCCACCCTGATGGGCCGCCGCCGCTGGCTGCCCGAGCTCAAATCCTCCAACTTCAATATGCGCTCCTTCGGGGAGCGGGTGGCCCTCAACATGCCCATCCAGGGCACGGCGGCCGACATCATCAAGCTGGCCATGATCCGGGTGGATGCCCGGCTGCGCGCCGAGGGCCTGAAGGCCCGGCTGGTCCTCCAGGTCCACGACGAGCTCATCGCGGAGTGCCCCGAGGAAGAGGCCGAGACCGTGAAGAAGCTGCTCACGGAGGAGATGGAGGGGGTCGTCTCCCTGGCGGTCCCCCTGACGGCGGACGCCCACGTGGGCAAGAGCTGGGCCGAGGCCCACTGAGCAACGAGAAAAAAGGAGCAGATTACTATGAATTACCAACTGGTCCCCATGGACCGGAGCCATCTGGAGGGCATCGCGGCGCTGGAGCGGACCTGTTTTTCCCACCCCTGGAGCGTGGATATGCTGGCCGAGGAGCTCTACAACGAGACGGCCTCCTTCCTGGTGGCCGAGGGGGAGGACGGCAGCGTCCTGGGCTACGCGGGGCTCCATGTGGTGCTGGACGAGGGCTATATCGACAACGTGGCGGTGGACCCGGCCTACCGGCGGCAGGGGATCGCCGACGCCCTCATCGACACCTTTGTCCGGTTCGGCGCGGCCAAGCTGGCCTTCCTCACCCTGGAGGTGCGGGCGGGCAATGCCCCTGCCATCGCCCTCTATGAGAAGCACGGCTTCTACGAGGTGGGCCGCCGGAAGGACTATTACGACGACCCGAAGGAGGACGCCATCCTCATGACCCGGGAGTGGGACCGGGCATGATGGAGCTGGATATGCGCGTCCTCTCCCGGCAGCAGATGCGGCGCATCTACCGCTGGGAGATGCAGGAGGCCTTTCCCCGGGGGGAATTGAAGCCCCTGTGGACCATCCTGCGCCTGATGGAGCGGGGCGAGTACGACGCCCTGGGCTTCTACCGGGGGGAGGAGCTGGTGGGATATGCCCTCCTGCGCCTGGGGGAGCGCTTTGTGCTCCTGGACTATCTGGCCGCCTGCCAGGGAAAGCGGGGCGGGGGCGTGGGAAGCGCCATGCTGGGGCAGCTCCAGCGGCGCTACGCCGCCACGGGGGGCCTATTGGCCGAAGTGGAGGCCCTGGAGGAAGATCTCTCCCCGGAGGAGGGGGAGAAGCGCCGCCGCCGTCTGGCCTTCTATACCCGAAACGGCTTTTTTGACCTCCACTACCAGGCCGACATCTTCCGGGTGCGGTATGCCATGCTGGGCTGGTCGGCCTCCGGGTCCATGGACACCGGGGAGGCCATGGAGGCCCACCGGGCCCTCTACCGCCTGGGGACGCTGCTGCCCCTCTACCGGCGCTATGTACACATCCCCATCCAAGAGAAAGAAGGAACGAAACCATGATTATTCTGGCTGTGGAGTCCTCCTGTGACGAGACCGCCGTGGCCGTGGTGCGGGACGGGCGGACGGTGCTCTCCGACGCCATCGCCTCCCAGGCCGATATGCACGCCACCTACGGGGGCGTGGTCCCGGAGATCGCCTCCCGCAAGCATGTGGAGGCCATCGCCGCCCTGGCCGACCGGGCCCTGCGGGAGGCCGGGATCGGAAAGCAGGACATCGACGCGGTGGCGGTCACCTACGCCCCCGGCCTCATCGGCGCGGTGCTGGTGGGGGTGAACTTTGCCAAGTCGGTGGCCTACGCCCTGAAAAAGCCCCTCATCGGGGTACACCACGTGCGGGGCCACATTGCGGCCAACTACATCACCCATCCCGATCTGGAGCCCCCCTTTGTGTGCCTGTGCGTTTCCGGGGGCAACACCATGATCGTGGACGTGAAGAGCTATACCGAGATGGAGATCCTAGGTGCCACCCGGGACGACGCGGCGGGGGAGTGCTTTGACAAGGCGGCCCGGGTCCTGGGGATCGGCTACCCCGGCGGGGCCCCCATGGACAAGCTGGCCCAGGGGGGAGACGATACCCGCTACGACCTGCCCCGGGCCCATGTGGCGGGGGCCGAGCTGGACATGTCCTTCTCCGGGCTCAAGACGGCGGTGGTCAACCTGGTCCACAACGCCAACCAGAAGGGGGAGGCGCTGGATCTGCCCGGCCTGGCGGCCTCCTTCGGCGCGGCGGTGAGCGACACCCTGGTGCCCCGCACCATGGCGGCCGCCCGGAAGTGCGGCTACGGCAAGATCGCCATTGCCGGCGGCGTGGCGGCCAACTCCCGGCTGCGGGCCGACCTGGAGCGGGCCTGCGCCAAGAGCGGGGACAAGCTCTATCTCCCGGCCCTCTCCCTGTGCGGGGACAACGGGGCCATGATCGGCTGCCAGGGCTACTATGAGTATCTGGCCGGAAAGCGGGACGGGATGGACCTGAACGCCTACGCCACCCGGGATATCAGTAAAGGCTAAAGCGCGCTGCGCTTCTCAAACATGCAAGCATGTTTGAGAGAGGGGTGCAGTCCACGCGCGCACTCGCTGCCGCTCGCACACTTGCGGCCTGAGCAGTGTTTTTTCCGAGGCACATGTCCTCGGAAAAAACGATTTGATTTCATTCCGCCGTCTGCGGACGGCGGAACTCTGCGAGGCATCCCACGCCCAAAACAGGCGCATATCGTTGGATACATAGAAAAAGAGGGCCGGTTCCCATGGCGGGAGCCGGTCCTCTCTATGCAAAGGGGCGGGGTCATTGGACGGCATTTTTGATGCCGTCGCCCACATCCCGGGCGGCGTTGCCCACGCCGTCGGCCGCGCCCCGGACCACATCGCCCGCGCCGTCCAGCACACCCTTGGCCGCGTCCCCGGCGCCGTCGATGGCGTCCTGGACCGGGTGGTCGGAGTTGGTGGGCGCCATGGTGGGCGTAGGCGTGGGGGAGGACATGGGCTCCGTGCCGGAACAGCCCGCCAGCCCCATACCGATCACAAGGGTAAGCGCAAGGATACAGAAAATCCGTTTCATGGGATAGCCTCCTCAATGGTTTCAAATACTTGAGATGTGCATCTGACGCTAGTCTGCGCAAAACCGGGGACATTCATACCGGAAGTTTTTCAAAATTAGGGCTTGCCAAACGGCGCCACATCTGCTATATTAATAACAGTAATAATTACTGATTTAAAGAAAGGAGACGGTCGATGAAAGGAAAACGCTATTCCAGACAACGTGAACTGATCTATGAGGCCCTGATGGGGACCACCGAGCATCCCACCGCCGAGATGATCTATCAGTGGCTGAAACCGGAAAATCCAAACCTGAGCCTGGGGACCGTCTACCGGAATCTGAATCTGATGGCAGATGAGGGAAGGATCACCCGCATGGCCTTCCCCGTGGAGCGATATGACGCAAATACCAAGTCCCATCCCCATTTTCAGTGCGACCGGTGCGGAGGGGTCTATGACATGGACCTGCCCTACCGGGCGGATCTGGACGAGGAGGCCCTGGCCCACAGTGAGCACCAGGTCACAAGACATGAGCTGCTCTTCCACGGGATCTGCGCCCAGTGCAAGACCCTCCACTGAGTCCCCGTATCCCTTGTAGTTTGCCCGTTAAAATGTTACGATTGGAGAAGCTGAGAGAAAAGATTTGACCATTATCCCTTGTAGTTTGCCCGTTAAAATGTTACAATTGGAGAAGCTGAGAGAAAAGATTTGACCATTTTATTAAGGAGGATTTTATCATGGAAATGAAGTTGTACCGCTGCGCCCACTGCGGCAACATCGTGTTCAAGGTCGTCGACAAGGGCGTGCCCGTGGTCTGCTGCGGCGAGCCCATGCAGGAGCTGGTCCCCAACACCACCGACGGCGCTCTGGAGAAGCACGTCCCCGTGGTGGAGAAGACCGCCCACGGCAGCGGCTATTCCGTCACCGTGAAGGTGGGCTCCGTGACCCATCCCATGCTGCCGGAGCACTATATCAATCTGATCGCGGCCGTGTCCGGCGACACCGTGACCTTCCGCTTCCCCCAGCCCGGGGACGAGCCCGAGCTCAAGACCTTCACCCGGAACGAGAAGGTGGAGGCCTATGAGTACTGCAACCTGCACGGCTTCTGGAAGGGCGAAGGCTAACGCCCAGCGGGCCGAACCCGTTCGGCCCGCTTCTCAAAAATGCAAGCTTTGACCGCCTGTGATCGGATCTAAATTTTGAATCAAAGAATAGAAAGGAAGGACAGAACTATGGAACTGAAGGGTAGCAAGACCGAGGCCAATCTGTGGAAGGCGTTTGCCGGAGAGAGCATGGCCCGCAACAAGTATACCTACTTTGCCAGCAAGGCCAAGAAAGAGGGCTTTGAGCAGATCGCAGCCATCTTTGAAGAGACCGCCGGCAATGAGAAGGAGCATGCCAAGCTCTGGTTCAAGGAGCTGGGCGAGCTGGGCGATACGGCCGCTAACCTGAAGTCCGCCGCCGCCGGCGAGAACGAGGAATGGACCCAGATGTACCGTGAGATGGCCGAGACCGCCAAGGAAGAGGGTTTTGAGCGTCTGGCCTTCCTGTTCGAGGGCGTGGGCAAGATCGAGAAGGAGCACGAGGAGCGCTACCTGGCTCTCCTGAAGAACCTGGAAGAGGGCGCCGTGTTCCAGAAGGGCGACGTCTACGTCTGGAAGTGCCGCAACTGCGGCCACCTGCACGTGAGCAAGGAGGCCCCCGAGGTCTGCCCCGTGTGCGCCCATCCCCGCGCCTATTTCGAGCTCCAGTGCAAGAATTACTAATCGGTTGAATCAGCAAAAAGCCTCCCGAACCATGTTCGGGAGGCTTTTTTATGTCAGTGGGTGGATGCGGGTGCAAAGCCGCTCCAGCAGGAGGGTGTTGTGGCTGACGATGACCAGCCCCAGCTCTCTCTGCCGGGCCTCTTCCAGGAGGAAATCCCAGATCTGGGCCTGGGTGATGAGATCCAGCATGGCGGTGATCTCGTCGCACAGGAGGTAGCGCACCCCTTCCCGCAGGGCCCGGGCGATGCAGAAGCGCTGAAGCTCCCCGCCGGAGAGCTCCAGGGGATAGCGCTCCAGCCAGGCGGGCTGGATGTGCAGGGCATCCAGCAGGCGGTCCTCCACCGGTCCCGCCTCATAGAGGGTCTCGCCCAGGCGGAGGAGGGGATCCACCGCCGTCTCCGGGTGCTGCCAGATCATCTGCACCGGGCAGAAGCCCTTGTAGGAGGAGAGGGGGCGGCCGTCCAGCAGGACCTCCCCCCGGTCGGGTCGCTCATAGCCGGAGAGGAGCTTGCACAGGGTGGTCTTGCCCCGGCCGCTGGGGGCGGAGAGCCCCACCCGTTCGCCGGGCTCCACCGTGAGGAAGACCCCCTCCAGCACGCTCCCCCGGCTCCGGCGGGGATAGCGGAAGGTGAGATCTTTGGCTTCCAGACTCATTCCATCACCTCCCCGGGGAAATCACAGCGGACCATGCCGCCCCGGAAGGAGCGGTAGGCCGGATGGGTCTCCTGACAGTCCCCCCGGCAGCGGGGACAGCGGGGGGCGAAGCGGCACCCGGTTGGTATCTCGCCGGGGGCGGGCTGGCTGCCCGGGATGGGCCGGAAGCCGTTCTGGGGGAGGGCCGCCCAGAGCGCCCGGGTATAGGGGTGGCGCAGGCCCCCCGGCGTGGTGAAGTCTGCGGCGGCGGCCTCCTCCACCGTCTCGCCGGCGTAGAGGACGGCCACCCGGTCGGCGATGGTGAGGGCCAGCTCCAGATCGTGGGTGATGAGGAGGACCCCGGCCCCGCCGTCGGCCAGCTCCCGAAAGTGGCCCAGGATGCGCCCGGCGGCCCGGGCGTCCAGGCCGGGGGTGGGCTCGTCGGCGATGACCAGGCGGGGGGACTCCATCACGGCGGTGGAGATGAGCACCCGCCGGGCCATGCCGCCCGAGAGCTCAAAGGGATAGCGCTCCTCCGTGTCGGGGGGGAGGCCGTAGCGGGCGAGGACGGCCCGGCAGGCTTCCCGGACGCGCCCCTCCCGCCGCCCCTTGCAGATCTGGGGCCCCACCTTCATCAGGGGGTCCAGATAGGTCACGCCCTGGGGGACCAGCACGATCTCCGTCCCCCGCAGGGCGGCGGTCCGGGCGGGGGTGAGGGGCTCCCCCCGGTAGCGGATGACCCCCTCCCGGGCGCTGTTGGCGGGGAGGATGTCCAGAAGGGCGTGGGCCAGCAGGCTCTTGCCCGAGCCGCTGGAGCCCACCACCGCCACCACCTGCCCCGGGGCGATGGACAGGGACAGGTCGTGGATCACCGGGAGGGTGCGCTGGTGGGCGCCCCGGTCGTATTGCCGGAAGGAGATGGAGAGTCCTTCCACGTCCAGAATCGGTTCCATGGCGGAACCTCCTTTCCTCATTGATGGGCGCTGGCGGGGTGGAGCAGGCGGCGCACACCCTCCCCCAGCGCGGCGAAGAGCAGCACCACCAGCACCAGGGACAGCCCCGGGAAGAGGGCCAGCCACCATTTCCCGGTGGTGAGGTAGCGCATGCTCTCGGACAGGATCACCCCGATGGCGGGCTGCTCCGGCGAGAGGCCGAACCCCAGGAAGGTCACGCTGGCCTCGTGGAGGATGGCGTGGGGGAACTGGAGGATGAGCCCGGTGAGGAACTGGGGCAGCAGGTGGGGGAGCATGTGCCGCCGGATGATCCGGCCCCGGGGCACGCCCAGGCGCTCGGCGGCGCGGACATAGGTGGTCTGGCGCAGCTGGAGGACCTCCCCCCGGATGACCCGGGCCAGGGAGGGCCAGTGGCTCAGGGAGACACCGGCCACCACCCCCACAAAGCCCCGGCCGAAGGCCAGGGAGATGAGCATGACCAGCAGGATATGGGGGATGCCCAGAAAGAGGTCGATGCACCAGGAGATCACGGCGTCGGCCCGGCGGCCCAGGGCGGCGGTCACCCCCAGAAGGACCGAGAGGAGGGCGCTCACCACCGCGGTGAGAAGGCCGATGCGGATGCTCAGGGAGAGGCCGGTGAGGGTGCGGGCCAGCATGTCCCGGCCCATCCAGTCGGTGCCGAACCAGTGGCCGGGACCGGGAGCGAGCTGTTTGTTTGCAAAGTCGGTCTCCATGGCCAGGGGCTGGAACAAGAGTCCGGCCACGGTGACGGCGCACAGGAGAAGGGCGGCGCAGCCCAGCAGGGCCAGGGTGCGCTTGCGCTGATTCCAACGGCTCATGAGTGACGGGCCACCCCCCTTCGGATGCGGGGGTCCACCGCGCCGTAGAGGAGGTCTGCGCTCAGACTCCCCAGAAAGACGATGGCGGCGGTGACCACGGTGATGCCCAGCAGGAGGGGCAGATCGCTCCCCAGGCCCGCCGTGACGGCGGCCTGTCCCAGACCGGGGTAGGAGAAGACCTGCTCCACCAGCACCGAACCCCCGATGATCTCACTGATGGAGGTGAACTGGAGGGTGATGGCGGGCAGCAGGATGTTGCGCAGGCCGTGGCGCAGCAGGATGGCCCGTCCCGACTCCCCCCGGGCCCGGGCGAAGAGGACATAGTCGGAATCCAGCACGTCCACCACCTTCTCCCGGGTGTGCAGGGCGATGTTGGCCACCCCCGTGATGCTCAGGGTCACGGCGGGGAGGATGGCGTGGGAGAGCAGGTCCTGCCAGGTGACCTGGGAGGCCTCCATCCCGATGGGGACGGCCAGCCCGATGGGGAGCCAGCCCAGCCACACCGAAAAGATCATCAGCAGCAGCAGGGCCAGCCAGAAGGCGGGTGTGCTGGAGATGACCAGGCAGTACCCCCGGATGAGCCGGTCGGGGAGCCTTCCCCGGGTGGCCCCGGCCAGCAGGCCCAGGGTCACCCCCAGGACGCCGGACAGGACCCAGGCCGTGACCATCAGGCCCAGGGAGCTCGCAAGGCGCTGCCCGATGACCTCCATGACGGGCTGGCGGTAGAGCAGGGAGGTGCCGAAGTCCAGCCGGAGGGCGTCGGACAGCCAGCCCAGATAGCGCTGGGGGAGGGGCTCGTTGACCCCCCAGTACTCCTCGAGGCGCTGGATCTGCTCCTCACTCATGGAGCCCAGGGCGGCCTGGCCCATGTTGGTCTGGAGGGGGTCCAGAGGGGAGAGGGACATGAGCAGAAAGGCCACCAGACTCACGCCCAGCAGGAGCAGCGCCATGCGCAGGAGTTTTTTGCCCGCAAATTGCAGACGGTGTTTCACACAAAGGCCTCCTCTTGCAGCGGCAGAACGCCGGGGATCAGGACCAGCTCCACTGGTCCACGTTGTTCACGATGGACCAGCCGTGGCCGTGGGGGTGGATCTTCTGCTCGGCCACCTGGAGCCCCTCCCGGACCCAGTAGAGGTGATCCACGTTGACCAGCCACACCCAGGGGGTGTCGCCCTCCTGGGTGACGCCGGTGGAGCCGTCCCACTGGGCCTTCTGCCAGAGCTCGTAGGAGGTCTCCAGGTCGGTGCACTGGAGGGCCTGGTCCATGTAGGAGTCCACGGCGGCGTTGGCGTAGGGGGAGTACCCGGCAAGGCCGGTGTCCGCCGACGTGTGGTAGATGTTGTAGAGCTCCATGGGGGTGTGGGCGCCCCAGCCCCAGATGAGGGGCTCGGACTGGGCCCGGTCATAGGCGGTGTCCCAGCCCACCCCCTCGATGGAGGTGGAGATGCCCAGCTCCTGGAGCTGCTGGGCGAAGTCGGCGCACAGGGCCTGGCGGACCGAGTCGCTGCTGGGATAGAGCAGATGGAGCTCGGCCTTCACGCCATCCCGCTCCCGGATGCCGTCGCTGCCCAGGGTCCAGCCGGCCTCGTCCAGCAGCGCGGCGGCCGCCTCGGGGTCGTACTCCACCTGGGAGGCGGGGTTGTACCAGGGGAGCTGGTCACACACGCTGTACGCCGGGGTGCCGTAGCCGTTGAGGACGTTCTCGATCATCTCCTCCCGGTCGATGCCGATGTTGATGGCCCGCCGGACGAGGACGTCAGAGGTGAAGTCGTTGCCGATGGCCTGGCCCTGGGCGTCGGTCCCGGCGGGGACGGCGGGGAGGTTGAAGCCCCGGTTGTCCACGGTGCGGTAGGCCGTGAGGGAATACCCCGCCACACTCTGGTCGGAGTAGGTGGCCGAGGTGTAGGCCAGGTCCACCTGTCCGGCCTGGACGGCCAGGAAGGCGGCGTCCTCCTCCAGGAAGAGGATGGTGAAGCGGCGGATGGTGGGGGCCTCGCCGTAGTAGTCGGGGTTGGCCTCCAGGATGATCTGCTGGCCCTTGTCCCACTGCTTGAGGACGTAGCGGCCCGAGCCGATGGGATTCTGGCCGTAGGTGGCGCTGTCATAGGCGTGCTCCGGCACGATGCCCACCACCGCCATGGTGTAGGGCCAGATGGAGAAGGGGGTGTTCATGTGGAAGGCCACGGTGGTCTCGTCCACCGCCTCGGCCCGGTCCAGCATGGTGAAGTCGTTGACCGAGCTGGACTCCTTCACGGTGTTGTAGGTGAAGGCCACGTCCTCGGCGGTGAGGGCCTCCCCGTCGGTGAAGCGGGCGTCGTCCCGGATGGTGACCGTCCAGGTGAGGCCGTCGTCGCTGACCGAGTAGCCGGTGGCCAGGTCGTAGCCGATGGTGAGGTCGGGCTTGGTGACGGTGAGGGTGCTCTGGATGAGGGGTTCATGGACGTGCTCCCCGGCGCCCCAGCCGAAGGCGGGGTCGAAGCCGGCGGCCGGCTCGGAGTTGGTGTCCATGGCGATGACCACCGAGTCCTTCCCGGCGGACGAGGCGGGCGTGGGGGAGGGGGAAGCCGTCCCCTGACAGCCCGTGAGGATGCCCGCCCCCAGGGCGGCGGTGAGGAGCAGGGAGAGAAGGGATTTCTTGGACATAAGGACCTCCTGGATCAGACGTGGCGGAGGATGTCCCGGGCCATCTCCTCCAGGGAGACCCCGCGGCTGCGGGCCAGGGCGGCCACATCCTCATATTCGGGCTTGACGTGGGTCACGCCGTATCCCTGGGCGGTCTTGACCCGGACCGCGCCCCAGGGGGTCTCCGCCTCCCGGACCGAGGGGGTGAGGAAGTACTTCCCGCACCGGCGGGCCCGCAGGCCGTTGGTGGTGGTGAGGGAGAGGATGTGCCGGGCCAGGTCGCCCTCCTGCTCGGGGGCGCACAGGACGGTGAGCACCTGGCCGCTGCGGCCCTTCTTCATGGTCCCGGGCAGGGTGTACACGTCCAGGGCGCCCAGCTCCAGCAGGCGGGCGCAGGCGAAGGAGAGGGACTCGGCGGTCATGTCGTCGATGTTGCACACCAGCTCCACGATCTCGCCGTTGGCCTCCTCGGCGCTCTCGCCCCAGAAGGCCCGGACGCAGTTGGCCTGCTCAAAGACCTTGGTGCCGATGCCGTAGCCCACCTTCTGGGTGCACATCACGGGCATGGGGCCGAAGGAGTCGGCAAAATGGGCCAGAAGGGCGGCCCCGGTGGGGGTGCACAGCTCGCCCTGGACCGCCCCGCCGTAGGTGGGGACCCCGGCGAGAAGGGCGGCGGTGGCGGGCGCGGGGACGGGCATGATGCCGTGGGCGCAGCGGACGGTACCGCTGCCCACGTGGATGGGGGAGACCACGATGCGCTCGGGCCGGAGCAGGTGGAGGGCATAGCACACGCCCGTCACATCGGCCACGGCGTCCAGCGCGCCCACCTCGTGGTAGTGGACGTCGCCCACCGGGCAGCCGTGGGCCTGGGCCTCGGCCCGGGCGATGGCGTCATAGACCCCGCGGGCGTGGTCCTTCACCTCCTGGGGGAGGGGCAGATGGTCGATGAGATGGGCGATGGCGCCGGGGGTGGCGTGGTGGTGATCGTGGCCGTGGTCATGGTCATGGTGATGGCCGTGCTCGTGGTCGTGGTCATGGTGATGGTCATGCTCATGCTCATGGTCGTGGTGATGATCGTGCTCATGGTCATGGTCGTGGTCATGATGATGCTCATGACCGTGCTCGTGGTCGTGGTCATGATGATGCTCATGGTCATGCTCGTGCTCATGGTCGTGGTGATGGTCGTGACCATCGGTCCCCTCCTCGACGCCGTGGACGGTCACATGCATGTGGGTGCCCGCGATGCCCGAGGTGACGCCACGCTCGGCCTCCAGGTGCACGCCGGGGAGGGGCAGGTGGTTCATGGTGTCCAGGAAGGCCTCTTTGTCCTCCAGGAGCTCATAGAGGGCGGAGAGCAGCATATCGCCGGCCGCGCCCATATTGCATTCCAGATACAGTGTTTTCATCTCAGGATTCCTCCAAACCTTCCATTTGATTGATCATACTGGCCAGATACCCGGCCCCGAAGCCGTTGTCGATGTTGACCACGCTGGTGCCCGACGCGCAGGAGTTGAGCATGGAGAGCAGGGCGGAGAGTCCCCCGAAGCTGGCTCCATACCCCACGCTGGTGGGGACGGCGATGACGGGGCAGTCCACCAGACCGCCCACCACGGAGGCGAGGGCCCCCTCCATCCCGGCCACGGCCACCACGCAGCGGGCGCTCATGAGCACGTCCAGGCGGGAGAGCAGGCGGTGGAGGCCCGCCACCCCCACGTCGTAGAGCCGGGTGACCTGGTTGCCCATGGCCTCGGCGGTGAGGGCGGCCTCCTCGGCCACCGGCATGTCGCTGGTGCCGCCGGTGGCCACCACGATGTTGCCCAGAGAGGTCCGGGGACCGGGGAAGGCGATGCCCAGCCGGGGAGAGGGGTGGTACTCCAGGGGGAGGGCGTCGGCCACCTGCCGGGCGGCGTCGGCCTCCATGCGGGTGATGAGGATGTTGCGGCAGCCCCGCTCCCCCATGGCGGAGGCGATGCCGATGATCTGCTCCGGCGTCTTGCCGGCGCCGTAGAGGACCTCGGCCGCCCCCTGGCGGATGTTGCGGTGGAAGTCCACCTTGGCATACCCCAGGTCCTCAAAGGGGGACTGTTTGAATTCCAGCAGGGCCTGCTCCGGGGAGGTGTCCCCGGAGGCTACCGAGCGCAGGAGCTGTAAGATCTCATGCTTGTTGTCCATAAAAACTCCTTTCTCAGCGGGAGGGGGTGCGTGCGTCCAGATCCAGCAGCACCGCGGAGAAGTGGGGGGCGAGCTGCTTCAGGATCTCCTCCCGGCGCTTGAGAAGGCCCTCCATCTGGTCGGCCGGGATCTGAATGCGAGCGCCTCCGCCGGCGAGACGTACCCGGAAGTCGGAGAAGCCCAGGGCGAAGAGGGCGTCCTCCGCCCGCTCCACCCGCTCCAGATCGGCGGCGGTGATGGGGGTGCCGGTGGGAATGCGGGTGGCCAGACAGGCATAGGCGGGCTTGTCCCAGGTGAAGAGCCCGGCCTCCCGGGAGCGGGCACGGACCTCTTCCTTGGTCAGGCCGCACTCCCGCAGGGGGGAGCGGACCTCCAGCTCCCGCAGGGCCCGCATGCCGGGCCGGTCCCCGGCGTCGTCCGAGGCGTTGGTGCCGTCCAGGAGCAGGGTGTGGCCGTCGGCGCGGGCCCGCTGCCAGAGCAGGGAGAAGAGGGAGCGCTTGCAGTGGTAGCAGCGGTCGGGGCCGTTGGCCGCGGCCTCGGGGACGGCGAGGACGTCGGTCTCGATGACCGTCATGGGCACGCCCAGCTCCTGGGCCAGCCGGCGGGCGTCCTCCCGCTCAAAGGCGGGCTGGAAGGCGGTGCTCACATAGTAGGCGTGCACGTCGCAGCCGTAGGCCCGGGCGGCCCAGAGCAGAAAGGCGGAGTCCACGCCGCCCGAGAAGGCGACGGCGGCTCTGGGGTGGTCGTGGAAGAATTGTTCCAGTGTCATAGAGTCTCCTTTCACAGAAAAAGAAGGTATCTGTCCTCCTTCCGGGGGACAGATACCTTCCTGGTATCGACAATCGTAGAATACGCGGGGACGGAGGTCCGGGAGGGCTGCGGCGGCTTCTGCCGATCTGCCCGGCTTCCTGCCGGGGCGCGCAGCTTCGTTCTGCGGACTTCTATTTAGTATACCGAAAAAATTGCGTTTTGGCAAGAGCCATCGTGGGACGGCAGGGGAAATTCTTAACAATTCATTTACAGACGGAGTCGTCTGTTTGTGCTATACTGAGAAAAACAGACGGAATCGTCTATAATTGAAAAAGGAGAAGACTGCTATGGACCTCTTGTTTTCTGTGCTGCGGCTGCTGGTCTCCATCTTCCTGGCGTTTGCCGCGGGCAAGCTGATCTCGAAACTGAAATTGCCGGCCATTCTGGGCTGGCTGATCGCCGGCATGGTGATCGGGCCCCACGGGCTGGACCTGCTGAACGAGGCCGTCCTGGAGTCCGGGTGGTTCGATGTGACCGAGCGCATACTGGAGAGCGTGTTCGGCCTGATGATCGGCACCGAGCTGATCTGGAGGCAGATGAAAAAGGCCGGGCCCAGGATCCTGGTCACCACCATCACCGAGTCCCTGGGGACCTTTGTGGTGGTGAGTCTGGTCTTTGGTGTGCTCTTTGCCTGCACGGGGGTGCCGGTCTATCTGGCCTTCGTCTTCGGGGGGATCGCGCTGGCCACTGCGCCGGCCCCCTCGCTGTCGGTGGTGCGGGACCTGAAGACCGACGGAGCGGTGACCAAGACCCTGATCCCCATGGCCGCCCTGGACGATCTGGTGGGGGCGCTGGTGTTCTTTGTGGTCATGGGCCTGGTCTCGGCCCAGGTGTCCGCCGTGGGCATCCCTCTGCCGGCGGTGATGCTGCTGGTCTTCCTGCCGGTGGTGCTGGGGGGCGTGACCGGTGCGGCGGCCGGGCTTCTGATGCGCCGCGTCCGCAGCCGGGCGGGCGTGCTGGCGGTGATGGGGTCCATGCTGCTCCTCACGGCGGGGCTGGGCTTTTTCATCAACAGCCTGCTGCCCGTTCCGGTGCTGAACTTCATGCTCATCGGCATGGCCTACTCCACCGCCTTCTCCAATCTCATTGACACGGAGAAGCTATATGGTATGATGGAGGTAGTGAACCCGGCCATCGGCTTTGCCATGATCGTGGTCATTCTGAACCTGGGCGCGCCGCTGGACTACCACCTTATCTTTGGCGCGGGGATCTATACGGCGGTCTACATCCTGGCGCGGGCGGTGGGGAAGTACAGCGGCGCCTATCTGGGCGCGGCGGTCACCCATGCGCCGGCGACGGTGCGGCGCTATCTGGGCTTGACGCTGCTGCCCCACTCGGGCGTGTCGCTGGTGTTCACCGGCATCGCCGTGTCGGTGCTGCAGAACGCGGCGCCCGAGTCTGCGTCCATGCTCCAGGGGACCATCGCGGCCGCGGCGGTGATCAACGAGGTGATCGCCGTATTTGCGGCCAAGAAGGGCTTTGAATGGGCCGGGGAGCTGCACAAGGCAGAAGGAGGTCTGACCGCATGACACAAAAGGAGCGGCAGGAACACAGCAGACAGGAGATCTTGCGGGCGGCCCTGGAGGAGTTCGGGCGCCGGGACTATGATGCCGTCAATATGGAGCAGATCTGCAAAAACCACGGCATTTCCAAGGGCATGATGTACCACTACTACTCCTGCAAGGATGAGCTGTTCCTGCTGTGCGTCCGGGACACCTTTGAGCGGCTGACCGCCCATGTGGAGGCGGGGATGGCCCAGCTGGGGGAGGGGGATGCCCTGGGGAGCATCCAGCGCTTTTTCCTGCTGCGGGAGTCCTATTTCCAGGACCACCCGGAGCGCAAGCGGATCTTTGAAAACGTCATGCTCCGTCCCCCGGAGCACCTGCGGGAGGAGATCTGGACGCTGTGGGAGCCCCTGCGCCGGATGAACCGGGCCTTTCTGGAGCGGATGGTGCGCACTATGCCCCTCCGCCCGGGGCTGGAGCCCGAGCGTGTGATCCGGTATCTGGAGAGCACGGAGGCCTCCTTCCGCAGCCTGCTGCTCCACTATCAGGAGGAGCGCGAGGGCCAAGACCTCCACACCGTGCTGGGCGTGGGGGCGGAGATGCTGGACCTGATCCTCTTCGGCGTCCTGCGGCAGTCTGCCGATCAAGTATAGTTTTGTGACTTAGGGAAAAGAGCCTCTTTGAGACACATGCCGAACGTGCTCCTCATGCGAAACGCCCCCGGAAGCCATGGCTTCCGGGGGCGTGTGTTCTGTTGGGGGAGGAAATTACAGCATACCGTCCCGCAGGATGTTGTGGTCCCGCAGCAGCTTTTCCACCACGGTGCCCTGCACGGCCTTGAGCAGGGGCTTTTTCAGCAGGTTCAGGGGGCCGGGCAGCTCGATCTCCAGGGGAGAGCGGCCGTCCATCAGGCACACGGAGCTGTCCAGCAGGGCGCGCACATCGTAGACGCTGCCCCACACCTCGGGCACGCCGCGGTCCACGCCCAGCAGGCCGTAGACGGCCTCCATGGCGGTGCGCACGGAGTACTCGGTGGTGAACACGGTGTCCCGGGGGGTGTCGGCGAACTGGCCCAGGAAGGCGAAGTTCACGCAGCCGTCGGGGATCACGTCGGGGCGGTCCCCTTTGGTCCGAGGCATGAAGAAGGCGGTGATATAGGGCATCATGGTGGGCACGCACACCGCGCTCTCATCGGCCAGCCGGGGGATCTGGTCCACCGGCACGCCGATGTGGTAGAGCCACTCCTGGGTGATCTCCCGGCCGGTACACTCCCGCATAGGCTTTTTCACATAGTCGCCCGGCACGTCGGTGAACAGGCCGTAGACCCAGACGCAGACCTGCTCGGGGTCCTGCTCCTTGAACTGGCCCTGGCGGTTGATGGTCCAGCTGAGCAGCCACTTGGAGTCCCGGCAGCTGACGATGCCGCCGGTGACCACCTTTCCGGTCCGGGGGTCCCGCTTGCAGATGTTGGTGATATAGGGCAGGATCTTGTCATCCAGGGTGGTGATGGTGGCCGACTCCCAGTTGGTCTTGGAGATGTCCGAGCAGAACTTCTCCGGACGGCCGAAGCTGGGGTCCTGCCTGGCGATGTTTTTCCACAGGTTCCAGCAGCCGCTGGTGCGCATCTCGGCGTCCCCGTTGGGGGCGTGGTCCTGGTCGCCGTAGATGGTGCCCTCGGTGCAGGAGCCGTTGGTCACAAAGACCAGGTCGTTCTCGGTGAGGACGATGCCCTGCTCCACGCCGTTGACCTTGCACTCGATGGCGGTGGCCGTCTTTTTGCCGCCCTGGATGGTGAAGAGCACGTTGGTCACTTCCGTGCCGAAGCGGAAGTCCACCCCGGCCTCCTCCAGATAGCGCTGCATGGGGAGGATGAGGGACTCGTACTGGTTGTAGCGGGTGAATTTCAGGGCGCTGAAGTCGGGTAAGCCCGCGATGTGGTGGATGAAGCGCTGGAAGTAGAGCTTCATCTCCAGGGCGGAGTGCCAGTTCTCAAAGGCGAACATGGTGCGCCAGTACAGCCAGAAGGTGGAGTCAAAGACCTCCTCGTCAAAGACGTCCTCGATGGTCTTGTCGTAGAGGTCCTCGTCCGGGGTCATGAAGAGCTTGACGATCTCCATGCAGGCCTTCTGGCTCAGGTCGAACTTGCCGTCGGTGTGGGCGTCCTGGCCCCGGTTCACGGTGGCCCGGCACAGGGAGTAGTTGGGGTCATGCTTGTTGAGCCAGTAGAACTCATCCAGCACGGAGGCCCCGGGCTTCTCCAGCGAGGGGATGGAGCGGAACAGATCCCACAGGCACTCGAAATGGTTCTCCATCTCCCGGCCGCCCCGCATGATGTAGCCCCGTCCGGGATCGTAGATGCCGTCGCAGGCGCCGCCGGCCACGTCCATGGACTCCAGGATGTGGATGTGGGAACCGGGCATCTGTCCGTCCCGCACCAAGAAGCAGGCGGCGGCCAGGGAGGCCAGGCCGCTGCCCACCAGGTAGGCGTGCTTTTCCTCCACGCCGGCGGGCTTCTCGGGGCGGGCGAAGGCCTCGTAGTTTCCGTTGGAGTAGTAGATGCCCTTGCTGTTTTTCGCCTGCCGGCCCAGCTCGGTGTTCCGGTACTCTCCGCGCTCCCCAGCGGAGGCTCCCTCCGGGGTGGTGCGGCTCTGGGCCGCCTTCTTTGCCAGGACGACCGCCGCGCCCGCGCCCGCGAGACCGGCGGCTGCCGCAGTCCATTTTCCGATGTGTTTTGCCATAGATGATCCGCCTTTCATGGGGCTCCGCAGGGCGGAGCTCGTTTGGAATGTGTCTGTATCTTACCCGTTCCGGGCGGGAAACACCATGGACAAACGGGGCCGGATGATCGGTTTTTGATCATCCGGCCCCGTTTGTACAAAAATCACCGCTGTGCGGTAAAGTTTTCAATGGCGTTTGCGATGGTTCCGTGCATGGTGGCGCTGACCTTGCGCACGATGGTCTGGTAGTCCTCGCTCATGCCCTGGCGGATCCAGTCCAGCAGGATACCCACGAAGCTGTACTTGTAGAACTCGGCGATAAAGGCCTTGTCCTCCTCCGAGATGGGTTTGCCCTGGCTCTTTTCGTCCACCACGCCCCGGATCAGTCCGTAGGTCAGGTGGAAGAGGAAGCGCTCCATCTGGTCCCGGCTGATGCAGCGGAAGGCGTTGAGGACAAAGGGCTTGTTCTCCAGCACCGCCTCAAAGATCTGGGCAAGCCCCTCCTGCCAGGTGTCGTAGGTCTTTTTGCCCTGGAGGGCCCGGGACGCATCCTCCACGCACACCCACTCCACCAGGTCGTAGATGTCTTTAAAGTGGTAGTAAAAGGTCATGCGGCTGATGCCGCACGCCTCGGTGATGTCGCGGATGGTGATCTTGTCCAGAGGCTTTTTCAGCATCATCTGCTTGAGGGACGCCTCCAGCGCCTGTTTGGTAATGGTTGACATAGTAGAAATGCGCCTCCCCGCTGGGTCCGGTCGAAAAGAGAGGAAACCTCAGCCCTGCCGCCCCTCCAGCATGGCCTCCACCTCGGCGGGGGAACAGCGCAGGTCGGCCTCCCCCTCCCGGCGGTAGGTGCCGTGGTAGGGATCCCGGCCCACATAGACCGGGCGGAGGGCGTCCTCGGCCCAGGGCACCTCGATGACGATGATGTCCCCGTGGGGGGTGGACTCCACCCGGGCCCGCTCCTCCGACACCAGGTCGGCGCTGACGGTCTGGGGGTCCTGCACCCGGGTGAGGAATTCCTCCAGCATCTCCTGGGCGTCCAGCAGGCCCTGGATGCGCAGGGAGTGGTCGCTCCGCTCCTCCACCCCCAGCAGGATGACGCCCCCGTAGGAGTTGGCAAAGGCGGAGTAGGTCTCCCAGAGGCTCTCGGGCAGCCCACCGGTGGCCAGCTTGGCCTCCAGACGGGCGTTTTCCCGGTAGGTCTCGATCCGATCCAGAGAAAACATGGAAATCCCCTTCTTTCCAAACGGTGTGGTCTTACTCTGCACTCAGTATACAGGAGCGGAGGGGGGAGGACAAGGGTCAGGAAAATTTTTTAAAAACTTGAAAAAAGACCATTGACAAATGCTGCATGGGAAGCTATAATAAACAAGCGTTCTGAAGAGGACAGCACAACATGCGGATGTGCTGGAACTGGTAGACAGGCACGTTTGAGGTGCGTGTGTCCATGACGTACGGGTTCAAGTCCCGTCATCCGCACCACGTCGGAGCAAGCTTTCATCGCTTGCTCCGATTTTTTTATCATTCTGAAAACGTGACAAAGGAGGGCTTTGCCGTGCGGATCATCCTTTCCCCGGCCAAGCAGATGCGGGAAGAGGGGGACACCCTGGCCCCAGCCGGTCTGCCCCAGTATCTGGCCGAGGCCGGACAGCTGGCGGACTACCTGCGCGGCCTCTCCCTGGAGGAGCTGCGCGCGCTCATGGGCTGCAACGAGAAGATCGCGGCCCTCAACTGGGCGCGCTATCAGCAGATGGACCTGGAGCGGGCATCCACCCCGGCCCTGCTGGCCTATGACGGCATCCAATATCAGTATATGGCCCCCCGGGTCTTTGAAGGGGCCTACTATACCTATGTGCAGGAGCATCTGCGCATCCTGTCCGGGCTGTACGGCGTGCTGCGCCCTCTGGACGCGGTGACTCCCTACCGGCTGGAGATGGGGACCCGGCTCAAGACCCCCTTCTGCCGGGATCTGTATGACTTCTGGGGGGACAAGCTGGCCCGGGCCGCCCTGGAGGGGGAGCGGGTGCTGCTGGATCTCTCCTCCTGGGAGTATGGCAAGGGAGTGGTCCGCCACCTGCCCGAGGGCGTGCGGGTGGTCAAATGCGTCTTTGGCGAGCGGGTGGGGGAGAAGATCGTGGAAAAGAGCGTCCACGTGAAGATGGCCCGGGGCGAGATGGTCCGCTTCCTGGCCGAGCGGGGGGCCGAGTCCCCGGAAGAGGCCAAGGCGTTTGACCGGCTCTCCTACCATTACTCCCCCCAGGACTCCACGGAAAACCGGCTGGTTTTCCTGCGGGAGGAGTCCGGGCAGGAAAAGAAGAAAAAATAAGAAAAAAGTAGTTGACAAGCGAAAACCGGTGTGGTAATATATTACCTGCGCTGAGCGGTGCACAGCGCAGAGACGCACGAGTGGTGGAATTGGCAGACTCGCTAGATTCAGGTTCTAGTGTGCATTACGCACGTGCGGGTTCAAGTCCCGCCTCGTGCACCAAAAAGAAAGACATCTGCTTTTGGGCAGATGTCTTTCTTTTTGGGTTTCGCCGCCCCTGGGGCGGCTCCACCCTCCGGTGATGGAAATGCTCGGGCGAAATGAATTCGCCCTCCGCCAAGGTTTTGCCTGCGGCAAAACGCTTGTACGGCGCAAACGCGCCGCCGGCCGGAAGGCCGGAGCTCCTTCTTTTTCTTTCTCCCCGATACAAAGAGCAGGGTACCCGCAAAAGGTACCCTGCTTTTTTTGCGCGATTGGCGGTATTAGAGGAGAAATTCCACCTTGACCACCTTGCCCAGCACCTGGATGCGGGTGCGGTGCAGATCGTAGATCTGGGGCTGGTGGATGGGATTGGTGGACTGGGGCATGAGGGTGACCGTGCTGTCGGTGGCGTAGAAGCGCTTGACCGTGGCGTTTTCGTCCCCCACCAGGACCACCGCCACCTCGCCGTTTTCCACACTCTCCTGGCGGCGGACGATGATGAGGTAGCCGTCGTTGATCCCGATGGCGTTCATGCTGTCCCCGGACACCCGGAGGGCAAAGTACTCCGCGCCGCCGTTCAGGTCGGTGACGGTGTAGCCCTCGATGTTCTGCTCGGCATAGATGGGCATGCCGGCGGAGATCCGGCCCAGGATGGGGATGCGCTGGGTGGGGTGATAGGGGAGGGCCCCCTCGGGGAGGGAGGGGGTGTCCAGACCCAGCAGGTAGGCGGGGGTGGTGTGCAGGGCGGCGGCGAGCTTCTCGATGGTGGCCTGCTTGAGGTTGACGACCAGACCGCTCTCATATTTGTGGATGGCGGCCTTTTTGACCCCTACCTGGAGGCCCAGCTCCTCCTGGGAGAGGCCTGCGGCTTTGCGGAGGTCACGGATGCGCTGGCCCATGGTCATGGTGGATCATCCTTTCTCTGAAAGTATCTTGATTATACATTTTCCAAACAGAGATGGCAAGAGAGAATCTTAAAAAGAATCAGGAGAGGGACTGCGTCAGGATGACCCGCACTTTGGCGTCGGTTCCCAGGGTGCCGCTGTAATAGACGGTAAAGGTATCGGTGTAGGCCTTGGCCTGGGCGAGGGAGATCCACTGCCCGTTGTCCGTGTTGTACACCTGTACCTGGTCGCTGATGGGGACCGCCGCGCCGGACAGGGTCACCGTGTCGGTGCCGTCAAAGGCGGAGCGGGAGACGTCCTCCACCTCCTCCAGGACCAGAAGTCCGGCCACCCGGCCGTCGCTGGAGGGGACCAGTCCGCCCACCTGGCCGTCGGGGACCGCCGTGCCGGTCAGGCACTCCTGGGAGAGACCGGCGCTGTTCTCCACGGCCACCGTGCGGTTGGTCACCTGCATGGTTCCGTTGCCCTCGGTCTTGGTGCCGGAGGAGAAGATGCCGTAGGTATAGGCGTCTCCCGTCACATCGTCCAGTACCAGCACGTCGATCTCCCCGGCGGAGTTGGTTGCCGTGTAGAGGATGCGGGAGGCGGGAACAGAGTCCACCAGCAGGTCTTCCAGAGCGATCTGGACGGCGTGGGTCTTGCCCACCCGGTCATAGAGCACCACGTCCTCGGCCAGAGGGGTGCTCCCCAGGGTCCGCTCCGCCACCTGAAGGGCGGCGGAGGAGGTGCCGGCCGAGACCTGGGAGAGGGAGAGGGTCCCCAGACTAGAGGCGCTCACCCGCACCAGGTCACCCACCGCAAAGGTGGTGTCGGAGCAGCTCCCGGAGGCGGTGAGCCCGTTGGAGAGGGCCACGGAACAGGAGTTCCCGGTCTCGGTCACCAGACCGATCATGACGGCGCTGTGCTCGGAGGGAGAGCAGGCGTCCACGATCTCACCGGAGCCGTTGAAGGAGACGGTGATCCGGTCCCCCACCCGGAACTGGGCCAGGGCGCTCACCCCCTCCTCGGCCACCGGGTAGGTCTCCCCCAGCAGGGTGATCGAGGTGGGGTTGGAGGCATTGGGGAGGACGTTTTCGGTAGTAGCCGGTGAGCACGGCCCCGTCATACCGCTTGGTCTCGGAGGCGGTGACCAGATTGACGCTGCCGGAGGCGCTGTAGTAGAGGGTGACGGTCTCCCGCCCGTCCAGCTCATACCAGGCCTCGCCGTAGGTGGTGACGGTGTCGTCCAGGACCAGTGTCACCGCGCTGGACAGGGTATAGCTGGCGCCGCTCTCATCCACGAGCCGGTCGGCCTTGGCCTCGGCCAGGGAGAGGGTGCGCACCGTGCTCTCATCCGGGAGGAAGCCGGAGACCGCGCCGCTCTCGTTCAGCAGAAGGGTCCCCCGGCGGTTGAGCAGGGTATCGGGGAGGGCGGTGTCCTGGGTGTACCAGGTCAGGCCGCTGTTTCCGGCATAGACCTGGGCGGTGTGGACCTCACCGGAGGGGGAGGTGTCGTCGTTCTGGAGGAGGACCGCGTCGGAGACGATGGAATGGGCCAGCTTCTCCACGTAGGACGTTCCGTCCTTGCAGCTGCTCTGGAGCATGGCATAGAGCAGGAGGGCGGCCTCGCCCCGGGTCATAGCGGCATCCGCCTGGGGGCGCACGCCCTCCAGGAGCCCCAGATCGGCCCCCTTGCTCAGATAGTCCTGGGGCCAGAAGGGGGCCACGTCCTCCTCCCCGTAGCCCATCAGGCGCAGGACGATGGTGACGGCCTGCCCGATGGTGACCGGGTCATCCGGGCCGAAGCGGCCGTTGCCGTAGCCGCTGATGAGCCCCTCGCTCTGGGCCAGATTCACATAGGGGGCGGCCCAGTGAGAGGCGGGCAGGTCGGAGAAGAGGGTGCGGTATGCGCTCTCGGCCACCTGATCGCCGTGCCCCTCGGCGAGGACGGCGAGGGTGGCGAACTGGGCGCGGGTCAGGGTCTCGGAGGGGCGGAAGGTCCCGTCGGAGTAGCCCGAGACAATGCCCAGGCTGGACAGGACGGATACCGCCTCGGAGACGTCGGCGTCCCCGATGTCGGAGAAGCCGGCGGCCTGTGCGGGGAGGGAGAGACCCACCACGCCGATGATACCCAGGCACAGGGCGGCCGCCAGAACGGCGGAGAGGATTCGCTGTTTCATTGGATACACCTCTTAGTTTGTTAGTCGGCCCGCAGCGCGTCCACGGGCTGGAGGTTGGAGGCCTTGACGGCCGGATAGATGCCGAAGAGGATGCCGATGGCCACCGAGAAGGAGAAGGCCCCCAGGGTGACCGGCAGGCTGGGGAGGAGGATGAGGTCATACATGGCCTTCCCCAGGATCAGGGACAGCCCGAAGCCCAGGGCGATGCCGATGAGCCCGCCCAGGCCGCTGAGGATGCCGGCCTCCACCAGGAACTGGGTGATGATCTCGCCCCGGGGGGCGCCGATGGACTTTTTGATGCCGATCTCCCGGGTGCGCTCGGTGACGGTGACCAGCATGATGTTCATGATGCCGATGCCGCCCACCAGAAGGGCGATGGAGGCGATGCCGCCCAGCACCACACTCATGGAGGTGGTCTCCTCCGAGCTCTCCGACATGGCGGAGTTTCCGTTTTCCAGGGTGTACTCCCCCACGCTGGAGGAGATCTGCTGGGCCAGATAGACCTCCAGCCGGGCCAGCACGGTCTCCACATGCTGGGAGGTGTCCACCTTGACCGTGATGGAGGTGACGTCGGCGCTCTGGAGGAGCTCCCGGTTGAGGGTATAGGGCACGGCGAGCATGTCGTCCATGGAGTCCTCCGTGCCGCCGTCCTTCTGGTAGTAGGTGCCCACCACGGTGAAGGGGATGCCGGAGAGATAGACGGTCTCCCCGATGGGGTCAGTGTAGGGGAAGAGGGCGGACGCCACATAGGAGCCCAGGACGCACACCTTGCTGCGCTGCTCCAGATCCCACTCATTCAGGTCCCGCCCGTCCTCCAGCGTGTAGTTGTTGCAGATGGAGAACTGGTCGCTGCCCAGGTAGATGGTGCTCTCCTCCAGCGTGGTGGAGCGGTATTTTACCGGCAGCTGCGCGGAGGAGGAGGGGGAGACCCCCTCCACCATGTCTCCCAGCGTGTCGTTGGCGTAAGTGTAGACCAGGCTGTACACATCGCTGGCCCGGGTGCGGTCATACCAGGTCAGGCTGAGATTGACCTTGTTGACGCCCAGCTTTTCATAGTAGGCGGTGATGTCGGCGTTGTAGCCGGAGACCAGGGCCACCAGGACCAGCACGGCGGTGACGCCGATGATGATGCCCAGCATGGTGAGGAAGGAGCGGCCCTTCTTTTCCCGGATCGAGTCCAGAGCCATCAAAAGCGCGTTCATGCTCTCGCTCCTCCCGCGGGCTGGGCCAGGAGGACCCCGTCCCAGAGGCTGTCGTGGATGATGTGTCCGTCCTTGACCTGGACGGTGCGGCGGGCCTGGGCGGCGATGGAGTTGTCGTGGGTGATGAGGATCACCGTGGTGCCCCGGGTGTTGAGCTCCTTCATCAGGGAGAGGACCTGGGCGCCGGTGGCGGAGTCCAGCGCGCCGGTGGGCTCATCGGCCATGAGGACGGGGGAGCGGGTGGCGATGGCCCGCGCGATGGCCACACGCTGCTGCTGGCCGCCCGAGAGCTGGGTGGGGCGGTTCTCGGCCTTGGCGGAGATCTCCACCTGCTCCAGGGCCTCCATGGCCCGCGCCTTCCGCTCGGCCAGGGGGACCTTCTGGTAGAGCATGGGCAGGGCCACATTCTGCCAGACGTTCAGAGAGGGGATCAGGTTGTACCCCTGAAAGATGAAGCTGATCTGACGGGAGCGGATGAGCTCCAGTTCCCGCCGCGACTTCTGGCGGATGGAGACGCCGTCCAGGTAGTATTCTCCGCTGGTGGGCACATCCAGGCAGCCGAGAATGTTCATCATGGTGGACTTGCCCGACCCGGAGGTGCCGATGATGGCCACGAATTCCCCCGTGTCGATCTCCAGGGAGACGTCATCCAGGGCGTTGACCTGATTTTCCTGGCCCTGGGCGTAGATCTTGGATACGCGCTGCAATTGGATCAGGGACATGCGCATCAGCCTCCCATCCGTCCGCCGCCGGGCATGCCGCCGCCTCCGCCGGAGAAACCGCCGGAGAAGTCGCCGCCCGGTGCGGCGGGCATCATCTGCATCTCGCCGCCGGGGAAGGCCTGCTCCTGGGACTCCTCACCCTGGCTGGTGGTGTCGCCGTTGGCCGGGGCGCTCTGCTGGTAGCGGGTAAAGACCACGTCGCCCTCCTCCGAGCCCGAGAGGATGCGCACATACTGGCTGTTGGAGTCGCCCACCTCCACGGGCACGGCATAGAAGCCGTCGGGCACGCCCTCGGCCTCCACAGTCTGCTCGGGCGGGGTGTCGGACTGGATGTACAGGCAGGTCTCCCCGTCGGTGGAGCGCTTCAGAGCGGAGATGGGGGCCAGAAGGCCCTCCGAGGTGTCTCCCACCTGGATGGAGTAGGAGACGTTCACACCGGCCGAGAGCTCCCCGCCGCTGGGGATCTGAATGGTCACCGGGAAATAGGCCACGCCGTTGGAGTTGGTGGCCTCATAGCTCACGGCGGTGACGGTGCCGGTAAAGGTCTGGTCGCCGTCGCTGCTGGCGCCCGAGCGGGAGATGAGGGCCTGGGTGCCCACCGTGACGTGCTCGATGTCCAGCTCGTCGATGTTGACCGAGATCTCCATGTTGTCCAGATTATAGAGGAGTACGGCGGTCTCGCCCGCCTGCCGGGGGGTCTCCCCTTCGCTCACGTTGACCTGGATGACCTTGCCGGAGATCTCGGCGGTGACGGCGTAGTCGGCCCGCTTGGCCTCGGTCTCGGTGATCTGCTCCTGGTAGTCGGCGATGCGCTCCTGGGTCTGGGTGATCTTGTTCTGTACGCTGGAGAGCTGGGAGGTGTAGTCGCTCCCATCCAGCACAAAGAGGGTCTGGCCCTTGGTGACGGTGCCGTAGGCCACCGGGGTCACCTGGGTCAGTTCGCCGGAGGCCTCAGCGGTGAGGGTCTCGCTGTCCTTGTACTCCAGGGTGCCCGAGATGGCGGCGTAGATGGGCTGCCCGGAGGAAGAGGAGATGGAGGACGCGCAGGACATGCCCTGGGTGAGGGCGCCGGGGTTATCCACGGTGATGGTGACGGCAAAGCACTTGGTGCCCTCGGTGGTGTAGCGGGAGACCTTCTGCACATCGGTGACGGTGCCGTCCAGGTTGAGCATGAGGCTGGCGATGGAGACCTGGGCCTTGGAGCCCACCCGGATCTCGGACTCATAGGCGTAGCTGTAATACTCGGTGAGGGTCATCTGGCTGTCGTCCACCAGCTGGGCCAGCTTGGTACCGGCCTGCACGGAGTCGCCGGCCTCCACCTCCACCTCGGTGACGGTGCCGGAGAAGGGGGCGGTGACGGTCAGATGGGAGAGGGTCTCCTGGAGGTCGGAGAGCTGGGTCTGGGCCGTGGTGAGCTCATCCTGGAGATCGGCGATCTGATCCTGGTAGGTGCCGATCTGCTCATCCAGCTCCGAGTCGTCCTGTTCGTAGAGGAGATCGCCCGCCTGGACGATGTCGCCCGCGGCCACATAGACCTTGGTGATCTCCGCGGTGGAGGCCACGGTGGCGGTCTGGCTGTCGGCCGGGAGGGTCACACCGGTGCCCGTGATGGTGGTGGCAAGGCTCCCGGTGGTGAGGGTCTCGGTGAGCGGCGTGGAGGACTCCGAGGGGGAGAAGAGCTGGTAGAGGGCGAATCCCCCGGCGGCCAGCACCGCCAGCGCCGGCAGAAGGAGCAGGCGCTTTGGGAGCGTTCGGCGCTTCCTGGGGGTTTCAGAAGCGGACGGGGCGTCCGCAGGGAGGGTTGTGAGCTGCATACATTCAGCCTCCTGTTCTTTAATTCTTTCCTAGTATAAAGTGGGAAACTGAAATTACTCTGAAGAAGAGGGGGCCGAGTGTGAACGGCGTGTAAATTTCCTTGTCAGTGCCGGTAAAATCTGCTATGATGATGCGTACCAGAACGGGGAGAAATGGGGGATTTCGGTGTTATTGGAGGAAGACCAGCGCTATCTGGAGCGGCTGCGGGGCAATGCGCTGGGAGAAGAGGACTACGCCTGGCTCCTGGCCCGGGTGCGCAACCAGATGGAGACCGTGGCGGGCATGGGCGATCCGGAGGACCCGGACCGCAAGGCCTTTCTGGACAAGTGCGGCGCCATCGCCGCTCGTCTGACCGCCGCCCTGGAGGGGCGCTGACGCCAAGAGAAGAGGGACCCTGAAGGGCATGGCTCCACCGGACAGGGTCTTTTTTTCTGCCCGGAGCCGGGGAAACCGGGGGAAATCGCCCGAACAACCGGGAGAGAGGCGCGATTTTGCATTGAGTATCCGGTGCGGGTATGTTATAATATCCCATGTATGCATATACTGAAACAAACGCGTAAGTCTGGAACAATGTCTAGAGGTGTATCTATGAATATAGTAGTGTTGGCGGGCGGACTGAGTCCGGAACGCAACGTGTCCTTCGCGTCGGGCGCCATGGTGGCGCAGGCTCTGCAGCGGAAAGGGCACCAGGTAGCCATGGTGGACCTGTATCTGGGACTGGAGGACTATGGGCATCCGCTCGCGGATCTGTTCCGGCTTCCGCCCCCGCTGCCCGATCTGAGCATCAAGGAGGAGGAGCCCGATCTGGAGGCGGTGAAGGCCGCGCGCAAGCTCCAGAGCGGGAGCATTTTCGGCCAGGGCGTGCTGGCGGCCTGCCAGATGGCCGACGTGGTGTTCAACGCCCTCCACGGCGAGAGCGGCGAGGACGGGCGCATCCAGGCTGCGTTCGACATGCTGGGCATCGCCTATACCGGCTCGGGCTATCTGGGCAGCGCCATCGCCATGGATAAGAACTACACCAAGCAGCTGGCGGCGGCCGAGGGCATCCTCACCCCCCAGTGGCGCACCGTCAAGCTCACCGACCGGGAGATCGAAGAGGTGGAGCGCAGCGAGCCCCTGCCCTGCGTGGTGAAGATCCACAACGGCGGCTCGTCGGTGGGCGTGTTCATCTGCCGCACCGGGGAGGAGCTCCACAAGGCCCTGCGGGAGTGCCGCCGCCTGGGCCGCCAGGTGCTGGTGGAGCAGTTCGTGGAGGGCCGGGATTTCTTCTGCGGCGTCCTGGACGGCGAGAGCCTGCCCCCCATCGAGGTCATCCCCAAGACGGGCTTTTACGACTATAAGAACAAGTATGTGGCCGGGGCCTCTCTGGAGGTCTGTCCCGCCCAGGTGGACGGGAAGGCGGAGGCCCAGATGCGCTCGGCCGCCCGGCGGATCCATGAGCTGCTGGGTCTCACGGCCTATTCCCGCAGCGACTTTGTGCTGGACAAGGACAACCGGCCCTGGTTCCTGGAGGTCAACACCCTGCCCGGTATGACGGACACCAGCCTCCTGCCCCAGGAGGCCGCGGCGGTGGGTGTGGACTACGACACCCTGTGCCAGAAGATCGTGGACGCCTCGCTGGAGGCCCGGAAAGAACAGAAATAAAAACGCGGGACCCAAGGTCCCCAGGAGGAGATTCGATGGAAGCCATCACCATACGCGAGATCATGGAGGTCGTGGGCGGGCACATGCTGGGCGAGTTTCACGACCTGGACCGGGAGATCACCCGGGTCGAGACCGACAGCCGGACCATCCATGAGGGGTCCCTCTTCGTGCCCCTGTCCGGCGAGCGCTTTGACGGTCACGCCTACATCAACGCCGCGCTGGAGGGGGGAGCCGCAGGCTGCTTCACCCAGCGGGAGCGGGAGAGCTATCTGCCCGGAAAGTTCTACATCAAGGTGGCCAACACCGGCCGGGCTCTGCGGGACCTTGCCAAGCACTATAAGAGCAAGTTCCACATCCCCTTCGTGGCCCTGACCGGCTCGGTGGGCAAGACCACCACCAAGGACATGGTGGCCGCCGTGCTGGGGGAGAAGTTCAAGGTCCTCAAGACCGAGGGCAACCTGAACAACGACATCGGCGTGCCCATGACCCTGCTGCGCCTGAACCGGGAGCATGAGATCGCCGTGCTGGAGCTGGGCATGAACCACGCCGGGGAGATCGACTATCTCTCCGACATCGTGGAGCCCGACGTGGCCCTCATCACCAACGTGGGCGACTCCCACATCGAGTTCTTCGGCACCCGGGAGAAGATCCTGGAGGCCAAGAGCGAGATCTTCCACCACGCCAAGAAGGACTGCTTTGTGGTCCTCAACGGCGACGATCCCCTCCTGCGCTCCCTGGAGCCCAAGCTGCCCTTTGAGACGGTCTGGTGCGGCGGGAGCGAGGGCCTGGACTACCGGGCCAGCGACATCGTCAGCGACGGCAAGAGCCACATGACCTGCCGGGTCAAGACCCCCCGCATGGAGGGAACGGTGGAGATCCCCGCCCTGGGCGAGCACATGATCTATCCCACCCTGATGGCCATGGCGGTGGGCGAGCACTTCGGCCTCACCGAGAAGGAGATCGTGGACGGTGTGCTTCACTTCGCGCCCACCAAGATGCGCATGAACATCATCCACCGGGCCGACGACATCACCATCCTCAACGACACCTACAACGCCAATCCCCAGTCCATGCGCGCGGCGGTGGAGGTCCTCTCCAACACCAAGGCCGAGCACAAGGTGGCCGTGCTGGGCGACATGTTCGAGCTGGGCCCCCTGGCCCCGGTGCTCCACGCCGGCGTGGGCGAGTACCTGGGTAAGGTGGGGATCGACTGCCTGGTGGCGGTGGGTGAGCTGGCCAAGCACATCTACGACGCGGCCAAGCTGAGCCCCCTGGAGGAGGTCTACTACTGCCCCGATAAGGAGAGCGCCCACAGCGTGCTGGACCAGGTGCTCCGGCCCCATACCACCGTCCTGGTCAAGGCCTCCCGCGGTATGGCCTTCGAGGACCTGGTGGAGTACCTCAAGAGCAAGACAAAAGAGGCTGAGTAAATTCGGAGCCGCGGACTCCCCAAGGGGGCCCGCGGCCTTTTCCGCAACATAGGAGTACAACAATGATCGATATATCCGTATCCGGCCTCGTCAAGGAGTTCGAGGTCGGCACACGCATTCTGGACGGCCTGACCTTCCAGATCGACCAGGGAGAACGGGTGGGCCTGCTGGGCAAAAACGGCGCGGGCAAGACCACCTTTCTGAAGATCCTCACCGGGGAGCTGGACTATGACGAGGGAGAAGTGGTGGTGGCCCCGGGCAAGACCATGGGCCTCATCTCCCAGATCCCCGTCTATCCGGCGGAGTATACGGTGGACGACGTGCTGCGCACCGCCTTTGAGCGGCTCCACCGCATGGAGCGGGAGATGGCTGAGCTCACCGAGCGCATGGCCCACGACTCCGACCCCGCCATCCTGAGCCGCTATGACAAGCTGACCGCCGCCTTTGAGGCGGGGGGCGGCTACGACACCGAGACTGAGCTGGGCAAGGTCTGCAACGGCCTGCTCATCTCCCAGGAGATGCGCCGGCAGCTCTTCTCCTCCCTCTCCGGCGGGGAAAAGACCCGGGTGAACCTGGGCCGGCTCATTCTGGAGGATACCGACATCCTCCTGCTGGACGAGCCCACCAACCACCTGGACCTGCGGGCCACCGAGTGGCTGGAGGAATATCTGGACCGCTTCAAGGGGACTGTGCTGGCCATCTCCCATGACCGCTGGTTCCTGGACCGGGTGGTCAAGCGGGTCATCGAGATCCAGGAGGGCAAGGCCGAGTTCTACGCGGGCAATTACAGCTTTTACGCCGAGGAGAAGGAGCGCCGCTACGAGGAGAAGCTCAAGCAGTACGAGAAGGAGCAGGCCAAGATCGAGCAGCTCCAGACCGCGGCGGACAAGCTCCACCTGTGGGCCTTCATGGGCAACGACAAGCTGCACAAGCGGGCCTTCTCCATGGAAAAGCGGATCGAGCGCCTGCGCAAGACCGACAAGCCCAAGAAAGAGCGCAAGCTGGACATGCGCTTCGGCGAGCGGGACTTTCAGGGGGACGAGGTGCTCCTCATCAAGGGCCTGGAGAAGGGCTTTGAGGGGCGCACCCTCTTCCACGACGTGGACCTCCTCATCGAGGGCGGGGAGCGCATCGCCCTGCTGGGGGACAACGGCACCGGCAAGTCCACCTTCCTCAAGCTCATCATGGGGGAGGAGCTCCCCGACGGGGGCAAGATCCGCCGGGGCCCCACGGTGAAGATCGGGTATCTCCCCCAGATCATCCACTTTGACCACCCCGAGCGCAACCTGGTGGACACCATGCTCTACGCCCAGAACTGCACCACCCAGACCGCCCGCAACCGGCTGGCCTCCTTCAACTTCCGGGGGGAGGACGTGTTCAAGCCGGTCTCCGCCCTCTCGGGCGGGGAGCAGAGCCGGCTGCGGCTGTGCATGCTCATGGACGAGAACATCAACCTGCTCATCCTGGACGAGCCCACCAACCATCTGGACATCGCCTCCCGGGAGTGGATCGAGGAGGCGGTCACCGACTACGAGGGGACGCTGCTCTTTGTCTCCCACGACCGCTATTTCATCAACCAGTTTGCAAGCCGCATCTGGATGATCGAGGACGGACAGGTCACCGATTTCCGGGGGACCTTTGAGGAATTCCGGGCCTTTCAGGAGCGGCGCAAGCAGCTGGAGCTCTCCGCCAAGGCCGCCCCGGCCAAGGGGCCCAAGGAGGAGAGCAAGCCCAAGCCCCCCAAGCGCAGCGGCGGCACCAAGATGCTGGAGAAGCAGGTGAGCGCCGCCGAGCGGGCGGTGGCCAAGGCCGAGGAGGCCCTGGAGGCCCTCAACGGCCAGATGGAGGAGGCCGCCACCGACTATGTGCGCCTGCAGGAGCTGTGCGCGGAGAAGGAGCGCATGGAGGGGGAGCTTGCCGCCCTCTATGAGCAGTGGGAAGAACTCTCAGCCGCCCTGGAGGAGGCTCAGGGGTGAGCCGGGAGCGGTTCCCCCGCCGGGGGATCGGCCCCGTGGTCCCGGCGCTCTTCCTTTTCCTGGCAGCGGGCCTCACGCACCACTTCGCCTCGGGGGCCTATCGGTTTGTGGGACTGGTCCTTCTGGCTTTCGCGGTCCTGGCGCTCCTGTGGGGGCTGGGGTCCTATGGCTCCCCGGCCTGGAAGCGGGCCCTGCGGGGGAGCGCCATTGTGCTGGCCATCGCGGGGGCCATGTGCTTTGCGGTGCTGGAGGGCCTGGTGCTGGCCGGGGACCGGACGGAGATCCAGGAGGAGCCCCAGGTGATGGTCATTCTGGGCGCCCAGGTAAAGCCCTGGGGGCCCTCCGTCCTCCTGAAGGACCGGCTGGACACGGCCCTGGACTACTGGCGGGAGCACCCGGAGCTGCCCCTGGTGGTCTCGGGCGGACAGGGGAGCGACGAGCCCATGTCCGAGGCCCAGTGCATGTATGACTATCTCACCGAACAGGGGGTCCCGGGGGAGCAGATCTGGATGGAGGAGAACTCCCGCAATACCGTCCAGAACTTCCGGGAGACCGCCCGGCTCCTGGAGGAGCGGGGCATGGAGCCGGAGGAGACCCACATCCTGGTGGTGTCCAACGGCTTTCATCTGACCCGGGCCAGGATGCTGGCCGACCGGAACGGGTTTGCCCATGTCTCCACCCTGGCGGCCCCCAGCAGCGATCTGCCCGCCCGGGTGAACAGCTACGTGCGGGAGGCCCCCGCCCTGCTCAAATCCTGGCTGCTGGACCGCTGACCGGAAACCAACGAAAAAGGAGTGCCTATGAACGATAAATTGGAGGCGCTGGACCTGCGCTATCAGGTGCTGGAGGCCCAGCTCAACGCCCCGGAGACTTACAACGACCCTGCGCTGGTGACCAAGCTCAACCGGGAACAGCGGGAGCTGGAGCCGGTGGTCACGGCCTACCGGAACCTGAACCGCCGCAAGAGCGACCTGGCCGACGCCGAGGAGCTGATGGGCGACCCGGAGATGGCCGAGATGGCCAAAGAGGAATTTGCCCAGGCCAAGAAGGACATCGAGGCCCTGGAGCAGGAGCTCAAGATCCTCCTGCTCCCCAAGGACCCCAACGATGGCAAGAACGTCATCGTGGAGATCCGGGCCGGCGTGGGCGGGGAGGAGGCGGCCCTCTTTGCCCACTCCCTCCACCGGATGTACTCCATGTACGCCGAGGCCCGGGGCTGGAAGGTGGACCTGGTGAACCTGAGCGAGACCGAGCTGGGGGGCGTCAAGGAGCTCTCCATGGTCATCGAGGGGGAGGGGGTCTACTCCCGGCTGAAGTTTGAGAGCGGCGTCCACCGGGTGCAGCGGGTCCCCGAGACCGAGAGCGGCGGACGCATCCACACCTCCACCGCCACCGTGGCCGTCCTCCCTGAGATGGAGGAGGTGGACGTGCAGATCAATCCCGCCGACATCGAGATGCAGGTCTTCCGCTCCTCGGGCGCGGGCGGCCAGCACGTGAACAAGACCTCCTCCGCCGTGCGCCTCATCCACAAGCCCACCGGCACGGTGGTGGAGTGCCAGCAGGAGCGCAGCCAGTTCCAGAACCGGGACAAGGCCATGCGCATTCTGGCCTCCAAGCTCTACGAGGCCGAGCAGGAGCGCCTGAGCAGCGAGTTCGAGAGCCAGCGCCGCAGCCAGGTGGGCTCCGGCATGCGCAACGAGCGCATCCGCACCTACAACTTCCCCCAGGGGCGGGTGACCGACCACCGCATCGGCCTGACCCTCTATAAGATCGACGCCGTGATGGACGGCGATCTGGACGAGCTCATCGACGCGCTGGTGACTGCCGACCAGGCCGAGCGTCTGAAGAGCGGGGAAGAGGCGTAAAGTTTAATTGGTTTACAGTGGGGGCGGAGGAGCCGCGGGCCGTCCGCCCCCATACGAGCACAGAAAAGAGGAACAGTATGGAACTTCGCATCCACTATACCGCCCTCCCCCAGGGCATGGAGGAGGACCGGTTCAAGCTGGAGCTGGCCCAGGTCCTGGACGAGGAAGGCTGGCTCACCGGCTCTGGCACAAGCGATTCCGGGTTTTGGCTGGAGCTGGAGCTGGAGGACGAGCGGGCCAACCCCAAGTACGGCATCCTGGCCGTCAAGCACTACCTCCAGCGCAGCGGCTTTGCCCGGGATACCGCCATTGAGCTCTCCGGCATGCCGGTTGGAATCTACGAGTAACGAGCAGAAATCAGGTGTACAAACTGTGAAGACAAAACGCTTTACATCTCAGCAGACCCAAGAGGCGGCCCGCATTCTGGCCGAGGGAGGGCTTCTGGGCATCCCCACGGAGACCGTGTACGGTCTGGGCGCCAACGGCCTGGATGCCGACGCGGTATCCCGCATCTTTGCGGCCAAGGGACGGCCCCAGGATAACCCCTTGATCCTGCACATCCCCACGGCGGACTGGCTGGAGCGGTACTGCACCGACATCCCGGCTACCGCCTATGCGCTGGCCGGGCGCTTCTGGCCGGGCCCGCTGACCATGATCCTGCGGCGCAAGCCCATGGTGCCCGACGTGGTGACGGCGGGACTGGACACGGTGGGGATGCGCTGTCCCTCCCATCCGGTGTGCCGGGCCATCCTCACCGCCGCGGACCTGCCGGTGGCGGCCCCCTCGGGGAACACCTCCGGCCGGCCCAGCCCCACCAACATGGCGGACATGCTGGAGGACATGGACGGGAAGATCGACGGCATCGTGGACGGGGGCCCCTGCTCCGTGGGGGTGGAGTCCACCATCGTGGACCTGACGGTACAGCCGCCTCGTCTCCTGCGGCCCGGCGGTGTGACGCTGGAGGAACTGCGGGAGGTGCTGGGCGAGGTGGCGGTGGACGAGGCCGTCACCCGGCTCCTGAGCGCGGGGGAGAAGCCCCGGGCCCCTGGCATGAAGTACCGGCACTATGCCCCCAAGGCCCCGGTGACCGTGGTCCAGGGGGAGGCGGCCGAGAGCGCCCGCTACATCCGCCGCCACATCGGCGACCAGGACGGGGTCATCTGCTTTGCGGAGTTCACCCATCTCTTCGAGGGACACCCGGTGGAGTCCATCGGCCCCAAGGCCGACCAGGCCGAGCAGGCCCGGCGGGTCTTCGACGCTCTGCGGGCCTTTGACGGCACGGAGGTGGAGCAGATCTGGGCCCAGGGACCGGAGCCCTCGGGCATCGGTCTGGCGGTGTCCAACCGGCTGAACAAGGCGGCCGGCTTCCACATCGTGGAGGTCTGAGCAGACGGGGAGGAAGCGGCATGGCGATTTTGCTGGTCTATGCGGCCGTGGTGCTGCTGTTTGTGCTGGACCGGATGAAAAAGATCGAACTGGGGCATCCGGTGTGGGTGCTCCTCACCGGGGCAGGCTATTTCTGTTCCACGCTCTGGACGGCGGCTCTCACGTTGCTGGCCCTGGTGCAGACGGTGGAGGGGGCGGGAATTTCATCCCTGCTGGCGTGGGGGCAGGCGGCCCTGTCCGCCCTGCCGGGGACCCTTCTGGGGCTCTACGTGGTGGGGAAGGCCAATTTCTTCCCCCTGGCCCGGGTCCCGGAGGCCACGCGGGTTCAGCGCGCTGCGCGGATTCTGGATGACGGCCTGGCGCTGGGCATCCCGCTCCAGGTGCTGCTCCTCGGCGGCTATGGGTACGCGGCGGTCTCCCTCCACGGGGCCTTTCAGGGGCCGGTGTGGATGCTGCCCTTTTACCCTCTGGTGCTGGCGGCCCTCTGGCCCATGCTGCACCTGGTCTTTCACGTGGCCCTGGTGGCCATCGTTCTGGATCCCCTGATCCTTCTGGCCGCCTTTCTCATCGGCGTGCTGTGGACCGTGCAGGAGATCTTCCTCCTCCACGGCCTGGTCCGGGGGTGTATTTTGCAAAAAAAGCGCCCCGGCGCGCTGGCCCTCCATATCCTGCTGGGCCTGGTGCCGGCGGTCAATCTGATCCTGGCCATCCGCCTGCGCCTTGCGCTGCGGGCGGGGGCGCGGGAGGAGGTATCCATATGAAGCGCATCGGCATCACCGGCCCCACCGGGGCGGGCAAGACCACGGCGCTGCACGCCCTCACCTCCCTGGGGGCGGCGGTCATCGACGCGGACGCCATGTACCACGATCTGCTCTCCTCCGACCAGGGATTGAAAGAGGCCCTGACCGGACGGTTCGGCACGGGAATCCTGGACGAGGGGGGACAGATCGCCCGCAAGCGGCTGGGGGAGATCGTCTTTAGCGATCATCAGGCCCTGGAGGACCTGAACGCCATCACCCACCGCTTCATTCTGGAAGAGCTGGAACGGCGGACCGAGGCGGCCCGGCGAGAGGGCCGGGAAGCGGTGGCGGTGGACGCCATCCGGCTCATCGAGAGCGGGATCGGCGCCTCCTGCGACGCGGTGGTGGGCATTCTGGCCCCGTCCGAGCTGCGCATCCGCCGTATCATGGCCCGGGAGGGGATCGGCGAGGCGTACGCCCGGAAGCGGGTGGAGTCCCAGCCGGGCGACGATTTTTACCGGGCGCACTGCTCTCATATCTTGGAAAACGGCCCGGAGGATACGCCCGAGACCTTCCAGCGCCGGGCCCTGGCCCTGTTCCGGTCCCTGCTGGGAGGGGAAAAAGAAATTCCCAGTTCATGACTGGAAAAAAAGATTCACTTGTGGTAGGATAGACAAGGACGCATTGAGGCGCGCCTCTTTGCTCCGGCGCGTCTGCCATTGTGATATAAGGAGGATCTTTCCTATGGAAGACAAGAAAAAGAGTGTGGGTGAGCTGCGCCGCGAAGCGCTCTGCTACGCCCCCAAGAATGGTTACGATCGTATTTCCGCCGATGAAGAGGCGGCCATGCGTGCTTACTGCGAGGAGTATAAGAAGTTCCTGGACGCCGGCAAGACCGAGCGGGAGTGTGTGGACGAGGCCATCCGTCAGGCCGAGGCCCGGGGCTTCAAGCCCTTTGTCCGGGGCATGGAGCTCAAGGCGGGCGACAAGGTCTACCGCTCCAACCGGGGCAAGGCCCTGATGCTGGCGGTGATCGGCAATCGCTCCCTGGCCGATGGCGTAAACATCGGCGCGGCCCATATCGACTCTCCCCGCCTGGACCTGAAGCCCAATCCTCTCTATGAGGACGGCGAGATGGCCTTCTTCAAGACCCACTACTACGGCGGCATCCGCAAGTACCAGTGGGTGACCATCCCCCTGGAGCTCCACGGCGTGATCGCCCTGAAGAACGGCACCGTTCTCAAGGTGGCCATCGGCACCGGCGCCGGCGATCCCCTCTTCACCGTGGACGATCTGCTGCCCCACCTGGGCGCGGAGCAGTCCAAGAAGCCCCTGGGCGAGGCCATCCCCGCCGAGAGCCTGAACATCCTGGTGGGCAGCCGTCCCTTTAAGGACGACGAGGGCGCCGACCGGGTCAAGCTGGCCATCCTGGATATCCTGAACCAGAAGTACGGCATCGTGGAGGAGGACTTCATCTCCGCCGAGCTGGAGGCCGTCCCCGCCTTCCGTGCCAGCGACATCGGCTTTGACCGCTCCCTCATCGGCGCCTATGGCCACGATGACCGGGTGTGCGCCTATGCGGAGTTTGCCGCCATCCTGGAGCTGGGCGTGCCCGAGCGCACCGCCGTGTGCATCCTGGCCGACAAGGAGGAGATCGGCTCCGAGGGCGTGTCCGGCATGCAGTCCGCCACCTTTGACACCTTCATGTCCGACCTGTGCGACACCCAGAAGGTGCCCCTGAAGGCCTGCTACGAGAAGTCCTTCTGCCTCTCCGCCGACGTGACCGCGGCTTACGATCCCAATTTCCCCGAGGTCTATGAGAAGCGCAACAGCGCTCGTGTCAACTACGGTATGGGCCTGTCCAAGTACACCGGAGCCCGGGGCAAGTCCGGCTCCTCCGACGCGGCCGCCGAGGTGGTGGCCTATGTCCGCCGCACCCTGGACGAGGCCGGCGTGCTCTGGCAGATGGCCGAGCTGGGCAAGGTGGACGCGGGCGGCGGCGGCACCGTGGCCTGCTTCATGGCCAACCGCGATATCGACACCATCGATGCCGGTGTGCCCGTGCTCTCCATGCACTCTCCTTTTGAGACGGTCTCCAAGCTGGACTGCTACATGACCTACAAGGGCATGAAGGCGGTCTACGAGGCCAAGTAAAAGAGCCCATAGAACACCGAGGAGCCCCGGACGTTTGTCCGGGGCTCCTTTTTGGATAGCGGGCAAAAAATCGGGCAACCTATCCTCAAACCAAGAGGGGGGAACCGACATGGAGCAAAACAAATCCGAGCAGATGGAAGAGGGGCGGGCCCAGATCGAAGAGCTGGGCTCCTCCGTGATCCGCACCCGGCGGGGCGCCATCCATACCCTGACCATTGTGGGCCAGATCGAGGGACACCAGGTTCTGGACCCGTCCACCAAGACCACCAAATACGAGCATGTGCTGCCGCTGCTGGCCGCGGTGGAGGAGAGCGACGACATCGACGGCCTTCTGGTCCTCCTCAACACCGTGGGCGGGGACATCGAGGCGGGGCTGGCCATCGCGGAGCTCATCTCCGGGATGAAGAAGCCCACGGTATCCCTGGTGCTGGGAGGCGGGCACTCCATTGGCGTGCCGCTGGCGGTGTCTGCGCAGACCTCCTTCATCGCGCCCTCGGCCGCCATGACCATCCATCCGGTGCGCATGTCGGGAACGGTCATCGGCGTGTCCCAGACCTTCCACTATTTCAGCCGCATCCAGGAGCGGATTCTGGACTTTGTCACCCGCCACAGCAGGATCCAGCGGGATACCTTTACCGAGCTGATGCTCCAGACCGGGGAGCTGGCCGCCGACGTGGGCAGCGTGGTCCACGGGGAAGAGGCGGTGGCCATTGGACTCATCGACCATGTGGGCGGCCTCTCCGACGCGCTGGAGTGCCTGCACCAGATGATGGACCGCAGAGAGAGCGAGCGGACAAGAGGATAAAACAGAGAGGAATGGAGTTTGCTCCATTCCTTTTTTGTTGACATAACGGCAAGAAAAAACGTGGAAATCTGCGGGAAAGTATGGTATCATATTCCTGTATGTCATGCATACCGTCTGCACGCCGTCCCGCAGAGAGGATCGAGAAGGGGCGGTGAAGGAGAATGGAGGGATCCGGGTTGAATCTGATACAATCCATACTGATGGGCGTGATCCAGGGCATTGCGGAATTTCTTCCCATTTCCAGCTCTGGCCACCTGGTGCTGTTTGAGACCTTTTTCGGGATGAAAGAGACCGAATCCATGCTCTTTTCGGTGCTCCTTCATCTGGGAACACTGATCTCGGTTTGTATCTACTACCACAAGGACGTGTGGGAGATGCTGCGGGCCTTCGGCGCGTGGGTGACCGCCCTGGTCAAGCGGGACCCCAAGGGGATGGGACGTCCCACACCGGCCGGGCGCATGATCATCCTGCTGGTGACGGCCACCCTGCCGCTCGTTGTCCTCCTGCCCATCCACAAGTGGCTGGAGCGGACCTTCTCCCACAATATCTCGGTCTCCATCGCCATGCTCCTGACCGGATTCCTGCTCTTCTTCTCGGATCGGCGGGCCAAGGGACACAAGAACGCCAAGAGTGCCACGCTGGTGGATGCCCTTCTGGTGGGCGCGGCCCAGGCCGTGGGCACCATACCCGGGATCTCCCGCTCCGGTATCACCATCTCCACCGGGCTCTTCCGGGGCTTTGACCGGAAGTTCGCGGTGCGCTTCTCCTTCCTGATGAGCCTGCCCGCCGTACTGGGGGCCAACCTGCTCAAGATCGGGGAGGCGGCCGCTGAGGGAGTGGACCCCGCCCTCATCCCCGGATACATCGCCGGCGTCATCGTGGCGGCGGTGGTGGGCTATTTCGCCATCCGGCTGGTGAACCTCCTCTCGGACAAGGGACGCTTCGGCATGTTCGCCTATTACTGCTGGGTCGTGGGCCTGGGCTCTCTCATCGCCGGGATCATTGTGCCCTTCTTCGGCAAGTAATGAAACTTTACAACCATTGAAACTCTAGGGAATGAGGCATGGTGACCATGCCTCATTCTGCGCAGAAAGGATGAACTCCATGGCCACAGCACAAAAGAAGTCATCCGGGGGAAAGCGAGCCGCTCCCCGCTCCGGGACCAAGCGGAGCGGCGGGACGAGCCGTGCCTCCTCCGGTGCAGGGAAGTCCCGCGCCTCCGGCGGGAGCCGGAAAAAGAGCGGCGCTTCCGCCCCCAAGCCCATCCGGCGGGGGGTAGGCGCGCTGATCTGCCTGCTTCTGGCCATCTTTGCCGCGCTGGGCTATTTCCAGGTCAAGGCCCTCTTCATCGACTTTTTCGTGGGCGGGGTCAAGGGCCTGATCGGCTACGGCTTCCTGCTACTGCCCCCCATGCTGCTGGTGGCTAGCGGGATTCTGGCCTTCCACCGGGGACGTCCGGTCCAGCTGCGGGTCTGGTGTACCCTGCTGCTGCCGGTAGTCTTCGGCGCGCTGCTCCACCTGCTTCTGGCCAAGGGAACCTACGCCTGGGACCTCAAGCTCTTCCAGACCCTCTGGAAGGAGGGCGAAGCCCTTCAGAGCGGCGGCGTGGTCAGCGGCATTCTGGCCCTGTCCTTCGGGGCCATCTTCAGCAAGTTCGGCGCGGGCATCGTCTTCCTGCTCACCGGGGCCCTTCTGGTCATGGGGGCGGCGCGGGTGACCCTGGCCGATATCGTGGACTATATCCGGGACCGCCCGGCCTACGAGGAGGAAGAGCTCCCGCCCCGCAGAGAGAAGAAGCCAGCCCCCGCTCCTGCCCCCCGGGGTCGGGGAAGCGCGGAGATCGACATCCCGGTGGACGAGGGACCCCTGGTGGGGAAAGCGCCGGTGTCCAGCCCGCTCTTTACCAAGAAGGGCAAGTTCTTCAACCAGAAGCCCTCGGTGCCCACGCCCGATGAGGTCCTGGCGGGGAGAGACCGGGTCCAGCCGCCCGAGCCCACGGTGCCTGTGCTGAGCAAGCCCGAGCCCGCCCCGGTCCAGCCGGAGGCGGAAGTGGAGGAGCCGGCGGCGGAGGTCCAGACCCCGGTGCCCGAGCGGGTGGAGGAGCCGGTGGTCCAGCCTGCTCCCGAGCCCAAGCCCCCGCTGGGACTCTTCCGGCGGGAGAGTCCGCCGGAGCCCGCCCCTCTGCCCGTGGAGGAGCCCGAGCCGGTCCGTCCTCCCATGCCGCCCATGCCCGAGATCCAGCGGGAGCCCGCGGTGACCGCGCCCAAGGCCAAGGCGGAGGAGACCGCCCGGGCCGCCGCCGAGGTGAGCCGGGACATCACCCAGAGCCTGGAGCGGGAAGAGGTGGGGCCGGAGTATCAGTATCCCCCCATCGATCTGCTCCAGCAGAGCCGGGGGGTCTCGGCCAGCGACATGGCCGGGGAGCTCCAGGCCAACCAGCTCCGGCTGGCCGACACCATCCACTCCTTCGGCATCGACGCGGCCATCGTGGACGCGGTGCGGGGCCCCTCGGTCACCCGGTATGAGCTGGAGCTGGCCCAGGGCGTGCGGATGAACAAGCTCACCAACCTCACCGACGACATCGCGCTGGCCCTGGGCGCCACCGGAGTGCGCATCGCCCCCATTCCGGGCAAGATCTCCATGGTGGGCATCGAGGTGCCCAACAAGCTGGTGGCCCCGGTGGGTATCCGGGACGTGATCGACTCCCGGGAGTTCCGGGAGAGCCCGTCCAAGGTCTCCTTCGCGGTGGGCAAGGACATCAGCAACCGCTGCGTGGTGTGCAACATCGGAAAGCTGCCCCATCTGCTCATCGCAGGTACCACCGGCTCCGGTAAGTCGGTGTGTACCAACTCCCTCATCATCTCCCTGCTCTATAAGGCCACACCCGAGGAGGTCCGCCTCATCATGGTGGACCCCAAGATGGTGGAATTGGGCATCTATAACGGCATCCCCCATCTGCTCATCCCCGTGGTGACCGACCCCAAAAAGGCGGCCGGCGCCCTCCAGTGGGCGGTGACCGAGATGATGAAGCGGTACCGCTCCTTCGCCGAGGTGGGAGTGCGGGACCTGAAATCCTACAACGCCCTGGCCGAGCGCACCGAGGGAATGAAGAAAATGCCCTCGGTGGTGGTGGTCATCGACGAGCTGGCCGACCTGATGCTGGTGGCCGCAAAAGAGGTGGAAGAGTCCATCTGCCGTGTGGCCCAGATGGGCCGCGCCTCGGGCATGCACCTGATCATCGCCACCCAGCGTCCCTCGGCCGACGTCATCACCGGCCTCATGAAGGCCAACATCCCCAGCCGCATCGCCTTTGCGGTCCAGTCCTCTCTGGACTCCCGCATCATCCTGGACACCACCGGCGCGGAGAAGCTGGTGGGCCGGGGCGACATGCTCTACTTCCCCCTGGGCTCGGGCAAGCCCCAGCGGGTACAGGGCTGCTTCATCTCGGACGAGGAAGTGGCCAGCGTGGTGGAGTTCGTCAAGCGCAGCGGCACCGCGGAGTACGACGAGGAGGTCCTCCACGAGATCGAGCAGAACGCCGCGGCCAAGGACAAGGGGAACAAGGGCGGCGGAGAGAGCGCCGTCGACAGCTCCGAGGACGATTACGACGAGCTCCTGCCCAACGCCATCGAGGTGGTGGTGGAAACCGGCATGGCATCGGTGTCCATGCTCCAGCGGCGTCTGAAGCTGGGCTATTCCCGGGCGGCCCGCCTGGTGGACCAGATGGAGGAGAAGGGCGTGGTGGGTCCCTTTGAGGGCTCCAAGCCCCGTCAGGTCCTCATCTCCAAGGCCCAGTGGCAGGAGATGCAGTATAAGCAGAACATGCCGGCCGGGGCCTCTCCCATGTCGGAGCCGGTGCCCGAAGAGCTGGAATTTGAGCGGGATGCCATCGAACAGGCGCCCCCCTTTGATCTGGACGACTGAGGAGGCAGCGAGTATGGAGTGGAGAGAGTGCACACAGCAGGATGAACAGGCGGTGCTGGAGGGCCTGCGTGCTTACAATCAGCCCTATATCGGCACGAGTACGGACCTCTCCCAGTGTGTGGAGGAGGACGGCCGGGTGGTAGCCGGGATTTTGGCCCGCCTGCTGGGGGACTGCATCTATGTGGAGATCCTCTGGGTGGACGAGTCCCTGCGGCACCGGGGCGTGGGGCGGGAGCTCCTCGCCCGGGTGGAGGCGGCGGGAAGGGCCCGGGGCGCCAAGCGCATCGAGCTGGACACCTTCTCCTTCCAGGCCCCGGAGTACTACCCCAAGCTGGGGTTCCGGGAGTTCGGCCGGGTGGAGCCCTACGCCGGCACCCATGGCCGGTACTACTTTATCAAGGAACTGGACTGAAAAAAGCCGCCTGCGGGCGGCTTTTTTGCGTGCCGCATCGGTTCGACACGCGAAGCGCCCGGGACCCAATCGGTCCCGGGCGCTGTGGTTATCGCAGTTATTAACGCTTGCGCACCGGCGCGGAGTGGAGGCTCTGGCCGAAGGCGGCCTCCACCGCCTCGCTGATTCCCTCGGCGAAGGTGGGATGGGGCCGGACGGGGGAGAGCATCTGCTCTGCGGTCAGCCCCAGGGTGACGGCGGTGTTGAGCTCACTGACGAGATCGGTGGCCCGGTGGCAGAGAAGCTGGGCCCCCAGCAGGACGTGGCTCTCCCCGTGGAAGACCACCTTGATGAAGGTGCGCCCGCCCCCCTCGATCACGGTGCGGCCGTTGCCGCCCATCACGTACTTGCCCACCAGGGTGGGGATGCCCTGGGCCTTGCACTCGTCGGCGGTCAGGCCGGTCTGGGCGATCTCCGGGGAGGTGTAGACGCAGGAGGGGATGGGGGAGGACACACGCTCGGGCACATGGCCGTAGAGGAGCTCCACGGCGCGGACGCCCTCGGCCTCGGCCTTGTGGGCCAGCTGGATGCCGCCGATGGCGTCGCCAATGGCCAGAATGCTGGGCACGGAGGTCTCATAGCGGTCATTGACCACCAGCATGCCCCGGTTGAGCTCCACCTCCACGCCATCGAAGAGCCCGGCGGTGTTGGCCCGGCGGCCCATGGCGGCCAGCACGGTGACGCCGGAGGCCGCCTTCTCCTCCTCCTTGTGGGTGAAGTGGACGGTGAGACGGCCGTCCTCCTCCGTCAGCCGGGAGACCATGGCGGAGGTATAGATCTCCACACCCTGCTTTTTCAGCTGCATGGAGACCGACTGGGAGATCTCCCGGTCCAGGTTGGCCAGAATGCGCTCCAGCGCCTCCACGATGACCACCTTGGTGCCCATGGCGGCCCAGACGGTGGCCAGCTCCACGCCGATGACGCCGCCGCCGATGATGACCATGGAGTCCCGGGGAGAGATGTCGTCCAGCAGCTCGTCGCTGGTCACCACCCCAGGCAGGTCCAGTCCCGGGATGGGAGGACGGGAGGGGATGGAGCCGGCGGCGACCAGGATATGCGCGCCCTCATAGGTGTTCTCTCCGGCCCGGACGGTCTGGGGGCCGGTGATGACGGCGTGCTCGGCGATCAGGTCGATCTTGTTGCCCTTGATGAGGGAGGCCATTCCGTCCCGCAGGGTGGAGACCACCTCGTTTTTCCGGGCGGCCAGCCCGGCCCAGTCGGGCTTTACGTCGCCCAGGGCGATACCGGGGATGCCCTCCTTCAGCTCCTGATAGCGCTGGGAGGTGTGCATCAGGGCCTTGGTGGGGATACAGCCCCGGTTGAGACAGGTGCCGCCGGGCTCCCGCGCCTCGAAGAGGGCGACTTTCTTTCCCAGCTGGGCGGCCTTGACGGCAGCGGCAAAGCCGCCGGGCCCGCCGCCGATGACGAGCAGATCATATTGCATGGGTGATACCTCCAGTCATTCAATAAAAGCGGCGCCCACCGAAGAAATAGATTCCGGCGTGTTCTGCGGCAGCGCTTGTCGTTTTTGAGAAGCGTGTCGAACGGGTTCGACACGCAGAAGCGGCGCCCGCCGGGAAGCGGACGCCGCCATGCGGTCAGATCAGGAATTGAAGTCGTAGCGCACCACGGGATGGCGGGCCGCCTTGGTCTCGTCGGGACGGCCGATGACCGTGTGGTGGGGCGCGGTGTGGCAGGCCTCGGGGTCCTCCTTGGCCGTCTTGAGGATCTCCGCCATGACGGCGCAGGCCTCGTCGATGGTCTCCCGGGACTCGGTTTCGGTGGGCTCGAACATGAGCGCCTCGTGGACGATGAGGGGGAAGTACATCGTGGGGGGATGGATCCCGTGGTCCAGCATGCTCTTGGCCACATCCAGCGCGGAGACGCCGGTCTCCTTCTTGAGCTGGGACAGGTCCAGCACAAACTCGTGCATGCAGATGCCGGGATAGGCGCAGACATAGCCGGCCTCTTCCATCTTGGCCTTCATGTAGTTGGCGTTGAGGACCGCGGTCTGGGCGGCCTCCCGCACGCCGGAGTTGCCCAGGGTCATCAGATAGGCCAGGGCGCGCAGGACCACCAGGAAGTTGCCGAAGAACATCTTGACCTGGCCCACGGACTGCTCTCCGCCGCCTCCGCCGATGGCCGAGCCGGGCAGGAAGGGCTTGAGGATGTTCTTGCAGCCCACCGCGCCGGAGCCGGGGCCGCCGCCGCCGTGGGGGGTGGAGAAGGTCTTGTGCAGGTTCAGGTGGCACACGTCAAAGCCCATGTCGCCGGGACGGGCCACGCCCATCACCGCGTTCAGGTTGGCGCCGTCGTAGTAGCACAGGCCGCCTGCGTCGTGGACGATCTTGGTGATCTCCAGAATGTTCTTGTCGATCTTGCCGATGGTGTTGGGGTTGGTCAGCATCAGGGCGGCCGTGTCGGGACCGACCGCGGCGCGCAGGGCGTCCAGGTCCACCATGCCGTCGGGCGTGGAGGGGATGGAGCACACCTCGTAGCCGCACATGGCCGCCGTGGCGGGGTTGGTGCCGTGGGCCGAGTCGGGGACGATGACCTTTTTCCGGGCGTAGTCGCCGCGGGAGTCATGGTAGGCCTTGATGAGCAGGATGCCGGTAAACTCACCGTGGGCGCCGGCGGCGGGCTGGAAGGTCATGGCATCCATGCCGGTGATGCCGCACAGGTACTTCTCGGCCAGGGCGTAGACCGTCTGGCAGCCGGAGACCGTGTGCTTGGGCTGGAGGGGATGGATGTCGGTGAACTTGAAGAGGTTGGCAATGACCTCGTTGATCTTGGGGTTGTACTTCATGGTACAGGAGCCCAGGGGATAGAAGCCGTCGCACACGCCGAAGGAGCGGCGGGCCAGGGCGTTATAGTGGCGGGAGAGATCGTTCTCGCTCACCTCGGGGAGACGGGGGGCCGAGCTCCGGCGGAAGGCGGCGGGGATCTCCACGGCGGGGACCTCCGCGGTGGGGTTGAGGTTCAGGGTGGTCTGATAGGGGGTGAGGACCTTGTTGCCGCGGCCGGGCTTGCTCAATTCAAAAATCAGTTTCATTTTCCGTACGCCTCCTTGATGACGGCCACAGCCTCGTCCAGGTCAGCCTTGGTGCAGTACTCGGTGACGCACCACAGCACGCCCTCCCGCAGGCGCAGGCCGCCCAGGATGCCCTTCTTCTCCAGCGCACAGAGGACCCGGTAGGTATCGGGCAGGGTGGTGACAAATTCATGGAAGAACTCGCCGGGGAACACCAGCTCGACGCCCTCGATCTTGCACAGCTCGGAGGCCAGATAGTGGGCCTTGGCGTAGCACTGGTTGCCCACCTCAGCCAGACCGGCGGGGCCCATCTCGGCCAGGTAGACCGAGGCGGTCAGGGCGCACAGGGCCTGGTTGGAGCAGATGTTGGAGCTGGCCTTCTCGCGGCGGATGTGCTGCTCGCGGGCCTGCATGGTGAGGACGAAGGCGCGCTCACCCTTGTCGTCGGTGGTCTCGCCCACGATCCGGCCGGGGAGCTTGCGCATCATGGCGGTGGTGCAGGTCATGAAGCCCAGGTAGGGGCCGCCCCAGGAGAGGGGCATGCCCAGAGGCTGGGCCTCGCCCACGGCGATATCGGCGCCGTACTCCCGGGGGCTCTTGAGCACGCCCAGGGTGGCGGGGTTGACGCCCATGATGTACTTGGCTCCGGCGGCGTGGACCGCCTCGCCCAGGGCGTCGCAGTCCTCCAGCATGCCGAAGAAGTTGGGCTGCTGCACGTAGAAGCAGGCGGAGTCCTCGCCCAGCAGGGACTTGAGGGCCTCCAGATCGGTGACGCCGTCCTTGGCGGGCACGGTGATCACCTCGGTGTTGGAGCCGTAGCAGTAGGTCTTGATGACGGCCAGCGCGTCGGGGTGGGTGGTCTCGGAGACCAGGACCTTGGTGCGCTTGCGCTCCTTGCACATGGCCACGGCCTCGGCGGCGGCGGTACCGCCGTCGTAGACGGAGGCGTTGGACACGTCCATACCGGTGAGCTCGCACATCATGGTCTGGAACTCAAAGATGGACTGGAGCACACCCTGGCTGACCTCGGCCTGATAGGGGGTGTAGGCGGTGACAAAGATCTCATTGCTGGTGATGCGGGAGACGGCGGCGGGGATGTAGTGGCGCTCGGCGCCGGCGCCCCGCAGGATGGTATGGAAGCGGGTGTTGTGTTCCGCCAGAGACTCCATGGTCCGGCGGATGTCCAGCTCGGACTTGGGGGCGGGCAGGTTGAGGGGGCCCTTGATCATGACCTCCTCCGGCACATCCACGTAGAGGTCGTCCATGGACTTCATGCCCAGGACCTCCAGCATGGCCTGCCGCTCTTCCGGGGTAGAGCACAGATAACTCGACATAGATTACTCCTTTTCCGCGGCGCAGTGGGCCTCGTAGGCGGCGGCGTCCAGCAGCTCCTCCACATCACTGACATTCTCGACCTTGATGAACCAGGCGCCATAGGGATCGCTGTTGACCTTGGCGGGATCGTCCATCAGCTCCTCGTTGACGGCCACGACGGTGCCGGAGACGGGGGAGAGGACGTCGGAGACCGCCTTGACGGACTCCACATCGGAGAAGGCCTCGCCGGCGGAGACGGCGTCGCCCTCCTGGGGCAGGTTGACAAAGACGATGTCGCCCAGCTCGTCCTGGGCAAAGTCGGTCAGGCCGATGACATAGGTGTCGCCCTCCTGGCGAACCCACTCGTGAGACTTGGCGTACTTCAGATCAGCAGGAAAGTTCATAATAATTTCTCCTTTATCGATATGATTTTTGATTTTTTATGTACATAGTTTTGGTTCAAAGGAAAGAGGATCACTGGGCCCGCTTGTAGAAGGGAGTCTTGATGACCTCGCACTCCACCTTGCGGCCGCGCACGTCCACCAGCAGCTTGGTACCGGGCTCCTTGTACTCCACGGGGACCATGGCCATGCCCACCGCGTAGCCCAGGTAGGGGCAGTGGGTGCCGGAGGAGACGAAGCCCACCTTTTCCTCGCCGGCGTATACGTCGCAGTGCTCCCGGATGATACCCCGTCTGGTGACCTTCAGGCCAACCTTGCGGCGGGAGACGGGACGGGCCTGCTCCAGAGCGGCCTTGCCGATGAAGTCGGGCTTATCCATCTTGACGAAGATGCCCAGCACCGCCTCGTAGGGGTTGATCTCGGCGGAGAGCTCGTGGCCGTAGAGAGGCATGCCGGCCTCCAGGCGCAGGGTGTCGCGGGCGCCCAGGCCGCAGGGGATGAGTCCCTCGTCCTTGCCGGCGGCCAGGAGCTTTTCCCACAGGGCGGGGGCATCGGCGGCGGCGCAGTAGATCTCAAAGCCGTCCTCACCGGTGTAGCCGGTGCGGGAGACCAGGGCCTGGATGCCGTCCACCTCGCCCTGGGCGATGAAGGTATAGTTGCCGGCCGGGATGGTCTTGGAGAGTTTGGAGAGGACCGCCTCGGCCTTGGGACCCTGGAGGGCCACCTGGGCCACGGAGTCGGAGATGTTCTCCATGGTGCACTCGCCGGAGAGATGCTCGGAGATCCACTGGGCGTCCTTTTCGCAGTTGGCCGCGTTGACGACGATGAGATAGGCCTCGTCCGAGCACTTGTAGACGATCAGGTCATCCACCACGCCGCCGCTCTCATAGCACATGAGGCTGTACCGGGCGTAGCCGGTCTGGAGGTCGGTGTAGTCGTTGGTCAGCAGGCGGTTGAGATTGGCCAGGGCGTCCTTGCCCCGGAGGACCAGCTCGCCCATGTGGGAGACGTCAAAGAGTCCGCAGGCCGTGCGCACCGCCATATGCTCGGCGACCACGCCGCTGTACTGGACCGGCAGCAGCCAGCCTGCAAAGGGGACAATTTTACCGCCTGCCGCCACGTGGCAGTCGTAAAGTGGGGTTTTTCGCTCCATGATCATGACCTCCTGTGATAATGTAAACTAGAAAAATTAGAAATTATACTGACGGTTACTGAATGGTATGAAAAAAGCGCATAGCAAATGCTATACGCTCTGTCATAACCTGAAAGTTTCCCTCACATAGATGAGGTTGCATCTTCGGTGCGAGGAAAAAACTTCCACGCTTTCCAGAGTCTCGTCAATGGCCGATCCGTTTGCCTGAGAGATTTTCTGATTCCCCTTCGGCGGCGACTGTCCTCGCACTCTCTCGGTCATGTCATCCGAACGATATAGAATTTTTCAATATAAGGAGTTTAAACTATTGAGTTTTATTTTGTACTTATAAGTATAATACAAATCCAAGAAAAGTCAACCGTTTTTTTGAAATTCCCCCGGAGAAATCGGAGGGGGGACTCCGGCTGCCCGGAGCGGGGGGGCAAAACGGGCCGATTTGCGCGGGGAAAAAGTTGTGGTATAATAGGAGGCAATCCCTTTGGATTCCGTTAAAAAGGAGGATGTCGCATTGCTTTTATCACAGCCGCAGGATCTGATCCATGCGTTTTTGACGCTGCCGGCCCGTTATCCCATGCTGGCAGCCTGGTTTACCTCGGTGGTCCGCTTTGTGTTCCCGGTGCTGGCGCTGGGGATTCTGGCCGGGGCCATCCGCTCCCTGTTAAAGGTCCCCCATCTGCCGGAGGTGTGGGCCTACCTGACCCTGCCCAACGGGGCGGAGGAGCCCCTGACCCACTGGGAGAACATTCTGGGGCGGGGAAAGTCCTCGGACGTAGTGCTCAACTACCCGGTGGTCTCCCGCCAGCACGCGGCGCTGATCCGTGCCGAGGATGACACCTGGACCGTCCACGACCTGGACTCCAAGGGCGGGGTACGGGTCAATGGAAAGCCGGTCCAGGGCAGCGCGCCGGTGACCTTTGGTGACGTGCTCAGCCTGGGCGGAGTGGAGACCGTGCTGCTGCCGGTCTCCCAGGAGGAGCAGGAGGAGCGGCGGCAGCGCCGCCGGAGGGTGGAGAAGCCCTCCTCGCCCTGGGGGCCGCTGGTGCTCCTGACGGTCTTTCAGGTCCTGGCCGCCCTCCAGCTGGTGGTAGCGGCGGGGGAGGAGGCCGAGGTCTCCCTGCCCCTGGCCTTCTTTACGCTGACCGCTCTGATGTGGATCTACTTCCTCACCCTGCGGGCACTGCGGCGAGTGGGCTTTGAGATGGAGCTCATTGCCTTTTTCCTGTGTACCCTGTCCCTGTCGGTGACCGCGTCCTCCGCGCCCCACGCCCTCTTCAAGCAACTGGCCGCCATGCTGCTGGGGCTGGTGCTCTTCCTGGTGCTGGGGATCTTTCTCCGGGACCTGGAGCGGGTGAAGAAGATCCGCTGGGTCATGGCGGTGGGGGCCATCTGCCTGCTGGGTCTGTCCCTGGTGGTGGGGCAGGTGAAATACGGCGCGGCCAACTGGATCAGCATCGGCGGCATCTCCTTCCAGCCCTCGGAGGTGGCCAAGATCTGCTACATCTTTGCCGGGGCCGCCACGCTGGAGCGCCTCTTCCGGAAGCGGAACCTGGGCCTGTTCATCGTCCTGACCGGAGCCTGTATGGGCTGCCTGGCGCTGATGAGCGACTTTGGCACCGCGGCCATCTTTTTCATCACCTTCCTGGTGATCGCCTATCTCCGCTCCGGAGACTGGGCCACCCTGGCCCTCATCTGCGGCGCGGCCGTCTTCGGCGGGTTCATGCTGCTCTCCCTCAAACCCTACATCCTGCGGCGCTTTGCCACCTGGGGGCACGCCTGGCAGTACGCCTCGGACGGAGGCTTTCAGCAGACCCGCACCATGTCGGCGGCGGCCTCCGGCGGTCTGGTGGGCGTGGGACCAGGCCGGGGCTGGCTCTACCGGGTCCCGGCCGCCGACACCGATCTGGTGTTCGGCATGCTCTGCGAGGAGTGGGGCCTCGTCATCGCCGTCCTGGCGGTGTGCTGTATCCTGACCCTGGCGGTCTTTGCGGTGCGGGCCTGCCGGGCGGGGCGGTCCAGCTTTTATATCATTGCCGCCTGTGCGGCCACCTCCATGATGGTGTTCCAGACGGCGCTGAACGTGCTGGGCGCGGTGGACATCCTGCCGCTGACCGGCGTGACCTTCCCGTTCGTGTCCAACGGCGGCTCCTCCATGCTCTCGTCCTGGGGCCTGCTGGCCTTCCTGAAGGCTACCGACACCCGGCAGAACGCCAGCTTTGCCATCCGCCTGCCCGGGCGGAGAAAGGGCCCTGAGCGGCAGGAGCACCTGGCCCGCCGCTCCACCCGGGGCCGGAGCAGAGTGATCCCCACCGGAGAGGACGAGGATCTGGTGGACTTTGATTTTGACTTTGGGCCCGGATACGGCGGATACGGAGCGGAGGCGGACGATGAAGAAGATTGAAAAACGGGCGGTAGTCTGCCTTCTGCTGGCCCTGGCCATGCTGCTGGGCCTGGGACTGTTCTGCGTGCGCTTTGCGCTCAGCGGCGGACGCTGGGCGGGCTTCGCCGCCAACCGCCATCTCTACAACAGCCAGGGACAGCTGGCCGTGGGGCGGGTCCTGGACCGGGACGGCGATGTGCTCTCCTGGGTGGACGAGGCGGGAAACCGCCGCTATTACGACAATGCCACTGTGCGGGAGGCCACCCTCCATGCGGTGGGCGACCCGTCGGGCAACATCGGCACCGGCGCGCTGGTGGCCTTTGCGGATAAGCTCTCGGGCTACAATCTGCTCACCGGCGCATACAGCCCCCTGGGCGAGGGAAACGACCTCTACCTCACCCTGGACGCCCGCTACAACTACATCGCCTACCAGGCCCTGGGCGGGAAAAAGGGGACGGTGGGCGTCTACAACTACAAGACCGGAGAGATCGTGTGCATGGTCTCCTCGCCCAGCTTTGACCCGGCCAATCCGCCGGTGATTGAGGAGGGGGACGAGCGCTATGACGGGGTCTACCTGAACCGCTTTCTCTCGGGGACCTTTACGCCGGGCTCCATTTTCAAGACGGTGACCCTGACAGCCGCCATTGAGGAGATCCCCGATCTGTTCAGCCGGACCTTTACCTGTACAGGCTCCACCCAGGTGGGGGGCGAGGTCATCACCTGTCCCCACGCACATGGGGAGATGGACATCTACGGGGCCTTTGCCAATTCCTGCAACGGGGTGTTCGGCCAGCTGGCCGCCGAATTGGGCGCGGAGACCATGGAGCGCTATGTGACCCAGGCCGGACTGACCAGCCAGTACAAGGTAAACGGGATCCCCACGGCGGCAGGCCGCTTTGACGTGGGGACCACCCCCAACCAGCTGGGCTGGGCCGGTGTGGGACAGTATAACGACCTGGTCAACCCCTGCGCCATGATGGTGTGGATGGGAGCAGTGGCAAACGGCGGGAAGGCTGCCGTCCCCCAGCTCATCCAGAAGACGGAGACCCCGCTGGGTACCCCCGCGTCCTTCTACCTGAAAAAACAGACCGCCTCTCTGGTGGACCGGGACACCGCCAGCCGTCTGGCGGATATGATGGCCAACAATGTGGCCCAGACCTATGGCAGCAGCCGTTTCCCCAACATGGACATCTGCGCCAAGTCGGGCACAGGGGAGGTGGGTGGCGGCAAGGCCCCCAACACCTGGTTTGCGGGTTTTCTCCGCAACGAGGACGCCCCCTATGCCTTCGTGGTCCTGGTGGAGGAGGGAAGCAGCGGCTCCGACACCGCCGGAGCTGTGGCCTCCAAAGTGCTGGATGCCATCGTCAACGGATATTGAAAAGAGCCGGTCCGGAGTTTTCTCCGGACCGGCTCAGCGTGTCGAACACGTTCGACACGCTTCTCAAAAATGCAGGCATTTTTTCGAGGGGATGCAGTCCGCTGCGCGCACTCGCTGGCGCTCGCACACTTGCGGCCTGAGGGGAGTGTTTTCCGACGTACACGCCGCCGGAAAACACGATTTTGACCTTCTTCCGCCGTCTGTGGACGGCGGAACTCTGCGAGGCTCTTGCAGCACAAAACGCAGAAACACACTTTAGCCGGTCCGGAAATATTCCGGACCGGCTTTTTGTATTTGGGTGCTCAGCCCGCAAAAAAGGCGCGGTTGCGCAGGACCGCCGGATCGTCCGGCCGGAATGCCCCGGCCCGCTCGTTCCAGGCCGCAGCCTGCTCCCGCTCCCCCAGACGGTGGTAACAGACGCACAGCTGCATGGCGGGGAGATAGCCGTAGCAGTCCGGCCGGACAAAGGCGCCCGAGCGGTCGTCCCGGGTACAGGAGAGGGCCTGCTCATACCAGCGGATGGCAGAGCGGTAATCCTCCCGCTCCAGAAAGAAATTGCCCAGGTCACAGCAGATCTCGGCCCGGGGCGAATCAAAGGCCAGGGACTCCAGCAGGGCGCGCAGGGCACAGCGGGGGCGGTGCAGGGCGCTGTAACAGGCCGATAGGACCCGGCAGGCCTCCAGATTGTTCTCCCGCCAGCCCCAGCCTACGGTCAGAAAGAGCTCCAGCTCCTGTACGGCGTCCTCATAGCGGCCGTGCTCGTAGAGCTCCCGGCCATAGTAGAACTGTTCCCGGGGGGAGAGGTTGCGCCCGGAGGCGCGCAGCCCCTCCAGGATGCGCAGATTCCGGTCCGGATCGCCGGGGCGCTCCTTCCGGTGGGTGACGGCCGCCTCGGTGTATACCACGCGGCCCAGCGGTGGGATGGCCTCGTGGACCGCGCCGCTCCAGCGCAGCCAGGGCACGTTGCGCACGATGCGCTCCCGGTAATAGGAGAGGACGGGGGCCCCGTCCGCGTCCAGAGTCTGATAGCGGGCCATGACCACATCGGCCTCGGGCAGGTCCTGTTCCTTCACGGCGAGAAAGGCGTCCCGGTCCTCCGGGAGCAGCACGTCGTCCGCGTCCAGCCACATACAGTAGGAGCCGGAGGCCCGTTCAAAGGAAGCATTGCGTGCGGCAGAGAAATCGTCCTGCCAGGGGAAGGAGAGGACCTGGTCGGTAAAGCGGGCGGCGATCTCCCGCGTCCGGTCCTGGGAACCGGTGTCTACCACGATCAGCTCGTCCCAGATCCCCCGGGCGCTGTTCAGACAGCGTTCCAGTACGGCCTCCTCATTTTTTACGATCATACACAGCGAGATGGTCTCCATCGGCGCGGCCTCCCATCCTGATTTACTCTATCCTATGCCGGGATGGGCGGATAAAACACAGCCCCGTCCGGTTCTTCAGAATCGGACGGGGCTAATATGCTTGGAACTAGAAGAGGATCACGCTGCGGGAGGGATGGATTCCTCCACGGCAGGCGTTTCGCTGGGCTGGGGAAGGGCGGGAACGGCGGAGGGCACCACGGGGACGGCAGCGCCGTCGCCCCTGCGGTCCAGCGTGACCGAGGAGCCGCTCAGAATGTCGGAGGCGCCCTCCCGGATCTCGTGCTGGATGGTGACCGTATCGCCCACGTTGAGGATCACAGCGGTGGGATTCTGGGCAGCCGACACGGTGTAGAAGGTCTCATCGCCCTCCAGACGGAGGAAATAGTAGGTATTTCCGTCCAGGACCGCCGAGCGGATCTCCGCGATCACGCCGCTGACCTGGGTCTGGGGCAGCTCCTCCTCTGAGGTGACCCCCTTCTGGGCCAGGAGCTGGATATACTGCTGCTCACAGGCCGTGACCGAGCTGCCGGTGGCCACGATGTCATACCGGGCCACGTTGACCATGGCATAGCTCTTGACCAGGTTGGCGGCGTCCTTGAGGGGGATGAAATAGGTGGGCTCATCGGCGATGTTGAGGAGCAGGGGGAAGGTGGCCGTGTAGCCCAGGTCCTGCACCACGCCCTGGGCGGAGGCCTTGGCCGCCTCCTCGGTGGCGCCGGGGGCCTTGTAGAACTTGGTCTCCTTGGTGCGCTGGTTGGAGAGCAGGAAGCCCAGGTTGGACTGGTCGGAGTTGATGGAGGTGACGCCGGTGTACATGTACACGTCGTCGTTGAGGGCGATGTAGTTGTAGCCCTGGGTGACCACCGTCACATCCCGCTGACCGAAGATGGAGTTGATGAAGCCGTTGACCAGCGTTCCGTGGTAGTTATACTGCTCCATGATGAGGTTGGGGTTGCAGACATTGTCCACCCAGGAGGGGACCTCCTCATAGTACTGACACTCGCCGGTGATGGCGTTCATCAGCACTGCACCCTTGGTGTCGGTGCCGCCGAAGAGACCGATGGTCTTGATGATCCGGGGGGCGATCCAGTAGGGCGTGCCCTCCTCGTCGATCTCAAAGCGGGGGGTATCGAACATGTAGGTGGGATAGGAGAAGCGCAGGTGGCGCATGACGTTGCGGTTGAGGGGCTCGGAGAAGGAGTACTTCATCCCCTCGGAGAGGCGCACCACCTTGGCCTCCTGGGTCACCATGTCCACCACCACATAGGCGGGCAGGCCCTGGGTGCGGTTGGTGAACCACTTGATGAGGTCGGCGTAGGCGATGGGGGCCACGCGGACCGGGCGGCCCTGGTAGTTGATCTGGGTGGACTCGTTGGAGTAGTCAAACTGGCTGACCATGTCGCTGAGGGTACCCATCTGCCGGTCACCCAGGTAATTGGCCGAGTCCTTGTCCAGGGTGGGGATCTCGTCGAAGGAGATCTGGGTGATCTCCTTGGCGAAGTCGCCGGTCTCCACGGTCAGCAGATCCCGGTAGGCCCCCGCCCGGAAGATGGGCATGGAGATGACCTGGCCCACCAGGGCCACGGCGATCAGGGCCAGGAACAGCACGCCGATGGGGAGACACTGCTGCTTGATGAAGCGGAAATACTCCTTGAAGTGCTCCTTGGGCATGGCGGCCTGGTCCAGACCCGACGAGAAGCCGGAGGTGATCAGGGCCGAGATGACATAGGTGATGCACAGCAGGCCGATGAAGCTGTAAAAATCACCGGACTGGGGGTTGAGGGCGGGCAGGGACACGTAGAAATAGACCAGACCCACCACCAGGGTGACCACCAGATTCAAGAGGATCTTTCCCGCTTTACTGCGGGGGGAACGACGTTTTTTGCCGTTTGCTGACTGATTCAAAATACATTCTCCTTCTGTTGTACCAAAAAGTTCCGGTGCGAATACTCCTTAGTATAGCCGTTCCATGGGGAAAAAGCAACAGAGGGAGGGCGGAAGAAAGATTAAAATTTGGTGAAAGTTCAGAGCTCCACCGGCGGACGGCCGGGCAGCAGGGCGTCGATCTCGGCCCGGCCGTAGGTGTAGGCCGCCAGGTCCTCCCGGCCGCAGGCCTGGAAGGGGCGGGAGGCGGCGGTCCCGGCCAAAATCTGCTCGCTCAGGGTGAGCATGTCCCGGAGATAGGGGAGGCCCAGCCGGGGATTGCGGGGGGAGCGGGGATCGATCCCGGGGACGGGAAGGATCTGCTGCTGGTAGCGGTGCCCGGGCAGGAGGAGCAGATCCTCCCGCTCCCCCAGAAGCGCCAGGGTCCGGCGCAGCGTGTCCCGGTAGACCTCCACAGCGTCGGGGAGGAAGAGGAGCCAGACATAGCTGGAGCCGAAGGCGTCCCCGGTGAAGAGCCAGCCCTGCTCCGGCTCGTAGAAGGCGAGGCTCCCCCGGGTGTGTCCCGGAACCGCCAGGACCTGAAAGTGATAGGGGGGCAGGGCGATAGACTCGCCCCCGGTGAGAAGGCGGGATGGGGCGGCCGTCTGGATGGGATCGCGTTGGGGCAGATGGTGGAGGCAGTCCTCAAACTGGCGCAGAGCGCCGATGTGGTCGAAGTGGTTGTGGGTGATGGCCACCTGGATGGCGCGCCCCCCGGCGATCCGGTCCACCAGGGCGCGCAGGGCCTGCCCCGGGTAGGGCGGCCCCAGATCAACGACCAGGACCTGGCTGGGGGTCTCCACCACATAGACGCTGGAGGGGCTGTGAAAGCTCCCGTCCGGCTGCGTCCCGGGCGGATGGTCGGCCGTGGCGTCCTGGATGTGCCACAGCCCCGGGCACAGCCGCTGGGCCGTATAGGGCGGATACTCCAGCGGCGCGGGGATCACAGCGCGGCACACTGGGCTTCGATGGCGGCCTCTCCGGCCTTCATGGCCTGGAGGGTGCGGTCCAGCAGGGTATCCAGCTCCCAGCCCAGCAGCTCCGCGCCCTGCCGGATCACGTCCCGGGAGCAGCCGGCGGCGAACTTCTTGTCCTTGAACTTCTTCTTCAGGCTGGAGAGCTCCATATCCTGCACCGACTTGGAGGGGCGCATGAGGGCGGCCGCACCGATGAGCCCGGTGAGCTCGTCGCAGGCGAAGAGCACCCGCTCCATCTCGTGCTCCGGCTTGACCTGCGCGCCGGTCATCCCCCAGCCGTGGCACACCACCGCGTGGATGAGAGCGGGAGAGGCCCCTGCCTCCTCCAGCAGCGCGGGGGCCTTCACACAGTGCTCCTCGGGCCAGCGCTCAAAGTCGATGTCGTGCAGCAGGCCGGCCATGGCCCAGAAGGGGGCCTCCTCCGCATAGCCCAGGGTGCGGGCGTACCAGTCCATCACGGCCTCCACTGTAAAGGCGTGGCGCAGGTGGAAGGGCTCCTGATTGTAGGTGCGCAGCAGAGCCAGGCCCTGCTCTCGTGTCAGTTCCATCGTTGTCTCTCCTTTGTATCGTTTGATCCATGCTGCCGGGGGCAGTTCCCCTCCATCATAGTACGACCGCGCACAAACCGCAAGCCCCGATTGCCGGGGCTTGCGGTCAGCGTGTCGAAGGTGTTCGACACGCTTCTCAAAAATGCAAGCATTTTTTCGAGGGGATGCAGGCCACGGCGCGCACTCGCTTTCGCTCGCACACTTGCGGCCTGAGCAGAGTGTTTTCCGACGTACATGCCGCCGGAAAACACGGTTTAACTCTCTTCCGCCGTCTGCGGACGGCGGAACTCTGCGAGGCTCTTGCAGCAAACATCATAGGAATGCACTCGATTGACAGACGGAACCGCAAGCCCCGATTGCCGGGGCTTGCGGTCAGGAGGGGATCAGGTATCTTCTTCTGTGTCGGGAGCGGTCAGCAGCTGCTCCTGGGTCAGCCCCATCAGCACATCGATGGAGGAGGCAGAGAGGCGCTGTATGGCGCGGGAGTCGTTGAGGAGGGCAAAGCGGTAAGTGCCGTCCCCGTCCATCTGGCCCACGGAGAGGGTGAAGCTCTGGCCGTCGTCATAGGACACCGTCAGCACCAGCGCGGGTTCTGTCAGCCCGCAGGAGGCGAGGACGCTCTCCTCCGCGTCATAGTCGTAGCAGGAGGAGAAGCCCAGGAAGGAGAGCTCATCCAGCAGGAGGGAGAGGGTCTCGTTGTCCTGGGGGACGGCGTTGCCGTTGACCGTCCAGTGGTACTCGGTCACGGTCTCCACAGAGCCGGTGTCCTCCGATTCCACCGACAGGGTCTCGGTGTCCTTGGTCAGGAGGAGGGTGGTGCCGCCGCTCTCCCACTGGATGGACTGGATGTTGTCCTCCCGGACCGAGGGGATGCTCTCGGGCTCGGCCAGGTCCATCAGACCGATGGAGAGGGTGTCGAGGAGGGAGGAGGAGATGGTGTATACCGTCTCCCCGCCCTCCAGCGCCGCGTAATAATCGCTGTTTACCGCCGCGCCGATCAGAAGGGTGGCCCCCATCCCGCCGCTGTCCGCCACCTGGATGGTGTAGGCGGGGGAGTCCAGACCATAGGCGGAGAGGGGTTCCGGGTCGGAGATGGCGCGCACCGCCTCCACGTGAGAGAGGTCCTCGGCCAGGCTCTCCACCGCGCTCTGGTCAGCGGGGAAGGTGCTGTCCTCATTCCACTGCCAGACGCCGTTCTGCTTGGTGAAGGAGAGACTCTCGCCGTCCGTCCCAAGGAAGGAGAAGGAGGACGGATCGGAGAACGCGGTGACCGAAATGGTGTCGGTGGCCGGAGGATGGCTGCTGTTCCACATCCGCAGGGCCAGATAGGCCCCGGCGCAGAGGGCCAGCAGGCCCAACAGGACGGTTAGGGTAGTTTTCTGACGGTTCATCACTGTCTCCTCCGTTTCCACCAGACGATCAATCCCGTCACCAGAATGACCAGGGGCAGGACCACCAGGTACAGTGCGCTCCACAGTCCGGGATTTGGAATGGTATTGTAGGTGACGGCCAAACTTTTGGCCGGGATGGAGAGGTTGGAGCCGTCCTCGAACCCGGCGGTCAGCAGGTTGAGGAACAGCGTCTCGTTGACCAGATTGGGATAGGAGGAGAGAATGTCCCCGTCGATCAGGGAGTTGGAGCCCAGCACGGTGAGCCGTCCGGTGGCGCCGTCCGTGCCGGCGCGTTCTGATACGGCGGCCAGCAGATAGGTGCCGGGGACCTCCTGGCCGTCCAGCGTGACGGCAGAGGCGTGGGAAGAGGTGGTGAGGACCGGGGTGATTACAGCGTCGGTGTCCTCCTGCTGGGTAAAGCCGCGGCTGTTGGTGAGCAGGGTCAGGTCCTGCTCGCTCATGCCCTGGGTCACCTCGGTCCCGGTGGAGATGGCCCCGGCGATGGCAAACAGGGAGCCGAACTGGGGATAATACCGCTCCTCATCTGCGATATACCCGTCCACCAGGGTCAGGCCGTAGCTCTCCAGCAGGGCGCTCCAGTTGGGGAAGTTCTCCTCGCTGTCCGAGCAGAGGAAGACCATCTGTCCGCCCCCGGAGAGATAGTCCTCCAGCAGCGTATACTCCTCCTGGGAGAGATCTGCGGTGGGCCCGTTGACCAGCAGCAGGTCGCAGTCCTCCGGTATGGTCCCCGTCAGGAGGGGGGTGACCGTCGCCATCGTGAATCCGGCCTTTTCCATGGCCTGGGAGATGGGGGCGGAGAGCTCGCTCTCCCCGTGGCCGGAGAGGGTGTAGAGATACTTCTCACTGCCGCCGGTCACGGAGCGGATGGCGGAGGTGAGCAGTCCCTCCGCGTCAAAGGAGTCCTCCGTGGAGGAGAACATGCTGTACGATTTGTAAATCTTCTGTGAAAGCCGGAAAGAGCGGAGAAAAGATCGTGGGCCGCAGCCAGTTCCGGCTGCGGCCCGCGGTGTAAGGTATGGAAATCAGCACCACTTCCAGCGCTTTGGGTCCAGGGAGCCCAGGACACTGCCCCAGTGGGTCAGATCGTCGGGGGAGGAGAGGGTGATGGAGCGGGCAGAGTTGTTGATGGGGATGAGTCTGCAAATCCCGCTTCGGATAGACAGATAGCGGATGTAGCAGTCGCCGTGGACGGAAAAGAGTCCCAGCTGCCCGTTGGACACCCTGCCGTACTGCAAGAGAAGGATGTGGCCCGGGTGGAAGGCGGGCTCCAGGGAGGTGTCGGACAGCAGGAGAGCAAAATCGGCCGCGGCAGCCAGGGAGTGGGCGTCGGCCTGGACCAGCTTGGTCTGGAACTGGTGCCCCATGGACCCGCCCCCCGGGTTGGAGACGGGAAGATAGCAGGGGAGGAGGCGCTGGGACAGAACGGGGCCGGAGGGGACGACCGGCTGGCTGAACTGCTCCAGCGCGGAGATCAGCGCCTTGCGGTCGCAGGGCGCCAGGCTCCGGTAGCGCTGAAACAGGATGGACTCCTCCCGGTTCAGGAAGAGAAAGCCGTCCTCCTCGCTGTAAACCCCGGTATCGCACTCCAGAGGGATGGTGTCGTCCATCAGATAGCGGGTGGAGACCTGGAAGCACGCGGCCAGGGCGCGCAGGGCGGGCAGAGAGGGGCTCTTGGTCTGGCCGTTGAGGATCTTATTCAAGGTACCGATCGGAATGCCGGAGCGGGCGGCCACGGTCTCCGAGGTGATCCCGTCCCGCTTTTTCAAATAGGCTAATTTTTTCACCATAGACATGATGGCATCCTCCGCATTTCAATTGTGTGCGGGTATGTTTTGCTGGAATTAACCGGAAGTGGTAAAAAAAGTGTGTATTAAAACCAAATTTTGGACGGCTCATTGACATCGGATCGGAAATACAGCATATTGAATAAAGCAAAAGAACAAAGCAGAATTTAAATGGTAAAATATAACAATTGAAAAACGGGGAGGGATGTGCAGGCTGTTTGCACCGGGCAACGCACACCGGGACTTCCATAAATCGGTTCTCTCCATACATCGGTATGGCGGCAGCGCAGGTCCAGGAGACCGGCCGGGTCACAAGCATATTATACCGTGTGAAACAGAAAACGGATAGAGGAAAATCACAAGAAGCAGTTCGTGGACATGGAGAGAGCGGCCTGCGCTCAGGCCGCGAAAAAAGAAATAGGAAAGAGGATTTATGATGGAAACATGTTGTGTCAATTACCGTGTGGTTGCAGACCAGAGCAGGATCCCCGCGATGTACGGGATCGAGGGAGAAGGGGTGCCGGTGATCCAGTGGCTGTCCACCGAGTGTCAGGCGGTGGAGCACCTGGTGCGGGTGTGCAACCGGCTGGGGCTGTCCTACCTCCATATGGGAGATGTGGCCGAGGATTTTCGAAACGGCGGGCTGATTGAGGGTTGACCATCCCAGGCAGATGCGCTAAACTAAACGTACATGATGCATGATTCCACGGAAAGCCATCCTTCGGGGTGGCTTTCCGTATGTGCGTATCTGGAACGAGAAGAGGAGAGAGAAACATGTTGCAAAGATTGCGTCTGTGGGTCAAGCGGGAGCCGGTGCTGGCCATCTCGGCGGCCTGTGCGGTGCTGTCCATGGCCCTTACGCCACCGTCCGCGGCCTATCTGGGCTATATCGACACCCGGGTTTTGATCCTGCTGTTCGGACTGATGGCGGTGGTGGCGGGATTCCAGGACTGCGGGGTCTTTGAGGTGCTGGCCCAGCGCCTGCTCTCCGGCCGCCACCGGATGCGCACCCTCACGCTGCTGCTGGTCCTGATGCCCTTTTTTGTCTCCATGCTGGTGACCAACGACGTGGCCCTCATCGCCTTTGTGCCCTTCGCCATTCTGGTGCTGGAGCGGGTGGGGCGGCTGGAGCGCCTGATCCCCGTGGTGGTGCTCCAGACCCTGGCGGCCAACCTGGGCAGCATGGCGACGCCCGTGGGCAATCCCCAGAATCTCTACCTCTATAATCAGTTCCAGCTGGGGGCGGGCGAGTTCTTCGGCGTGGTGGGCCCCCTGACCGCGGTCAGCGGCCTGGCGCTGGCGGCGGCGTGCCTCTTCTGGGGCAAGCAGGAGACCATCCAGGTCACCTTCCCCGAGCGGGTGACCCTGCGCAAGCGGGGGCGGCTGGTGCTGCTGTGCGTGCTCTTTGCGCTGTGCCTGCTGTGTGTGTTCCATGTGATCCCGGCTCCCGTGCTGCTGGCGGTGGTCCTGGTGAGCCTGCTGCTGGCCGGACGGGACCTGCTGCCCCGGGTGGACTATGGCCTGCTGCTGACCTTTGTGTGCTTTTTCATCTTTGCCGGGAACATCGGGGCCAATCCCCAGCTGCGCGCGGTCCTCACCGCCGCGCTGGAGGGGAACACCGCCCTGGTCTCCGGTCTGGCCAGCCAGATCATCAGCAATGTGCCGGCGGCCGTGCTCTTCTCCGGGTTTACCCAGGACTGGCGGGGGCTGCTGATCGGCACCGACATCGGCGGACTGGGCACACCGGTGGCCTCCCTGGCCAGCCTGATCTCCATGCGGCTGTATCTGCGCACGCCGGGGGCCGAGCTGGGCCGGTATATGCGCTTCTTTTTGGCAGCGAATGCCATTGGACTGGTGCTGTTAGCGGGTGCTGCCGCGATTTTTGCCGCTTTTTAAGGGAATAGGGTTGCAATAGTACAAAAAAGAAGGTAAAATAAGAAGCTACTCTGTATAGGAAACAACTTTGGGAAAAGAAAGCGACGGTAGTTCGGCTATGAATCGTACTTTGGAGCATATCCTGCCACGCGTGCAGAAGCCTGCGCGCTATACGGGCGGAGAATATAATGCGGTGGTCAAGGATCGGGATCAGGTGGATACCCGTGTGGCCCTCTGCTTCCCGGATACCTATGAGATCGGCATGTCCAACCTGGGTGTGCGCATTCTCTACGGCGTGATGAACGAGATGAAGGGTGTCTGGTGCGAGCGGGTCTTTGCCCCCTGGGGGGATATGGAGGAGGAGATGCGCCGGGAGGGCATCCCCCTCTACGGACTGGAGAGCGGAGACTCCATTGCCGACTTTGACATCATCGGCTTCTCCCTGGGCTATGAGATGGCCTACACCAATGTGCTCAACATGCTGGACCTGGCCGGGCTGCCCCTGCGCAGCGCCGACCGGGATGAGTTTGCCCCCCTCATTATCGCCGGGGGCACCTGCGCCTTCAACGCCGAGCCGCTGGCTCCTTTTATCGACATCTTCTCCCTGGGCGAGGGCGAGGATGTGACGGTGGAGCTCATCGAGCTCTACCGGAAGGCCCGGGAGGAGTGCTGGACCAAGGAGGAGCTGCTGGTGGCTGCCGCCCAGATCCCCGGTCTCTATGTCCCCTCCCTCTATGAGGTGGAATACAACGAGGACGGCACGGTCAAGTCCATCACCCCCACCAAGGGGGCCCCTGCCACCGTGACCAAGCGGATCGTGCAGGACCTGAACCGCTCCTATTTCCCCACCAAGACCATCGTGCCCTCCACCGAGATCGTGCACGACCGGGTCATGCTGGAGGTCTTCCGGGGCTGCATCCGCGGCTGCCGCTTCTGCCAGGCGGGATACGCCTACCGCCCGGTGCGCGCCAAGGACCCCGCCCTTCTGGTGCAGCAGGGCATTGAGTCCTGCAAGAACTCGGGCTATCAGGAGATGACCCTCTCGTCCCTCTCCACCAGTGATTACCGCCGCCTGCTGGACCTGTGCGACGGCCTTCAGGAGTGGTGCGATCCCAACGGGGTGAGCCTGTCCCTGCCCTCCCTGCGGGCGGACAACTTCTCCTGGAATCTGATGGAGCGGCTCCAGCACGGCCGCAAGACCGGTTTGACCTTCGCGCCCGAGGCGGGTACCCAGCGCCTGCGGGACGTCATCAACAAGAACGTCACGGAGGAGGACATCCTCAACTTCTGCCGCACGGCCTTTGCGGGGGGCTGGTCCACCGTAAAGCTCTACTTCATGCTGGGCCTGCCCACCGAGACCGACGAGGACGTGCTGGGCATCGCCGACCTGGCGGAAAAGGTCTACCACACCTGGCGGGAGGTCACCCCCAACCGGAGCCGGGGCGTGAAGATCACGGTCTCCACCGCGTTCTTTGTGCCCAAGCCCCATACGGCCTTCCAGTGGGAGGCCCAGATCAGCCGGGAGGAGTATGAGCGCCGGGTCAAGCTCCTGCGGGATCACATGCGGGGACGCTCCATCGCCTACCACTGGCACGACCCGGAGACCAGCGTGCTGGAGGCGGTGCTGGCCCGGGGCGACCGCCGTCTGGCCGATCTGCTGGAGACGGTATGGCGCAAGGGCGCAAAGTTCGACACCTGGGACGAGTATTTCAACTACGACCGCTGGATGGAGGCCTTTGCCGAGTGCGGCATCGACCCGGCCTTCTATGCAAACCGTGTCCGGGACAAGGACGAGCTCCTGCCCTGGAGCACCACCTCGGTGGGAGTGAGCAGCCGCTTCCTCTGGCGGGAGCGGGAGCAGGCCTACCGCGGGGTCATCACCCCCGACTGCCGGAAGCAGTGCACCGGCTGCGGCGCGGACAAGCTCTACCCCGGAGGCGTGTGCGACGCCGAGTGTTAATTTCGGAATAAAGGAGTGGATCGGCCTATGACGACCCATAGACTGGCCTTTTCCAAATTGGATACAGCCAAATTTATCTCCCATCTGGACCTGATGCGCACCTTCCAGCGGGCCTTCCTCCGGGCGGATATTCCCATCAAGCATACGGAGGGATTCCATCCCCACGCGTTCGTGTCCATCCCGCTGCCCCTGTCGGTGGGCTACTCCAGCGTGTGCGAGGTGCTGGAGTGCCAGATTCTGGGAGAAAATCCCGACCTGGAGCGGGTCCCTGAGCGGATGAACGCCGTCCTGCCCGCGGGAATCGAGGTCAAGCGCTGCTACGAGGCCCAGCGGGCCGTAAAGGAACTGGCCTATGTCAACTATATCGTGACGCTGGAGTATGAGGCGGGGGCCCCCTTCGGCGCGGACACCGCCATTCAGGAGCTCCTCTCCCGGGAGAGCCTGGTGGTGCGCAAGCGCTCCAAGAAGGCCAAGAGCGGCTTTACCGAGGTGGACCTCATCCCCCTGATTCACAAGGCCACTGTGGAGGAGCGCCGGGACAGCGTGACGCTGGACCTGATCCTCCGGGCCCAGAACCCGGGCCTCAACCCGGAGCTCATCGTGTCCGCCATCCGCAGCGAGTGCCCCGAGGCGGCGCCGGATTTTGCCCTCTTCCACCGGCGCAGCGTGCTGGATGAAGGGATGCAGGTCTGGGAATGACAGCCTAGTCAATTGTCAACAGGCGGTCGAAGAAGGTTCTTGCCAAGAGGTCCTCGTCTTTTTGCGCGGGGAAAAGCCCTCGGCAAGAGTTTCGCCGCCCGCAGGCGGCGAAAGAAGGTTGAAATCGTGTTTTCCGGCGGCGCGCACGTCGGAAAACACACTTCTCAGACCGCAAGTGTGCGAGCGCCAGCGAGTGCGCGCAGCGGGCTGCCTCCCCTCGAAAAAATGCCTGCATTTTTGAGAAGCGTGTCGAACTTTTTCGACACGCTTCAAAAGACTTCCTCTCCGCGGAGAGGAAGTCTTTTTTCATCGAAAGAGGTCAAATGGGCAGTTTCTTCTTGTCTAACGAGGAAAAGTAAGATACAATAAAACAAATGGATATTCTTACCTTTCCATAGATCCGGTTTGCCGGATGGAAGAAAAGGGCGTGAGTGAGTTGCGGGAGAGAACAACGGTTCTGCTGGTGGATGACTGTGCGGAGCATCGTGTGGCACTGCGTAAGGTACTTGCTTCAGCATATGAGGTCATTGAGGCCGCCGATGGAAACGAAGCCCTCCAGATGACAGAGACCTATTTTACACAGCTGGTAGCCATTCTCCTGGATGAGGGAATGCCCGGGATCGATGGGCTGGATGTACTGCAGATCATGCAGAGTAAGGGATGGCTGAACAATATCCCGGTCTTCCTGGTGACCGAGGAGGAGTCGGACGAGACCATGGCCCGGGGCTATGAGCTGGGTGTGGCGGATATTCTGGTCCGTCCCCTCAAGCCCGAGGTGGTCAAGCGCCGGGTGGCCAATATGGTGGAGCTCTACCGCCACCGGTTTGAGCTGGAGCGCGTGGTGCTGGAGCAGACCGCCCGCATCCGGGAGCAGGAGGAGCGGCTGCGCCAGACCAACAAATCCATCATGGAGGCCCTGAGCGCGGCCATTGAGTTTCGCAACTGCGACTCGGGCTTTCATGTCCGCCGCATCCGGCAGGTCACCCGGCTGCTGCTTCTGGATGTGATGGAGCACTATCCCGAGTATGGACTGACCCAGGAGCAGACGGATGCCATATCCGAGCTCTCCATCATGCACGACATCGGCAAGATCGCCGTGCCCGAAAACATCCTGACCAAGGACGGACGGCTGACGGCGGACGAGTTTGAGCGCATGAAGGCCCACACGATCTACGGCGGGGAGCTGGTGCGGCACATCATCTTCCCCCAGGGTGAGCGGGTGCAGCGGTATTTTTATGAGATCTGCCGGCACCACCATGAGCGGTGGGACGGCGAGGGCTATCCGGACGGGCTCAAGGGGGAGGAGATCCCCATCTGGGTCCAGGCGGTGTCCATTGCGGACGTCTACGAGGCGCTGGTGAGCCGGCGGGTCTATAAGCCGGCCTACGCCGCGGAGGAGGCCGTCCGGATGATCCTGGAAGGGGAGTGCGGCGCCTTCAACCCCAAGATCCTGGCCTCCCTGCGCCGGGTGGCCGTCCGGCTGATCGCGGAGGTGAGCGGGGAGGCGGCCGAGGAGCCGCCGGAGGAGCGCCCCAAGGCCCGTGTGGCCGCCCCGGCGGAGCCCGCTGCGGCAAGCCCTGTGCAGGAGGAGAAGGAGAGCGCCCAGCGCAGCGAGGCCCAGACCCTCTTCCTGCTGGAGCAGGAGAAGTACCGCATCATTGCCGAGCTCTCCGAGGACATGGTCTTTACCTACAATCAGCTCTTCGACTCCATGGAGTTCAGCGAAAAATTCTGCCGTGTCTTCCAGGTGCCCGCTTACATCAGCGAGTACAGCAAATACCGCCCCTCGGCCCGTACCTTCTACCCGGAGGAGTATGAGGCCCTGATCCGGTGCCGGAACCGGCTGACCTGGGCGGTGCCGGAGATGGAGATGGACCTGCGCCTGCCCCTGCCGGACGGGACGCGGCCCTGGTTCCACCTGGTCCTCCATGTGATTCTGGACCACCGGGACCGGACGCGGGAGCTGGGCTATGTGGGGAAGCTGACCAACATCAACCGCATCAAGCGGGAGGCCACCGAGTGGCAGAAGCGGGCCAATACGGACGCCCTGACCCAGCTCTACAACCGGGCGGGCGCCCATATCCTCTTTGAGGAGCTGCTGCTGGAGGGGAAGAACACCCACACGCCGCTGACCGTGGCCTTTATGGACATTGATCACTTCAAGAGCCTCAACGACACCATGGGGCATGAGGCGGGAGACCAGATCCTCACCGCCTTCGGGCAGAGCATCCGCCGCCTGTTCCGGCCGGACGACATCGTGTCCCGGTTTGGCGGGGATGAGTTCCTGGTGGTAATGAAGAATATGGGAGATCCCACCTTTGTCCGGGAAAAGCTCAAGCAGCTCTGCCGCCAGCACCTTCAAATCGCCTGCGCGCGGGAGCCGCTGGAGATCAGCTGCAGCATCGGCGTGGCCTTCTACCCGAAAGACGGCCAGGAGTTTGACGATCTGCTGCGCAAGGCGGACCAGGCCCTCTATCAGTCCAAGCGCGCCGGGCGCGGACAGGTGAGCTTCTACGCCCCGCCGGAGAAACTGTCATAGCAGAACAAATCACCCCGAACCCGGGCAGACGCGCCGGATTCGGGGTGATTTTTTTGTGGGGGATAGGGGATAGCTTACTCCAGATCAATGGGGTCCACTTCGATGGGGAGGGTCTCCCGCAGGGCCTTCGTCAGCCGGGAGAGCTTCCAGATGGACCACAGATCGGCAAGGCCCAGGAAGAGGAACACGGCGCCGATGAGCATGGCCACCGCCTCCGCCGCCACAAAGGGCCGCCACAGGAGGACCGCACCCAGGACGACGCCCAGGATCGTCAGCAGGAGGGAGACCCACCAGTAGGGATATTCCATCCGGTAGAGGGCGCGGACCCGGTTCAGGGCCACCAGACTGTCAATGATCACATACACGCCCATGACCATGGAGAGGATGGAAAAGACGGCCAGCGGCTGGAGAAGAAAGAAGAGTCCGGTGGCGGCGGCGATGATGCCGAAGAGGAGCTCCAGACGGAAGCCGCCCATCTCCCGGTCCCGGAGGAGGAACCCGACAATGGTCACCAGCCCGTAGAGGAGCAAGGCAGCGCCCAGAAGGCGGCACAGGGCCACGCCGCCCACACCCGGCCAGATCAAAAGGACCAGACCGAGGATCACATAGAGGACGGAGGCCAGGAGAAAACTGACTCTGGCCCGTTTCAGCGTATCAACCATGGTACGACATCCTTTCATGCATCCGTAAAACCAGCGAAGGGGTTGCGGTTAGTATGTGCCAAAAGGCGGGATACTCCGCGCTCACTCGGTGGGAGCGCCCTCCCAATTTTTGCACAGATCCACCCAGCCCGCGCTGTGGGCGTACTCGGCCAGCTCCTCGCAGGTCAGCTGGATGGCGGAATTGGCGCTGCCCGCGGCGGGATAGACCGTCTCAAACCGCTGGAGGGAGCGGTCCAGGTACGTGGTGACATCCGGGTTGGTAATGCCGAAGGGGCACACACCGCCCACCGCGTGGCCGGTGAAGGCCTCCACCTGCTCCGGGGTGAGCATTTTGGCTTTGGTGTGGAACTGGGCTTTGAACTTGGTGTTATCCACCTTGGCGTCACCGGCACAGACCAGGAGCACGCACTTACCGTCCACCAGGAAGGAGAGAGTCTTGGCGATCCGGGCGGGCGCCACGCCCACTGCCTGGGCGGCCAGCTCCACCGTGGCACTGGAGACGTCAAATTCCAGAATGTCCTCCTCCCGGCCCAGGGTGCGGAAGAACGCGCGGCACTGCTGAATGGACATGGTCAGTTCCCTCCCCGGCTCTGGGCCTTGGCGAGAAAGCGCTCATTCATGATGAGGAACCGCTCATGGGTCCCGCCGCCGATGGGGCCTGCCTCGTCATAGGCGCGGACAGAAAAGGTGAGCTTTCGGCCGTCGATTGCGGTGAGCTCGGCCTCGGCGTAGACCTTCTGGCCGATGGGGGTGGCGGCGTCATGGGTAATGTTCAGGCAGGTCCCCACGCTGCCCTGGCCCTCTTCCAGGCCGCCCTCACAGGCGTTGACCGCGGCATTTTCCATCAGCGCCACCATGGAGGGAGTGGCAAAGACGGGGAGGAGGCCGCTGCCCACGGCGGCGGCGGTGTTCTCCATGGTGACAACGGTCTCGGCACGGCCCTTACAGCCGATTTGAAGCGACATAAAACATCACACTCCTTATCATTACCAAATATTGTACACGGTTTCGCCACCCTTTGCAAGGCGCGAGAAAAGAAAAAGCCGCCGTCTCCCGTTTGAGGGAGACGGCGGCTTTCAGAGGGAAGGGGAGGGCGATCAGATGCCCAGCTCATTCCACAGGTCGTTATACAGGGTGCGGGTCTCTTCGGGGAGGCCCAGGTAGGACTCACACTTGTCCAGGATCTCCTGGGGCGCGGCCATGACCTCGTACAGGGCGGGGTCCAGAGGCTCGCCATTCTGCTCCTCATAGTAGGCGGGATACTGCTCCAGCGCCTCCTTGTTGGGAGTGGAGTACCAGATGAAGTCCATGTTCGCCAGAGAGGCCTCGGTGGAGGTGATGAAGTTGATCCAGGCCTCGGCCTCCTCCTTGTGCTCAGCGTCCTTCAGTACGCACATGGCGTCCACAAACCAGTTGGAGCCATTCTCGGGCACGGCCCAGCGCAGGCTGGGGTTGTTCTCATACATGACCAGATAGTCGCCGGCGTAGTAGGTGCACACGGAGGTCTCGCCGCCCTCCATCTTGTCATAGATCTCGTCCATGAAGAAGCCCTGGTACACGCCGTTGTTCTTGGCATCGGCGATGAGCTGATAGGCCTCCCGGATCTCGTTCTCATCCGTGGTGTTGATGGAGTAGCCCAGCTTCATCAGCGCGATGCCCAGAGCGTCCCGGGGATTGTTGATCATCGCGGTCTGACCGGCATAGGCGGGATCAAACATGATGTCCCAGCTGGTCACGTCCTCTTTCACCACATCAGAGTTATAGATAATACCCAGAGTGCCCCAGGTGTAGGGGACGGTGTACTTGTTCTCCGGGTCATAACTCAGATTCTTGAACCGGTCATCCACGAGAGAGAAGTTGGGAATGTTGTCGAAGTTGAGTTCGGCCAGCATATCCTCTTCGATCATCTGGGAGATCATGTAGTCCGAGGGAACGATGACGTCATAGTTGGCGCCGCCGTTCTTGATGAGGGCGTACATGGCCTCGTTGCTCTCAGCGGTCTGATAGTTGACCTTGATACCGGTCTCTTCTTCGAACTGGTCGATCAGTTCGGGCTCGATATTCTCGCCCCAGCCGCACACATTGACCACCCGGGCGTCTGCGGAGTTCCCGCCGCCGGAGCATCCGGCCAGCAGGGCGGTGGTTACAGTGAGGGTCAGCGTCAAGGCAAGCTTCTTTTTCAATTGATCATTCCTCCAGTGTGGGTAGATTTATCTCAGGGCCATACCGCGGCCGGGAGAACGGGGAAATCAGGACCGGGCGGCATTCTTGGCCTTGGCCTGGTGCGCCTCGCGCACATTGACGATCACCAGCAGGATCAGCACGGTCACAAAGAGCAGGGTGGACACGGCGTTGATCTTGGGGCTGATGCGCTTTTTGGTCATGCCGTAGATGGTCATGGCCAGGGTGGAAGTCGAGGAGCCGGCTGTGAAGTAGCTGATGACAAAGTCATCCACGCTCATGGTAAAGGCGATGAGCATACCGTTGACGATGCCGGGCTTGATCTCGGGGATAATGACCTTCCAGAAGGCCTGGCGCCAGGTGCAACCCAGGTCCTGGGCGGCCTCCACCAGGTGCTTGTCCATCTGCTGGAGCTTGGGCATCACCGCCAGCACCACATAGGGGGTATTGAAGGTGATGTGGGCAATCAGCAGAGTGGGGAAGCCCAGATAATACCGGGTGGGGAGGTTGGTGCCCAGGGTGTTGTTGAGCCACTGGGCCGCCGTACCGAAGAGGCCGAAGGCGGCCACGAAGAAGAGGCACAGGGACACGCCCATCACGATCTCCGCACTCATCATGGGAATGTTGTTGATGGTGATGAGGGGGTTGCGCCAGCGCCGGCGCATGTTGTAGAAGCCGATGGCGGCAAAGGTGCCGGCCACCGTGGCCACCACCGTGGCGATCACCGAGACCAGCAGGGTGGTGTAGATGGAGCTCATGATAGCGCTGTCCTGAAAGAGCTCCACGTACCAGTCCAGGGTGAAGCCCTGCCACACAGTCCGGCTCTTGGAGTCGTTGAAGGAGAAGATGATGAGCAGGAAGATGGGGGCGTACAGGAAGAAGAAGACCAGGCCCATGAACAGGCGGTCCAGGATGGAGCTGCGCTGTTTCATAGCATCACCGCCTGTTCCTCGCCCTCACCGAAGCGATTCATCACATACATACAGATCAGTACCACCAGCATCATGACCAGGGAGATGGCGGAGCCCAGCTGGGCGTTGTAGGCGGAGCCCAGGAACTGCCGCTCGATGAGGTCGCCCAGCAGCAGCTCGTTGCCGCCGCCCAGCAGGCGGGAGATGGCAAAGGTGGACACCGAGGGTACGAACACCATCGTGATGCCGGAGAGCACGCCGGGCAGGCTGAGGGGGAAGATGACCTTCCGGAAGACCCGGCCAGTGCTGGCGCCTAGGTCCCGGGCGGCCTCCAGCAGGGAGTGGTCCAGCTTCATGATGACCGAGTAGATGGGGAGGACCATGAAGGGCAGATAGTTGTACACCATGCCCAGCACCACCGCCCCGGAGGTGTTGATCATCTTGAAGTATTCCATGTTGGTGTCCCGGGCGGTGTTGAGGGAGAGACCCAGAAGGTCGTTGAGCCCGGCACACAGATTGTTGAGCCAGCCGTTGATCAGATTGCCCAGATCGATGATGCCCACCGCCTGGAAGAACTGATTGAGGAGACCCGTATTCTCCAGGATGGACATCCAGGCGTAGGTGCGCAGCAGGAAGTTCATCCACATGGGGAGCATGATGAGGACCATGGCGATCCGCTGAAAGCCGGGGCCCTCCTTGGCCATGATGTAGGCCAGGGGGTAGCCGATGAGCAGGCAGATAAAGGTGGCGATGAGCGCCAGCTCGAAGGAGCGAACGAACACCACCCAGTAGGTGCTCATCTTGGCGAAGTTATCCAGGGTAAAGCCGCCTCCCGCGCTGGAGAAGGCATAAATGACCACCAGGAAAATGGGGGCGACCACGAAGAGGGCCATCCACACCACATAGGGGCCGGCCAGAAGGGAGAGCCTATTCTTCATCGCCTTCCTCCTGCTCCTCCTCGGCGTCAGGATCATAGTCCGCGTCGCTGATCTCCTCGTACTCCTCACTGTAAGAGCTGTAATCGCCGAACATGCCGGAGTACTGACTCTTCTTCATGACATGGATGCCGTCGGGATCGATCTTGATTCCGATCACGGCGCCCACCGGGCAGAAATCGGTGGTCTGGATGAGCCACTTGAACCCGTAGAAATCCACGATGATGTCGTAGTGGACGCCCTTGAAGGTCACGTTGGTCACGGTGCCGCGGAGCTGGCCTTCGCTCTCGGGGACGATGTCGATGTCCTCGGGGCGGATGACCACATCCACCGGCTCGTCCTTTGCAAAGCCCTTGTCCAGGCACTGGAACTTCCGGTTGAAGATCTCCACCACGCCGTCGGCGCGCATGATGCCGTCGATGATGTTGGACTCGCCGATGAAGTCGGCCACAAAGGCGTTTTTGGGCTCGTTATAGATGTCCTCGGGGGTGCCGATCTGCTGGATCTTGCCGCCGTCCATGACCACCACGGTGTCGGACATGGCGAGAGCCTCTTCCTGATCGTGGGTGACATAGATAAAGGTGATGCCCATCTGCTGCTGGATGCGCTTGAGTTCGTTCTGCATGTCCTTGCGCAGGCGCAGGTCCAGGGCGCCCAGAGGCTCGTCCAGGAGGAGGACCTTGGGCTGGTTGACCAGGGCGCGGGCGATGGAAACGCGCTGCTGCTGGCCGCCGGAAAGGGAGGCAATGGAGCGTTTCTCGAATCCCTTGAGGTTGACCACCTCGAGCATCTCCATGACACGGCGCTGGATCTCTTCCTCGGACAGCTTGATCTTCCGCTGCTTCTTTCCGTCCGATTCGGTCTTGGGGATGCGCAGGCCGAACGCGATATTTTCAAAGACGTTCAGGTGCGGGAAGAGGGCGTACTTCTGGAACACCGTGTTGACCGCCCGCTTGTGGGGGGGCACATCATTGATTTTGGCACCGTCAAAAAGCACCTCTCCGGAAGTGGGTTTCAAAAACCCGCCGATGAGGCGCAGGGTCGTCGTTTTGCCGCAGCCGCTGGGACCAAGCAGTGTCAAAAATTCTTTGTCATTGATGTAGAGATTGATGTGATCCAAGATGATGTCGTCGTCAAACTGGACAAAGCAGTCGGACAGGCGGATCAGCTCCTTAGCCATGTATCCTCCCCCATTTCAGTCGAAATAGAGGCGTACCCATCCGGCGAATGGGTACGCCCCTTTGTGTCGAGACAACTATATCTGTTTCTGTGGGAAATGTCAATATGAATCGACATTTTTTTCAGAGTCTTTACCTGGGGCGGAAGCTGGTGGAACAGAATGGATAAAGTGTGTTCACTTGTCTCCAAAGTACTCGTCCACAAAGTCCACGTGCTCCACCTGGAAGGAGCGGCCGTTGAGATACTCCAGAAGCCCCCCGTCGGTGGTGAAGTCAAAGGAGAGCCGGTAGGAGTAGAGGGCCTGGAAGGAGCGCCCGTACTGCTTGTTGTCCCGCTCCCGGCCGTACTTGCCGTCGCCCAGGAGGGGGTGGCCCGCGGCGGCAAACTGGGCGCGGATCTGGTGGGTCCGGCCGGTGAGCAGGTCGCACTCCACCAGGGAGAGCCCTCCCTTCACCTTTAACGTCTTGTAGACCGTGGCGGCCGTCTTTCCGCCCGGGATGGGGTGGTCAAAGACCCGGACCTGCTTCTTGCTCTCGTCCTTGAGGATAAATCCCTCCAGCTTGCCGCTGGGCGGGTTCATCCTGCCATGGATAATGGCCAGATAGTACTTGGAGAGCTCCCGGTCCTTGATCTTCTGGTTCATGATGCGCAGGGTCTCGGCGTTTTTGGCGGCAATGACGATGCCGCCGGTGTTCCGGTCGATGCGGTTGCACAGGGCGGGGGCGAAGGAGTTTTCCCAATAGGGGCTCCACTCCTTCTTTTGATAAAGGTAGGCCTGGATGTGGGTGATGAGGGTGTTGACCCGCTCATGCTCATCCGGGTGGACCACCAGGCCGGGACGCTTGTTGACCAGAAGAAGGTTTTCGTCCTCATAGACCAGGTCCAGATGGGGCTTGAACACCGAGAGAAAGGCATTCTCCGGCGTGGGGGCGTCAAAGAACTCGTCATTGATATATAGTTGAAGGAGATCCCCCACCTGGAGACGGACATCCCGCTTGGAGCCCTTTCCGTTGACCTTCACCCGCTTGAGGCGGATGTACTTCTGGGCCAGGGGAGCGGGGAGGAGGGGAAGGGTCTTGGCCAGCCAGCGGTCCAGCCGCTGACCCGCGTCATTCTTGCCGATGGTAAACTCTTTCATAGGTGATCCTCACAGTAGCGGGCCGGAGAGGGGCCCGGTGGTCTTGCAATTGGTACGAGTATAGCATAAAATCCCCCTGAGCGCAAAGGTTCTTCGTACACCTTTGGGGGTTGCATTCCCCCAAAAGAATGTGCTATGATATACGGGACGGCGGGCGTAAAGTAGTACAGCTTACCGTCCTATGAAAAAATACGGATTTTTTGCGAAAAAGTATTTGACAATATCCGTAGTATTCGTTATAATGTCTGCTGTGACATTGTGAGAGGTGTGCCATGCGACTGAATCTCCGCGACATCATCCATCAGCCGGGCGCCAGCGTGCCCTTCTCCTTCCAATTGGAGCTCTCTGAGCTGGACTTTTTCGGAAGCAAGCCCTTCGCCCATCCGGTGGAGGTCTCCGGCCAGGTCCGCAATCAGGCCGGGGCTCTGGTGCTGGAGGGGGAGGCCCATACCACGCTGGAAGTGGTCTGTGACCGCTGCCTCAAGCCCTTCTCGGAGGAACTGGTCCTCCCGGTGGAGCATCTGCTGGCTGAGACGCTGGAGGATGAGGAGAACGACGACATCCTGCTGCTGGACGGCGGAGAGCTGGACCTGGAAGAGGTCTTCACCACCGATCTGGTCCTCGCAATGGAACCCAAGCACGTCTGTTCGGAGGAGTGCAAGGGGCTGTGCCCCAAGTGCGGCGCCAATCTGAACGACGGCCCCTGCCAGTGCAGGGCTGAAGTTGATCCACGTTTTGCTGTCCTCGCACAGCTGTTGGATAAAGAGTCTGATGACTGAGAAATATTGCCCGGCCAGGGCATTGACCTAAGGAGGTGTCATAAATGGCAGTCCCTAAGAGTAAAGTGTCCAAGCAGCGCCGTAACAAGCGCCGTAGCTCCGTTTGGAAGCTGGAGACCCCCGGCATCACCACCTGCCCCAAGTGCGGTGCGTTCCGGCTCCCGCATCGGATGTGCAAGTCCTGCCTGAGCTACAACGGCCATGAGTTCGGCAAGACCGAGGCTGTGGCCGAGGCGAAGTAAATAGCCTGAAAAGAGGAGAGGGGAAGTGTCCCCTCTTTCTTTTTGCCCGGAAATGGAAGATCACACCAGAGAGTACTTGCGGCTTTTCCGGGTCTGTATTACAATGTATCTATATATGTCCCCTTCACCGTTGGGCCGCTGGGCGGTCCGGCGGCGGGGGAGAGTGAGGGAGCGCTATGAGCCTGACAAAGATCCAGAGCATCGATCCGGGCAGTCCGGCCCACCGGGCGGGCCTGCGCCCGGGTGAGACGGTCACGCAGGTAAACGGACACGCCATCGTGGATGTGCTGGACTACAAATTCTATACCTATGACCCCAGCCTGGAGCTGGTGCTCCGGGCGGCGGACGGAACGGAGCGGACGGTCTCCCTGGAGAAGAACGTGGGCGAGGATCTGGGGCTCAATTTTGAGACCTATCTGATGGATAAGGCCCGCTCCTGCGCCAACAACTGTATCTTCTGCTTTGTGGACCAGATGCCCCCCAACATGCGCGAGACGCTGTATTTTAAGGATGACGACGCCCGGCTCTCCTTCCTGATGGGGAATTATATCACGCTGACCAACCTGTCCGAGCGGGAGATCCAGCGCATCATCGACCTGCGGGTCAGCCCCATCAACATCTCGGTCCACGCCACCGATCCGGAGCTGCGCCGGCAGCTGCTGAAAAACCGCCGGGCCGGGGAGTGTCTGGACATCATGCGGCGCTTTGCCGGGGCGGGCATCACCATGAACTGTCAGGTAGTGGCCTGCCCGGGCATCAATGACGGCCCTGCCCTCCAGCAGACCATGGAGGAGCTCTCCGCCCTCTGGCCGGGCGTGAACAGCGTGGCAGTGGTGCCGGTTGGCCTGACCAAGTTCCGGGAGGGCCTGTGTCAGCTGGAGCCCTATACGCCCGAGGGCGCGGCCGCGGTCATCGACCAGGTGGAGGTCTTTGCCGCCCGCTCTCTGGCCGAGCGGGGGACCCGGATGGTCTGGTGCTCCGACGAGTTCTATCTGAAGGCGGGCCGTCCCCTCCCCGATGAGGAGAGCTTTGAGCGCTTTGTCCAGCTGGAAAACGGCGTGGGCATGCTGCGCCTGCTGGAGAGTGAGTTCCATGCCGCCCTTCTCAGCGTGGAGGGGGACGAGGAGCCCTCCTCCTTTACCATTGCCACCGGACTGGCGGCCGCCCCCACCATTGAGAAACTGGTGGAGGAGGCCCGCGGGAAATGCCCCGGCCTCCAGGGCCAGGTAGTCCCCATCGTAAACCACTTCTTTGGAGAGAATATCAATGTGGCCGGACTGGTGACCGGAAGGGACCTGATCGAACAGCTCCGGGACCGGACCCTGGGAGAGCGGCTGCTCATCCCGGTGAACATGCTCCGCCATGAGGAGAACGTGTTCCTGGACGACACCACCATCGAGGCGGTGGAGGAGGCCCTGCACGTGACGGTGGTCCCCGTGGAGCAGGACGGCGGCGCGCTGCTGGATGCTCTCTTTGACGTGGACTGGGACGACGGCGGTGCCGTGGAGTGGGTCTCCTGCGAGGACGAGGAAGACGAGGACTCCTGGGACGACGCCTATGAGGAAACCGACGGGGAGGGGGATGCCTTCCCGACCGATACGGAAGACTATTACCGCTATAACCCGCCGCGCAGACGGCGGACGGAAGAGGAGTGTGAGCCGAAATGAAACCGTTAGTCGCCATCGTGGGCCGGCCCAACGTGGGCAAGTCCATGCTGTTCAATAAGCTGTGCGGACAGCGGCTGTCCATTGTGGAGGATACCCCCGGCGTCACCCGGGACCGGCTGTACGCCGAGTGTGAGTGGCGCAACCGCAAATTCAATATCGTGGACACTGGCGGCATCGAGCCGGGCACCGACAACGAGATCCTGGCCTTCATGCGCGCCCAGGCGGAGATCGCCATCCAGAACGCCACGGTCATCATCTTCGTGTGCGACATCAAGACCGGACTCACCGCCTCCGACCACGAGGTGGCCAAGATGCTCCTGAAGTCGGGCAAGCCGGTGGTCCTGGCCATCAACAAGATGGACCAGGTGGGCCACACCAACCCGGACATCTATGAGTTCTACAACCTGGGTCTGGGCGATCCCATCCCGGTCTCGGCCGTCCACGGCCACGGCACCGGCGACCTGCTGGACGCCTGCTTTGAGTACTTCCCCCCCGAGGAGGAAGAGGAGCTGGACGACGACGTCATCAAGGTGGCCATCATCGGCAAGCCCAACGTGGGCAAATCCAGCCTGGTGAACCGCATCCTGGGCGAGCAGCGGGTCATCGTCTCCAACATGGCGGGCACCACCCGGGACGCGGTGGACAGCTACTTTGAGAATGACAAGGGCAAGTACCTGCTCATCGACACCGCCGGTATGCGGAAGAAGTCCAAGGTGGACGATCCCATCGAGAAGTTCTCCGTCCTGCGGGCCACCATGGCCATTGAGCGCAGCGACGTGTGCCTCATCCTGATCGACGCCAACGAGGGCGTCACCGAGCAGGACACCAAGGTGGCGGGTCTGGCCCACGAGGCGGGCAAGGCTTGCATCATCGTGGTCAACAAGTGGGACGCCGTGGAGAAGGACGACAAGACCATGGACCATATGCGGGAGGAGGTCCGCCGGGATCTCTCCTACATGCCCTACGCGCCCATCCTCTTTATCTCGGCCCTGACCGGCCAGCGGGTCCCCCGTCTCTTTGAGCTCATCAACTATGTCAACGACCAGGCGGCCATGCGCATCACCACCGGTATGCTCAACACCCTCCTGGCCAACGCCACCGCCCGGGTGCAGCCCCCCAGCGACAAGGGCCGCCGCCTGAAGGTCTTCTATATGACCCAGGTGGGGGTGCGTCCGCCCCACTTTGTCTGCTTCTGCAACGACGCCAAGCTCTTCCACTTCTCCTACCAGCGCTATCTGGAGAACCAGATCCGCAACACGTTCGGCCTGGAGGGAACGCCCGTGCGTCTCACCATCCGGCAGAAGAGCGACAAGGAGGGGTAAGGGATGCTGGACTCCTTTCGCGCGCTGGTCAACGGCGGGCCGGACTGGGCCATGAACGCGCTGCCCAACCCCATCCTGCTGGCCGTTCTGGCGGTGGTCATCGCGGTGTTCTCCTACTTCCTGGGCTGCTCCAACGGAGCGATCATCGTGTCCAAGTATATCCTGCACAACGACGTGCGAAATCACGGCAGCGGCAACGCGGGCCTGACCAATTTCCACCGGGTCTTTGGCGGAAAGCTGACGCTGGTGGTCATCCTCTCCGATGTGGTGAAGGCCATCGTGGCCATCTGCCTGGCCCTCTTCGCCGTGTGGCTGGTGGGCTGGCCGGGCCTGTCGGTGGGGGCCAAGTACTGGGCGGGCCTGTGGTGCCTGCTGGGACACATGTTCCCCTGTATGTTTGGGTTCAAAGGGGGAAAGGGCATCCTCTCCGGCGGTGCCATCGCCATCATGATGGACTGGCGTATTGCGCTGGTGGTCTGGGGGGGATTCCTGATCCTGGCCATCCTGACCAAGTATGTGTCCCTGGGCTCCTGCTGGGCGGGGGCCAGCTTCCCCTTCGCCACCTGGTTTGTGTACCACAGTGTGGCGCTCACCCTGCTGGCCGCGCTGATCGGCGGACTGATCCTCTGGAAGCACCGGGGGAACATCCAGCGTCTGATCCAGGGAAATGAGTCCAAATTCAGCCTGCATAAAAAGAAGGAGGGGTCCCAATGAAGACGGCGGTATTGGGCAGCGGCGGCTGGGGCACGGCTCTGGCCATGGTGCTGCTGGAAAACGGAAATGAGGTCACGCTCTGGTCCTATCAGGAGGCCGAGTCCCGGGTCCTGCGGGAGACAGGTGAGAATCCCATGCTCAAGGGCGTGCCTCTGCCCCGGGAGCTGGCGCTGACCAGCGACCTGAACTGCGTCCGCGGATGCGCCATGGTGGTTCTTGCCACCCCGTCCTTTGCGGTGCGGACCACCGCCCGGAGCCTGAAGGGCGTCCTGGACCCCGGAACCGTGGTGGTATCGGTCTCCAAGGGCATTGAGAAGGACACCTCCCTGACCCTCACCGACGCCATCGAGCAGGAGCTGGGGCCGGACCATCCGGTGGTGGCCCTGTGCGGTCCCTCCCACGCGGAGGAGGTGGGGCGGAAGGTGCCCACGGCGGTGGTATCTGCCTCCCGGAACCAGAAGGCCGCCGAGCTGGTGCAGGATCTCTTCATGAACGAGCGCTTCCGGGTCTATACCTCTCCCGACATCGTGGGCGTGGAACTGGGCGCCGCCCTCAAGAATATCATCGCCCTGTGCGCCGGCTGCTGCGACGGCATGGGCTTCGGCGACAACACCAAGGCGGCCCTGATGACCCGGGGACTTACCGAGATCGCCCGCCTGGGCGTGGCCATGGGCGGACGGAAGGAGACCTTTGCGGGCCTCACCGGCGTGGGCGACCTGATCGTCACCTGTACCTCCATGCACTCCCGCAACCGCCGCTGCGGCATTCTGATCGGGCAGGGCGTCCCGGTGCAGGAGGCCATCCAGCAGATCGGCGCGGTGGTGGAGGGCTACTACGCCACCGCCACCGGAAAGGAGCTGGCCGAGAAGATGGGGGTGGAGATGCCCATTACCGAGGCGGCCTACTCCGTTCTCTATGAGGGGAAGGACCCCCGTAAAGTCATTACCGAGCTGATGACCCGGGCCAAAAAGCACGAGATCGAGGACAGCTGGCTGTAACGGTCTTCAAAAAAGCCCTCGGCAGAGTTTTGCCGCCCGCAGGCGGCAAAAGAAGGTCCAAATCCGTTTTTTCCGAGGACATGTGCCTCGGAAAAAACACTTCTCAGCCCACAAGCGTGCGCGCTTTGCGCGTGCGACGCAGGGGGCTGTATCCCCTCGAAAAAATGCTTGCATTTTTGAGAAGCGTGTCGAAGTTTTTCGACACGCATAAAAAGGCAGACAGCCTGTGGCTGTCTGCCTTTTTGATCCTCGCGTTTTGATTACTTGCGCAGGGCGATCTCGTGGCGCTTGGGGCCGGTGGAGACAATGGAGATGGGGTAGCCGATGTGGCGCTCCAGGAAGTCCACATAGTCCTTGGCGGCCTGGGGGAACTGGCTGTAATCGGTGATGCCCCGCATGTCGCACTTCCAGCCGGGCAGAGTCTCGTACACGGGCTTAGCCTTCTCCAGCAGAGCGGGCACGGGGAAATCCGTGGTGACCTTGCCGTCGATCTCGTAGCCGGTGCAGACCTTGATCTCATCCAGGTAGCCCAGGCAGTCGATGGCGGTCAGGACCACCTGGGTGGCACCCTGGACCATGCAGCCGTACTTGGTGGCCACGGCGTCAAACCAGCCCACCCGGCGGGGACGGCCGGTGGTGGCGCCGTACTCGCCGGCATCGCCGCCCCGGCGGCGCATCTCCTCGGCCTCCTCGCCGAAGATCTCGCTGACGAAAGCGCCCGCGCCCACGGAGGAGGAGTAGGCCTTGGTGACCACCACCACGTCGCGGATGGCCGTGGGAGGCACCGCGCCGCCCACCGTGCCGAAGCCGGCCAGGGTGTGGGAGGAGGTGGTCATGGGGCAGATGCCCAGGTTGGGGTCCTTCATGGAGCCCAGCTGGCCCTCCAGCAGGATCTCCTTGCCCTCGGCCAGGGCCTGGTGGACATAGGTCACCGCGTCGCCCACATAGGGCTTGAGGCCATCCCGATAGCCCATCAGCTCTTCAAAGAGGGCGTTGGGATCCAGGAGGGGCTTGTGATAGAGGTGCTCCATGAGCACGTTTTTCAGGGTGCAGATGTGCTCCAGCTGCTCCTTCAGGCGGGCCTCGTCGTAGAGATCGGCCACCTGAATGCCGATCTTGGCATATTTGTCCGAGTAGAAGGGAGCAATACCGGACTTGGTGGAGCCAAAGGCCTTTCCGGCCAGGCGCTCCTCCTCATAGGTGTCCAGCAGAATGTGGTAGGACATGAGCAGCTGGGTGCGCTGATCCACGATCACGTGGGGAGCGGGGACGCCGCCGTCCTCCAGGGTCTTGAGTTCCTTGAGAAACGCGGGGACATTCAGCGCCACGCCGTTTCCGATGATGTTGGTGGTGTGGGGGTAAAAGACGCCCGAGGGGAGCTGATGCAGGGCGAATTTACCGTAGTCGCAGATGATGGTGTGGCCGGCATTGGCACCGCCCTGAAAGCGGATGACCACGTCGGACTTTTCGGCAAAGAGGTCGGTGATTTTTCCCTTACCCTCGTCGCCCCAGTTTGCGCCAACAATTGCTTTGACCATAATGAGCCTCCTGCCGCGGGGATTCGCGCATTGGCCTTTTCCCGCGCGCAAACGTCGCTGCCTGCGGACGTTGTCCCCAAAACAGCGGTGATATTATATCGCGTTTTTTCTGGGATGACAAGGCGTAAAAGTCGAAAAAATCACCTTATTTTTTCGTGACAGCAGCAGAAAAGGAAAAGCGCGGGGCGCCGGCCGAGGGGGCCGCGAGGGTGTCCGGCGCGAACCAGACGGTCACTCCTTCCGGGGTGAGAAAGAACTGCTCCGGCTGAAAATACCGGCGCAGCATGGCTGCGGAATCGGGGCGGAAGGGCTCACCCGAGGCGGTCCGGGCGGCCATTTGATTCGAAATTTCTTCCAGCAGCCGATGCTTCCAGCGGCGTCCCCCTGGCAGGAAGCCGCGCAGGGGAAGGGGGGACCCATCCAGGAGGGACCAGGTATCCCCGTGCTGCTGGGCGCGTTGGACCCCGGACCGCTTCTCCTCCACCTGCCAGGTCAGACTGAGGACCTTCGGGGTTTGCAGGGTGAGGGTATAGTCCAATGTGGCCTCCCACGGGGAAAAGGAGGCTCCCTCCGCCAGGGCGGCCTTCTGGGCGGCGCAGGCCCGGGTATAGAGGACGCCGGTCCAGCGGCTTCGCCAGGCGTCGGAGAGCTGGCGGTAGTAGCGGTTGATCCTGCGCGCGCCCCGGCTGTCGCTCACCAGGCGGGGCAGACAGCAGGAGATGCGCAGGACGGGCGCGCCATTCAGCTTCAGCTGCTGCACAAAGCGGCTGGGCTGTATGGGGATCTGTCCGCCGTGGATGGATATGGAAGTCATGGGTCAGGCCCCCTTTTTCATTCAAACAAACTCTGTACGCAGTATATGGGAGGAGATGTTAAAAGGTGTTTCTGTGAAAAAAATCGGAAAACCTGTTTACTTTGCCGATTCACTTTGGTAAAATACATATGGCCCTGTTGTTGAGCCGATCCGGTACGGGGCAAGCTTAAAAAAGCGGGAGGTAACCGTTTTGCCTAAAAACATGAAAAAGGAGCAGGGAGACCTGCTTTATGAGACCATTTTGTCTCTCAAGGATCTGGATGAATGCAAAAAGTTCTTCTCCGACCTGTGCACCATGGCGGAGCTGCGCGCCATGGAGCAGCGCTTTGAAGTGGCGCTGCTTCTCAGCGATGGAATGATCTACAACGACATTCTGGAGCGCACCGGCGCCAGCAGCGCCACCATCAGCCGTGTGAACCGCTCGCTCCAGTATGGCGCGGACGGCTATCAGACCGTTCTTCCCCGCGTCAAGGAGAAGCTGAAAGCCAATGGCCAGCTATGAGTTTTTGGCCGGGTGCTATGACGAGCTGACCACCGATGTGAAATACGCCCAGTGGGCCGACTATCTGGAGAAGCATTTTGCCCGTGCCGGGATCGGGATCCATACGGTATTGGATCTGGCCTGCGGCACGGGCAGTCTCACCTGGGAGCTTGCCCGCCGGGGCTATGAGATGATCGGCGTGGATCTCTCGGAGGAGATGCTGGCCCAGGCCAATGAAAAGGGCGTGGAGCAGGAAGTGGCCGAGCGGCCCATTTTCCTCCATCAGTCCATGGACCGGCTGGACCTCTACGGGACCATCGACGCCTGCGTGTGCTGCCTGGACAGCGTGAACTATGTCACCCGTCCGGCGCTGCTGCGCAAGGCCTTTGAGCGGGTCCATCTCTTCCTGATGCCGGGGGGCATGTTCATCTTTGACATCAACACGCCCGAGAAGCTGCGTGGACTGGACGGACAGGTCTTTCTGGACGAGACGGAGGACACCTACTGCGTCTGGCGGGCGGAGTACTCCAAGCGGAGAAGGATCTGCACCTACGCCATGGATCTCTTCTGCCGGACGGAGGACGGCCTCTGGGAGCGGGGCGAAGAGCTCCACGAGGAATATGCCTATGAGCCCGACGAGCTGGAGGAGATGCTCCGTGCCGCCGGGTTCCGGAAGATCACACGCTATGGAGAGCGGATCATGCGCCGGCCCCGGGCAGGGGAAGAGCGGATCTTCTTTGTGGCACGAAAGGAATTATAAGGAATATGTCAGATCAAATTGTACGGGTGCTGGCCAAAGATGCACCGATCAAGGCCAGTGCCATTTCAGCGCGGGACCTGGTGGAGCGCTCCCGGCAGATCCATAAGACCCTGCCGGTGGCGACCGCTGCCCTGGGCCGGGCGCTGATGGGCTGCTCCATGATGGGCAATCAGCTCAAGGAGGAGCACGGCACCGTCACCTTGCAGATCAAGGGCGGCGGACCGCTGGGCTCCATCACGGTCACGTCGGACAGCGAGGGAAATGTCCGTGGCTATGTCCAGAACGGTGAAGTGGAGCTGATGGAGAAGGTCCCGGGCAAGCTGGACGTGGGCCAGGCGGTGGGCGTGGACGGCACGCTGACCGTCATCAAGGACATCGGCCTGAAAGAGCCCTATGTGGGCAGCATCGGCCTGCTGTCGGGGGAGATCGCGGACGACATCACCGCCTATTTCGCGGAGAGCGAGCAGATCCCCTCGGCCTGCGCCCTGGGTGTGCTGGTGGACACCGACCAGAGCGTACTGTGCGCGGGCGGATATCTGATCCAGCTCCTGCCCGGCGCGGATGACGAGGTCATCAGCAAGATCGAGCGGGGCGTCCATGCGGTGGGGCCGGTCACCACGGCGCTGAAGGAGGGCATCTCCGCGCTGGAGCTGGTCCGCCGGGTCCTGAGCGATTTCGAGCTGGAGGTCCTGGAGGAGTCTCCGGTGGAGTACCGCTGCTATTGCAGCCGGGAGCGGGTCAGCCGCGCCCTGATCAGCATGGGGCGGGAGGAGCTGACCGCCCTGCTGGAGGAGCAGGGGAGTGCGGAGCTCACCTGCCAGTTCTGCGATGCGGTCTATCATTACAGCCGGGAGGACCTGGAGAAACTGCTCTCTGAGATCTGACCGGACAGGCCGCCGGACGGGATTTTTACCCGGCCCGGCGGCCTGTAAAAAGGCCTTAAAAAAATATGAAAAAAGTGGTTGACATCTCGGGGAAAGCCTGCTATAATAACATCCGTCGTGTGAGGCACGACAGCGAAAGAGAATGAATGAGGGAGCATAGCTCAGCTGGGAGAGCGCATGCCTTACAAGCATGATGTCACAGGTTCGAGCCCTGTTGTTCCCACCAGTATGGCGCGGTAGTTCAGTTGGTTAGAACGCCGGCCTGTCACGCCGGAGGTCGAGGGTTCAAGTCCCTTCCGCGTCGCCATATGCCTCTGTAGCTCAGTTGGTAGAGCAGGGGACTGAAAATCCCCGTGTCGCTGGTTCGATTCCGGCCGGAGGCACCAAAACCCTCTGAGATACATATTGTATCTCAGAGGGTCCCGAAAGGGTCTGCACGATGCAGGTGTAGCTCATCTGGTAGAGCGCCACCTTGCCAAGGTGGAGGTAGCGAGTTCGAGCCTCGTCACCTGCTCCATGTACGAAAGTACATACAAAAGAGAACAGTTCCGCTGTTCTCCATATGGCGCCATAGCCAAGCGGTAAGGCAGAGCTCTGCAAAAGCTTTATTCCCCAGTTCGATTCTGGGTGGCGCCTCCAAAAAAAGAAGCACCTGCAAAGCAGGTGCTTCTTTTTTTGGATACCTGGGGAATTTGAAATGCTCGGGGCAAGTGAATTGCCCCTGCGCCAAGGTTTTGCCTGCGGCAAAACGCTTGTACGGCGCAAAAGCGCCGCCCCGCTGTGCGGGGCCCCGGTCTTGTCCGGCATCTATAGTTAACGGACAAGACAAAGAAACACCAGCCAATCGGCTGGTGTTTCTTTTTGTACCTGGGAATTTTAAAATGTTCGTTTAGCCAAAACGTTTATAAGGGGCATCGGTCTGCTGACCGGTGTCCCTTGCTGTATTTTGGTGATTTGTTCCGGGCGGAAAGTCCCATGTAAAGCGGAGTGAATCAGAAGCTGCACCCAGTTCTAGCTCTGTTTTCAAACCATGCCTTTTATTTACAGTGCGATCGAAATTTCCATTCTGAAAAATAGAAGAAAACCAAGCGGAAAAGCTGGACAAACGGCATAAAATGCGGGGGAATGCAATTCTGCGGCGGGATATGCGCCACGGCGCTGATTTTACAGGTGTTTTGCATAAGATGCGTTGTACAGTTTACACGGAGTTTTTAGAATAGTAGATGGACCGAGCCACGGGCGAGATCTCCCGGTTGGAGCGGTAATCTATAAAAAGGGATGGATAGAGACATGCACTGGAAACGCAATTTTTCTGGTATGCTGGCTGCGACTTTGCTGATCGGCACGATGCCTGCGGCGATGGCCTGGGAGGCCCCCGCGGTGGACGGCTGGCAGGAGGCCGGAAGAGAGGGCGTCGCCGCGCGCTTTTTTGTGGGCAGCGATACGCACATCGGCCGGGGCGGCGCGGATGAGAAGGTCGCCAATGCACTGGATGTGTTTTATCAGGTAGACCCCCAGGCCGACGGAGTGCTCTTTGTGGGCGACCTGACCGACAGCGGCTCGGAGGCGCAGTATGACCGGCTCATGAGCATCATCAATGAGAGCGACCTGGGCGCGGCCGGAAAAGTCGTTCTCTCCATGGGCAACCACGACATGGGCGGGGGCATTGACCGCTTTGAGTCCAAGACCGGGCAGGAGTCCAGCGAAGTGCTGGACCTGGGCGGGATCACCGTCATCAAGATGACGCCGGTGGGCGGAAGCAATTACACCGGAGACTATGACATGGTCAAGGCGGCGCTGGAGCAGGCCGATCCCGATGAGCCGGTCATCGTCATGGGCCACCACGGCATCCGCGATACCGCATATGTGACCAACGAGTGGTACGGCAACTACGGGGAGGGCACGGACCGGGACCTGACCCAGCTCTTTGAGCAGTATCCCCAGGTGATCCACATCTCCGGTCACTCCCACTCCACGCTGGAGGACGCCCGCTCCATCTATCAGGATGACGGCTATACCGCCATTCAGGACAGCACCATCGGCGCCTATTTTGAAAATGAGAGCGGCAAGGTGGACCCGGTCACCGGACAGGCCTCTACCTATCCCTACGATGCGGATTACTCCTCGCAGGCCCTGCGGGTGGATGTGATGGAAGACGGCACGGTGGAGATCTACCGGATGGACCTGACCGAAGGGACGTATATGTACGAGTCCGAGCCCTGGGTCTTTGACGGCGGAAACGATGGCGAGCGTCCCTACACCGAGGAGCGCACGTCTTCCGCGGCGCCCTCCTTTGCGGAGGGGTCTGTGGTGACCGTCAGCGATGTGACCGGCGACTCCATGGTGGTGCATTTCCCCACTGCCGCGGAGGCGACCGGGGACAATGCAGACATGATCCATGAGTACTGGATCACGCTGACCAACACCGCCGATCAGAGCAAGGTGGTCCGCAAGGTGTTTTCCGACTACTATAAAGAGGACCGCCAGAGCGAGATGTCCGTGAAGATCACCGATCTGAATGGCAACACCACCTATTCTATCCAGGTGGAGGCGGTGACCTCCTTTGATGCCATCAGCAATCCCATCGTGGCCGAGGAGGATGTGACCACCGGCGCCGGTTATGTGCCCACCTATCCCGCCGAGGCCATCTTTGACGTGGACTTTGCAGAAAAGGACAATGGCGCCGATGCCGCCGGCCACACCCAGACCGTGTTTGGCGAGCCCTCCTACCGCGTGGATGAGGAGCTCAACCGCACCGTGGCTGTGTTCGACGGCCAGAACGACGGCCTGCGCTACTCCATGACCAGCGAGGACTACGCCAAGCTCACCAAGAACTACACGGTGGAGCTCTTCTATAAGCCTCTGGACAACAAGAACAACAACCCCATGGGCAATACGCAGGTCTCCGGCTTCTGCTTCGAGCAGAAGGGCGGCACCAACACCCTTCAGTTCTGGTCCCATATCGGCGGCAGCTACAAGACCCCCGAGGTGGATGTGGCGGCCAATGAATGGAACCACATCGTGGGTACCTATGACGGAGAGAACGTCAAGATCTATCTCAACGGCGAGCTGAAGGACTCTGTTCCCGCCTCCGGCAGCATGAAGGAGCCCCCTCACTACCTCTTCCTGGGCGGCGACACCACCTCCGGCGGCGAGCTGGAGTACCAGGCAAACTGTGAGATCGCGCTGGCCCGGGTGTACACCGGCACGATGACGGCGGAAGACGTGCAGAAGGCCTATGAGGCCGCCGTGACCCCCGTGGAAGAGCCCGAGGAGACCGCTGTGACCGTCTCGGTCAGCGGCCCGGAGAAGGCGGGCCAGAACGCCCGCGTGCCCTACACCTTCGCACTCAACGGCGATGTGACCGGGCTCAAGACCGTGCATCTGACCTTTGACATCCAGGGACAGGGCATGTTCACCGACACCCAGGCCCTGGAGGCCGCCGAGGGCTTCCAGCTGCTGGGCCAGAAGAAGACCGCTCTGGAGGATGGCGTCCGGTATGACGTGGTTCTCAGCTACGGCCTGTCCGATGCGGAGGCCATGGCGGAGCTGAAGGAGATGCTGGAGCTGTATGTCCGCACCACGGAGCAGAGCGGGGAGGTGCAGGTCACCCTGCGCAATGTTCTGGTCAACGACGGCGTTCAGGCTCAGGTGGATGAGGCTGCGTCCGCGGTACACACGGCGGTGAGCGACCTGTTCGATGTGGACGGCGACGGCGATCTGGATCTCAACGACATCGCGGCGGCTCAGGATTACTACCAGGCCAAGGAGGGCGATGCCAACTGGACCGAGGCCCAGAAGGCGGACGTCAACCAGGACGGCGCAGTCAACCTGCAGGACCTGGTGGAGCTGGCCAAGGCCTACCTGGACGTGGTGTAAGGCCTGCTTATCTCCAAGAGAACGCATAAAAGATTCCCCCTGCCGCAGTCAAGCGGCAGGGGGAATTCGTTTATGGGGCGGAGGACTGCATCTCCTCCAAGGTCTGGCAGGAGCGCTCGGCCAGGATTTGCAGGGTGTGGAGCAGCTGCTCCTGGGTCTCAGGGGGAAGTTCCCGGGTCAGAGAGTCGGTCCAGTGGTCCCGCAGGCGGTAGACCCGTTCGATCAGGGGACGGGCCTGCTCTGTGACATACAGATGGCGTACCCGCCGGTCGTGGGGGTCGGGCTCCAGATAGACATAGCCCTGCTCACTGAGCTTCTGCACGGCCTTGGTGACCGTGCCCTTGTCGAAATGCCCCAGCTTGGCCAGGTCATACATGGTAATGCCCTCGTGCTCCGCGATGCGCAGGAGAAAAAACTGCTGCCCGCTGCCGATCTGATCGGGCTCCAGGGTGAGATCAAAATACCGGTTGGTATTGCGCTGCAAGATGGAGATATACCGCAGGATGGTAATAGACTCGTGTTTCATGGATTTGCCTCGTATGGATGGAGCGTCACGGCCTGCTCAGAGGGAGTAGAGGCCGTCCCCACAGCAGGTGAAGGGACGCTGGTAGAAGGCGCGGACCGCGGCGGTCATGTGGGCGATATCCTTGGTGCCGGCCGTCTCCACGGCGGAGTGCATGGCCAGCTGGGCCAGGCCGATGTCCAGCATGGGGGAGGAGATGCTGTGGCCCTGGAGATTGCCCAGGGTGGAGCCGCCGGGCATATCGGCCCGGTTGGCAAAGCGCTGGACGGGGATCTGAGCCTCCCGGCAGATCTGCTCAAAGAGGGCGGCGCTGACGGCATCCGTGGTATATTTCTGGGAGGCGTTGACCTTGATGACCACGCCGCCGTTCATGCGGGGCGCATTCTGGGGATCGGACTTTTCCGGATGATTGGGGTGGATGGCGTGTCCGTTGTCCGCCGAGAGGATGAGGGAGTTGGCGGCGATCTGCCAGGCGTCCTGGGCATCCTGTCCCAGACAGTGCAGGATGCGGTGAAGGGTGTCGGACAGGAAGGTCCCCTCCGCGCCCTGGCGGCTGGAGGAGCCCACCTCCTCGTTGTCCAGCATGCCCCACACACCGGCAACAGCGGGCTGGGGCTCACTCTCCAGGAAACCCAGAAGGGTGGTGGCGGCGCACTCCAGATCATCGATCCGGGGACTCATGAAAAAGGCCCCGTCCGGTCCGATCCGGGTGGCCTTCTGCCGCACGGCCAGGCAGAGATCCCAGGTCAGGATGTCGGCGGGCGCGACGCCGGCCTCTTGGGCAATCAGCTCCAGCAGGGCCGGACAGCCGGCCTCGCCGTAGAGGGGCTGGAGATCCACCTGGGGGTCCCATTTGCGCCCGTCGTTGACGCCCCGATCAAAGTGGATGGCGACGCTGGGGATGGTGAGAAGATCCCGGTCCAGATAGACCAGGCGGCTGGCCAGACCCTCCGCTGTGCGGACCACCACCCGTCCGGCCAGGGTGAGGGGACGGTCCAGCCAGGTGCCCATCAGCATACCGCCGTAGCCCTCGGTCTCCAGCTTGGTGTACCCGGCCTGCTCCACACAGGTGTTCTTGACCCGCCAGGTGGGGGCGTCGCTGTGGGAGAGGGCAAGGCGCCAGCCGCGGATGGGCTGGACAGGGAGCCGGAAGGCCAGCACGGCCGAGCCGTTTCGGGTGACATAGTAGGAGCCGCCCGGCGCGAGGGCCCAGGGAGCGGATTCCTCCAGCCGGAGAAAACCCGCCTCCTCCAGGCGGCGGACGGATTCCGCCGCCGCGTGCCAGGGGCTGACGCCTGCATCCAAAAAGGAAAATACAGAGGAGATATGATCCATCAGTTCCAGATCCTTTCTAACAGAGAAGGTGATATCCGCTTGGGAGCGGCCCTGGAGAGGGCCGCTTGTTCTATTATACAGGGGATACTTGGAAAGAGCAACGTGTGGGCAGGGAACGGAGGATAAAACAAAAGAGAGACATGACTCACGTCACATCTCTCTTTTGGTACGGCTGAAGGGATTCGAACCCCCGACCTTTTGGTTCGTAGCCAAACACTCTATCCAGCTGAGCTACAGCCGCATACCGTTTCGCGATTACTTATCGCTGACAGCTCAATTATATTAGCACATCATTTGGAAAAATGCAAGCCTTTTTTTGCAAAAAAATAAAAAAAGAAAAAGCACGTACTGCGACGTGCCCGCTGAGATGGTCTGCCCCTGCGGCGGGGAACCGCTGCTCCCCGCCGCAGGACAGTGTGAATAGAAAAGAGAGGGAAGAGAGAGGAGGAGTTTTTTCTGTGTCATTTGCTTCCTGACGAGGATATCTTACCAGCTTTGCGCGGGAAATGGATGGACAGTTTGCAAACGGTATATGAACTTTCTGTGAACGCCGATCAGACCAATGTAATGAAATCGGAACTGGCCCATCCCACCATCCCGTCAAACCGGACGGAATACCAGTCCTGCCACTGCCCCAGGACGGTGAGGGGCGCGCCGTCGTAGGCCTTGGCCAGGACGGAGGAGGCGGTGTCCGGGCGGTCCCGGATGTTGAGATAGCCCCAGTTCACATCCACCACCGCCGGCCTGGGGGGCTGTGGCTCCAGGAAGGGGAGGGAGAAGTACTCGGTCAGAGCCAGCACGATGCTGCGGGCGATGGCGTCCAGATTGCCCTTGACCCAAGCCGCGTCGTCGGGGTTGTCGTGATACCCCAGCTCCAGGAATACGGAGGGGGCCCGGACCCGCCGCACTTCGCCAATGGAGGTGGTGGGCTCCGCCCGGACCTTGTTGGGGAGGGGGTAGACCGTCTTCAGGTTATCGGCAATCAGATTGGCGACCTCCTGGCCCTGGATGCTGCCGGGGAAGTAAAAGACCAGCACGCCCCGGACCTGTCCATAGCGCCCCTCCGGCGCCGCGTTGGAATGGAGGGCCAGGTGCAGGTCATAGGTCCCGGCGTTGGAGGCGCGGATGGAGGAGAGGGCGGTCATATCCGGCGTATTGCGGACATAGCGGATGCCGCTGGCCGAGAGATAGGGCACCATGGCGTCGGCCAGACGGTTCATCCACTCCTCTTCGGTGCCCCCGGTGACATACAGGTTGTTCTCCTGGGTGGAGGGGGAGAGATAAATGATGGGCATAGGAACAGACCTCCTTTTAGCCCATCCTATGAATCGGGGGAGAAAGCGGTGCTAACGGGCGGGATCGATGCGCTCCGGGCAGGCGTAGAGGTTCATCCGCTCCCCGCGGATAAAGCCCGCCAGAGTGATCCCATGGGCGCGGGCCAGCTGGATGGCCCGGTCGGTGGGGGCCCCCTTGGAGAGCACGATGGGGATGGCGGCCCGGGCGGCCTTTTCCATCATATCGGCGGAGAGGCGCCCGCTGACCGCCAGAACACAGCGGCACAGGGGGATATGGTGGAGCAGGGCGTGCCCGATGATCTTGTCCACGGCGTTGTGGCGGGCCAGATCCTCCCGGGAGATGAGAGAACCGTCCGGGAGGGAGAGGGACACGCAGTGTACCCCGCCGGTGCGCTGGAAGAGGGCGGAGGCACTCAGGTTCCGTCCCATGATGGCGTAGGCCGCCGAGGCGGGCAGGCGGATGTCCTCCGGACGGTCCGGGGCTGAGGGCGCGGTCGCGGGGGTACGCGTCACATAGGCGGTGTGCCGGTCAGGGGAGAAGGAGAGGGTATGCAGCTCCCCGGCCGACGACAGATATCCCCGGCAGAAGAGGTTCCCGGTCACCAGCTCCTCCAGGTGGGCGGGGGAACAGGAGAGCAGGAGGGAGTCGGTCCCGTCGATCTCCACCCGGAGGGGATGCTCGACCACCACCTCGTCCTGCCCGGGGGTGTCGGTGGAACGGGAGACGTGGACCACGTCGCACAAAACAGAGAGAGCGTCAGTCATACAAAATCCTCGTAGAAAAAAGGGGCGGCCATGGGAACTCCCGTGGCCACCCACAGACGGTCAAAAGGTGTACTGCTGCGATCAGTGCTGCAAGAGCCTCGCAGAGTTCCGCCGTCCGCAGACGGCGGAAGAGAGTCAAATCGTGTTTTCCGGCGGCGTGTACGTCGGAAAACACTCTGCTCAGGCCACAAGTGTACGAGCGTCAGCGAGTGCATGCGGTGGCCTGTATCCCCAGGGTGGGTTGGTGGTTATGCCTTTGTGATCTGGATGGCGCAGACCTTGTACTCGGGGGCCCGCGCGATACGGTCCAGCGCCGCGTTGGTCAGCCAGTTGCAGTTCCCCTCCAGGTAGTGGAAGGGCATCCAGCACTCGCCGGGGGAGGTCTTGCCGCTGACCCGGGCCGTGGTCTCGATGGTACCCCGGCGGGAGGAGACCCGGATGGTGTCGCCGTCGGCGATGCCCAGGCGCGCGGCGTCCTGGTCGTTGAGCTCCAGGAAGGAGCCGCCGGCGATCTCCACGATCTCGGGCGTCTTGTCCGTCATGGCACAGGCGTTGTAGTGGTAGAGGATGCGTCCCGTCATCAGGAGGAAGGGATAGCTCTCATCGGGCAGCTCCATGGAGGGGACGTAGGCGTAGGGGGCGAAGAGGCCCCGTCCGCGGCTGAACTGTCCCACGTGGAGGATGGGGGTGCCGGGATGCTCCGGCGAGGGGCAGGGCCACTGGAGACCCTGGCCGTGGAGCTCCTCGCTGTCCAGCCGGGCGTGGCTGATGCCGCCGTAGCTGGGCGTGAGGGAGGAAATCTCCTCCATGATCTGAGCGGGGGTGAGGTGGGGCTGGGGATATCCCATCCGGTTCATGAGCTCGGTGAAGATCCAGGTGTCGGGCTTGGCATTCCCCGGGCTGGGGACCGCCTTGCGGACCCGCTGGACCCGCCGCTCGGTGTTGGTGAAGGTGCCCTCCTTCTCGGCGTAGCTGATGCCGGGCAGGACCACGTCGGCCAGCTTGGCGGTCTCGGTGAGGAAGAGCTCATCCACCACCAGGAAGTCCAGCGCGCTCAGGGCGCGGCGGACGTGGTTGGTGTCGGGATCGGTGCGCATGGGGTCCTCACCGAAGATGAACAGGCCACGGATGGTCCCCTCCAGCATGGCGGGGAAGCAGTCGGTGGCGAACATGCCCGGCTCGGCGGGGAGGGAGACCCCCCAGGCCTGCTCGAACTTGGAGCGCACCTCGGGGTTGGTCACCTTCTGATAGCCGGGGAAATCGGTGGGGGAGGCGCCCATGTCGCAGGCGCCCTGGACGTTGTTCTGTCCGCGGATGGGATTGACGCCGCAGCCGGGACGGCCCAGCTTGCCCACCAGCATGGCCAGGTTGGACAGGGACATTACGCCCTCGGTGCCGCTGGAGTGCTCGGTCACGCCCAGGCAGTAGAGGATGGGGGCACGGTCAGCCTTGGCGTAGAGCCGGGCGGCGGTGCGCAGATCCTCGGGATCGATGTGGCAGATCTCGGCCACCCGCTCGGGGGTGTAGTCCTTGACCAGATCCCGCAGGGCCTCGAAGCCCTCGGTGCGCGACTCGATGAAGGACCGGTCCTCCAGGCCCTCCTCCAGAATGACGTGCATCATTCCATTGGCGAAGGCCACGTTGGTGCCGGGCTTGAGTTTCAGATGGACGGCGGCCTGCTTGGACAGGCCGATGTTGCGGGGATCGACGACGATCAGCTTGGCGCCGCGCTGAAGCGCCTGGCGGATCTGCATACCGAAGACGGGGTGAGCCTCCTCGGGATTGGAGCCGACGAGCAGGATCACGTCGGACTCACGGGTCACATCGGCGATGGTGTTGGTCATCGCGCCGGACCCCAAAGTGGTTGCCAGACCGGCAACTGTGGGGGCGTGTCACACACGTGCGCAGTTGTCGGTATTGTGATTACCGAAACAAGTGCGCACCATCTTCTGAAGCATGTAGATGTCTTCGTTGGTGGAGCGGGAACAGGCAAAGCCGGCCAGCGCGCCGTTGCCGTACTCCCGCTTGATGGCCTGGAACTTGGAGGCCACCAGGTCCAGCGCCTCCTCCCAGGAGGCTTTGCGGAATTCTCCGGTGGAGCGATCCTTGATGAGGGGATCGGTCAGACGTCCGTTGGAGTGGATGAAGTCATAGGAGCCGTAGCGGCCCTTGACGCAGAGGGTGTTGTGGTTGGAGGGGCCGTCCGCGGCCTCTACGCCCACGACCTTGTTGTCCTTGACCATCAGATAGTACTGACAGCCCACCGCGCAGTGGGGACAGGTGGTGAGGACTTTCTTCTCCACCTGCCAGGGACGGTAGTTCTGCTTGCGCTTGGAGGTGAGGGCGCCGGTGGGACAGGCGGCCACACAGTTGCCGCAGGACTCACAGTTGCTCTCCCGCCAGGGCATGCCGAAGGCCGGGCTGATGACCGACTCAAAGCCGCGCTCCATGGTGTCGATGGCGCCGCAGCCCACGATCTTGTGGCAGGTGTTGACGCACCGGTGGCACAGGATGCACAGGTTGGGGTCGTAGGTAAAGAAGGGGTTGGAGTCGTCCACAGGACGGTTGCTCATCTCGCCGGGGCAGGAGGTCTCCTTCACCCCGTACTCATAGCACAGGTCCTGGAGCTTGCACTCGCCGTTGGAGGGGCAGGAGAAACAGTTGGTGGGGTGGTTGGAGAGGAGCATGTCCAGAATGCCCCGCCGGGCTTTCACCACGGCCTCGCTCCGGGTCAGGATGGCATCCCCCTCGGAGCAGTGGGCGGAACAGGCGGTGTCCATTTTGGACCGGCCCCGGTTCTGGATCTCCACCGTACAGATCCGGCAGGAGCCGTCGGGCATGAGACCCTTGATGTGGCAGAGGGTGGGGATCTTGACCCCAACCCGCTCGGCCGCCTCCAGGATGGTCGTGCCCTTTTCTACCTCGACGGGGATGCCGTCGATGGTAACGTGCAGCAAACTCATAGCAGTGATTTCCTCCCTTAATCCACGTAGATCGCACCCACCGGACAGCCGGACAGACAGGTGCCGCATTTGATGCACTTGTCCGGGTCGATGGCGTGGGGCTGTTTGACCGTACCGGAAATGGCCTCCACCGGACAGTTGCGGGCGCACTTGGTGCAGCCGATGCACTTGTCCGGGTCTACCTTGTATTGCTTGAGGGCCTCGCAGACGTGGGCGGCACACTTGTGGTCCACGATATGCTCTTCATACTCTTTGCGGAAGCGCTTGAGGGTACTGATGACGGGCAGGGGCGCGCTCTTGCCCAGGCCGCAGAGGGAATTCTTGCGGACGAACTCGGCGATCTCCTCCAGCTTGTCCAGGTCCTCCAGCGTACCCTTTCCGGCTACGATGCGCTCCAGAATCTCCAGCATCCGCTTGGTGCCGATGCGGCAGGGGGAGCATTTTCCGCAGCTCTCCCGCTGGGTGAAGCTCATGAAGAAGCGGGCCACTTCCACCATGCAGGTGTGCTCGTCCATGACCACCAGGCCGCCGGAGCCCACGATGGCGTCGTATTTTTTCACCGTGTCGAAGTCCAGGCCCACGTCCAGGTGCTCCCGGGTGAGGCAGCCGCCCGAGGGACCGCCGATCTGGACCGCCTTGAAATCGCCGCCGCCCTTGATGCCGCCGCCGATGTCATAGATGATCTCCCGGAGGGTGGTGCCCATGGGCACTTCGATCAGGCCGGTGTTGGCGATGGAGCCGGTGATGGAGAAGGTCTTGGTGCCGGGGCTGTTGTCCGAGCCGATGGTGCGGAACCAGTCAGCCCCCCGGAGGACGATGTTGGGGACATTTGCGTAGGTCTCCACGTTGTTGAGCACGGTGGGCTGCTCCCAGAGGCCGTGGTCCACGGTGCGGGGCGGCTTGGTCCGGGGCATGCCCCGGTTGCCCTCGATGGAGGCGGTCAGAGCGCTGCCTTCGCCGCAGACAAAGGCCCCGGCGCCCCGGTTCACATGGAGGTGGAAGGTGACGCCGCTGCCCAGGATATTTTCGCCCAGCAGACCGGCCTCCTCCGCCTGGGCAATGGCATAGTGCAGGCGGGAGACCGAGTTGGGGTACTCGGCCCGGACGTAGATATAGCCCTCTGTGGCCCCCACCGCATAGCCCGCGATGGTCAGGCCCTCAATGAGCTTATAGGGATCGCCCTCCATGACCGAGCCGTCCATGAAGGCGCCCGGATCGCCCTCGTCGCCGTTGCAGACCACGTATTTGACAGGGGCCTCCGTGTGGGCGGCCACCTGCTTCCACTTGGTACCGGTGGGGAAGCCGCCGCCGCCGCGGCCCCGCAGGCCGGAGCGGTCCACCTCCTGGATAACCTGATCGGGGGTCATATCGAAGAGGGCCTTGCTCAGGGCGTCGTATCCGCCCACGGCGATGTACTCGTCCAGGGAGACGGCGTCGATGTTGCCGCAGTGCTCCAGCACCACCCGGGTCTGTCCTGCCATGAAGGGGATGTCCTCGGGCTTGGGGCAGGTCTTGCCGTTCTGGCTCTCGTAGAAGAGGCGCTCCACCGGCTCGCCCCGGCAGACGGTCTTTTCCACGATCTCGGCGCAGTCCTCGGGCTTCACCTTGACGTACTGATAGTGATAGGGCTCGATCCGCACCAGGGGACCCAGCTCACAGATGCCCTGACAGCCGGTGTTGGCGATGCCGATGTGGGGCACGTGTCCGCAGCACTCCACCTCCACATTGGGCAGATCCTGACAGAGCTTCCGCATGGTCTCGGCGATGACCTGGGAGCCGGAGGCAATACAGCCGGTGCCGGCACAGACCAGGATGCGGCAGCGATAGGCGCTCAGGGCCTGCTGGGCCGTCTCCCGGCGCTCCAGAAGGGAATTGCGATCTTCCATCCTCATTGGGCTTCACCTCTCAGTTCCTGCAGCAGGGCCACCGCTTTTTCGGGCGTCATTTTGGGATGTACTTCGTCGTTGACGGTCAGCGTGGGAGCCAGGCCGCAGGCGCCCAGGCAGGAGACCGTCTCCACCGTAAAGAGCATGTCGTCTGTGGTGTGCTTCTGGGCGCTCAGGCCCAGTTCCTTCTGCATAGCGGCCAGAATGGGCGCGGAGTGCCGGACGTGGCAGGCGGTCCCATCACAGACCTTGATGACGTACTTTCCCTTGGGCTCAAAGGAAAAGTTCTTGTAGAACGTGGCGATACTGTATGCCTTGGATTCTTTGATCCCCAGCGCGTCGGCCACATAGGTCAGAAGCTCACGGGGAATATAGCGATAGGCTTCCTGAATGTCCTCCAAGACCGGAATGATCGCGCTTGGCTGCCTGCCGTAGCGGGCAATGAGCTCGTCGGCCTTGGCAAAATAGGACTGCTCTAACATAGACGCTCCTCCTTGCTTCCGGGCGGCCCCGCTGGTTGGACCATGGAACGCCGGGAAGTCAGATTTCTCTACCCTTATACCATACAACATTTTGACGGAATTGACAACTAAAATTTAACCTCATTAGTTTAAAATAAATGGTTTAACAAAAGGCCCGCCATATGATCCATATGGCGGGCCAGGTCGATTATTTCAGCCGCGCTTCCAGGGCATCCAGTTCCTGGGCGAGTACCGGGGGGAGCTTATCGCCGAATTTGGCGTAGAAGGAGCGGATGGCCGCCACGTCCTCCAGCCACAGGTCCCGGTCCACCGAGAGCAGGCCCCGCAGGGTCTCCAGATCGACGCCCGAGTCCTCCAGATCGATGTCCTCGGGCCGGGGCTCATAGCCCAGGGGGGTCTCGTCGGCGTCCACCTCATCGAAGCAGCGCTTCATGATCCACTCCAGCACCCGCAGGTTGTCGCCGAAGCCGGGCCAGAGGAAATGACCCTCGTCATCGGTGCGGAACCAGTTGACATTGAAGATCTTGGGGAGCTTGGCGGCGTCGGTGCACTGCTCCATATCCAGCCAGTGCTGCCAGTAGTCCCCCATGTGATAGCCGCAGAAGGGGAGCATGGCCATGGGGTCCCGGCGGACCACGCCCACGGCACCGGCGGCGGCCGCCGTCGTCTCAGAGGCCATGATGGAGCCCACAAACACGCCGTGCTCCCAATCCCGGGCCTGGTAGACCAGGGGAGCGGTCCGGGCTCTGCGTCCGCCAAAGACGATGGCGGAGAGGGGCACGCCGTGGGGATTCTCAAACTCAGGGGAGATGCAGGGGCAGTTCCGGGCGGGCGCGGTGAAGCGGCTGTTGGGGTGGGCGCCCTTCTCCGAGGAGGTCTTGCCGTTCCAGGGATTTCCCTTCCAGTCCACCGCGTGCTCGGGCGGGTTCTTGTCCAGGCCCTCCCACCACACGGTGTTGTTGTCCAGGTTATGTACCACGTTGGTGAAGATGGTGCCCCGCTGGGTGGTGTGCAGGGCGTTGGGGTTGGACTTCTCGTTGGTGCCGGGCGCCACGCCGAAGAAGCCGTTCTCCGGGTTCATGGCCCACAGGCGGCCGTCCTCGCCCACGCGGATCCAGGCGATGTCGTCGCCCACACACCAGACCTTCCAGCCCGCCTTCCGGTAGTGCTCGGGCGGGATGAGCATGGCCAGGTTGGTCTTGCCGCAGGCGGAGGGGAAGGCGGCGGCCAGGTAGCGGACCTCGCCCGCCGGATTCTGCACGCCCAGGATGAGCATGTGCTCGGCCATCCAGCCCTGCTTCCGGCCCAGGTAGGAGGCGATGCGCAGGGCGAAGCACTTCTTGCCCAGGAGCACGTTCCCGCCGTAGCCGGAGTTGACCGACATGATGGTGTTGTCCTCGGGGAAGTGGACGATGTAGCGGTTTTCCGGGTCCAGGTCCGCCTTAGCGTGGAGTCCCTTGACATAGTCGGGGGAGTCGCCCAGCGCCTCCAGAACGGCGTTGCCCACCCGGGTCATGATGCACATATTGAGCACCACATAGATGGAGTCGGTCAGCTCGATGCCGTACTGGGCAAAGGGAGAGCCCACCACGCCCATGGAGTAGGGGATGATGTACATGGTGCGCCCCTTCATGGCGCCGGTATAGAGGCGGCGGAGCTTGGCATACATCTCATCGGGCGCCATCCAGTGGTTGGTGGGGCCCGCGTCCTCTTCCCGGCGGGAACAGATAAAGGTGCGGTCCTCCACGCGGGCCACATCGTTAACTGCGGTGCGGTGCAGGTAGCAGTCGGGCAAAAGCTCCTCGTTCAGCTTTTCCAGCTCGCCCGTGGCGCAGGCCTGGGCCCGGAGCGCGTCGATCTGTTCCTGACTGCCGTCGATCCAGACCATCTGATCGGGCTGGGTCATTGCGGCCATATCAGCGATCCAGTCCAGGACCGCACGATTCTTCGTAGGTGCCATAGAGAATACCCCCTCGAAAATGCTTTGGTTTTATTTTACAGGATTGGGGGAGAAAAAACAAGCTCTTTTTCTCTACCGCACTAAAGAGAGTGAAAAGGGGTAGATGGAGCACCTTAAATAGTAAAAATAGATACTAAGAATTATATTAAGACTGTTTGGAATTGCTTTGCAGGCGGAAAGCCAGCTCCGCGAAGGCATCAATTCCAAGGCGTTCGCCTCGGATGGTCTCTTCCAGCCCGCATTCTGCCAAAACAGAGCGTAAGAGATCCTTAGAGTATCCTCCGCTGCTGCTTAAGCTGTTCAGTAAGGTCTTCCTGCGCTGGGCAAAGGCGGCCTTGACCACCCGGAAGAAAGTCTTATCGTCCACCAGCGTCTGGGGAGGGGCCTTCCGGGGTACCAGACGCACCACGGCGGAGGTCACCTTGGGCGCGGGGAGGAAGCACTCCGGGGGCACGTCAAAGAGGAGCTCGGTCTCAGCGTAGTACTGACAGAACACGGAGAACGCGCCGTAGTCGGAGGAGCCGGGGGCGGCGCAGATCCGCCGGGCCACCTCCCGCTGGATCATGACGGTGATGGCGGAGAAGCACCCTGCCTCCAGGAAGGAGGTGATCACCGGTGTGGTGATGTTGTAGGGGAGGTTGGCGCACACCATGGGGGTGAGTCCCGCCAGATGGGATTCCGCCAGGGCGCGCAGGTCCAGCTTCATCACATCCCCGGGGATGACCTCCGCATTTGGGAAGTCGGCCAGAGTCTCCGACAGGATGGGGAGGAGGCTCTTGTCCAGCTCAACGGCGGCCACCTTGTCGGCGCGCTGGGCCAGCTGGACGGTGAGGGGGCCGATGCCGGGGCCCACCTCGATCACGCCCACCCCCGGGCCCGCACCGGAGGCCTCGGCGATCTGCTGGGGCACCCAGCTCTCGATGAGGAAGTTCTGTCCCATGGATTTGGAGAAGTGAAAGCCGTGCCGTGCCAGCAGGGCCTTGATGTCTTTCAGATTACAGAGATCCATTTGCTACCACCTTAAATTTCATTACAAACTTGCGAAAATGAGTAAGAACAGTATACCTGAGGGGAAAAGCGCCGTCAAGGCGGGGGGAAGACAGAACAGGGCCCGCCGCCTGCTCCAGCGAGCAGACAGCGGGCCCTTCGGGCATGTTTTTGTTTCGATCAGCGGTAGGAGAGGAGGGTCTCCACATCCTTGCGCTTGGGGGCGACGGCCTCGCCGTCGGGATGACCGATGGCGATCAGGGCCATCAGCTCCTGATCCTCCGGGATCTGGAGGAATTCCTCCAGCCCCTTGCGGTCAAAGATACCCATGATCACGGTGCCGAGGCCCAGGTCATGGGCGGCCAGACACAGGGTCTGGGCGGCGATGCCGCAGTCATAGTACTGCCAGCCCCCCTCCCGGTCGGTGGAGAAGGAGCCGTCCCGCTCAAAGCCGGAGCGGTTTTTCACAAAGGTCTGGGCGATCAGGGTCTTGCATCCGCCGATGATGCGGCCGTTGAAAGCGGCATATTTCTCACAGATCGTCTGGAGGGCCGCCGGGTCCTCAATGGCGATGTAGCGGCTGATCTGCGTGTTTTTCCAAGACGGCGCCCAGGCAGCCAGAGAAATGACCTGCTCCAACAGGGCATGGCTGACCGGCTCATCGGTAAATTTCCGCACGCTGCGGCGGGTTCGGATACAGTCCTGAAGTTCCATCTGTAAAAACCTCCCGGAAAAAGTTGGTGATACTATCGTACCGTCTGCGTTTGGAAAAGTCAAGTCCCCGCCCGGGAGAAAAAGAGAGCGGGCCGCTCTGTCCCGTTCCGACAGAGCAGCCCGCTGACCGGCCGATCAATAGGCGGCCACAATGCCGCCGTCATTGGCGTAGACCGTGGAGATTCCACCGGTCTCGCAGATGAGGATTTCACCGAATTTGCAGCTCTTCAGCGCCATCTCCTTGAGTTGGAAGGCACGCTCCAGACAGTTGCAGTGGGTGATGCAGAGGGTCCGCCCGCTGTGGGCCGGGTCCTTGGCCATGAGTTCCACCATCTTGGAGAGGGCCTGCTTCATGGACAGGGCCTGCCCGCGCTTGCAGATCTCGCCCTCCGGCGTGGCGCCCATGAGCAGCTTGATCTTCAGGGTCCCGGTGACCAGGCTCTGAAGACGGGTCAGGCGCCCGTTTTTCCGCAAGTTATCCAGGGTCTCCAGCACGAACAGAGTCCCCATCTCGTTGATGAAGCGGGAGGTCTGCTGGACCACGGCGTTGAAGTCCAGACCGGACTGGGCCAGCTCCAGCACCTTGAGGGCCACCAGCACCTCGCCGGAAGAAGCGGAGCAGGAGTTGAAGATGTGGATGCGCACCCCGGGATGATCCTCCAGGAACATGAGCCGGGCCTGCGCCGCGCTGTTGTGAGAGCCGGAGAGAAGGGCGGAGAGGGTGACCACATAGATGTCGTCCGCCCCGCAGTCAAAGGCCTCCAGATAGGCAGCGGGGGAGGGGCAGGAGGTCTTGGGGGCCTCCTCGCTCTCCTTCATCCGCCAGAGCAGGTTGGCCTGATCGAAGGTGTCGTCATCCACAAAGGTATGGGGCCCGACCTGAATCGTAAGGGGAACCTTACAGAAGGCGGAATTGTGCAGCAGCGCGGGAGTGAGGTCGCAGCAGCTGTCAACAATAATTTTAAAACTCATGTGAACCATTCCTTGATATCATTTTGAAAATTATATTTCGGAGTATGGAGCCATTGTATCACGCCGGGCGGAAAAAGTAAAGGGAAAGGAGCTGAGACTTGGCGCGCTACGCCTGGGAATCGGGCTCCGCCGGGTCTGAAGCGGTCTCCAGACGCTGGCGCTCCTCCTCGGCGATCTCCCGGAGCAGCTTCTGGTCGGCCTTGGAGCTCAGATCCAGCTTGGCGTAGAGATCAGGGCGCCGGTCTCGGGTGCGGAGGATGGACTGCTTGCGCCGCCACTTTGCGATGTTGGCATGGTGCCCGGAGAGGAGGATGGACGGAACCTTGCGGCCGTGCCACTCCTCGGGACGGGAGTACTGGGGGTACTCCAGCATGCCGTTCCAGTGGCTCTCATCCTCAAAGCACTCGGGGTCGGCCAGCACGCCGGGGACCAAGCGGGCCACCGCGTCGGCCACGCACATGGCGGGCAGCTCGCCGCCGGTGAGAACGAAATCGCCCAGGCTGATCTCCTCGTCCACGCACTCCTCGATGAAGCGCTCGTCGATGCCCTCGTAGTGGCCGCAGACCAGGATCAGGTGGTTGTACTCCTCCTTGAGCCGGCGGGCGTCAGCCTCGGTAAAGGTCTTGCCGCAGGGGGAGAGGTAGATGGTACGCACCGGCCCCTCACCCAGGGCCTTGGCGTGCTCCCAGCAGCGGAAGAGAGGATCGGCCTGCATGACCGCTCCCCGGCCGCCCCCGTAGGGGTAGTTGTCCACTTGCTTTTGCTTGTTGAGGGTGTAGTCCCGGATCTGGTGGGCCTCGATGCGGATGAGGTCCCGCTCCTGGGCCCGGCCCAGGATGGACTCGTTCATCATGTCGCCCACGGTCTGATCAAACAGGGTCAGGATATCGATGCGGTACATTTAGCCCTCCATCCCTTCGATCAGGTGGACCCGGACCCAGCCCTCGTCCACGTTGGTGCCCCGGAGGAAGGCGTCCACCGCCGGGATCATATAGGTCTTGCCTTCGCCCTTGACCACATAGACCTCGTGGGCGGGCGGGGTGAGGACCTCGTCAATGACGCCGATGGAGGCCCCGGTGTCGTCGTCGATCACGGTGAGTCCGATGAGGTCGGCGATGAAGTGGCGGCCCTCGGGCAGCACGATCCCGGAGCGGTCGATCTCCACGATCTTACTTTTCAGGCGCATGGCGGCGTTCACATCCTCCACGCCCTCCAGCCGGGCCAGGACATTGCCCTTGTGGGCCCGGGCGGCGCGGACCTTCACCGGCGCGCCGTCAATATAAAAGGTATCAAAGCCGCAGAGAAACTCGGGGGAGTCGCACCAGGGGACGATCTTCACCTCGCCCTGGATGCCGTGGGTGTTCACGATCTGTCCGGCTTCGAGAAACTGGCTTTTCATGGTGGTTTTCCTCCTTGCGTTTGGATACAAAAAAACAGCGGGGGAGTCCCCGCCGTTTTTGTTAGTCGACGATCTCAACCGAGACCTTGCCGCCCTGACGCTGGGCCACCGAACGCATCAGCGTGCGGATTTCTTTGGCGATGCGGCCCTGACGGCCGATTACCTTACCCATGTCTTCCGGAGCGACCCGGAGTTCCAGGATGGTCTCGCCATCGCCCTCGTGCTCGGAGACCGCCACCGCGTCGGGGTGATCCACCAGATTACGGGCGATATAAGTGAGCAGTTCCTTCATGCGGCCAAGGACCTCCATTAAAGGGCGCCGGCTTTTTTCAGCAGGGCCTTAACGGTCTCAGTGGGCTGAGCGCCGGTCTTGATCCAAGCCTGAGCGCGCTCGGCGTCCACCTTCAGCTCGGCGGGAGCGGTCAGGGGGTTGTAGGTACCGATCTCCTCGATGAAACGGCCATCACGGGGATAGCGGGAGTCGGCGACCACGATGCGGTAGAAGGGAGCCTTCTTGGCGCCCATACGACGCAGACGGATTTTAACCATGGTAGATTCACCTCCAACATATTCTACATCTCTATATGGTCAGCGCATGTGCGCGTACCAAACGGGGATCAGAAGGGGAATTTCATCCCTTTCATCTTGCCGAACAGTCCGGCCTTGCGCTTCATGCGTCCGCCGGAGAACTGCTTGGTCACCTGCTGCATCATCTCAAACTGCTTGAGCAGACGGTTGATGTCCACCACCTGGGTACCGGAGCCGGCGGCGATGCGCTTTTTCCGGCTGTTGTTCAGCAGGGAGGGGTTTTCCCGCTCGGCGGGGGTCATGGAGAGGATGATGGCCTCGGTCCGGGCCAGGGCACGCTCGTCCACATTGGCGCCCTCCAGCGCCTTGGCGTTGACGCCGGGCAGCATGCCGGCAATGTCGGCCAGAGAGCCCATATTTTTGATCTGAGCCAATTGCTCATAGAAATCAGCAAGGGTAAATTTGTTCTTGCGCAGCTTCTGCTCCAGCTCGGCGGCCTTCTGCATGTCGAAATTCTGCTGCGCCTTCTCGATCAGGGAGAGGACATCGCCCATACCCAGGATGCGGGAGGCCATACGGTCGGGGTGGAAGACCTCGATCTGGTCCAGCTTCTCGCCCACGCCCACAAACTTGATGGGCTTTCCGGTGACCGCCTTGATGGAGAGGGCTGCACCGCCCCGGGCGTCGCCGTCCAGCTTGGTGAGCATGACGCCGGTGATGTCCAGCGCCTCGTCAAAGGTCTTGGCGGCGTTGACGGCGTCCTGACCGATCATGGCGTCCACGATGAGCAGGATCTCGTCGGGGGAGATGGCGGCCTTCATGTCCTTGAGCTGCTCCATGAGCTCTTCGTCCACGTGGAGCCGGCCGGCGGTATCGATGAATACGATGTCGTTACCGTGCTTGCGGGCGTGTTCGATGCCCGCCTTGGCGATGTCGATGGGATCGATCTGCCCCATCTGGAAGACGGGGATGTCCAGCTGACCGCCCACCACTTCCAACTGGGTGATGGCCGCCGGGCGGAAGGTGTCGCAGGCCACCAGAAGGGGACGCTTGCCGTGCTGCTTTTTCATGTAGCCGGCCAGCTTGGCGCCGTTGGTGGTCTTACCCGCGCCGTTGAGACCCACCAGCATGACCACGGTGGGGGGCTTGGGGGAGATATTGAGCTTGGCAGCCTCGCTGCCCATCAGGTTGGTGAGTTCCTCGTTGACGATCTTGACGATCATCTGGGCGGGGGTGAGGCTCTCCAGTACGTCGGAGCCCACCGCGCGCTCGGTGACCGTGGCGACGAACTGCTTGACGATCTTGAAGTTGACGTCGGCCTCCAGCAGGGCAACCCGGATCTCGCGCATGGCCTCCTTGACGTCGGCCTCGGTGAGGCGGCCCTTGCCGCGCAGCTTCTTGAACGCCGCGGATAGTTTTTCGGTGAGTCCTTCAAAAGCCATAGATTACTCCTGCCTGAGCTGGTCCAGGATGGACTGGATGTCGTTGCAGCTGCCCTCAATCCCGTTATCGTAATAGCGGCGCTCCTCGTTGATCTGCCGGATGCGGTCCACGGCGGTCTGAATGTCGGTGAACTGCTCCTGCATCTTGTGGAAGCGCCGGATGATCCCGGTCTTGTCCTCCAGTTCGGTCAGAATGGCCTCGGCCCGGACGATCACGTCCCGGACGCCCTGGCGGGTGATGCCGTAGTTCTCGGCGATCTCGGCCAAGGAGAGGTCTTCATTGTAATAGAGGTCATAGAATTCCTTCTGGCGGTCCGTGAGCATGTCGCCGTAAAAATCGAACAGCATCGCCATGCGGTACGCCTGGTTTTTCATTCCGTGACCTCCTTCTGAGAACCGGTTTGTAAAGGTTGGGCACTTTGTAAAGTTCGTGAGCTTTACAACACAAAAGATGATACCTGATTTTGCCCCTCTTGTCAAGGGAAATTCCAACATCCGCAATATAATTTCCGGGTGCTCCGGGATGGGTTTTCGTGCGGAATGCCGAAAGGGGGGAGGGAAGGTCAGCGCTTCCAGCCCCACCAGTCGGGGATCAGCTCTTCCAGACGCACGGTGCGGCGGCTGGCATAGTCCACGAGGATCTCGGTGTCTCGATTTTGCGGATTGAGCTGCATCAGAAATTCCCGGCAGGCCCCGCAGGGCATCCCACTGCCCTCTGTGGGGGGTGCCTCCCGGAAGGCGAGGACCCGCCGGATCCGCGTCTGCCCGCTGCTCAGGTACATGTGGAGTGCGGCGGTCCGTTCCGCGCACAGGTCCATGACGCCGCAGGCGCTCTCGATGCAGAAACCGGTATAGATGCGTCCGTCTCCGCTCTCCACGGCGGCGGCCACATGGTGGGCGTAGAGGAAGGGGGAGAGCTGGGTGGGGTGATACTGCTCCCGTGCGGCCAGGTACATGCGTTCCCAGATATCCATAGGGAATGGCTCCTTTCCAAGTGGTATGGACTTCTATTTTAGGATATATGGGCGGACCTGTAAACAGGGGCGTAAATTTATTCTATCCGCCGGCGGGACGAGAAAAAGGCCTGCCAGAGCGCCCGGGTTCTGTCGGGCCCTCTGGCAGGCTTGCAAAAAAGAGAGGGGAAGACATCAAAGAGGGGGAGGGGATCAGTCGGCGCGCTTGTAGAGAATGGGTTCATCATACCCGAAGGTCTTTTTGCCGTTGACCTCCATGCTCTCGCTGACCTCCAGGCACTGAGACGAGAAGCGCTCGAACAGGGTGAATTTCAGCACGGGGGAGAACATGCTGACGCTGCCGCCCTCCCACACGCCGTCCTTCTCCACATACAGGGCGGGGGTGAATTTCTCCGACAGCTTCAGATCCCGGAAGTCGATCTCCTGGAGATTCTGATAGGTAAAGGTATTTTTGTCATAGCCGGCGGGAATCTCGTAAGAGGTCAGCCGGATGCCGCCCTCTTCCTCGGTGAAGAGGAACAGGTGCGGGGTGGCGTGGGTGTTCCCCTTGGCGGTGTAGTAGCTCTCCTCCAGCAGGAAGGCCCCCTGGAAATCCGCAGGCAGGTGGGAGATCTTGTCGTTGCAGACGGTGTTCACATGCCGGGCGTAGGGAAAGTCGGGCTGGTCCGCTTTTTTGGCTTCAAACTGCTCCGCATTGTCAAAGTTTCCGGACAGGAGCGCGAGAAAGGCATTGAGTTTATTCATGATTTGATTCCTCCATGTGGTGATTCATAGAAAATGTGATCTGCTTCAAAAGGTCGATCAGCAGGTGTCGGCTGTTTTCGTCCAGGGGAGAGAGGACCTGTTCATCCCACTCGGCAAAGAGGGAGCGGCTGGCCGTAAAGACCGTGCTGCCGCGCTCGGTCAGGCATACGATATTGGCTCTCCGGTCCATGGGGTTCTTGCGCTGGTCCACAAAGCCGTGCTCGATCAGCTTGGAGAGGGTCCGGTTCAGTTGCCCGGCGTCCAGCTTGAGGGATTCGGAGATCTCTTTTGGCGAGCACTGCCGCCGCTTGCCGATATAGATGAGGATGAAGAGCTGACTGTAGGTGACGCCCAGCTCCGCCATTCTCTCGGAGCAGTAGGCGACAAAGTGCTTTCGTAGTACGGATATAGAAAAGGCAAAGGAGTCGCTGTACAAGGGATCACCTCCATTTATTTGACAAGATCAAATATAGACCATATACTTGATAAAGTCAAGTATAAAATTTGCACAAGAAAGGGGATTCTTCGCCCCTCCGGTCAAACGACAAAGCCCCCCAACCTGTGTCACCGGCTGACCGGCACAGGATGGGGGGCTTCTCTTTTACTTGGGGTAGTGGGGCCCAGTTTGCCGGCGAAGCCATTGGCTGGCCTCCGCTCGGCGGCGGAACACAAAGACCGTCTTTCCCGCCTGGTACCGTTCCAGAAGGGCGTAGATCTGCGGCAGCTGCGTCTGTGGGAAGTCCTCGATGCACTGCCGGAACTCCGGGTCAAAGGCCTCCTCCACCCAGGGGAGATCTTCACGGGGCATGCCGATGCGGGATGCGGCTCCCCTCAGGCAGACCGAAGGGGGATAATCCAGCAGGAATACCGTGTCGCAGTGCCGCAGCCGGAGCTCCAGCGTGCGCAGATAGTTGCCGTCCACGATCCAGCGTTTCTGGCGGAGGATCTCGGACAGACGCGCGTCAAATGCGGAAGGGGAGATCTGCGTCCCATCCGGCCGGTGCCAGATCTGGTCCAGGTAGTAGAGAGGCAGGCCGGTCAGATCCCGCAGGGCCCGGGCAAAAGTGCTCTTTCCCGCACCGGGGCAGCCAATCACCAGAATCCGCTCCATCACCTCACCGCTTCCTCGTCCCCGGCCTTGAAGTTGTAGATGGGGCGGATGATTTTTACCACATCCGCGGTGGGGCCGATGTTGTCCAGAATATCCTGCATCCCCTTGTAGGCCATGGGGCACTCGTCCAGGGTGGCCTTGCTCACCGAGGTGGTGTAGACCTCTGCCATCTGCTTTTTGAACTCGGACACGGTAAAGGACTGTTTGGCGTCCGCCCGGCTCATCAGGCGGCCTGCCCCGTGGGGGGCGGAGCAGTTCCAGTCCTCGTTGCCCTTGCCGACACAGAGGAGGCTCCCGTCCCGCATGTTGATGGGGATGAGCAGCGGTTCCCCTGCCTTGGCGGACACGGCCCCCTTCCGCAGGATCATGGCGTCGGTGTCGATATAGTTGTGGATGGTGGTGAACTGCTCCTCCACATGGAGCTTCATGCCCTTGATGATCTCATCCATGATGGCCTGCCGGTTGAGCATGGCAAAGTGCTGGACGAGCTTCATATCGTGGATGTACTGCTCAAACAGCGCCCCGGACACATAGGCCAGGGCCTTGGGAATACTGGTCTGCTTGAGATTCTTACGCTTTTTCAGCTCTTTCTGAATCTCCTTCTCCCGGCCCTCCGCCTTCATCTGGGCGACCAGGGCCTGGAGAGAGGCGTCGTCCGTGTGGTTGAGGACCTTGTAGCCCTCTTCCTGGTAGTAGCTGGCCACCTCCACGCCCAGATGACGGCTGCCCGAATGGACCACGAGATAGAGGTTTCCCTCGTCATCCCGGTCCACCTCGATAAAGTGGTTCCCGCCGCCCAAGGTGCCGATGCTCTTTTCCGCCCGCAGAAGGTCCACGTGGCGGGCACAGCACAGCTCACCCAGGTCGATCTCACTGCAATAGCGGTGGGCCTTGTCCCGGATGGAGAAGCCGGAGGGGATCTTCTCATAGATCAGCTTGTCCAGCTTTTGGAGCTCCAGCCGGCGTTCCCGGATGCGCACGGTCTCCATGCCGCAGCCGATGTCCACCCCCACCAGATTGGGCACCACCTTGTCGGTGATGGTCATGGTGGTGCCGATGGTGCACCCCGCGCCGGCGTGGATGTCGGGCATGAGCCGGATGCGGCTGCCCGCCGCAAATTCCTGATTGCACAGCTCCTGGACCTGTGCGATGGAGGCGCTGTCCACCACGTCGGTGAAGATCTTGGCCTCGTTGTATTTTCCTTTGATTTCGATCATGATAACCTCGCTGAATGGTGTTCGTTGTGATTCGATCGGTACCGCAGAGCTTGTCTGCGGCATGCGTCAACCCCGGCGGATCTGCCCTCACAGCGTCAGCAGACAGCGCCAGAGGCTGGACACGATCAGCACGATCCCCAACAGGAAAAAGATCGCCCGCCGGGAGCCGCGGCTATAGCGATGGGATTCGGGCTTGCCGGTGGGATCGCAGAGCCAATTCCAATTCAGAATGGCGCCGAGCAGCAGCAGTATGCCAATCGCCAGGGAAATCAAGTACCAATGCTCCCGCAGTATGGCTGGAAACTTCGCTCCTTCCATTTGGCGTTCCTCCTTACGCAAACAACACTCCAGGTGCAGCAGCCAGGGCAAAGGGCATTTCTCTTGGCGAGTGGAGAAAGCCCCCCTGCCACACGGCCGGGCAGATTTCGTTTTTTCATGACATGGGGAGGGGAATCGGAGATCCTGCTTCAAATCCATCATACATAATTTTATGGAAACCATCAACTGAAAGTTTTGTTCCTGCACCCCTGTGCTGGCAGAAAAGAGAACAGAGAGGGGGCTGATGCACCGCACCAGCCCCCATTCCAATCTTTTATGTTCTTATCCCTGCGCCGCCGGTACGCTGCGTTTGACTTGCAGAAGCAGCAGCACCAGACTGACGCCCAGCAGGATATGGCCGATCCCGGCCATGCCGGAGATGGCCGCGTTCACGCCGGAGGAAAGGGTGTTTCCCAGCACCTGGATCACACCCCGGACGGCCAGCATCACAGCGGTCAGATTCAGACCCACGTGATAGACGGCCAGTACCTGCCCGGTGGCGGCTCCCGTGAAGGAAAAGTTTTTCTCCAGCACAAGCAGCAGCAGGAAAAACACCATACCCAGAAGGAAGTAGTGGGTATGTACCATGGAGAGGGTCGTTCTGGCGGTAAAGCCGTTGAACTTGGTAAACTCCCGATAAAATACGCCGCCCACCATGGCGAGGATGGCGTACACCAAAGCCGTGTTGCTATATCGTTTCATACCGGATTCTCCTTTATTTGCACTCCTGCTTCATGGCAAAGTACCCGATGAGCACCGTCCAGACATAGGCGCAGGTCTTGGGGATCATCAGCATCCCGATCATGGGGATGGCGTCCGCCCACAGCACCACCGGGATGTAAAAGCCGAAGCTCAGCACGATGGTCAGCCACATCCAGCGGAAGGCCCGGTCCCCCTGAGCCTTGGCGCTGCGGTAGAAGAGCACGATCACCAGAAGGCCCAGCAGGGCAAAGGGAATGTTGCGGTAGATGCCCCAGGAGAGGGGCGCGTCGGCGCTGAGCCACTGGTTCTGGGGCATCATGCACAGGAAAATTCTAAGCCCCGCCAGGACGTACACCGCGGCGGTGAGGCCACTCTGTCCCTGTACGCGGTACCGCTGCCGCCACACATAGTAGAGCAGGACATAGAAGATGGTCATGGTGACCGAGGTGATCCATTTGCCCAGCCCCAGCGGAACGGTATAGTGCTCCAGGCCCGTGGTGCACAGAGCCACCGCACGGGGGATCAGATGAAAGGCGTCGCCCGCGCCCAGCACCACCGCCATGAGACCGAACAGCCGGAATTGACGATTTCCCTTGCTGCCCTGGATCATCCGGACCCCGATGGTAATGACGGAGATCAGATAGACGGCATCAAACAGTGTTTCCATAATTGCCTGCATGGTTTATTCTCCTTTTTGCTCCATATTGTTTTTTGCAGGGGATGCGGCAAAGACCGCCTTGCCGAAGTTTCGGCCGAACAGCAGCCCGGCCAGCAGAAGGGCCGCGCCCAGTCCGGTATAGAAGACGGCGATAAACCGCTCCGGGGCCAATCCGCTCACGCGCAGGCCGATGCCGCCGGTCATCATCACCGCCATGATGGCGAAGGCCTTTCCGTCAAAGAATTTCAGGAAGAAGTGCCGCTCCTCCAGGTAGGAAATGATCCTGGCCGTGTGCTTTTTCACCAGCTTTCCGAAGATAAACCGCTGGAACACGACAAAAACCAGCACAGACAGCAGATAATTCACCACCGTAAGATAGGGCGGATAGGCCATCAGACCGATGCGGAGAATATTGAAGCCCGCCGCGCTCCACACCAGACAGGCGAGCAGCAGCAGCGTATTCCGTTTTACTTTCATTTGGGTCCTCCTTTTGGTGAACGATGTTCAATTTCGTGGATATAAAATTCCCACGGCAGAGTGGGAATTTTAATAGAGGGTCCTGCGGACGATCTCCAGTACCGGCGCAGGGTCGTAATCCTGCCGCAGCAGGGCGGACAGCATCAGAGAGAACAGGAGGTCCGCAAATTTCTCCGCGGTAAAGGCCTCGGTAAAGGCGTCAGGACGGACTCTGCGGTCCCGCCGCAGGACGGAACACAGCCCCGCTAAAATATGCTGCCAGGTCTGCTGCATCCGTCGTTTTCCATCCGATTTGTCCTCGCCCAGGAAGCCCAGGGAGTGGAGGGTGAAAAAACCAGGATACTCGTTGCAGCCGTACTCCATCCGCCCGTACAGCCAGGTAATGCAGGCCTGGGTGTCCTGAAACACGGCCCCGTCCTCCGGACGGTGGAAGATCTCACACCAGACGCTCTCCACCGTGGCGCCCATCAGGGCGGCCTTGGAATCGAAATAGTTGTAAATGGATCCAACCGATACTCCGCAGGCCGCCGCCACCGAGCGGATGCTGATCGCCGACCAGCCCTCCCGGCGGATCAGCTCCCGGCTGGTCTTCAGGATCTCCTCTTTGGATGTGACAATGGTATTCATCCGATCACCTCAATATGAACACTGTTCATTATAGCGGTTTGGGCGCTCTTGTCAAGGATTTTCCGTTCCGGCGCTGTCTGGGGATGTTGACGGTGGAGAAGCAGGGGTATACAATGGAGAAAAACAAGGAGGGATATTCCATGGAAGAAGTCTACAAATTCCTGAAAACCTGCGGCACTTATTATCTGGCTACCATGGACGGAGATCAGCCTCGGGTACGCCCCTTCGGCACCGTGGATCTGTACCAGGGCCAGCTCACCATCCAGACTGGACGGAAAAAGGATATTGCGCGGCAGATGCTGGAAAATCCGAAGGTGGAGATCTGCGCCTTTGATGGACAGCGTTGGTTGCGTTTGGCGGCTAAGGCTGTGGAAGTGCCCGAAGTGGCGGCTCAGGAACATATGCTGGATGCCTATCCCGATCTCCGCGCCATGTATGCCCCGGGTGACGGGAACACCATGATTTTTGCCCTGACGGAAGCCACTGCGACCTTCTCTTCCTTTACCGAGCCCAGCCGCACGGTTACCTTCTGATCATTCTCACCATCCAGCCGGCACTGCGAGTTGCAGTGCCGGTTTTTTATACTGTCCGAGGGCCAGAACCAATCTGGTTGTCAGGGGTAAGTGCGTATGGTATGATGAAAGCACAAAATGGAGGGAGGTATTTTTATGCCCCGCACCGATGTAACACAGATGCCCTTTTCCAAGCTCTATCCGCTCCTGGTCAATAAGGCCGGGAAGAAGGGCCGCAGCAGGGAAGAGGTAGACCAGGTGACCGCTTGGCTCACCGGATACACGGCCGAGGAGATTGCCCGGCTGGAGGAGTCCGACACCAGCTATGGGGACTTTTTCCGCAACGCCCCCGCTCTGAACCCCAACCGTACCCTCATCACCGGTAAGGTGTGCGGCGTCCGGGTGGAGGAGATCGAGGACCCCCTGATGCGGGAGATCCGGTACCTGGACAAGCTGGTGGACGAGCTGGCCAAGGGAAAATCCATGGAGCAGATTTTGAGAGCATGATGGTTTGACGGGCGATGCCGAACCATCCGCACAGGAGTGTACAAGAATGAAAGAAATCAGAAAAAAACGGGCGGTTGCCACCCCAGGATGCCGGAGGAAGGATGTGATCGAAACATAAGAAAGGATGACAGGCATGCATCAGATACCAGACCCCAATCAGGTCTTTCCAAATGAATATAAGACCTCCTGCTTTATCAAAAATGTGGTCAAGGCCCCCAATATCTCCATCGGGGACTATACCTATTACGACGATTCGGAAGACCCAACCGGATTCGAACGGAACAATGTGCTCTTTAACTACCCGGAGTTTGGGGACCATCTCATCATCGGGAAGTTCTGCGCCATCGCCTCGGGCACAAAGTTCATCATGGGGCCGGCCAACCACCGCATCAGCAGCGTTACGACCTATCCATTCCATGTGTTCGGCGGAGCTTGGCAGGAGAACACCCCGCCCCACCTGGACCAGCTCCCCCGAAAAGGGGATACCGTGCTCGGAAATGACGTCTGGATCGGGCGGGAGTGCGTCATCATGCCGGGTGTCCGGATCGGCGACGGCGCGATCGTGGCCGCCTGTTCCGTGGTGGTCCGGGACATCCCGCCCTACACGGTGTTTGGAGGAAATCCGGCGAAGTTCATCAAGAACCGGTTTGACGAGGAGTTGACCGGCCTGCTGCTGCAATTCCGGTGGTGGGATCTGGAGCCGGAGGAGCTGGTGGAGGTCCTGCCCCTGCTGTGCGATCCGGACCTGGAGAAGGTCAAGCGAGAGATCCGCGCAAGAGTTCGCACGAAGTAACATGAAATAAGCCTGCGGGCGAGCCATCAAACAAGAGACTCCCTCCATCCTGTGACAGCCTATGGGCCGCACAGAATGGGGGAAGTGTATTTTTCACATCTGGCCCTTCCACACCCGGGCGAGAATGTCCTTGAGCACCAGTAAGGCGTCGGTGTGATTGTAGCCGTAGTCTACCCGCAGCTGGGTGAGCATCTCCTGCAGGGCGGGGGCATAGTCGTTGATGCGCACCCTCTGATGGTAGGTGGAGAGCACCGGGTACTTCTTGCTCCACACCTTGTTCCAGTCGATCCGGGCCTGGGCCTCGTCGCTGACGCTGTCGATCATCTGCTGGGCCTGCTGCTCGTCAAAGTCGTACTCGATCAGCTCGTCCAGGGTCATGTGGTAGAGCATGGCCAGCCCCTTGGACTGGCGGATGTCGGGCAGGGTCTCATTGGTCTCCCACTTGGAGATGGTCTGGCGGCTCACCCCCAGTTTTTCGGCCACATTTTCCTGCGACAGCCCGCTCTTTTTCCGGGCGTGGTATAAGCTGCTTCCCAAACTCATGGCATGTTCCTCCTGCGTTCCGGTTTCTGCATTTCAGTATACCGTCCGGGCGGCCAAAAATCTACCAGGGAAAGCGGTCACTTTCGCCCGGATTCCTGACATTTTCTCCAGCTGTGTGCTATACTGAAGAAAAGCAGACTGGGAGGGATGTGTATGACAGACGAGGCATATCAGGCCGCTGCCCGCTATTGGGAGGAAAAGGACGCGGTCAGCGTCCGGATGGAGCAGGGCAAACTGCGGGCCATGGTGGAGGAGTATATCCAGTCCAACAACACCTGTGCCCTGGCCACCGGGACCGGGGACTATGTGCGCTGTACCCCCATTGAATACAGCTGGCACGACGGCGCTTTCTGGATGTTCAGCGAGGGAGGGAAAAAGTTCATCGGCCTTCAGAGCAACCCCCATGTGTGCCTGGCCATTTATGACCGGTATGAGGGCTTTGGAAAGCTCCATGGGATGCAGGTGATGGGCCTGGCCGAGCTGGTGGAGCCGTTCAGCGAAGCCTACAACGCCCACGCCACATGGAAAAAGCTCTCCCTGGAATTTCTGCGCAAGCTGGAGAGCCCCATGCACCTGATCCGTGTCCGGCCCACCCGCATCGAGTGTCTGTTCTCCGACTTCAAGGAGCTCGGGTACGCCCCGCGGCAGACGTTGCTGCTGGACGGGACGATCCTGGAATGAAAATAGAGCGCCCGGAGTTTTCAAGCTCCGGGCGCTTTTTGTGTGGTCAAATGGGATTTCTCATTTCACTTCATGGGGAATGATGACCTTTTCCACCTGAATCTTCCCGTCCGTCAGCTCCGCCATCATCATGGTGATCTCCTGATGGAACCGCCGGGGACCGCAGGAGCCGGGATTGAGCCAGAGAATACCGTCCCGCTCCTCCTGCACATACTTGTGGGAGTGGCCAAAGACCACCACATCCACGCCGGAAAGGTCCGCCGGGACCTCTTTCTTGTTGTGGACCATGGCAAAGGTCACGCCGTCCAGGGTCACGGTGAGGTCGTGGGGGATGTGCTCGGCCCACTCCTTGTCGTTGTTGCCCCGGACGATGTAGAGAGGGGCGTATTGCCGCAGCTCGTCCACGATACTGGGCTTGTTGATGTCGCCGCCGTGGAGAATGACGTCGGCGGTTTTCAGATGTTCTACGACCTCAGGCCGCAGCAGGCCATGGGTGTCGGATAGAATGGCAAGTTTCATGCGGTTTCCTCCCATCACGGCTCGATGCGGCGGATCTGCGCGAGATCACCGCTGCACAGGGCCTCCAGGTTCCGGAAGATTTTTTCCGCATCCCAGTCCCACCAGCGGAGCTTCCGCAGGTAGTCGGTCAGCTCCGGGTCAAAACGGGGGCGGATCACCCGGCAGGGGTTTCCGGCCGCGATGGTGTAGGGCGGGATGTCGCCGGCCACCACGGAATTGGCCCCGATGATGGCCCCGTCGCCGATGTGGACGCCGGGCAATACAGTGACATTCTGCCCCATCCACACGTCGTTGCCCACCACGGTATCCCCTTTGAAGGGCAGCTCGTCCAGGGTGGGCGTGCACTTCTCCCACCCGTGGGCGAAGATGTTGAAGGGGTAGGTGGTGACCGAGGCCATGCGGTGGTTGGCCCCGTTCATCACAAACTCCACCCCCTTGCCGATGGCACAGAACTTTCCGATGATCAGCTTGTCCCCGATGAAGTCATAGTGGTGGGTCACATGGGCCTCGAAGTCCTTGCCTCCGGTGGCTGCGTCGTCATAATAGGTGTAGTCGCCCACCTCGATATTGGAGCGGGTGATGACATTCTTGATGTAGCAGACGCTGGGAATGTGTTCGTTGGGGTGGACAGCATCCGGGTTCGGTCCAAACATCGTATAACCTCCTCAGTCTGCATCCTCGTCCAGGGCCTCCACCAGGAAGCTCACCGGACGGAAGCCGTCGTTGCAGGAGAGCATGGCGGATTTGGGGTTCTTCATCCAGCCATCGTAAAAGTTTTCCGCGCCGTGGCTCAGGGCCAGCACAAACGGGGAGAGGGTGTCCCAGGCGCTGGGACAAAAGCCCTTCGGCCTCTCCCAGCCGTTGGCAACGAAGGTCTGCCCCACCGCCATGTCACAGGCGTGGGAAATGGGGTTTTCATATTGGGCCATCAGGTCCTCATAGCGGGTGATGCGCATGACGGTGATTTTACACTTTTTCATATGAGGATGCCCTCGCAGTGGTCGATCTCGTGCTGGATGATCTGGGCCGTCCAGCCGGTAAAGGTTTTCAGCCGCTCCTGGAACTTCTCATTCTGCCAGCGCACCTTGATGGACTTCCAGCGCTTGGCCGGGCGGGTGCCGGTGAGAGAGAGGCAGGCCTCCTCCGCGTCGTAGGGACCGGATTGTTTGACGATCTCCGGGTTGAACATGACCATATAGGTACCCTCGTTGTCGAAGGCGATGATGCGCTTGTTCACGCCGATCATATTGGCCGCCATGCCTACGCAGCCCGCTTTGTGGTGCTCCAGGGTCTCCAGCAGGTCGGCGGCGACGGGCAGGTCCGCCGGCGTGGCAGGTTCCGCCTTTTGGGCCAGAAAGGTTTCATCCTTGCAGATATCTCGAATCATACTTGCTGCTCCTTCTTTGCCTTATTGCAGAAATTATAGCACAGCAGGCGGGGAAATGCCATGAGGAAGGATGTGTTTGCCCCGCAAGAAGAATTCGATGGCGGCTTATGTACGCAGCCGGAAGGTCTGCGGAGCGAATTTGTAGACCAGGATACAGGCAACCATGGAGTACAGTACGCAAAAGACGATGCAGGCCACGCCGAACACCAGTAAGGGAAGCCGGAGATCCATCATGAGATAGCACACCACATAGGTCAATACCATTGCGATGCGGTAGGTCCCGCTTTTCATCTCGGTTCCCGCTGTGTAGGGCTGCAGCAGGTAGTAGAGGGTCAAATAGTGGATGGAGAAGAAGAGGCTCATGGACAGAATGGAGGCCAGAAGCACCACATAGTTGAGGGGATTGTCCGTCCCGCCGGAGGCGTAGAGGATCAGGACGAGCCCCACGCCGAGCACCAGGGCGGGAACTGCGTTGATCTTCATGATCTCCCGCAGGCGGATCTGAAAGAGCTTGAGGATCGATCCGGGCTGCTTGTAGAAGGAGTAGGTCAGCAGACTATGGTCGCAGTTCATAAAGAGGGCCTGCGTAAAGCCGGTACCCCGGTTGATGAAATAGAGAATGAAGGCGAAGTAGGGCAGCCAGGTCATCCCGGACTGATGGATGTTGGCCTTGGCCTCTGGGAGCAGCTCCATGAGCAGCAGTACCCCGCAGCAGAGCACCGCGCAGATACCGGCGATGCGCAGAGAAGAGCGCCATAAAATCTTCCGGTGCCGCTGGATGAACAGCTCGTTGAGGTACTCAAAACCCACTTTCTGGCTGGTGATGGAGGTATCCGCGGAGATGGCCTTCTCGCTGGCGGCTTTGGTGGCCTTCTTGGCCGAGTCCATCTGGGTGGGCACCTGGGAGAGAAGCTCCTGGTTGATCTCCCGGTAATACCGGAAGTTCACCACCTGGCGCAGGCTCACCAGGCCTGCCGGGATCCAGATCAGAAACAGTCCGGCGGAAACGGCCAGGGGCAGGACGAACCCGAGAGCGGGCGGCAGATAGGCCAGTACCAACAGCACTCCCGTCAGCAGCCAGACAAGTTTCTGAAGCTTATTTTCCTTGTGGACGGAGCCGTTTTTCTCATAATCCCGCAGGGAGTAAGCGGCCACGGACAGCTTGGCCCCTGCGACACAGAAGGGAAGCAGCAGGCACAGCCACAGGGGGACACCCCGCTCCAGCCCGAGTAGAAGGGTGAAGGGAAGGAAACCCACCACCGTCTTCAGGAGCGCATAGCCGTAATGGACCAGTGTGTAGGAGCGGGCATTCATCCGCAGGAGGATCATGGCGTAATACTTGTCCCGGGTGGGCACAAAGAGACTGGTGTTCATATAGGAACCGATCAGCGTCAGAAAGAGCAGAATGTGCAGAAAGGAGAGCGGGGACGGCACATTCTGATAGAGAAGTCCCAGACCCCATACCATCGCCAGAAAGTAGAGGGCCTTAAAGAGAAAAATGGAGACCAGCTCCCAGAGCAGGGACAGGACATTGGCAAAGATCTTGAGTCCCCGGACCTGATACAGGGCGGCGGGGAGGAGGGATTTGAGCAGCGGGATCTGCCGCAGGGAATAGAGAATGCTGTTGACCCGATAGGTGTTTTTCAGAGAAAAGGACAGCCGCAGTGTGTTAAGCATAGGTTTCCTCTTTCAGCGCTGCAATGATTCGTTCTTTGAATTCCCGATCGTCCAGATTGGACTTCTCCACCACTTCCAGGGTTCCGTGACTGAGCAGCACGATCTCGTCACAGAGGTCCAGGGCCAGATCCAGAATGTGGGTGGAGAAAAGGGTGATCCGGCCGTCCTTCAGGGAGCGAAGCAGCTGCTTCATCTCCTCAGCCACCACCACATCCAGAGAGGTCAGCGGCTCGTCCAGCAGCAGGATCTTGGGCTGGGCGATGATGTTGACGAGCATCTGCATCTTGTTCTTCATGCCGTGGGAATAGTCCTTGAGGAGCTTATCCCGGTCCTCCGGCGCAATGCTCATCCAGTCAAAGTACTCATCCAGGGACTTGGGACTTTGGATGGAGGCCCTGTTGATGTCCAGAAAGAACTTTAAAAACTCCCGCCCGGTCAGAAATTCGGGGACCGTGGGGGTGGAGAGCACATATCCGATGTCCTCCGCCGCCACATCCCGGCGCACCCCGTCCTCCTCCAGGTAAAAGGTGCCGCCGTCTGCTTTCATATCCCGGTTGAGACAATTGAAAAGGGTTGTCTTGCCGGCGCCGTTCCGCCCCAGCAGGCCGTAGATCTTCCCCTCCTGAAAGGTAAAATCAATATCCCTCAAAACCGTTTTTAGCTCAAAGCGCTTTGAGAGGTGTTCAATGACAAAGTTCATGGATCTCTCCTCGTTCTATTGTATTCCGATCAACGGACCGATTCACTGGATGCGAAAACCGCTGGCCCCTTTCTGAAAGACATATTCCATCTTGTCTTTACGGGTGGCAAATTCCAAACGCTCATATCCCATTTCCTCGTGAAAGGATACGATGTGGTTTGTCCAGTCGATCCAGAGTACGTGAAGCTTCTGTGCTCCTGCGTCGTCGTCCATCGGGTTGTCGATCCTTCTTTCAAACTGTTTCATATGCGGTCCGCTCACATGGGTACACTGTCTACCAGGCGTGTGATTTCCTGCTGGAGACTGTCCCGCTCCGCGGTGGCCTGGTCCATCAGAGTCTGTAAATGGCCCAGTACGCCGCAGATCTGATTTCTGGTATCCTGAATCTGGGCCTGGGATTGATGGATCTGATCCAGCACGGCCCAGTCGGTAAAGAGACCGTCAAAAAAGTAGTCGGCCATCCGCAGAAAGCCGTCGATACTGACCTGAAAATCGGCGGTGATGGTCACATCGGCCAGCTCCGTCTTGAAATGGCGCAGTTGAGACTGAAGAGATTCCACAGATGCCTGGGCCTTATCCAGATGGTCGTGCTTTGCCAGGTCGGCGAACAGGCCGCCGCCCACCAGATCCCAGGTGCCCCAGCTTTCCGCGCTCTGCAGGCTGTCGGCGATCTGGTCCGCAGTGACCAGCGCGGCCTGCCCGGCGGCACAGGCCTCTTCCAGTTCCCGCACCTGGCTCTCCAGATAGGCCGACCGCTCCTCCAGGGTCAGGATCTCTTCCGCCGTGTTGCCGCCGGCCGCTTTGACCGCCTGTGTTTTTTCCTGCCGCAGGGAGGCATAGCGCTGCTCGCAGTCCCGGAGGGAATCCAGCTCCTCCTCGGACCTGCGCAGATCGCACTTAACCCCGTCCAACTCCCGGACGGCGGCGTCGTATTTGACCCGGGCGGCGTAGGCCTCCCGCTTTTCCTGGGTCAATTTCTCATCCATTTTTCCGATGACTTGGTAGAAGAAGGCGGAAAGGCTCCGCCCTTCCAGGCGGTCCACATCCGCCTGTTCCTCCCGGCATTGCTGCTCCAGCTCCTGAGTCCGGGCGGTATACGTATCCCGCTGAGCACGCAGCTCTGCCACCGTGGCTTCCAGCTTCTTTTTTCGGGCGCACTGGGCCTGCAAAGCGCGCAGCTGTTCGTCATAAGGACGCATACTCTTTGCCTCCTTTCCCCGATACACACAGATCTCATCTCTCATTATCAAACCCTCCCAGTTTGCAAAAAAGGGCTTCACAGCACGGTGAGGACCTCTGTTTGGAGATGGGAGTGGATAGAAGGTGGAAGCCGCTTTTTCAGGGCGGCTTCCACGCCCAAGGACTGCGCATAAGCCGGATCGTTCCGGAGTCGCTCCATCAGACGGAGTGCCAGAATCCGCGCTTTTGTGTCCATTGGGATCACCTCGCTGTACATGGTCTCAGAGTGCTGCCCCTCTGCTTATGGGGATATTTTACCATTCCGTCGGAGGAGCGACCAGGACAGATACAGCAAAATAGGAGCGCCTATTTCCACTGCGGCAGCAAATTGTTTCGCTTAATTTTCCTCGGTTTCCAGTCGTTCCTTGCAGGCATGGTACTGCTTGGCATCAATGGCACCGGTGGCCAGCATCCGCTCCGCCCAGAGCTGCAGCGTCTCCACTGTGATGGAGATGCGCTCCAGCTCTTTCTGGATGAAGATGAAGTCTGTCAGCTCATCCTCGCTGATCATGCCGTCCGCCGTGATCTCAATGAGCCGCTCTTTGCGCTTGTTCATAGAGTTGAGAGAGGCCAGCATTTCCAGAACGATCTGGGACAGGTCCTTGATTTTTACTTCCGGCACATACTGCTGCCCGATGGGGCACTGGTTGGCACAGTAGTAGTTGCAGAGGCTGGGCTGTTTGTACTTATCCGCCATGACCAGCACTTCATCCGGGTGAGGCAGGCAGCGCTCGTTCTCGATCTTCTCGATGCGCTCGGGCGCAAGGGATTCCAAAAGTTCGCTGGCTGCTTCCCGGGTCAGGTGCAGCTCCTCCCGTGTTTTGTGGTAAATATTCTTATTCTCTTTCGTGGATACTCTCGCCATAACCGTCATCCCACCCTTATATATTCTCGTGGTCATTATACGGTTTTCCGACGAGAAAGGCAATTCCGGAAAAGTATCTTCTTGAAGAAAGCAGTCGGTTGCCTCGTACAGTTCGGTCCGCAATGCCTCCCTATCTCTGTCCATCGTTTTGATCCCCTTGTCCTTGGAGGTCATACAGGGGATCTTGGGCGAAATCTGCCGTGGCGGTGACGCAAATGGGGCGGGAGTGGGTGTTATACTCGTCCAAATCATGAAGGTTTACGCTGTCGCGGACACTGCACTCCAGCCGGATAGCGGCCAGGTCTGTGATCACATCAGTGGCGAATTTCCTCTTTTTTAGTGTGCAACAAACAAAAGGTCCGGCCTATGTCGATTCATAGGCCGGACCTTACAAGTGTTTTATAGTACAAGAAAAGTACAGCTGCCCGGTGCAAGCCAAACAGTTCCCTGGGGTTGCAGATCCGGTGTAAGTTTAGGAATACCGCAGGTGCCTGAAATGGTTAATTCTTTCCCATTCAGTAGCATCGTAGAAGAACGCATCGTTTGGGCGTGCAGCGTGTAGCGCAGGGCTTCTTTGGGAATCGTCACACAAATGGTATCCGTGAGGGAATTGTTGATGATCAAATATACCACCCCGCAGGCTCCGTCTTTTCGAGAATGACAGTAAATATGGATATTTTCCCGGTTGAGCTCCCTACAATCATATACGGCAGTTCCCATCAGCCGGTTCCAGAGCAGGACGGCGAAGTAATTGGGGCGGGGTAAAAAGGTGCCGTGTTCCAGAAAACCATAGTCGGAAGAGGCCAACGTGTTGTGGAAGATAACACCATTGGTAATGGTGCCATAGCTGCCCAGTTCGTTCAGCGTACGCAGAACGTCCAGATAAGTGGAGGCCCAGGTATCTCCGCCTCCACCGGCATCGCCGGATTCTGTAACCCACATTTGCCCGCCGGGGACAAATCTGTCCCTGAGTGCTGTATGGGCTCTGGCACAGTCCGGAGCCACGGCCAGATATGCATCGCTGTGAGCCAAATGGGCGGGCCAGTGGGCGGCTGGCATGGTCCCGGCGATCCGCTCAGAGACACCATTGTAATAGTGATAACTGAACACATCCAGAGGAATTTGAGTACCTGCCAGCAGCTCTTCTGTGGTACAGGTCTTGGTCATACTGGCGATTCCGGCCCCGAACCCTTTGTTCTCCGCACCTGCGGCAGCAGGGTCTCCGGTGGTACATGGGCCGACCAGAAGACAGTTGGGGTAATGGGAGCGAACCCATCTATATAGAATATCCTGGTCCCGGGCATAGTCCGCGGCGGTATAGCCTTGGGGCGCGCCGGACAGCTCCAGTATATTTGGCTCATTCATAAATTCCACGGCATCAATATCTACACCGTATTGATGGCTGAAGTCAAAGATCTTCTTTGCCTGGGTCAGATCCAGCGGTCCCCCGTTGGGGTGATCGCCAGTGCAGTTGCTGACCGAGATCAGCAGCTTGGCGCCGACATACGACGCAAAATCCAAAACCCCCATCCACTGTTCGCGGGTCAGGACGCTGCTATAACCATCCGGTGCCTTCCCCTTGGTCACATCCTCAAAGTCGTAATAGGTTTTGGTGGCCCATGTGCCGGACACACGGATCCAGGCAGGACCCAGTGCCTTGGTAAGCTCCCGCAGCCGCTTGTTATGCAGATCGATGGGGGGATAATACTCCATCAGCTCCGGCATGGCGGTCACATCGGTGAACGATGTGACCGAGGGAAACTCCGCTGTACCGGCAATCTGTTCCTCCGTATAGGACTTCCAGAAGGTTCCGCCGCTCACCTCTGTCATCTCAATGTTATAGGACATCAGCCGCTTGTCTAGATGGCGCATCAGATGGGACGGATAAACGGTCAAAGAGATGCTTTCTTGTGGACTTTGCTTCTCATTTTTCATACCTTTATACACTCCTTTGTTTGAGAACGATTGACATCTTCTTTGACGAGACGATACAAAGCTGCGGCCAGAGGAACGCACAGCAGCATTCCTGGAATCCCCATCAAGCCGCCGCCCAGTGTGACGGCCGTCAGCACCCAGATAGCTGGGAGTCCCAAGGAGGAGCCGACGACGCGGGGATAAATAAGATTTCCTTCCAACTGCTGCAATACAACAATAAAAATGAGAAAAATAATTGCTTTGACCGGTGAGACTGTAAGGATCATAAACGCACCTATGCCCGCGCCGATATAAGCGCCTGCCACAGGGATCAGAGCAGTAAAGGCAATGACAGCCCCCGTCATGGTGGCATAGGGAAGATTTAGAACCAACATACCAGCGGTGCAGAGCGCGCCCAGGATAACAGCTTCGGTACACTGACCCAAAATATATTTATGAAATGAGTCGTTAAGAACGGAGAGGACGTATCGCATCTTGACATAGATGCCTGGCTTTACATACCGCAGCATCAGTCGATGAAACTGGCTTCCCAGTTTTTCTTTCCCCAGCAGTAGATAAATGGAGAAAATCAGGGCAAGCAGCAGAGTTACGGCACCGGAGAATACAGAGACGGCTGCGCTGACGGCCGCACCCATGACGCTGCTGATGCCAGAGGTCAAAAAGGTGATTATCTGCTGGGCCTTTGCTCGCCAATCCACTGTTTGCAAGGAAGCCAGGATGTTCTCTGGTACTATGTTTTTGGTCTCCAGCCATGCAAGCAGGTTGTTGATGGCTGTGGGGACTTGTCCCGCCAACAGTTTGATGCAGGAAACCAGTTCCGGGATCACCAGTTTGACAATGAAAATCAGAAGAATAGCCAGGGTAAGAAAAGCTGCCAACATACATACCGGACGGCGGCTTTTGATCAGAGCGGAATTGGGGGACCGAGGAAAGTAATGTGCTTCATAGAAGCTCATCAAAATGTTAATGGCATATGCAAGAACACAACCTAGCAGCAGCGGTATGGCGGCCTGAAGCAGGTTTTGAAACAAATCAGCAAAAACAGACCAATAGGTAATACATAGGTACAAAAGAAACGCTGCGATACCGATTCTGGCACAGGACTTCCAGTCAATATACATAAGCAGCACCCCCCTGTACATTGGAAGTGAACTGAATCGGATCAAGCAGGAGAATGCCCATAATCGATTCTACGATATATAAGACAGCGTGGGCTGCACTTTCCCTGAACACATTCATAAAAAGGATTCCTCCAAATCAGAACGTTGGATGGTGAAGCAAATGTAACAGAAATTCCTGCGCCTGACCGTCAGCACAGAAACCCGAGGAAATGGATAGCTGCGTTTTGCTCCCGCTGGATTGGTAGCTTCCCGAGGTTGTGCGCCGTTTTTCTGGGGTATCAAACATGGAGAATTCTTTTCCCTGTTACATCAGCGGTGCAAACAGACGGAGAATATCCTGAAACAGATGCACAAAGAAATTGCTGCGGCAGTTTTTCTCCAGAATGGGACGGCAAGTCTGCAAAGTGGTGAGAAAATCCTGCTTGATGTCTCGGACCGCGGAACTGCCGAATAGAAGCGCTCCACACTCAAAGTGGAGATACAAACTGCGGAAATCCAAATTGGTGGTGCCAACGGTGGCAACCCGGTCATCGCATACAAAGGTCTTTGCGTGCATAAAGCCCTTTTCATATTCATAGATCCGGACCCCCGCGCAGACCAAATCCCGATAGTAGGAGCGAGTGGTCATGTGAATGGCCCACTTGTCCCAGCGGTGGGGCGTAATAATCCGCACATCCACACCGCGCTTTGCCGCCAGCGTTAAAGCGGATACCATGCTGTCATCTACAATGAGATAGGGGGTGTTGATATAAACATAGTTCTGGGCCTGATTTAGGATCTGAAGATAGACGTGCTCTCCCACATTTTCCGTGTCCAGAGGGCTGTCGGCGTAGGGCTGCACAAATCCTTCTCCCGAAACGGTACAGAGTTGTTCTGACCGGGGATAATAGATTTGAAAGTCCTCCTGCTGCCCGGTACAGATCTGCCACATCTCCAGAAACATAATGGTAAAACTCCATGCAGCCTTGCCTTCCACCAAAATTCCAGCGTCCTTCCAGTGTCCGTGCTTTTCGATAGCGTTGATATACTCATCGGCCAGATTGATTCCGCCGGTGTAGGCCACTTTTCCATCGATCGAAATAATTTTTCGATGGTCCCGGTTGTTCTGCTTGGCAGTCAGAAAGGGGCGGAAGGGGTTAAAGAGCACACATTCAATTCCAAATTCCCGCAGCTGTTGGGGATAGTTTTGCGGCAACAGGAGAAAGCAGCCAATATCGTCATAAATCAGGCGTACCTTGACGCCTTGGGCGGCCTTTTCTTTCAGAATGGACAGGATGGAGTCCCACATGTGCCCCTCCTGCACAATAAAGAATTCCAGAAAAATATAATGCTCTGCCTGTTCCAGCGCAGGCAACAGGGCCTCAAGAAGCCTTTCACCGGGTGAAAAGTAGCGTACCGAGGTGTGATCGTAAATGGGAAAGCCGGCAGTGTTCTGAAGGTATCGCACCTGAGGGAGCAGCTCTCCCAAGCATTCTTTGGCCGCATCATATCCGGTCCCGGGCAGGGCAAACTGCGCCGCATTCTCTGTTTCTGCGGTGCGGACCTTTTTAGCTAGACTGCGGGTGGGACCCTGAAAATGGAACATGAGATAGAGCAGTCCGCCAAAGAGCGGAAAGAGCAGGATCAGAAAGACCCAGGCGGTTTTATAGGCGGCCTTATCTCGCCTGGATACAATATGCAGCGCCGTTAAAAAGCTCAGGATCGTCAGTACTGCATTTAAAGTTTGTGAGATCCGCCCGCCCCGGACCAGCAGATGGATCAGAAATGCGGCCTGAGCGACCAGCAGGAGGATCACCAGAATCCGTCGGCGAAATAGTTGCCGAAACCATTTCTGATTCATACATGGCCCTCCTTTCCCTTTTGTCGCTTCAGATAGATATAGTAGAGCATGGTCGACAAAACAGCCAAACCAACAGATAATGCCGCAGAGATCCAAAAGGCAGGCGAGGATGGATCCTGAATGCTGAGGCCCATAAAGGTGGCCAATATCATTCCTGGAAGGATTCCCAGGGTACCTCCCAGAAGATTATGAAAAAAAGGGGTGTGGGTAGCGCCCAGATACATGGTAACAAGATCTCCGGGCAGACAACTGATAGCGCGCAGGAAAAAGCAGAGAAAGAGGGAATGGTTCTGCTGTTTTTCCATAATAGTTTGAAATTTGGGATATTTCTGGGTCAGTTTGCTCACCTGACGGAGACCTAAAGCGCGGCCGATCCAGTAGGGAATGGTCAGTACGATCCATATTCCAAGGGAATTGATGACCAAGGCAGTGATGGTGGGGAAGAGATATCCAGCAGCCATTTCTAATAGGAGCAGAGGAAAGAAAATAGTTGCGCTCTTCAGTCCATAGCACAACAGAAGGAGGCCAGCGGCCAGAAGAGGATTTTTTGATGGGAAGGTTACGAGTGTGTCCAAGGAAATGCCGGAACGCAGGACCAAAACAACAGCAAGTCCCAAAAGGACCCCACCCAGGATATATGCTGCTGCATAAAACCACCTTGGACGATGTTTTCTCATGGCGGACCCCTTTTAAAAGAGGAAGGACTGCCCGTGGGCAGTCTCTCTCCAACAGGACAACCAGCCCGAAAGCGGATGAAATGTCAAGTGAAATCCTCCTATCTGTCTTATGTGAGGAATATTGTAATCATAAAATCAGATTGTTTCATTGGGCAAAGCCCTGCTTGCGTTACACTTTTCCTCAGTTCCATTGTTAGTGTTACATTTTGCGACAAAACCAGCCGTTTGTCCCATGATTTTTGGGAGAGAATTCTTGACAAAGAGCCGCTTTCTCGGTAAAGTGAAGTCACTCTTTGCACTGCATTACATTCCATTTGGAATGCAAGCTCAACAGTACAAACTGAACAGGCGATGACCAGCGGGTCATTTGCCGGGCCAGAATGGCAGCAGACATGAAGCATCTGCGGGACAGTTGTATGCCCCGCAGGTGCTTTTTATATTCACTTGGGGAAACGAGAACTTTGAATGTGTGCGGATAAGAGCAATCCCTGATCATCCACTATGAGTAAGAGGAGTTTCCATGAACACAGTAAAAAAGAAGACCGACACCGTGTCCCGCAGGAATGCCGTGGATGAAGCGGCTGCAATCCGTAAGATGTCATTTGTCAGTGTTGCCGGCAACGCAGTGCTGTCTGGATTCAAATTGTTTGCCGGGATCACAGGCAACTCCGGCGCCATGATCTCCGATTCGATCCACTCCTTTTCCGATGTGATCACCACGGTGATCGCCTGGATCGGCGTAAAGGTCTCCAAGAAAGAAGCGGATTCCGACCATCCTTATGGGCATGAGCGCATGGAGTGCATCGCATCCCTGCTGCTGGGGATCGTTTTGCTGGCGACTGGACTGGGCGTCGGCAAGGTGGGTGTGGAACACATCATTTCCGGCAGCTATGAGACCCTTGCCATCCCCAGCGCGATCGCTCTGGTGGCCGCCATCGTCTCTATTGTGAGCAAGGAAGCCATGTATTGGTACACTCGTTATTATGCCAGGCTGATCCACTCCTCAGCATTTTTGGCGGATGCCCGGCACCATCGTTCCGACGCCTTTTCTTCCATCGGCTCCCTCATCGGCATCGGCGGTGCCATGCTGGGCTTTCCTGTGATGGACTCTGTGGCCAGTGTGGTGATCTGCCTGTTCATTGTGAAGGCTTCTTACGATATTTTGAAAGACGGCGTGGTCAAACTGCTGGACACCTCCTGTGGGAAAAGCTATGAGGCGCAAATGGAACAATACATTGCTACGCAGGAAGGTGTGGTCCATGTGGATTCGCTCCGTTCCAGAATGTTTGGAAACAAGGTCTATATTGATCTGGAGATCCAGGTGGATGGGGAAAAGTCCTTACGGGATGCCCATGAGGTGGCGGAGCATGTCCATGATGTAGTAGAACAGACCTTCCCGGATGTGAAGCATATTATGATCCATTTAAATCCAGCCAATGGAGTTGGCTGATTCCCATAAGACGACTGCACAGAACAGATTGGGACACAAAGACGGATTTGTCCAAAGATGAAATGTCGAATTGAGTTGAGAATATTCCGGCGATATGATATACTTACCACTATGTAAGGGAGTAGTCAGCACTTTGGTGTGGTGATACCAACATACTGGAACTTTCCTGGTATTATCTTAAATGACGAGACTTATCTGTTTGGGCAGGTAAGTCTCTTTTTTTATCTGCCGGAAGAATTTCTTTTGGTCGGTAACCCTGTGAGAATCGGGAACCCATGACAATTTTATCGGTCATTACTTTGGTGCCAAATACAAATCAAATTTCGAACCGGCAGACGGAATCATATTGTTTCTCATAGGAGCTTTGATTTTGGTGGAGCATTTTCGGATGTGATGAAAGGAGACTGTGTATGGCAGATTCCAATATTACAAAGCGGGCATTGGCGGCTTCTTTGAAAGAACTGATGATGGAGCAGCCCTTTGATAAAATCAATGTGGCGCAGATCTGTGAGCGCTGCAACATGAATCGAAAGAGCTTCTACTATCATTTCAAAGACAAGTATGATCTTGTAAATTGGATTTTTGATACAGAATTTATTGAACTTCTCAAACATGAAAATTTGAGTATCAGTTATAGGGAACACTGGGTTTTTATCGAGAAGATTTGTGGGTATTTTTACCAGAACCATTCATTTTATCGTAAAGCGCTACAGATCAAGGGACAAAATTCCTTCAGCGATCATTTCCAGGAGTATATGCGGCCGTTTATAGCGGAGCGCATTTCCAGTTTGTTTGGAGGGGAGCAAGTAGACGAATTTACTTTGGATTTTTTTGGCGATGCGGTGATATGTACCATGGAGCGATGGCTGCGGACCAAAGAATGTATGCCGCCGGAGCAGTTCGTGGAAAAAGTAAAGCGGCTCACAGAAAAATGTGCGCATTTTATCTGTCAGGAGATGTCTCAAATGGAACAAGCCCCTTTTTGATGGAGGAGCATAAGAATGCAAATAAATATCTCTTGACCAAAAGGGAAGTGACAGAAGATACCTTATCACCCAAGCAGATTACGATCGCCACCACAGACCGCTCGTCGGATATAAAATATAATTGGAGGAAAAGGGAATGTGGTTAGTGGCAGCAATTTTATCATCCGTTTTTGCAGGATTAACTGCCATTCTTGCAAAATGTGGGATCAAAAAAACAGACTCTGATATTGCAACCGCTATACGGACCGTGGTTGTACTGGTGTTTTCTTGGCTGATGGTTTTTGTGGTCGGTTCTGCTGGTACCATCACACAGATCAATTCAAGTTCATTGTTGTTTTTGATATTGTCCGGGGCTGCAACGGGTGCTTCTTGGATATGCTATTTCAAAGCACTGTCTATCGGCGATGTAAACAAGGTCGTTCCCATTGACAAATCCAGCACGATCCTCTCTGTCCTGCTGGCAATCATTTGTTTTGGGGAGACAGAACATCTCCTCATGAAATTGATCAGCACGTTCCTACTGGGTGTGGGGATCATTTTGATGGTGGAGAAAAAGAAAACCAACCGTGAGGTCACAGATCATACATACATTTTCTATGCAATTGGCTCAGCGGTGTTTGCTGCACTGACATCCATTCTGGGAAAGATCGGCATAACTGGAGTGGAATCGAATCTGGGGACAGCAATCCGAACGGTCGTTGTTTTGATCATGGCATGGGGAATTGTCTTTATGAAGGGCAAGCAATCCCAACTCCGGCATCTTGATCATAAAGAATTGGTCTTTTTGTTCTTTTCCGGTATTGCAACGGGCGCTTCGTGGCTGTGTTATTACTATGCCATTCAAAACGGAGTGGTAAGTATTGTTGTTCCTATTGATAAAATGAGCATCCTTCTCACAATTGCATTTTCCTATTTCGTGTTTGGAGAGAAGCTGAGTAAAAGAGCTGGAGTTGGTCTTTTTCTTATGACAGTTGGAACGCTGACGATGACCTGCTTCGGATAGCGTTTAAAAGAGGTACGAATAGGAAAACAAGCGGTTTTCTTCGGACAAAGAGAGAGCGCATCGCATGGACATTGCGATGCGCTCTCTTTTCTCTTATCGAGAGGATGCCGGTACAGATTTGGGATAGGCTTGCCGAAGAAGGGCGATCAGCCCCTCCTGGAACAGATCGCCGAAGGGGGCGCGGTCGGGATGATCCAGAGCAAACAACTGCCCTTTCTCATCAAAGAATGCACAACAGGAGTCATCCGAGATAATCTCGTCCAGATTTTGGGTGTCGCAAGAGAGTTCCCAAGGGACGGTATGATAGGATTGTCCCTTTCTCACTTGTATGGCCGCCTGATGGGCCAGATGCTGAATGTTTACCGGGCAGCCCGGCTTAGCCGCCAGTGCGGTGAATAGGGGATGCAGCTGCTGGGCCTCATTGAACAGATCTCCATTCAGGATGAATTGCAGATCTTTCTGTGAGTAGGGGTAATAGACCGAATAGGGCAGCTGAGCATTTCGCAGCATCGTACAGACCTCATCGGCTCCATCCTCCCACCGAACCACAGGCATGAGGTGCTTGAGGGGGAGGATTTCATCCAAAATCGCATGGTTTATATCTTCCGACCGACAGAAAAGGAAAAACGCACTGTCAGGATGGCGCTCGATCAGGGGGAACAGCTCCAGTGGATCGCTGTGAGACAAGAAAATCCAACTGTAAATTCCAAGCTGCTCTCCCTCTTGGATGGCGAGGTCATATTGAGGGAGGTGAGTGGAATAGGGATCATCCATTAGAAAGAGCACCGTCCAGGGGATGTTGAAGCCCAGGCGCTTTTCATTCATGCGGATGCGCTGGGCACCCCAGGTGCAGCTGTTATAGCCCAGGTTCATGCCGAACTTTACCAGGTGTTCTGTCTCGATGTGGTTGACGGCATCCTCAATCAGTGTATAGTATGCGCTTTCCTCATGCTCCAGCATCGTGCGGGCTGTCTGAAAAAAGTGGCTCTGAAATCGGCCGTCTGAAAAGTGCAGTGCCATATCCACTAAGTTCCGAATGCTCCGTTTGGGGTTTTCTTTCAGTCCCTTCAAGGTTTGCCGGACGGTGGTCTCAATTAAGATGCGGGACATGCTGTTTTCCATAGATGGGTCTCCTTCCCGGATAGCTGTATATGACTAAGAGATAAAAAAAGCTTAGTGCCACATGAGCGCAGGAACAAGGGACAATTGATACACTTTGTCCCAAAAAGTAACGGCGGCTATGGGATGTCGTAATTTTTGACTGGCAATGTATTATGTCCCGTGACTTTTCGTGGTGATTCCCTATAATGTGCCTTAACCAGCCGGAATTAGGCAATGAAAGGATGATTCATATGAACGTGAAAGACAATATGCAGAACTTTGCCATTCATCAGGCATTGAAGTACATTGAAGGGAACCCGGAGGAGAACATCCCAAAGCTCATGTCCTTGGTGGACCGGTTTACACCGGAGGGGTGGTATCAGAGCCAGCGGGATGCCATCCGTCAGGTCATTGAGGAAAAGAACAACTGGTATCAGTTGATTCTGCGGATCTACGAGCTGGACCCCGGTGTGCGCCGCGCTTTTTTTCAGAACTTCCTGTTCAACGCCAGCCTGAAGGGCAGCGCTACCCAAGATGAGGTCAAAGCCCGTGAGAATTGCAATGTTCCCTGGGCCATTCTGCTAGACCCCACCTCTGCTTGCAATATGCACTGCACCGGCTGCTGGGCGGCTGAGTACGGAAACCAGCTCAATCTCAGCCTGGAAACCATCGACTCCATCATCCGTCAGGGCAAGGAACTTGGCACCTATATGTATATCTATACCGGCGGCGAGCCCATGGTGCGGAAGTCGGATCTTATCAAGCTGTGTGAGATGCACCCGGACTGCGAGTTCCTCGCCTTCACCAACGGAACCTTGATCGACGAGGACTTCTGTAAGGAGATGCTGCGGGTGAAGAATTTTGTCCCCGCCATTTCTCTGGAGGGCTTTGAGGAGGCCAACGACTCCCGCCGGGGCAAGGGTGTGTATCAGAAAGTCAAACAGGCCATGACTCTTTTGAAGGAACATCATCTTCCCTTCGGCATCTCCACCTGCTATACCAGCCGGAACTATGCGGATATTACCAGCGAGGCGTTCTTTGACTACATCATCGACAGTGGCGCCCTGTTTGTCTGGTTCTTCCACTATATGCCCGTGGGCAATGACGCAGCCACCGAGCTGCTGCCTACCCCGGAGCAGCGGAAAGAGGTATACCACCGAATTCGGGAGTTCCGCCAGAGTAAGGCCATCTTCTCTATGGATTTTCAGAACGATGCGGAATATGTGGGTGGCTGCATCGCCGGCGGCCGGAACTACCTGCACATCAATGCCAAAGGCGATGTGGAGCCCTGCGTATTCATCCACTACTCCAACTGCAATATCCACGACACCAGTCTGCTGAACGCCCTCAAGAGTCCGATCTTCATGGCGTACCACGACAACCAGCCGTTCAATGAAAACATGCTGCGGCCTTGCCCCATGCTGGAAAATCCCGAGGCGCTGCGGGCTATGGTGAAAAAGACCGGCGCTGTGAGCACCGACTACCAGAGTCCGGAGAGCGTGGACCACCTCTGCGATAAGACGACGCCCTATGCGGAAAGCTGGAAGGGCACGGCGGAGGAGCTTTGGAAAGGATGCGGCAGCTGCACTGCCTGCGGAAAAAAGGAGTAACGTAAGATGGCTCCCTATCAGATCTTTACCGATGCAACGGCGGATTGCAGCCCCCAATGGCTTGCATCACTGCCCCCTGTCGGTATCGTCCCGATGCGAGTTGAGATCGGTGGTCAGGAATATACATATGGCCCGGACGGCACAATTTCAGCCCAAAGGTTTTATGACCTCCAAAAGGAAGGAAATTATGCCTCCACCTCGCAGATCACCCCCATCCAATATTTCCAGTCTTTTGAACCGGTACTGAGGGCGGGAAACGACATTTTGTATTTGTGTTTCTCCTCCGGCATGTCCGGGACCTTTCAGTCTGCTCAAGTGTGTGCGGAGGAATTGCGAGAGGAATACCCGGAGCGGAACATCATATGTCTGGATACACGATGTGCCTCGGTGGGAGAAGGATTTCTGGTCTGCGAGGCGGCCCGGAGGCAGGCTGAGGGATATACCCTGGATGAACTGGCCGGATGGGTGAGCCGGCATCGTCTGGAGGTCTGTCATTGGTTTACAGTGGATGTGTTTGACCATTTGCGGCGGGGCGGACGGGTGTCTGCCGGGACTGCGGTCCTTGGAACGGCTCTGCAGATCAAGCCGCTCCTCCATGTGAACCAGGACGGAGAACTGGCTGTGGTGGAGAAACCAAGGGGGCGAAAGCAGGCCATCAAGGCCCAGTTGGCCAAAATGGAACAGGGCTGGTCGCCTGAGATGGGAAAAACGGTTGTCGTGGGCCACGGTGCTTGTCCAGATGGCGCACAGGCCTTACAGACTGCTATTCAGGAGCGATTTCCGGAAGCGAAGGTCTTCACAGCAGATATTGGGCCTATCATTGGGGCACACACCGGCCCTGGTATGCTGGCACTGATTTATTGGGGAAACACACGCTGATTGATATCGTATGTGAGCAAGTGAGCAGGCGTCTCTTTTGGGAAAGAGACGCCTGCTTCATCATCGACTGTGTATAAGCCGTCACCAGTCCTGTGCACCGCCAATCTGCGTCCCGGAAATTCACTCGGTCAAAGGTAAAGGAGCTTACGGATAGGGTAGACATTATATCTTCAAGTTATGGCTTTGGAGCATGGGAATCAGTTGCTGGTTATGAGGCGCTATGGTATGATATGGATTACTTACCGCGGCCATCCGAACCTGATTTGACGAACAGAATGGAGAACCATATGAGAGAAGTAGACCCAAAGAGCACCTCCCGGGCACAGGCCTTTGCACTCTGGATGAAGGCGCCCATGCCCATGGTGACTCTGATGAAAACCTTAGATGTAACTCCGCTGGTGCGCCTGAGCCGGAAACGGGGCTATAGGTTCAATATGCTCCTGTGCTGGTGCATTGGAAAGGCGGCGGCCGGGATGGAGGACTTTTACCTCCTTCCGGTGGGCGACAAGCTGATGCAGTACGACCGCCTGGCCGTCAACACGGTGGTGACCACCCGGGACGGCGGCATCGCCACCTGTGATATTCCCGTTTCCTCGGATCTGGAGCAATTCAGCCGGGATTACCGGAAGCTTACCGGACAGGTCCACGAGAGCGGGGAGAGTTTTGAGCTGGGCGAGGAGTATATGGTCATCGGCACCTCCGCCCTGGCGAGGTATGAGATCGACGGTGCGGTGAACATTTATGCCGGATGCTATAACAACCCCTTCCTCATCTGGGGCAAATACCGGAAAAGGTGGCTGCGGGCCACCCTGCCGGTGTCCTTCCAGTTCCATCACACCCAAATGGACGGCATCCCCGCGGCGGAATTTTTAGAGCGGCTGCAGCGGCAGATCAAAGAAATTTAGCATTTCCCCTTGACTCTGACGCTCCGTCAACTGATACCCTATCCTCAGGGAGGGATGTTTATGGAGTATTCCATTCAGGAGCTGTCGCGCCTGTCCGGGGTGACCACCCGCACCCTGCGCTGGTACGACCAGATCGGCCTGCTGAAGCCCAGCCGGGTGGCGGAGAGCGGCTACCGCTACTACAGCGGGGCGGAGGTGGACCGGCTGCAGGACATTCTCTATTACCGGGCCCTCGGGGTGGAGCTGGCCCAAATCAAGGAATGTCTGGATAATCCCTCCTTTGACCGTCTGGCCGCCCTGCGCAGCCATCTTGCTGCATTGGAGATGGAGCGGGAACGGCTGGAGCAGCTCATCCGGTCGGTGAAAGACACCATCGGAGCGGAAGAAAGGAAGGAAATCATGAGCGACGAGCAGAAATTTGAGGTGTTCAAGCAGCGCACGGTAGCCCATAACGAGGAGGTTTACGGAGCGGAGATCCGTGCCAAGTATGGCGATAAAGAGGTGGACGAGGCCAACGCGGTGGTAATGAACCTGACCCGGGAACAGTATCAGGAGTGGACGGACCTGGGCCGGGAAATCCAAGAGCGTCTGGAGGCTGCCGTCCGGGCAGGGCTGTCCCCGGAGAGTGAGGAGGGAAGGAAGGTCACCACCCTCCACCGCCGGTGGCTCACCATCACCGGGAACCGGTATGACCAGGCGAAACACCGGGGGATCACGGAGCTCTATGTGATGGATGAGCGGTTTACCGCCTACTATGACAAACAGGTACCCGGCTGCGCCCGCTTCCTGCGGGATGCTGTGGTCTATTGGGCAAAATAAAACAGGCTCAGGGCTGCGCCTAGTGCGCAGCCAATCAAATGCAAGCCTCCCATCCTCTGTTGTTTTCTTGACAGCAGAGGATGGGAGGCTTTCTATCATGCAGGAGGTCTGCGGCCCTACCGTTATTCCGCATGACTGATGTCTTTGTGCCGTACGCAGGACTCAATAATGTCGGCGATCATCTCCACCTCATCGGCGCAGTCCTGCCGCAGCCACTCCTTGACGATGGCGATGATGCCCTCCACATAGTAGGCCATGTAATAGGGGCGGTGGGCGGACGGGACCTCAAACCGCTCCAGAATGGGGCTGAGGATATGCTGTTTCAGTTCCCCGTATCGCGTATGAGCCTGCATGCTGCGTGGGTTCCGGAATGCCGCCCGGTAGACCTTTTTGTTGTCCCGGATAAAGCGGAGATAGGGGAGAAGATATTCCCGGGTGACCAACACAAGGTCTTCCCGCGCTAGGCTGCCCATATTCCCCAGAATTTCTTCTTCCTGCTGGGGGAAATAGGAGAGAAAGCGCTGGTTGATCATCTCCAAGGTCTCACTCACCAGGTCGGCGATGGTCTCATAGTGCAGGTAGAAGGTGGAGCGGTTCACACCGGCCTGGTGACAGATCTCTTTCACCGTGATGTATTCCAGGTCCTTCTCCTCCAGCAGGGCCAGGAGGGCCTCATCCATCCGCAGGGCGGTATTGAAGTATTTGCTTTCGGACTTGTTCATCTGCCGCCCTCCTCTCATTTTACTCGGCGGATTCGCTGATCTCCCGGGCCAGCTGCATGATCTCAAAAGCATACTTTTCCTTGCCGACCCGGAGAAGTTTTTTATAGATGGGGTAGTTGAGCCCCACGCCGACAAGCCCCAGAACGCCCAGGAGGACCCCGGCTCCCGTCATGAGAACGCCGCCTCCTCCGATCACATGCATGGAAAGGCACATCCCCAGGCCGAGGACCAGCGCCATCCCGATACCGAAGCCATAGGCGAAGAGAGTCGCCGCGCGCTTTGCTTTCCAATCCAGCTTTCTCAGGGCGACGACCTTGGAGGTATCCTTGGGGGCATATTCATTGGCAATGGCTTCCGCAAAAATTTTATCCGTGTTCATGGTATTATTCTCCTCGTATGATCCATTCTCTGCAGCTGCTGATATGATCATAGGGGATATAAGGCGAAAAGAGAACAACACGGTTTGGGTTTTGTGCTGATTTCAAAAACGGCATCGCAAAAAAGAGCCGCACGCCCACATTTTCCTGCAGATTGCGGTAGAAGAACTGGTAGTCATACCGGTGGAATACACCGTGGGAGAAGATGGGCAGCTCATAGACATTCAGACCCACCTGGCGGTGATAGGGGACAAAGAACCGGGCGTCCTGGTCGTAGATCCCTTTTTCCATGTTGGTGGCGCCTAGGAAATCGCTTTTGGTGGTGTCATCGTCCATGGACATGTTTTACTTCTTTTCCACCGGGATCCAGATCTCACAGTAGTAGTCCTGATCCTGGGTGCCATTTTCAAATTTGCTGGCATCGCTGTACAGCTCCACATTGATGCCCGCAGCGATCTTATAGTCGGGGTTCGTGGGCAGCCACTGGGAGAAGATCTGCTGGTTCAGCCCCTGGAGCGCCTGGGGCATCCGGCCGGTGCAGGGGAACACCGCCCAGGTGTGGGCCGGGATGGTGCGGGTGGTGAAGCCATCCGGGATCTCTTTGGCGGGATCGTAGTTGTCAGCGATGAGATATTCAAACTCATTGCCGCCCATGCTCTCGTCCAGGTTGATGCCGTACATGCCGCACACCACCTTGCCGCCGCCGGTGCCGAAATGCTCCGCCCAGAACTGGGGGACCTGAGCCACGGCCTCCTCATACTTGAACGTCTTTGCCCGGCAGAGCACGGTAAAGGCCTCTTTTTTCATAATCTTGCAATCCATGTTTTGACCACCTTCCAATGTCACGTTGATTCGAAGCGGAGCAAAGGAACGGACCGCGCCTCCGCTTTTTCGCAGTGCGGCAGGTGTAAGGCCATGGAAACGGGCAAAGGCCCTGGTAAAGCTGTCCGGCGCGTCATAGCCGAACTCCAGCGCGATGTCGATGATCTTCCGGTCCGTCGTGAGGACCTCCAGCCCGGCGGCGGAGAGCCGGCGCTGGCGGATATAGTCGCCCACCGTCATGCCGCACAGCATGGCAAAGCCCTTCTGAAAGTAAAAGGGGGACAGGGCCGCCTGCTGGGCGACATCCCGGATGGTCAGCTCCTCCCGGAGATGCGCCTCGATATACCCGATGGCCTGATGAATGCTTGTTACCCAATCCATTGGTCACACCGTCCTTCTGTCCTCCAGCATACCGGAAACGGGCGGTTCCTGCCCGATTTTCCGTGCTCATGTTTGTCTGGTGGCGTCTATATTACACGGTTCTTGAAACTGCTTTTTCGTGTTATACAGCTTACTTCCACAATTCTTTTCGCAAATCGTCCAGATATCGCTTCTGCTGCCGCTTCAGATAGCCGGGGACGAAGGGATGCATCCACCAATGTTTTGCGTGAACTATCTCGGTACAGGTCAGCCGGGTACCGCCCTCAGCCGCCTCAAAGATCCCCTCCCAGGAGCCGAACATGTTGTCATTCTCCATGGTGAAGGCCCAGCGCCGGAAGGGCTCGCAGGCTGTGACGGTGAAGTTCGTGGCGTATCCGCTTTTGGTGTACTCCACAAAGTGGGTTTCGTCCAAAACTTCCACCCGAGCCAAGTCGCTGCGCCAAACGGTATGGGCGAGGTCGGTCACGGTCTGCCACACCTGCACCACCGGGTAGGGGAAATAGACGGTCACCTTGGACGTCACCATGGGATCACCCCTTCTTCGGTTCCTTGTTCAGTTTCAGGCTGATACCCCGGCGGTCCGCCGCCTCCTGAAGCAGTCCCACCGCGGTAAGGGCACGCTCCTTGATTGGTTGGCCTTCCAATTCCGGCCTGCCGTCCAGAACAGCTATTACGGACTGTAAGTCTTCCAGGGGCAGGAGATACACCGCCGTGTTGAAAAGCGCCTTGCGGCGGCCGTCATTGTAATGGGCCAGAAGTTTCTCCAAAATGGCTTGCTTTTTCTCCAACTGGGCCAGGTAGGCTTCCAGCCCAATCTCCCGGGCTAGGGCGATGTCCTGCTGCCGGTTCCGGTGCGGGACAAAGGAATCCCCATCGTCAAAGCTCTCGTAGCGGGGACAGGGGTATTCCGAACACTCCCAACAGAATGGGATATTTTTGTGTTCCAGGGAACATTTGGCTATTGTGCAGCTCTGGTTGCCTGCGCCTCCGCCGCAGCCGGGGCAGTAGCCACCCAGGCGCATGGAACACAGGGCGCAGTTGAGTCCACAGAGGGAGAATCGGGTCTCTTCTCTGGTAAAGCCTTTCATAACGTTTCCTCCCTCAGAACCACAGCACCTGCTCTTCCCGGAATACCGGGGTTTTCCCCTGAGCGTAGGGATCATAGCGGTTCTCGTTGCAGCCGAATTCCTGTAAAAAGCAGATCTGTCCCACCTCATTCCAGCGGATGAGGGAGAGACCGTCAAAACTCTGGATGGTGCCGTCCGCCATGACACACCGGAAAGCCCACTCCACCACGGTCTGGTCCCCCTTGTGGAAATACTGCCGGATGTTCCAGCGCTCTACGGTGCCCCGGCTGTTCCATTCATCAAACCACAGCTTGATCTTTCCGCTGCCGTAGTACTCCGGCCCCCAGCTCTCAATATAGACGGCATCCGGGGCGAATAGCTCCTCAATGCCCGTGTCCTGCCTATCCAGCCACATGGAAAACCACTGCCGGATTTTACTTTCCCTCTGTTTCTCTGCTTCCATATTCATATTCTCCTGTTGTCCCCTTTGGGTGCTGTCCCAAAGCATCAAATACTCCGTTTCCTTTTCCGCCACGATGCGGAATCCTGTCCGCTGGTAGAGATGCAGAGCCGGATTTTCTTTCTGCACGGAGAGGGATGCCCGCCGGTACCCATTCTCTTGGAGCAGGAGCAAAAGAGCCTTCAGAAGCCGCGCCCCGATGCCCAGCCCGCGATACTCCGGCAGTAACGAGATGGCCAGAGAGGGGGTGCCGTTGTCGATGTGTCCGTAGTCCACCATGATGCGGCACCACACCGCACCTACCACTTTTCCCGCCGCCTCGGCTACTATGCAGTGGTCGCCGGGCCGTGTGCCGAAGTCCGCAATATAGACCTGCAGCTCCGGCAGATCTATCACAGATCGGGACGGCGGCTCCACGCCCTGCGGGAGATAGATGGCATGATAGAGAAATTCCCGCAGAAGGTCATGTTCCTCCAAGCGTATTTTGCGAATGATCGTGTTCATCTCATTCCTCACTCTGCCCGTTTGATCGGCTGCCGGATCACGGTTTTCAGCCGTTCCGGCTTGCACCGCCGTACATCGCTCAAATAGATCTCATGGTGGAAGCGGCCCTCCCCAAAGTCTTCCTCGTAACCCTGGGCCGTGGCGTATTCCTCCATGGCGGCCACAGTGGCGGGCTCGTCGTCATAGGGACCGATGTGCATGCACTGGACGCACAGCCCCTCCTCCCAGGAGAAGAACTCCACGGGGGAGAAGTCCTGCTGTTTCTTTTCCGTGGTCTCCCGGATGGCCCAGGCAAAGACCTCTTTTGTCACGAACTCCGGCAGACGGAGGAGGGAGATCCACTGAAAGTCCTTTTTACGGGCGTAATCTACCCCGTGGATGCCCTCCTGCCACCAAAGCCCCTCCAGAGGCGGCACCACATAGTCGAAGTAGCCCTCCGGCCTGTGCTTGCCCAGCTTGCTCATTTTAATGGTGTAAGCCACGGCATAGAGCAGCCCCAAGGCCTGCTTATAGGCACCGCTCTCCTCGTTGGGATCGCCTCGGCCCCGCACGGCCAGAAAATGCATGGCGGGCACGGTGACGATGCCCGGCGTTTTGGGTGGTAGGTAGAATTCCTTGTATTCCTTTTTATAGTCGAAGGCCATGATTACTTCCTCCATTTTTTCGGCTGAGCCTGAAGGGCCAGACAGGTAAGGCGGGTGAGGGTGGTCATGGTGTCCCGGTCGTCCACATCCTCCACCCAGATGTAGTCCCTGGCACCCTCGTATGGCGGCGCCTTGGGCAGGTCGGGGAAGGCCGCTTCGCCCTGGGGGGTGACCTTTACGAAAAACTGGTCATCGCAGATGACGGCAAAAAACACATCGTCGCAGTAAAGACCGTATTCGCCGAACATTTTCCGACTGCGGATGGCTCCGGCCTCCCGCAGCTGCTCGGCCACATAGGTTACAAAATCCGGATGAGACGCCATGTCAATTCCTCCTGTAGCGCTGGGCCAGTGTTTTGATCAAATCCCCAAGTTGCTCCCGCAGTTCTTCCGGCTCCAGCAGCTCCGCCTTGTCTCCAAAAGTCAGGACCCAGCTGAGTACGCTGTCGGCATCAGGAAAGCCGCCGGTGAAGCGCAGTCTTCCGTCCGGCTCCACGGTAAAACGGTCTGCGCCGTACTCCTCCACCAGCCGCCAGCGGCAGGTGGGATCAAAGCGCACGGTGACCTGATATTTTACCGGGAAGACCCGCTCCGGCTCCAGATTGGGCAGGAGAGCGGGGCGGGGAGTAAAGGGCTCGCCGGTAGAGAGCTCCGTCATGCGGTTGAGCTTAAAGAGGCGAAAATCCTCCCGGGTCTGACACCAGCCCCACACATACCAGGTGGACCAGTGGAACAGCAGATAGTAGGGCTCCACGGTGCGGACCGACTCCTCCTTGGGGGAGAAGTAGGGGAAACGGATGGTGCGGTGTTGCTCGATGGCCCCTTGGATGAGCTCAATTTTCGGCGGCAGGCTGGTCTTGTACCAGGAGGATAGATCAATGAGCATGTGTGCGCCCCCGTTCACCAGTCCGCCGGTCCCGGCGGACAGCTTCTCCATCAGCTGGGCATAGCGCCGGGTGCCGCTGACGCTGTCCAGGCTCCTGAGCCCCGCCAGGATGGCCTGCATTTCCGGAGCGGTGAGCACGGTACGGTCCACCCGGTAGCCCTCCATGATGGAGATACCGCCGCCAGCCCCCTGGACGGTGGCGATGGGAATACCCGCCCGGCAGAGGGACTCAATGTCTCGCTGAATGGTCCGGCGGGATACCTCGAATTGTTCTGCCAGCTCGGGGGCGGTGACCTTCTCCCGCTGGAGCAGAATGGACAATATGCCGATGAGCCGCTCCATTTTCATGCGCCACGCCGCCTTTCCCGGTTTTGTCTGTATTATAGCACAGGAACCGGACAACAGTCTGTCATGTTTCGCTTGCCTTGTGTTTTTGGGGGCCATTGGGTACAATAGGAACCACGGAGGGAATCGTTATGGGAAAGACTGTGTTATATCTCGCCATGAGTTTGGACGGATACATTGCGGACGCGCGGGGCGGCGTGGATTGGCTGGCGGGTGACGGCAGCGAGCCGGATGCCCCCGGCAGCTACCCGGCCTTTTTGGATACGGTGGATGTCATCGTCATGGGCTGGACGACTTATCACCAGCTGGTGACAGAGCTCTCCCCGGACCGCTGGCCCTATGAGGGCCGCCTTTGTTATGTGGTGACCCACCGGCAGGAAGCGGACCAGAAGGATATTTTCTTCTGGAATGAGGAACTGACTGCCCTGGTGGACAAGCTGAAAGGGGAGTATGGGGGCAATGTCTGGATCTGCGGCGGTGCGTCCGTGGCCGGGCAGCTTTGGAAAGAGGGATGCATCGATCAGCTGTGGCTGTCCATCATCCCCACCGTGCTGGGCAGGGGTGTGCGGCTGTTTCCGGAGCTTTCTCAGGAAGCGCCGCTGAAGCTGGTGAGAACGGAACCTTGGAACGGGATCGTGGATCTGGTGTACGAAAAGCGGTGATAGGCAATGCGGGAACCATTTATCAATCTGACAGAAGAAAATCTGGAACAGGAGCACCTGTGCTGCATCATCCGCAGCAAGAAGCCCCATCCCGGTGTGGAGGCCAAGCGGGCCTGGCTCAGAGAGCGGCTGAAAGAAGGCCATGTGTTCCGCAAGCTGGATGCCAAGGGCGTGGTGTTCATCGAGTACGCTCCGTTGGAGACGGCCTGGGTGCCGGTGGAGGGGGAGAACTATCTCTACCTCTACTGCCTGTGGGTCACCGGGGACTTCAAAGGCAAGGGCTACGGCAGGCAGCTGATGGAGTACTGCCTGGCTGATGCCAGGGCCAAGGGGAAATCCGGCGTGTGTATGCTGGGAGCCGAAAAACAGAAGGCCTGGCTTTCAGACCAGGCCTTCGCAGAAAAATATGGGTTTGAAACGGTGGACACCACGCCGGACGGCTACCGGCTGCTGGCCCGCTCCTTTGATGGGACAAAGCCCCGCTTTGCGGAGAACGCCAAGGGGGTGGAGGTGGAACATCAGGAGCTGACCATCTACTACAGTCCCCAGTGTCCCTACACCCATCAGAGCGTGGAGCTGGTGCGTAAGACTTGCCAGGAGCTGGAGGTTCCCTATACCCTCATTCCGGTGGACACGCTGGAAAAGGCCAAGGCTCTGCCCTGTGTGTTCAACAACTGGGCGGTATTTTATCGGGGAAAGTTCGTGACCGTAAATCTGCTGGACGCCGCCGCGCTGAAGCGACTTTTGAAAAAGTAGGGTGTGTTCATGGTAATTCGAAAAGTGGAAACCGATAAAAAGCAGTACCTTGATTTGCTGCTGCTGGCGGACGAGCAGGAGGACATGATCGACCGCTATCTGGAGCGTGGTACCATGTATGTGCTGGAGGACGATGGAGTCAAGGCCGAATGTGTAGTGACGGACGAGGGCGATGGGATTTTGGAGCTGAAAAACATTGCCGTGGAGCCGGACTTTCAGGGAAGGGGCTATGGGAAAGCCCTGGTGGATTTCCTCATCCGAACCTACAGGGGGCAGTATACCGTGCTGCAGGTGGGCACCGGGGACAGTCCCGCCACCATCCCGTTTTATCAATCCTGCGGCTTTCGCAGGCACCACTTGGTCAAGAACTTTTTCACCGACCACTATGACCATCCCATCTACGAGTGCGGGATTCCGTTGGTGGATATGGTGTATCTGCAAAGAGAGATATAAAAATGTGGAGTGCCAATTAAGGCGCTCCACATTTTTTCAGTATCCGGGATATGTTACAGCTTCAGCCCTTCCACCCAGGCCTTCAGCTCAGCTTCGCTCAGGCGGCCATTGAGCAGCTTGCCATCCACGATCTTGGCACCGGGGGCGCTGGGGCGCAGCCCGGCCGCCGACTTGCCCAGGCCGCTGCCGCCGGAGGTGGCGAAGAGAACGATGGTCTTTCCGGTGAAGTCATAGGCCTCCAGGAAGGTGTTGAGGATGGTGGGGGCCACATACCACCACACGGGGAACCCCAGGAAGATCACATCGTGTCCGGCTACCGGGGCATCGGTGTCGGCCAGAGCGGGGCGGGAGTGGGCATCCTTCATCTCCACGCTGGAGCGGGAGCCCTTGTCCATCCAGTTCAGATCGGCGTTGGTGTAGGGAACGGCAGGTTTGATCTCATAGAGATCCCCGCCCACGGCGTTTGCCAGAGCCTTCGCCGCCTTGGCGGTGGTGCCGGTAGCGGAAAAATAAGCAACCAATGCGTTCATACGAATAACCTCCTTATGGTATGCTTCGCCTCTATTGTAAATCTACCGCTCAAAAATGTAAAATACTCATTTTCTATTTGCAGTTATTCTAAAAAGGCATCTTTATCTTGCGGGAGCGGGAGGAGAGTAGTAGGATAGAAGAAGGAGGGATGACCGTGGAACTTCGCGTTTTGAGGTATTTTCTGGCAGTGGCCCGGGAGGAGAACATCACCAAGGCCGCGGCCCTGCTCCATCTGACCCAGCCCACCCTGTCCCGGCAGCTGATGCAGCTGGAGGAGGAGCTGGGCGTGCAGCTCTTTCACCGCAGCCGCTACCACATCGTCCTCACCGACGAGGGGATGCTGCTGCGCCGCCGGGCCCAGGAATTGGTGGACTTGGCGGACAAAACAGCCCGGGAATTTGCTGCCCGAGAGACGGAGCTGATGGGCGAGATCACCATTGGTGCAGGGGAGACCCGGAGCATGACCTTCCTCTCCCAGGCCATCCGCACCTTTCGAGAGCGCTATCCCAAGGTCACCTTCCGCATCTTCAGCGCCAATGCCGACGATGTGAAAGAGCGGCTGGATATGGGTCTTCTGGATATGGGACTGCTGACGGAGCCGGTGGATGTGGGCAAGTATGCCTTCTGCCGGATGCGGGAGAAGGACCGCTGGGGCGTGTTAGTGCGGACAGATTCTCCCTTGGCTGAACTGGAGGCGGTCACGCCGCAGGATCTGGAATCGGTTCCTCTGCTGGTCAGTGGGCGGGAGAGTGTACAGCGGGAGCTTGCCAGTTGGTTTGGCGATGGTTGGGATCGTCTGCAGATCGCCGCGACCTTCAATCTGATCCTCAATGCAGCCAATATGGTGCGCTGCGGTGTGGGAGCGGCGCTGGGGTTCGACCTGAACCTGGCGTTTGATGGCCTCCGGTTCCTGCCCCTTTCTCCGCCTATGGAGACGGGGACGGTGCTGGTCTGGAAGAAGGATCAGGCGCTGACTCCGGTGGTGGAGGCCTTCCGTCAGCACATTAAAGATGTTCCGTGGGCATCGGAAGGAAAAGAAACATTCGACATTGTGAAGGAGTCATTTTAGCACGTGGGCATCCGAGGAAGGATACCCACATTTTTCATTTGGAGGTTTCCATATGACTAGGCAGAAGGCGTGGAAACGCGATCACACCTCCAGGTACATTCTGCGGGAATACGAGAGCCGGGGCCGGTGCGGCATGATTTGGATGATAAAAAGCAGAGCAGATCTCATTCGAGATCTGCTCTGCTTTCAGTATTGAGTGGGGATCTCGCGCTCGCCGATATCGTAGAGTCGGCGGAATTCCTCCAGATCACTGGGCGTACGGATCAGCATGACCTCGCGGAATGTTCCGGTACGGATGTCCTGAAATCCTGCGACCTTTTCCCCGGTGCAGATGCTGGCGCGGATCACCGGCTTTTGGTTTTCTTTGTCATAGGGCTGTGTCTTGGGCTTTTTCTTGAAAAACATTCTGTGCCCCTCCTCGATCCGGCGCATCCGCCGACTCCAGAAATGCCGCAATGGCGGCTACTGTCTGAGCCTGCTGCTCCTGAGCAGAGATCGCAGCGGGCAGGTCCCCCTTCTGCGGACCGTAGTTGCCGAACTGGGCGTGGTTGCCGCCCTCGATCTCTACGATGTTCTCCGTGTAGTCGATGTGGTCCTCCACGCTCTGGTTGAGGGAGCCGTAAATGGTCAGGGCCTTTTCCGCCGGATAATCACCGTAGATGTAAGCGCCCATCAGAATCAGTCCGTCCACCTGGTCGGGATGGTCGGAGGCAAACTTGGAGGCCATGGCGCCGCCCATGGAGTGCCCGGCAATATACCAGTGCTGCATCTCGGGGAACTGGGCAATGACATCCTCCGCCGCATCAGCATTGAAAATCGCCATGTGGAAAGGCATATGGACCAAAATGCAGGTGACTCCGAGCTGTCGGATCTGATCCAGCAGAGGCAGGTAGGCCTCGGCCTCCACCTTGGCGCCCGGATAGAAAATGATGGCGGTATCGGTGGGATAGGTAGGGGAGAGGATGGTCAGATTGTCCTGCGCCGTGATGCCGCTGTCCTGTTCCATCACCGCAAGGGCCACATCCTCCGCCCGGTAGTAATCGGACACATACCAGAAAAACAGCCCAGTCAGAAGGACCAGGATCAGAAGAAGGATTCCTCCGGCGACGAGCCATTTTTTGCGCTGGGACCTCGGTTTTGTTTTCATGCTCCCATCACCTCGGTCAGTATATGCCCAATCAAAGCCAGGGTGAACATGATGAGAAATCCGGTGATCATCCAGCCCAGCGCCTTGGAATAGCCCTTGGGCGTGATGCAGCCCATGGCGTCCAGCTTTTGGATGGTGGGGTGCAGCCGCCAGAAGTAGGTGGCGATGGACAAGATCATGGCCACCACCGCCCACAGCTTCACCTGCTCCGTACCGATCACCAGAATCACCGCCAGCAGGAAGAGGAAAATCAGCTTCACACCGGCCACCCAGTTCACCAGATAAGAGGCAAACAGCCGCTGCTCCTCGCTCTCCGGATTGGAAAAGGCGTTGAAGACGCCCACACCGTTGCCCAACCGGCTGCCGGGCCAGAAGTAGAGGATGGCCACATTGGCCGACTCCATGATGATAAAAAGGATCATTGCGATGGATAGAAAATCCATGTCTGTACACTCCTCAGAATTGCTCCTCCTGGGCAGACAGGTTCAGCCTGAAACACTCCGTCCCGGAGGGGAATCGCACGATTTTAAAGAGAATTAAGGAAATATTTATCTCAAATGCGCTTTTATCTGCTATTGTACTCTTCAGATCCAGGCTGTTTTGTCATGAGCCCGGACGCAAGATTCAAAACGCGGGAGGATGAAAGAATATGAAGACAGGTCACAAAGCTGCGGCCCTTGGCTGCCTGGCAGTCGCCGTTGGATCCGCGGTCTACCGGCGCTGGATGATCCGGATGTCGCTCCGGGAGTTCACCCGATGTGCGCTCTATATGGCGGTCATGGACGATGAGATCTGCCGGAACGAATTGGAGGGGAACCAGATCGGGGACGCGGTCATTACCTTGCCACCGAAGGCAGAATCCCTGCAAGCGCGGTACCATCTCTTTCTGCAGAGCAACCGGGCCAAAAGCCGCCGGCAGATCCAGGAGGAAATCGTGGCGCTGGAGCGGCGGCTCCGGGAGTCCCGGCAGTACATCGGCCAGCCGAAAGAGCAGCTGGAAGTGGAGTTCTCCGGGGAACATGATTTCGGAGAGACCGATTCGGTCACGTTATAGCCCGCATCCTATGTTGCATCGGTCAATGCGTGGATCAGTTCCTCCTGTCCGGGCCCCCACTGATGATTTTGGGTGATTTCCTCCTCTGTGCATGCAAAATATCGCCACTGTGCCTCATTCGTAATTCCGGCGTCCCAGGTAGTATCAAAGTACCGGTATTCGCCATCCATCCGGGCACAGTTCCACATATGCTCCTCTCCGGCGGCCACGCCGGTGACATTCCAGCAGGGGATCCCGGCCTCTTGGCAGAGCATGTTGAAGGCCCAGGAAAAGCCGCCGCAGATGGCGGTTCCATACTTCAGCGGGCCGTATGCGGTGCGGGACTCATAGGGCAGGGCATTGGGGTCCTGATAATAGCGGGAATCATAGGAGGTATGTTCCACGATGTAGCGGTAAATGGCGCGCAGCTTCGCCTCGTCCCCCATATCATCCGTAAAAATCTGCTCCGCAATGGACTGGGTTAGATTTTTTAACTCTCTTGCCTGTGCCACACTCGGCTCCAGCGTGTCGGAATTGCCGGGGACGGCACAGATGGCGGTGGCGTCGCTGTTGAGCATATAAAGCACATAGCCATAGCCCGCCTGCTGCAAAGCCCGCTGCATATCATCCACCAAAAGATCCGGATCAAGGATGGCGATGGGAATTTCGGTTTCTCCCAGGTGGGCATCGGCAACCTCCACCAGGTCGGCCAGACAGCGGATCTCCATTCCGCCCTCTGGCATCCCGTCCGGATAGCCCAATTTATAGGGCATGTAGCGGATCTGACAGACGGTACCCTCCGGGCCGTCCGTACAATCCAGCTGATATGCATATTTCAGTTCGGGATACTGACTCAAAACCTGACTGGACGCATTTTGCAGGAAAATAGACCGGTCCTGCAGAGACAATTCCGCATCGGAAAAGGCAAAGGTCAGTTGGGGGACCATTCCCTCATAGGCCTGTTTTAGAATCTCCGCCGCATCCTCCAGGGATGTGGCCGGATAGACGCCGTCCATTGGGTCAGATGGCTTCGGTACCGGAACTTCTTCTGGTGCCAAAGTGGCAGTCGGCACGCTGGTGCTGTGGACTTCCGCTGTCTGCTCGGAACAGCTGCACAGACTCAGCAGCAGGAAAAGCGCGCAGACAGCGGCAATTCTTCTTTTGGACATGGAAATCCCTCCTGCAATACTCCGTGACCGTATCATAGCATAAACCCAGGGGATGGGGCAATGAACTTTCGCTTTCATAAGCGACACGGGTCTTCCTGTTTTCAGAGATCGCTTTTTCAGGATAAGGTCCAGCCGTATTTGTGGGAACCAAAAGTTTCTCCGTCTATCTGCATGAAAAGGTGCCTCAGCAGGATCCCAGTCGGGAATCCGCTGCGGCACCTTCTTTTGTCATTTGTGATGTGGGCCCTTCCGCTGACGCCATGGATGGGGCCTGGCGCGGAATTCCGTACCCTTTTGGAAGAATTATGAAATCGATTTTCCAAGCGCAAAGGCCTGCTGAAGTTCGTCCTTTCCTTGGATGTCGCCCGCATCCATGTTGCCGCCAGCCAAGACATGACCGAGATTGTTCCACCGCAGATGCTCCAGCAGGTGGTCATAGTAGAGGACGGCGTCGTCAAATTCATACCCTTCCGCAGCCATCAAAAGCACGGAAGATGTTCCGTTGCCGCGCAGGAGATTTCTGCCGCCTTCCTCCAGGGCAAACAGGCGGTCAAGGGCGGTGCGCAGCTGCCCGCTCATCGTCCAGTAATACAGTGGACTGGCAAGAACGATCACATCGCAGTCCCGGACAGCCGGATAAATCTGATTCATATCGTCCTGCTGGACACAGGGACAATCCCGATCGCTGTGGCCGCCGAAGCATCCCTTACACCCATGAATGCTCATTTTGTCCAAAAAGAACTCGGTGACAGTATGGCCTGCACTCTCCGCACCTTCCTGGAACGCTTTTACCAGTGCAGAGGTGTTGCCGCTTTTGCGGGGGCTGCCGTTTAAAATTACAATTTTTCTGCGCATCGTACATTCCTCCTGGTTTCGGTTGGATTGACTTTTCTCATGTTTGATACTAAAATTTTAGCAAGCATGAAACAAAAAGCAAGTACGCACATAAAAGTGCGGTACTTACTAAAAGGAGAGTGTAACATGGGCGTGCGCTGTATTGCCAATGAGTGCCTGGGGACCACCGGGTTCAGTTATACGCTTTCTCTCATCAACGGCAAGTACAAGATGACCATTCTCTATACCTTGATGGAGTTTGGCGTGGTGCGGTTCAATGAGATGAAACGATACATCGGAGGAATCTCTTATAAAACGCTCAGCACCACCTTGAAGGAACTGGAAGCGGATCAGCTGGTTCACCGGGAGGAATATCCCCAGATCCCCCCAAAGGTGGAGTACAGCCTGACGGAGCGTGGGAAGTCCCTGATCCCCATTCTGGACGGCATGTGCGAATGGGGAGACCGCAATCGGCTATAAAAAGCAGAAGGAAACCGGTGTGGTTTCCTTCTGCTTTTTATTTGGGACGATCATATTCTGGTCGGGAAACATAGGTGAATGGACTTGATTTTCTTTACCAATCGTTCGTAGGCCATAGTTTGTGCTATAATGGTTTATCCATATGGACCATTAAAAACGAAGGTGACAGAATGGACGAAGCAATGAAAATGAATCGGGATCAGTTGGCGCAAAGATTCAATGCTTGCCGTCCTGCGCTATGTGCGATTGGAGATGAAACACGTCAGCTCATCATCCGTGTTTTCATTGAAAATTGCGGAGCAGGGGGCTTGCGTGTAGGAGAAATTCAAAATAGTACGAATATTTCGCGTGCGGCGGTGTCCCATCACCTGAAAATTCTGAAAGATGCAGGTATCATAGACGTCAGACGCGAAGGTACAAAAAATTTTTATTATTTGGACGCTGCAAGCAGTAGTTTGCTGGCAGTATCAGAACTGTTCCATCATGCAGTCGAGCTGATGAAACATTGCCCTACATATAAGGAGAGAAGCAGATGAGCATCTATAAAATCATCTTTAGCCCCACTGGAGGCACAGATAAGGTTGCCAATTCATTTGTACAGGCCTTTGGACAGGAGGCAAAAACAATCGATCTGACCGATTTTGCAACGGACTTTCACCAAATTTCATTGACACAAGAGGATATCTGCATGGTTGCGGTTCCTTCTTTCGGCGGACGGGTTCCGGCGATTGCAGCGGAACGGTTGGAAAAGATACGCGCAAATGGTGCAAAAGCGATACTGATTGTGGTGTATGGGAATCGCGCCTACGATGATACGTTACTTGAATTAAAAACGATACTGAGGAATTCCGGGTTTTGCTGTGTGGCCGCTGTTGCTGCGGTCGCAGAGCATTCTATCATGCATCGGTATGCACAGGGGCGCCCCGATCACAAAGATTTGGAAGAACTTTCTCAATTCGCAAAACAGATCCGGCAGCGCATAGAGGAGGGGCGGATACCAGACGATCTGGTCCTTCCCGGCAGCAGTCCATACCGGGAGTATCACGGCGTACCCATCAAGCCTGTTACAAAGAAGAACTGTACGAACTGCGGATTGTGTGCGAAAAAATGTCCTGTTCAGGCAATTCCATTGACCAATCCCTCCAAAACCGATCATAAAAAATGTATCAGCTGCATGCGCTGTATCGGTATTTGCCTGACGCACTCAAGAAGTATAAATAAAATTTTGGCGGCGATTGCAGCAAATAAGATGAAAAAAGTTGCAGTGAATCCAAGAAAAACGAACTATTTCTCGGAGCATAACTGCAGGTTTGTGTTCTTGCATTCTTGGAAACCGTCCCATCCAATGCAGCCGCTTGGGTCAGCAAAGATATTTTGATCGGAGCGTGACTCCCGTATTATGTTTTTCAGGAGCCGATGTCTGGTTCCAAGTTCCGAAAATTTTTACATTGCGATACAGAGAACAGGGTCTCTGAAACATTTCCATTCAGAGGCCCTGTTCTTATTTTTGAATTTCGCTGTCTTTTAATACGGATATAATTTGTTCCATCGAGTGATATGAATCTGAAATAGGCCAAGGTCAGGTAGAATAAGTTTCGCAAAAACAAAAAAAGACATGGTTTGCAGATCTCTGGTAGAATGAAGTTGCGACACCACCATTCGAAAGGAGACAGCAAACCATGTCCGAGAAGATTGTACAGCTA
>NZ_JADCKF010000001.1 GCF_014982855.1 Pseudoflavonifractor gallinarum | reverse complement strand
GTTATACATAACTCATTACCTCCTGGGGTGTTCCCTTCTTGATGGTTTTATTATATACCAATATTGGAGCTTTGTCAATAAAAATACCAATATTGGAGTGTGTTAATTTACAAGAGAACGCAAAAAAGATCCCGCCGATCATTCGGCGGGATCTTGCTACAACCATGCTTTTTGATTTGACCTATTTTGTATCCTCTTGTGCTCCTGCCCCATCGTCCACCTTTTCGCGCAGGGACTCAATGGCCTTCGTAAGCCAGGGCGGGATATCCGCCCCCAGCGCTCCGGCGTTCTCAATGATGCTTCCGGCCTCCGTAAGTATATACCACACGATCACCAGCGGGCAGAAAAAGACCTCATATGTAAACGGCAGGCTGATGCCAGGCATATGTTCCAGGATCATACTGATTACCATGTCCAAGATGCCGGCTACGATGACCGCCACGACCGCCCCCAGCTTGTGCCAGATGCCATCTCTGGCGGCCTGGCTGGACCACTTCCCTGCTCGCAGCGCCGCGCAGGACCCGGTGGCATAGTCGATGGCCATGCAGGAGATCCAGGCAATGACCAGCCAGCCAAACCAGCCCCACAGTGCGGTGAGGGCAGCACAGAAAGCAGACAGCGCAGCTTTGAACGTATTCACATGCTCCATATCAGTCTTTCTCCTTCCGAAGATACTCCGCCATGGCGTGGATCAAGCACACCACATTGGCGTCCGCGTATCCGCTGCCGGTCTTCCAGTAGTCCGGGCTGGTTACGATCCCGGCCTTGGCCAATTCGTCCACATCGGTGTCCAAGTTGGACACATTGGGCTCCTCCCCTTTGCACAGCTTCAGGAACTCTTCCCAGCCGCCAGGCGTGTTCCGGATCGTCCGGGGGCAGTCCTTGCCGTTCCAATGGTGGTGCTGCACTACCCGCTCCAGGGGGATGCTGTGCTCATCCATCAGGAGGCGCACCAGGGCGGCGGCGTTCTCTTTTGCCTTCTCAAAGTTCCCGCCGGAGTCCACGCAGATCTCGATGCCGATACTCTTGGTGTTGCCGGGTCCCTTGGCTCCGTCACCGGCGTGATATGCCGTCTCGGTATCCGGCAGGTGCTGGACGATGGCGTGGTCGTCCACCGTGTAGTGCCAGCTCACCAGGGCGTTGGCGGCTACATCCCCCTTCAGGTAGGAGGCGTGGGCCGCGGCGTCCGCCCCCCGGGCTGCGTTCCCAGTCTCGTGGATGGTGAGGTAGCTGCACGGGTTGAAGCCGCCGGGGCGGTTCTTCCGGCCCTGGGGGATGTAGTCGATCTGGATGGCAATGCCGTTGTCAGTGGTCCGCTGAGGGGCCTTTACCGGCTCCAGGTAGTCCAAGGAGACCCAGCCCTTGTCCGTTCTTCCCCAGCCATCCCGCTCCTCCAGGACGGTGACCACCGTGCCGCAGGGGTAGGCTCCCGTCTTTCCATAGCCCGTACCCGGGCCGCTGCGGATGTTCACGCCGATGGACGGCGTGACCGTGTACTGTTTGCTCATGGTATCCTCCTTGTCTCCGTCTGGCTTATCCTCACCGCTCCGGCGGAAGATGAGCAGCCAGGACCGGCAGATGCGCCGCTGGCTTGGCGTCACCTCCAGGCTCGGCCCAAGGGTGCCCTGGGATGACCAGGAGCCGTCCCACCGGAGGATGTGGACGCACCCACGCGCCCGCAGGGCGTCCTCCAGGGAATCCGTGGTCTCCGGCGTGTCCTTGGAGCAAAGGAGGACTACAACCGTCCCGTCCGGCTTGATCCCAGTGTATGTCCACCCATTGCGCCCGCCATCCTTGTCGGTATACCGTCGGCCGTTGATATCCACCGGAGGGCAGCCGATGGCATAGTCATAGACTGCCTGGTCCTCGGTGCCGACGGAGAGGTGACCCGCCTCGTCGATCAAGATGCCGTACTCGTGGTATTTGGGTCGCAGACCCCACGCGCCGCCGATCATGATTGCGCTCTGGTGGGAGTAGCTCGCCATGGAAAAATAGGCCAGGTTGACCACGCCCACGCAGTTTGGTCCCTGCTCTGCCTTGATTTGCTTCCAGGTGAGACGCTTCACATTATCGTACAGATGAAAACGGTATTTATCTTGCTGGTATTCCGCGATTTTGTAACTCATGCGATCTCCTCCCACTGCCACATACTGGGCGTATCCGGCGGCCAGACGCATGGTGTCATGCTGCCGCCCGCGGCCACCCGGTACACCTTGTCTTTGTACGAATAATGCTTACCTGCAATGCAGTCCATCCCCAGCACCCACGGGATGGGGTCCTCTGCGGTCCCGGCGTGCTCCTGGTCGATTGGCCGGTATACGGCCAGCATGCCCTCCCCGTGGGGCGGCTGACTCTCCAGAGGCGTGACCGCCTGCACCACACGGTAAAGCTGCCCGCCGTCCTGGATGATGCGGCCCTCCGGCAGTTCCTTACCTTCCTTCAACACGTCCGCCCACGTGGGGAAAAGGTCCGGAATCTGCAATGCCACAGTGTCCTCGATATCCACAGCAGCCGCTGCAAAAGCCATGACTGCCGCCTCCATCTGGCTGGTGCGGGACGGACGCGCCGGAGGGATGGCCGCCCGGTCTGCCTCGATCTCCTCCGCCGTGCGTTCCACCGCTCGGCCGTCCGTCAACTTGTACCGGGGGACGCCGTCCTCCGTGTACAGTCCGGAGGGAAAATAGTGCGACTGACAGAGGTTATACCGGTCGCCCACGCCTTCGTCGATCTGCGTCCAGCCGGGCAGGTCCTCGGGGGCGGTATACCCGCCGTCGCAACGGGTAATTCGGCCGCGCTCGTCGGCCTTAACATACACTTTCGATTGTGTCATTTCCATCAGTAATCACCTCACAACTCGGCGGAGAGAAGGAAATCCGACGGGTTCGATATGTCCTCGGAATACATGATGTATTGTCCGCCATCCTCAAAAGACGCGGTGACGGACAGGAACACACCACACCCGGACATACCCATTACGCTCAACGCGGAGGGTCTTTGTGCGCCTCCTCCGTTGCTCTTTACGATCCAAAGTTTTGACGGATCTCCAGAGAAAACCGGCTTTGTGCGCATGAGAACAGGCGTCTTTACTACTACAAATCCGGTCGTTTGGTTGCTGACAAACACAGTGCCAATCGGAGCTGTTGGAAAGGCTCCATAAAATGGAGAATAAATATACCGCTGGCACTCCGCCAGAATCTGCCCCGGCTTGCTGTCCGGCTGCGGAATCGGTTCTAATGTACCGTCAGACTTTTGATAAGCCAAAGTTTGATTAAGGCCATCTTCAAACTTTGCAACAACACCTTTTGAAGTCGGAAACGTAATCGATTGCCCAGCACGAAGTCCTATTGAAACGTACTGCCAACTACTATCCCATTCTACCGAAACCGACCCAAACGAGGTTGATTCGCTAAATCCGTCGTGACTGACAGAGTTCATATTCCCAGTCGCGCAGAAAACTCCTTCATTTGTTACAACAGAAAATGTCGATACTACGTCGAACAATGGGGATTCGATTCTCTGTATAAGATAACCGTTCTCGGAGGCGGATGTATTGGAGACAACAATGTCCCCATTCCCGCTCTTCTCGATCGTCATGTTGCTCGAAAGCACCCACCCGTCAAAGCAATAGTTCCAGGCTCCTGTGTAGCTGTTCTTCCCTCTTTGGTTTTCTTTAAAGCCGCCATTCACAATTCTGGAAGGCCGCACCCCTGCCCCCAAATTCGCAAGCGCCTCCTGAGGCGTCTTTGCCCCATTCAGTGCATCCACGGCGTCGTCGATATCCTGGGCGGAGTGGTCAAATTCCGTCACCTGGGTCAGGATGCCGTTGACCATAATTTCTGTGGTATGTGCCATGTTACCTCCTCAATAATATACAAGTACCATGCCGGGGGCTCCGTCGCCGCCCTCGCCGCCGTCGCCTCCAGATCCACCCTGACCGTACCACGTGCTGGACGAGTCGGGTCCTTTTGCGGGGCCGCCGCCTCCGCCGCCTCCGCCGCCGTGTCCGGCGCCTCCGCCCTGCCCACGTCGGAGTCCGTCATCGGCTTTTACAGGGACGGCTCCATCGCCGCCCTCACCGCCATTTGCAAATGGTTGGCTGTTTACATATCCTCGCTCGCCGTTTCCGCCGGGTGCTCCGGCAGCAGCACCGCCGCCAAGGCCGCCAAGGCCATAGTAGCTGCTATAATGGCCGCTTTCGCCCTGTTCACCAGGGCGATAGATCACACCTTTGTACTCCACGTCCTCGCCGGGCACGACCTCCGTGCCAGTCTCCCCGGCTCCGGAGCCTCGCCCGCCGGGGATGCCGCTGATGCCTACGTCTCCATAAATGGATCCGTCAAAGAGGTTCACATATCCCTCTGCGGCGCTCCGGCCATCGGCGGAGGAGAGCGCCCCAAAGGTGGTCTCACCGCCCGGCTCAGCTTCCGCGTCCAAGGTAGCTCCCTTTCCGCCAGGGCCGATCTTTACCGCAAAGCGCTGCCCGGGTGATGCCTGGATGGTCTCCACATAGATCTTGCCGCCATTGCCTGGCGTGCCGGGCGCGCCGCCCTCACCGGCTGCGCCATACTTGTCAGCAGACGCTTTCCCGCCTTCTTTTCCGGGGCTTCCCAGGCCGCCGCCGTCGCCCCCGCCGATGACCACCACCCGGGCCTTGCCCTTGCACTCCGGCGGCATGACAAAGTCGGTGTCCTCGGTCAGGACCGCCACGTGCTCGTAGTAGTTGCCCGACGCGGTGGGGATATAGCCGGAGACGATGGTGGCACTCCCCTTCAGGATGCCGGACATGGTGATATCCAGGTCCCGGATGTATCCGGACGCCGCCTCCCCGAAGGGATCGACGAAGGTGACCGCGTCCCCCGGCTTCTGGTGGGTGACCACCAGGTCCATCTGGTAGGACACCGCGTGCCCGTAGTAGGCCTCCAGCCGCTTGAGCACATTCTCCGCATTGAGTAGGCTCACCAACTCACACGCGGAGGACTGGATCACATTCGGGGTGCCCTGGTCCGAGAGGACCTTGGTAAGCACCCGCTGGGTATGGGTGTACTGCTTTCCGGTCAGGGTCACTGAGGAGGATGGTCCCAGGACCGCGTAGTTTGCGCCGCTCTCCAGGATGACTCCGTTGGCCGCCTGGAGGTCGTGGGCGGGCTCGTCGAACTCCACCAGCACGCCGCGCACCTGTGCACCCATGGGGGTCACCAGCACTTCCGCGGCCGCCTCGCCGTCGAAGAGGGTGACCAGAGTGTCCCCCGGAAGGGCCGCGAACGAGTGCTCCGTCACGCTGATCTGGGTAGCCGGGGTATCCCCGGCCACCGAGCCGCCCATGTAGATCTCGGTCTCCTCCAGTCCGTAGGGCGTCCTCTCCTTTTGGGGCACGATGGACAGCAGGCCCGTCTCATCCTTTTCGATCATCGCGCCGGCGGCAAAGAGCGTGTCCAGCAGGGCGTCCCGTCTGGATTTTTTGCGGATCAGGCCATACAGGATGGTCTCTCCCAGGGCCGGGTCCATCCGGTACGCGATGATGCCGCGGATGATGTCGGCCGCCAGCTCTGCCAGGGAAATGCCGTTGTATATGCCGCCGTAGTAGTAGGAGGAGCGGAGCAGTCCCACGGCGGAGACCGCCTTCAGTTGATAGGCCTCGCGGCCCGTGCGGGGAATGGACTCCACATAGAACTTTCCGATGAGGTCCTCCCCGTGATAGTACCAGACCGGCTCCCCGTACCGGTAGGACTTGTCCAGCCCCAGACGGGCCGTTTGTGCGGCCAGAAGCACTCCCTCCGCAGCCAGCAGCTTCCCGTCGGCGGCGAGGGGCAGGAGTCTGGTGTCGTAGTTCAGCACCCTGGCGGTGAGGGTATCCACGCTGAGGCTCTCCGCGGCCAGGGCGTCCCCGATGCTGGCGGAGGCCGACAGCAGATCCCGGGTCTCCCCTGTATACGCCTTATTCCGGTATATCAGCCGGTTCATCCCATCACCTCTCCCGCAGGTTGAGCGTCAGATCCTTGTACCAATTCCCCCGCCCGGAGAGGGGCACCTGTGTGGGCGCCCCGGCTGTTGGGATCATGACCCGCGTCACTTCCTCCCCTGTGTCCGGATCGTCGTAGGTCACGGTCACATAGGTCAGCTTACACAGCCGGATCAGGGCGGAGTACTGCGCCTGATTCAGCCCGTTGGCCTCCAGGTCCAGCACCGCCTTGACCGACACCACATCCAGGATGGTCCCTCCGGCGATGTCCGTCCCGCTGTTGGGCCCCTCCCGCTTCTCATGGGATGGAGAGACTCCGTATCGGTTGAAGCACCCCGTAAAGTCCTGGCCATTGATGTTCAGTTTCATCCAGTCGGCACCTCCACCAGAGACGGGCCACGGAGCGAGGCCTCACGGGCGTTGAATTGATACTGCTTGCGGGCGAGAGTCGTCCCATCCAGCTCGGTGGTCAGGTAGAAGGTATAGGACGCGGGGATGGAGGGCTGCGCGCCATACGACGCCCCGGAGCGGTCCATCTGTCCGCCGAAGCGAACAGACGGCACCGGGATGCTCCGCTGCATCTGGGCCGCCACGCCGGCCATCTCCCGCTGGAAGCCCACGCCGATGCCCTGGGCCATGAACCGTCCCACCTCGTCCCGGAACACGGCGGAGGGCGAGTGGATGCCGAAGAAGGATTTCACTCCGTCCAGCACGCTCCCGCACCACTCCTTGATCTTCCCGGTGAGCCACGCAGCCGAGCCGGTGATGCCCTCCCAGAGTCCCTCCACGATGTTCTTCCCGATGTCCGGGATTTCTCCGATCAGCGCTTTCAGACCGTCCAGAATGGCCACTCTGACTTTCAGCACGGACGAAAGCAGCTCCGGAATATTCCCGACGATGCCGATGGCCAGCTCGGCCAGGAGCCGGGCGCCGCTCTCCGCGATCTGCGGGAGGGACGAAAGCAAAAAGGATACGATCGCCGAGATGATCTTGGGAAGCTGTGCCACAAGACCCGGAATGGCGTTGATGATGCCCAGCGCCAGCTCGCCGAGCACGTTCGCGCCTTGCTCAATCAGGGCCGGAGCATTGTCGCCAAGGAACTGGAAAAAGGCGGCCAGCGCATCTCCGGCCGCCGCAATCCAGACCGGAAGCTGTTGGGAAAATCCCTGTACCAGGTCCAACAGGACCTGCCCTCCCTGCTGGATCAGCTCGGGCGTTTTCTCCGCAACGGAAGAGATCAACCCTCCCACCACTTCCGCCCCGGCAGCTGCAATCTCCGGCAGGCTCTGAGCGATACCGCTCAGCAGCGCGGACACGATCTGCGCCCCTGTGCTCAAAAATTCCGGCAGCTTCTCGGCCACCGTGCTCACGATCTGGCCCACCGCCTGCGCCATGGCATCCCCCGCGCCTGGTGCGCCTGTCAGGATGCCGTTAAAGGCATCGATGAGCTGGGTCAGTGCCGGGAATAGCTCGGACGAGAGCTGCGTCTTGACTTTGGAAATGGTCTCGCCAAGCCCGCTCAGGGATGCATCCATCAGGGCCTGATTCTCCCGGGCCTGCACCAGGGCCTCGTTATTTTTCCAGAAAGCGTCTGCGGATCCGTCATAGGTATCCATCAGCAGATTCATGAGGTAGTTCGCCCGGTCGGTTTCATCCGACATGGACGAAAGCGTTTTATTTACCTCGTCTTCGCTGATCCCGACCCAGTTCAGCGCGTCCGCCAGTACGCCGGTTACTTTCGCGGTTTTAGCGGTTTCGTTACTGGCTTCGATCAGTCCCTCAACAGGGATAGAGTCGCCAAACTCACCAAACACACCAGCTGCAATGTGTGTCCAATATGCGATGTCCTCGCCGTCAGTAGACAGCTTAGACAAAAGCTGTGATGCTTCCGTGGCGGTATCTGTGTCGCCGAGAATTTTATAAAATTCTTTATACGCATACGACGCCATATCCGCGTCAGAGCCAGCAGCCTCAAAAGCACTATTGAGCTTTCCCTGCGCCACCCGGTATTCCTCGGTGGATTCGTCCAGGCTGAAAAGACTCTTGACCGCGTTCCCGATGGCGCTGGCGGCCGCCTGGATCCCGCTGGATGCCACATTACCAAGGGCGACTGTCATGCTGCTGAACTTCCCGCCAGCCTGCTCCGCAGCCTCTCCGGCCTGTTCTGTCGTGTCGGACAGATCGTCCATGTCACCCTCCGTCTTGGAGAGCGCAGACTTCATCTTGTTCAGGTCTGCGGTGGCGTCGTTCACCGCCTGGGCCCAGCGAAGCGTGCGGCTGTCGTTCTCGCCGTACTTCTCGGCAGCAGCGTCCAGGCCCTTGCGCAGCAGGGCAAGTTTTTGCTCCTGGGCCTCGATCTGGCGGTTGAGGACCTCGCTCTGGTCTCCCAGGGCCGCCTCGCTCTGGTCTCCCGCGTCAAAGGCGGAGGTCACCGCCTTCATTTCACTGCCCAAGGTCTTTAATTGCTGGTTGATGTTGCCCAGCTGCTTGCGAAATTCGGCCTCGCCGTCGATTCCGATTTTTGGGCCGATATCCACGCTCAACGCTCCTCACCTCACATCCGGGATAATCTCTTCGTCGCTCAGGACCCGGCGCCGGACCATCCCCTCGTGCTTGATCTGCTCAATGGCGATGAGATCCAGCAGTTCTCCAAAGGGGAGATCCAGCGCCTGGTCATAGGTCAGGCCAATCTTCAATCCGTACCAGATGTACCACTCGGGGCCGATTGGCCCGTCGTCTCCTTCTCTCCCTGAGTGGCGGTCGCGTTTTTTGGGGGCTGTGCGTCCACCGAGTGAGACGCGCCGGCCGACATGCTCTCCATGACTCTGGCCTTGAGGCCCGCCAGGTCATCCATGCCGCACAGGTCATAGAGGGTCTCCTGGTCGGGAGGCACCGGAGACTCCTCCCCGTTGAGCTTTGCGTGCCGGTATCCGGCGTCCAGCATGGCCGAGAGGAGCCACAGCGTCTCGTCCAAGACCTCCATCAGGTCGTTCCCGCTCAGCGCCTGGCCGATCTGATCGATGCCGCCGTATCGCTCGTGGCAGGACCGCACCACCCGCGTGGAAAAACACAGGGGGTACGCTTTCCCGTCCAGGGTAATCATCGCCGTTCTCATATCAGGGGCCCTCCGTGATGCTCAGGCGGTTCTTGATGTAGGCCTCGGCCTGGGCCTCAGTGGTGAAGGTGGCCTCCTTCTTCCAGCTGTGCTTTTCACTCTCGTCCCGCATGATGGTGGCCGTGAGCTCGGGGACCTGCCACTCAATGCTCTCCCCCTGGGTGGTGGCCGCGTCGGCGGGTACCGAGAACATGACGCGGGTCAAAACGATGGCCCGCCACTTGGTGACGCCGCGCACCTGCTTCTTGATGATGAAGCCCACCCCCAGATAGGGGGTCACCTGGTCGTCATTGTACAAAAGCTCCTTCACGCTCTTGTCGGTCACGCCGTCGATCACGCCGACCTCCTGCTCGGCCAGGCCCAGGATGGCCTTGGAGACCTCGTCCGAGAGATCGTCCGGCTTCACCGTGAGGGTGCCGCCGGCAAACTGCCGGTCGGTCTCGGCGATGCCGTTGTCGGCATAGAGGTTGTTGTCGTCGCTGGTCTCGATCTCCACCCCGACCTCGGTGGCCTTTCCCATCACGCCGCCGGCGGAGTAGGTCACGCTGCCGCCCGAGGCGGAATACTTGGCATAGTAGGGTTTGGAAACGCCAATGGTTGCCATAGGTATCGCTCCTTACTTCATAAGATCTTCGATGTTTTTTTCCGTAGAGTGCTGCATGAACGCCACAGCCCGCTGTTTGGAGGCGTTCACAGCCTTGCGCACAAAGGGATTCTTCTTCATCCAGGTGGTGCCGCTCTCCACCGACCGGGCCACCATCTGGTTGGGTTGGCCGTTGGGCCAGCGCTTGGTGCGGATGTCGTTGTACCCGTCAAACCCGATCTTGACGTGCAGATACCCGGTGCCGTCGTCCTGCATGGAGGCAATGCCCAGGCTGTGCGCCAGCCCATCCCGCTGTCTTTTCTTCGGCCCTCTCGTGGGGCTGTCTGACGTTCCGAACCGCTCGTCGGTGGGCACCTGGTCCAGTGTCTTGCGGATCTCGTCGGCGACGATGCCGGCTGCCCCGTAAATGGCCGCTCCGAGGACCTGGTCCTTCAGCCCGGCCTCCAGCTTGGAGAGCTTCATGATGTAGTCCTCGCCGCCCTTGAAGTTGATGGTCGCCATCAGGCCAGCACCTCCCAGACCCACTCGTAGTGGAAGAACCCGGTTTCCTCCTCATGCTGCACGGAGTTGAGGCTCCAGGACACACCGTACTCGCTGAGGGCCTGTCCGAGCTCCTCCGCCCAGGGGTCCCGCTCCTGCCGGGTGAAGAGGTCCGTGGTGCCGGTGACCGCCCGCTCCGCGTGGCCGCCGTCTGCCGCAAGATCGTTGGTTCCGTCCTCCTGCCAGACAAAATAGCGCTCCGACTTGAGGCGTCTGGCGTGGCTCACCGCATCGGTGACCGCCAAGTGCGCCGCTTTGATGGTGTCATACCAGTCCATGTCCATCCCCCTCCCCGGATGTGTCCAAGTCGGACACCTTGTAATTCTGGTCGATCCTGGTGAGGGTCAGGTCCATGCTGGGCGGGTAGACGTCCGGGGCGCTCTGCACCATATCGATCCGGTACTGCCGCCCGTCCTCCGTCACGGCCAGGTCCTGGCTGCTCACGCACGCCAGGCGGGGCGTGCGGACCACCCGCTCCACCTCCACCTGATTCTGCTTCCCAGAATAGTAGCGCTGCAATCCCAGGCGGCGCTCCTCATAGCGGAGCACCGCCTTTTTGACCGGCTTCTCGATCGGGAGGCCGCCGGGCGGTCCGGCGTCCGTGACACCGTAAACCGTCAGCAGGCCGTCGTTGTACCCCTGGGTGATACGGTCGTCACGGGGCCGAAACGGCGTTTTCCGCATAGCGCCTCACCGCCCTCTCGTTTTGCATATCCAGGATCAGCGCCAGATAGTTCCCCTCGAACACATCCAGCGCACTGTCCCTGGCATAGCGCACATACTCAAACAGGAGCGTGCGCGGCATTCCGTCCTGGGTGTAGTCCCCTGCCTCCCCCAGCTTGCCGTCCAGATAGGCCATGCCTGAGGCGATGAGGCCGGACACCTTGGCGTCGGTGGCCTCATCGTCCCAGGTGATGTCCAGGTAGTTCTTCACGTCGGCCAGCAGCCCGGCGGGCAGGCTGTCCCGTCCCGCCATCAGGATTTGGTCACGGTGACGGTGTACGACTTGGTGGTCTCACCGTCGGCGGCGGTGACCTTCACGGTCAGCGTATTGGAGCCGTCAAACCAGGTCACGGCGGAGCCGTTGGGCACGGGATTTGTGGTGTCGCCGTCCGTGTCCTTGTTGGTGATTTCGATCACCGCTCCGGCGTGCTTGGGGGTAGCCTTAATCACATTGGTGGCGTTGGTGGTGCTCGCGGTATAGGATGTGGTCTCCCCGGCAAAGGCTGGCGTAAGGGTGAGTGCACCGATCTTCAGGTCGACCAGATTGGCATCGGTGACCGCGGCGGGCGCCTCTACCGGCTGCACCTTGTAGACGGTGGGCTGGAGTTTGGAGATGTCCAGGTAGAGGAACGCATTGTCGTCCATGGGCAGTCCGTTGGCATACGCCTTGATGAGGTAAACCCGCTCGTCCTCCACGAAGCGGTAGTGGTCAGAGTACTCGATGCGGCCGTCTGTCGCGGTGCCGGCTGCGGCAAAGTACTTGTAGGCCATGCCGAAGATGGCCCGGCCCACCGGCAGGGCGGGAGACTGGATGATGGAGGCCGGATAGGGCAGCACATCGCTGCGGTAGGTGCCGTCGGGGGCCATGACGGTGGTGGCAGGCATGACCTTCTGGAAGTAGTCCTGGGGATTGACCACCAGGATCACATCCCGCACCGCGCGGGGCTTTCCGTTTCCATCTACCGCCAGCAGGGAGAGCAGATTTCCCACCGTCTCGGCGTCCAGGTTGGTGACCTCAACGGTCTTTTTCTCCGGATACTTTCCGCCGGAGACGCTGACGCCCTCGCTCACGTCCCGGTTCATGCCGATGGGCTTGTTATCGCCGTCGCCCACTGTAATGCCGGCCTCCATGCCGTTGGCCAGGGCTTCATAGAGCACCTGGCGGACATAGCTGTCCATCCACACAGGGCCCAGGTCCAGCATGGCCTTGCAAACCGGCAGGAAGGCGGACAGCTTCAGAAGGCCGGTCTCCACCTCCTTGAAGCCGGAAGTCAGCTCCTTGACGATCTCGTCGCAGAGAGGGCCCCACGCGGCCTCCTGGTACCCGTTGGTGTTCATCATCATCTTGATGGCGCCGCCGGTGGGAATGAAGGAGATCCGGGAGAGCAGCGGATGGGAGGTGCGCAGTTCATCAAAGACGGCATCAATGATGGTCTCCGGCATGACCACATCCAGATTGGCCAGGGCCTGCTTGGGGTCTCTGGACTTCATGGCCTGGGAGAGCTTCTGATAATATTCCGTTTCCTTCGCGGTGAGCTGCCGGACGCCCCGGGCGGCCAGGATGCGGGAGTCCATCTCCTGCTGCATCTCGCCGATGCGGGCGTCATACTTCTGCTGGATGTCCTCCTGGATCAGCTCCAGCATCTGGTCGAAGGCCTGATAAAAGCCCTCGGTGTCGCCCTCTTTGATGGCCTTCTGCATGAGGGTGCGGATTTCCTCCCGGTTGAGAATGTCGTTGGATTTCATAGCTTATCTCCTCTCAAACAAAGTAAAGATGGGGTTGGTCTTTGCGCCCTGGCTGGGCGGTGTGGCAGGGCCGCCCGTGTCCCCCTGGGTCAGCTGCCGGAGCTGAGCCGCCAGGCTCTTCTGGATGCCGATGCGTTGCTCCAGCGTCAGGTTGGCCTTCTGGAGGACAGCCGCCGCCCCGGACATGTCGGCCTCCTGCTCGGCGTACCGGTCGGCCAGGCCGTACTGGATACACTGCTCCGCGGTGAGCCAGGTCTCCTCGTCCATCATGGCGGTGAGGGCCTCCTCGTCCAGGCGGTCCCCCGACTTGGCCAGATAGGCCTGGCGGCCGGCGGCGTTGATGGTGTCCAGGTCGTCGGCCGCCTTCCGCAGCTCTCCGGCGTTTCCCATGGCGCACATCCACATGTTATGGATCATCATCAGGGTGTTCCGGGGCATGACCACCTCGTCGCCCGCCATGGCGATGACCGAGGCGATGGAGCAGGCAAAGCCGTCCACATACACCGTCTTATGGGCGGGGTGGCGCTTGAGCTGGTTGTAGATGGCCGTTCCCTCAAAGACCGATCCGCCGTAACTGTTGACATAAATATTGATCTGCTTCACATCCGGGTGGGCGGAGAGCTCCTCCCGAAACGTGTTGGCGCTGGTCTCGCTGCGGATGATCTCATCCCGCCACCAGTCGTACCCGTCCTCCATCACGTCCCCGTAGATGTAGAGGTCCAGGGTGCCGGGGCTGGCAGCCTGCCTGATCTCCCACATTGTCTTTTTCTGATTCACTTTGTTCCTCCTTCCTTTGCGCTCAATTTTCGGGTGGCCTCTCCCATGGGCGAGATGTTCAGGGTCATGAAATGCTCATCCGCCCACGGCTCGTTTATAGTGGCCTGGTTGGCCGCCCTGCGCACATCATTGATGGTGTATGCCCCGGAGCCCACCAGCTTCTCCACGTTGGCCGCATTGGCGAAAAGGTCAAAGTGGATGATACTGCTGGAGTCGATCCGCAGGTAGTTCCCCCGTTTCCACTGGTCGTACCCGTACCGCTTGCGCACGATCTCCTCCTGGAGCTGGTCACACAGCGGGTCGATGCAGTTGGTCAGAAAGCGGGTGTTGGCGTCGGCGGTTCCCTCCACCTTCCCGTTGGTCAGCACCGCCGGGATAAGGAAGCCCCGGGCGGTAAAATCGAAGATATCCTCGATCATGGCCCGGATGTCCCGAGTGTCCCCGCCCAGCTTTCCGCCCACGTTCTCATAGGTGTATCCATCAAACTCCGGCAGGATGGCCCCGTCGCTGTCCAGGAAGGGCTTCACCTGATCCTGGATCATCTGCTGGAAGGTCTTGGCCCATCCGTCGTCGCCCTGGGCCATCTGGGCCACATGGACCTTCCAGTGCTGTCCCCTGTCCCAGGCGTAGGCCTTCATGGCAGCGGAGACCATGCGGTAATAGGACTGATAGAGCCCGTTGACGATGGGGCGCATATTGGTGTGGTTGAGCTTCAGGTGGAGCACATTGGACTCATAGAGGGGATACTGGTACTGATACCCTCCCACCACCACACCCCGGTACTCGTTCTGACGGGAGGGCCACTCCTCCGGCGTCTCCCAGCTGTCCGCCACCACCAGGGCATCCATATCGTTCCGGGCGAGGGTGTTGACGATCAGCGCCTCATTGTCCTGATAGAGCCGGGCAACCAGCTTGTGCATGAACGCGGTGGCGTTCTGGTTCACGTTCGGGGAGATGTTCCAGAGGTAATAGTCTTTTTCCTGGATCTCCTCCCCGTTGCGGAAGGTACGAAACTCGCAGCGGCCCATGGCATTGGCCACCATGTTGGCGCAGATCCAGAAGCACAGCTCCCGCACCTGGTACTCCTGGGCCGCCTCAAACAGCTCCCGGCAGCTCACCTCCACGGTGGACGGCGTGCCGGACCGGTCGCGCAGCCACTTGAAAAAATGCATCGCCGTCTGGATCACCTCCTCATAATTGGATTACCCCCACCGGCGGGGCGCTCACCGGTGCGCCTTCACCCAGGGCGCTCTCGATGGTCATGCTGGCCACCAGGGCCATAAATGGGTCGGTCTTGCGGCTCTTCCCCTCGATCTTGGCGTAGATAAAGTTCCCGGTGTCCACCCCCATTTTTTTGGAGCTGCGCACCCGCTTGGTGTTGTTGACCGCCCAGCGCAGGTGCGGCTGGTCTCCCCAGGTGAAGAGCTGCCGGTCAAAGCACTCCTGGATCACCGGGTCCACCATCATGATGTCCGACGGCCGCACCAGCTTCACCCGCTTTTTGTCCCCTGCGTCAAAGCCGATCTTCTTCATGCTCTCGGAGACCAGCGTCCAGCGGTAGTGGTCCATTGCCAGCATGCGCACATGGCAGCGCCGGGCCATGTCCTGGATGTCTGCCGCCAGCAGGTCCGGGTGGATGCTCACATCATCCACCACGGTCACGAGCTTTCGGGCGGCCCAGTCCCTCCAGGGGGCCTTGACCCGGGGGAGCGTCCTGGACTGGGCGCAGATCCATGTATGGTTGACGTCATACCGCTCCGCCCCCCGGCGGAAATGGTAGTTGACCGACGCCCAGTCGGAGAGCTCGGCGTAGTCCAAACCCACGGTGCAGCTCCACCCGGTCAGATCGGGCAGGGGCCGGTTGGTGGCCTTGACCTTCTCATAGTCCGTGACCGAGATCTCCTTCTGCCCCGCGCGCAGGCCCATGCGCTTGGTTAGAAAATCTCCGTTCTGCTCCGGGTGGTCCACCCACTCCCGGTACTCGTCCTCGATCTCCTGCCGGAGGTGCGGCAGATAAAAGAGCGAGGGGTTTGCCATATACCAGTTCTCCGGATCATGGACCTGCTCCCGGCTGCCCAGGCAGCAGATGAAGGGCAGAAACCCGTTGTCCGGCTCTCCCTCGAAGAGGATCCTCCGGCCTCGCGCCAGGTAGTCGTCCAGCGGCCCGTCGGACACCTCTCCGTTGGAGGTGAAGATCCCCACCCGGGGCTGGGCCACCTTGCCCTGGCCGGTGATAAAGACCTTGATGTTGTCGTAGTTCTCAAAGGCGTGGACCTCGTTGAAGACCACCTTGCCCGAGCGCATCCCGTCCCGGCCCTTGGGGTTATTGGTCCGGCCCTTCATCACGCCCTTGTTTTTCCGGCCCTGGATGAGCTCCTTGGTGTGGTAATAGTGGCGTTTCAGCTTCTTCTCATACTTCGGGGACTCCAGCACCTCAGCCAGATCCTTCACCGGTGTGACCGCCTGCTCCTCGTTGTTGGCGCAGATGTCCACGTTGTAATGGCTGACGGGGTTATAGGGCGAGATGGAGCAGGCCCCGTCAAAGGCGATGAAGCCGTCCTTTCCCGCGCCGCGCCCAACCATGCACAGCAGCGTTTTCCAGCGGGGCGTCCCGTCCGGCTTATAGGTGCAGTCCCACAGCGCCAGAAGGAACTCCTCCCATGGAAAGAGCCGCTCAAAGGGAAAATACCGGATGAGTCCCAGGTATTTTGCCAGCTGCTCCGTGTCCACACGGATGTCCTCGACTTCAAAGCAGCGGCGGATATAGGCGCACAGTGCGTGCTGCTCCGGGCAGGCCCGCGGGGTGTCCGCCTCCACGGACTCCAGATACCGGCAGATCTCCGGCGGCAGGTTACAGCTCATCGTCCTCACCGCCCCGGCCCTGTCCATCGTCCTTGAAGCCCAGCGCCGTATAGATGGCCAGCATCTGCCGGGAGACCTGGACCGCCAGGGAGATGCTGCGGTTCTCCACCATCATGCCGCGCTTTTCATCCAGCACGCACACGCCGCGCTGGGCCACATCCTCCTCCAGCTGCTTGAGCTGGATCCAAAAATTCATGTACTCCCGGACCTTGTCGGTGTATGCGGCCTCCACCATGCCCCGGGCCTCCAGACTCTCCATCATGGATTGCCGGAGTTCTCGGTACGCTTTTGTCTGTTCCGGCTTTTTTGCCATGCCATTCCTCCTGTCCGGCTCGCTCTGCCCGGCGGGGCGCGCGTGGGTGCGCGATGCGCCGAGAATGTCCTAGACCCACCCGATTAGGCCCCAATGGCGGGACCTGCGTTTTTTGGACGGGGGGTATCAGTCCCACCGCTCGGCCGTCAGCGGCGCGCGTCGCTGCGGAAGCCTGCGCAGGCTCTCCGGGTGGAGCTCCTCGTGGCAGTCCTTGCAGACGCTGACCAGCTGACGCGCTCCGGTGTCCGGGTCCACGATGCTGAGCGCCAGATCCGGCCGGTCCTGGAGATGCCTGACGTGGTGGACGATCCTGGCCGGCCGGTACCGGTGTTTCTGCTCCCGGCAGCGAACGCACTCCCGCCTGTCCAGGCGGAGCACTTCCGCACGGACTGCATGCCACTCGGGCCAGTCGTAAAAGCGGGCTTCCCTGCCCGATTTAATCAGCGCCTTAAGTTGGTTCAGCCGCAGCGCTGAGATCATGCCAGCACCCCCTTGTGTCCAAGTCGGACACCGGCTTCCGTCCCGGGCTATCACCTCCGGGCAAAACAAAAAGCCAGCGCCCGACACTGCCCCCATCCAGGGATCAGTTTGTCGGGCACTGGCTAAGAAAGCACTGGCCACTCTCGATATTCACGATGGTCGTCGCCTTGCAGTGGCGGCACCAGAGTTGCAGGCGCCGCGCCTGTGTGTCAGGCCGGATCATCTGAGACGTGCGCCGTTTGCATACAGGGCAAATGACGTATCCGTCCTTGATAATTAGTTTACCACATTTGGGGCTATGTTTCAATGTTTCCACAGCTGTTTTCCATCTCCTTCCCAGAAGTTACACCCTGTTTCCAGACAGAAACAAGACGCGCGAGCTATGCAGGTTTCCGTTTGGCCGGTGGCCGTCTTCCTTTCTTGTCTCCCTTCTTTTCCGGCAGCAGGTACTTCAAATACAGATATTCGCCCCACCCGTTGTTGTCCGCCTTCCGGGACAGGACGAACGCCCCGGGCGGCAGCGTGATGGTGACGTTGTCCTTGACCGTCTCGGTCTCGGTCTTTGGTTTGAGCAGTCCAATGGACGGCGTCCAGGTCCGCTCCCCCACCCGGCACTTGCCCACCTCCCGGGGTTCCTTGGTGAGGTAGCGGGCCAGGGCTTCGTAGCCCTCCCACACATCCAGCCGTTCCACCTCCACCTGCCCATAGGGCCAGAGGGAGCGGAGCACCTCCACATCCCGGCCGGTCCCGTTGAGGACCATGTGGTGGTGGAGGCGCCCGCCCTCGGAGGAGAGCTGCTCGGTCACATAGATGTACCGGGTCTTTTGCCCTGCCATCTTCCGCGCACCCCGGAGCAGTTTGAGCATCTTCCGGTACTGCTTCAGGGCCGCGTCTTTGTGGATGGGGATGTGTGCATCGTCGTATGTATGGACCACGTGGAGATCCTGCCCTCCAAAATTGGCGGCCAGTGTCATCTCAAGCTTTTGCCAGGATCTCCGGAGGTTGATGCTATCCTGTCCGGCGCTGCTCATCTCCCGCTTGCAGGAGCGTTCCTGCTCCCCGTCCCGGGGGCCGGCCACCGTGTAACACACAGCAGACACCAGCCGCCCGGCGGTGATGGTCTTGATCCGTTTACTCATCGGCATCCCCTTGGTTCACCCAAAACTCGGCCGCCGGCTGACTGAGCCAGTGCAACAAACACTGTTTGCATCGTTCCAGCGGTATGAGCGTGTCTTTTTCCACATCTTCATCACACTCTGGCAGGTTTCTGCAAATATGAGGGGCACTATCTTCAGACATACATCGGTTTATAAAATCTGCCAATTTCTCATCGTTCATGGACCGGATACGATCTGCGTTTGTCTCGGGAGCCTTAAATGCCCCGCATTTGACCACAATTTCATTTGGTTCTCGGTGGTGTCTGCAATCTGCAACGCATCTATCGCAAAGGTTAAGTCCCATCTTTCTTGATTCCCCTCGCTCTCTTCTCTAGTTCAGACCATGCTCCCTCTGTGAGAGGGCGGCCGCACTCTGGGCAGAATTTGATTCGAAAGGCTGAGTTCGCAGAAACATCCTTCATGCAACATTTCGCATACGGAGGGCAAGCGTTGCACTCAGTTACTAAAGTTGCTGCCTGTCCAAAAGTGTTCATAAACAGTTTTGTGCTATTTGTATGCTGGTATAACGTGGTTTTCCCGTTGCAAATTTTACACGGCTTTTCCCACGCTTCTCGGTCGATGTGGGGTGGAGGGTAGGCGTAGGCAATCCACCCCAACTTATGGATCCCGCCTTTTCCTTCCGGATCTGGATATGTAAGTCCATACAAACCAGGGTCTCTATCCGAAAAGCGGATGCGGCGCATATTCTTTTTACTCATACCCCAGCTCTGCCTCCAGTCTTGCGGACAACTCCCGGATCTGCGCAGCTTCTTCCTCACTGTCCGGGATGAGGCGCAGCCCCATGCGCATCGCGGCCTCCGCTGTGTTCGCATTCGCATACGCCCTTATCCCAAACCGGGCGGCCGGGCAGCCAGTCGGTGAGCACTCTTCACAGGAGTCGTCCCCTTCCCCGCAAAACGAGCAAAATGCCGCAACCACGTCCGTCTCATACTCGCCGCTTTCCAGATACTGATATCTCATATAAACCTCCCTCCGTGTCCAACTTGGACACATTGCTCCGGCCCTCTGCCGGACGCCGCCGGAAGGGCGGCGCCCGGAGGTCAAAGAGAGGTCCGGGCGGAGCGCGCACCCCGCCCGGCAGAAGGCCGGAGCCGTTCTTATTCCAGCCTCTCAAACCGGCGGAGCATCTGTCCCGCCCACGCCGGCGGCGGTTCCCTTTCCGGCCTGGGCTCCCGCTTCTGTTCTAGTCGGCGGATGGCCCAGCGGAGGCAGCGCACCTCCCGCTCCGCCTCCTCCAGTGCCTGGACAGCAGAGCGCACCAGGGTCGGACGAATGGAGATATGGCTGCTCTGTTTTCCAGCGAACGGCCTGAGCTGCCCGATCAGCGCCAGGCGGTCGATCTTCTCCTTCTCCACGGCTATACCTCCATTTCTTATGCAGTCCATGAGGTGACAACTTCCACTACCGGCCGCCCAGTCTTGTCCCGTGGAGCTCCCGCTCGTACCCAGCTCAGCCACAGTTCCTCGAAGGCCAGCACCTCCGGCGTGCGCGGGCCATTGCGCATCCCTCGGTTCTGCCGCACGGTCAACCCCTGTTCGTCCAGTTCCAGGGTGAAGTAGGACTCCCGTGGTGCGGTCTTTTTCCGAATAAAGAAGATGGCAGTTTCCCCGTTGGCATGCTTCTTTCCATAAGTGCCGACGCAATGGTGGAGAGCGTTCCCCTCGTCTGTAAGCTCCTTCTGGCTCCCCGCCGGGCGAATCAGCAAGCCGTCCGCGGCAAAGACATACTTGCGCAACACCATCCGGCGCACCCGGAATTTCGCCGCCAGGCCCTTCTCCTCCCGCTGGGCCGCCTGGGCAGCGGCCTCGTCGTGGGCGGCAAACAGGTCGTGCGGGAAGCGCACCCGCTCATTGGTGAGGTCCCACCCCAGCCGCTGGGCCATGTCCCAGTAGTCAGTGAGGATCTGCACGTCCGGAACGGCGGCATACGCTGGCGGGTCCTCGTCCTCCGGCTCCGGGACATATCCGGTCTCCGCCAGCTCGCACTGCCCGAGCAGATACCGGATGCTTTTGGCCACCGGCCCGCGCCCCACCAGCTGGCCCACATGCTCATCTCCCAGTCGGAAGGCGTTCACCATGTCTTCCCCGGTCAAGAGCTCCCCGGCCGCCTTGCTGTACCGGAATAGGTCCCAGAAGAGCCTCCCCCAGTCCTGTTCCCGGGCCAGGCGTAGCTCCTCCCGGTTGAGATGAAGCATCCGGGCAGGTTTGGTCTGGCTCCAGTCCAGCTCGTGGACTTCGATATCCCCCTGTTTATTCTGCTCCAGGCGGCACTTGGTGTAGATGAGATCGTCCAGCACCCGGGGCAGGCCGTGGATCAGCGCCGCCTCCGCGTTTGGATGGGCCTGGCAGAGCCGGAGCCATTCCACCGGGAAGTGATATGCCCCCGGCCGGTGCTCCATGTACACGTCCAGCTTACAGTGTGGCAGGCTGCTCTCTTCCAGAAGTTCCTCGGTGAGGCCGAAGATGTGTTCCTCATTCCCCCAGCGGTCGGTCCAGTTCCTTGGCTGCCGCCAGGCGCGGGTGTACTGGATGAAGTACCCAGCCGTGCCGCTGTATGCATTGGCCCAGCCCATGAGCTGGGCGCAGTCCCGGGCGGAGAACACATAGGCCTCCGCCGGGATGGCCTCCAGGCGCTCCCCTCCGCCGTAGAACACCCGGCGTTGGAGTACCCAGCCCGTCAGGACTAGGAGCCGCTCATTTCCCACCACAGCGGCGCTCATGGCGCGGCTCTCAGCGGGCACGAAATAGCCTCTTCCCTTCAGGCCCGCCCTCCGGCGGATTTGCACAGGGCAGCCGCAGCTTGGGCACAGGATGCTGTCTCCGTCCTCGTAGACCGTTCCGCCCTCTACCTCGGTGTAGCTCTCCGGCAGGACAAATCCGTATCCCCGCTGGCCCTTGCCGTAGTGGTATCGGTCCTCATAGCCGCAGCAGGAACACTGCACCCGCACCATCTTCCGCTTTTTGGCTCTTGCCCACTCGTCCAGCAAGAAGTCCAGTCCGTAGTCCTCCACCCACTCCACTTCGTAGAGAAAGCCGTGGGTGTCCAGCTCTCCCTCCAGCGCCGCGGCCGCCCAGGTGAGAAAACCCTCCGGCAGTTTCCGCGGCACCAGCTCACGCACATCCTCCATGGCGATCACCCTAGGAAGTCGGCCAGATCCAGGGCCAGAGGGCCGGGCGCGGTAGCCTCACCACGCCGGGGCAGGCCGTAAAACTCCCGGAGGATGCGGTCCGAGTCCACCGGATTCACGCAGGCGAATCCACCGCTCTTGTGTTGGTCCGCGAAGGCCTTGATCTTCTTCTCCGCCTCCACGATGGACATGGCCTCTACCTCCAGGTCCTGGTCCAGGAGCTCGGCGCACGCTGGCTCCGCCCGGCACAGGTCCATCAGCTGCTCCGCAACCATCCACTGGGGCGAGCCCTCTTTCACTTTTGCCTGCTGGGCCTTCAGCTTCTCAATGGCACTCATTCCACACACCTCCCAATGGCTTCCGCCAGGGCTTTCAGGGCCTTTTCCGCACCCTGAGCGGAGGCATGGTCCTCCCGGGCCCGCAGCTTCAGCAGGATGCCCCGCATTTTGTTGGCATTCTCCTGGGCCTGCTGGAAGAGGACCTTGAAGGCAGCCATGTCCTCATCGGCGGCCATCGCGGCGTTTTTCCGGGCTCGCTCCGCGTCCTGGAGCTGGGTCTGGACCTTGTCCAACTTGGCCTCGGCCTCCTGCTGCCGGTACTTGGCTCTTGCGGCGGCCTCCTTGGCCTTATCCAGTTTGGCCTGCATCTCGCCGCGCACCTCGTCTTTGGCCTTGTTGATGGCCTCCTGGTCCACCACCGTCTCCACGGCCACCTCCACCGGCCGGGCTTTCAGCTCGTCCAACTCTTCGGTGAGCTTCTCCAGGCGCTGATAGGCGTCCGACCGGTCCTCCAGTACGTCGTGCAGCGTCTCCTGGAGTTTTTGGGCGGACTGCTGGGCCTCGCTCCGCTCCTGCTCAGCCTGTTGGGCGTGGGCCCTGGCTTCGTCCCGCTCCTTGATAGCAGCCTCCAGCTGGCGAGTGGTCATGTCGATAACGTTGTGGTCGGCCACGAACTGCTCCCGCTCATCCGCAGGCAAGGCCAACAGCTTCAACGCCTTGGTGGCACCCAAATCCGCAATCGCTTGCGGATTTGAGAACTCCCGGGCCAGACGCATGAAATTCTGTGCGGTTTTCTCAGAATATCCTACCTTCTCAGCTAGCCACGGAAGCCACTCACCATGGCGCAGCATATCCTTTGCCTCGATGAGACACCGGCCAATGGTGAGGACCGCTTCCCCACCCTTACGCTGCGCCTCCAAGATGTCCCCGGTGACGGCCTCGATGGTCCGCTCCTCTGCGGGTTGGGCCATGGTCTGGGCGATCAGGCGCCCCAAATCAGGCTTCCCCATGCCGGATGTCCTCCTTTTCCGCCAGCTCCGACGCCAACGCCCGGTAGTCCCTGGCTGCCGAGCAGAAGGGGCTCCAGGCCTGGACAGCCATCCTGGCCCAGGAGCTCTCCGGCACTTTGTCTGTGCGCCGGATGACGGTATCATAGACGGGGATGTGCCCCTCCTTGCGGAGGTACTCTACAGATCCCTCCACCACAGGGCTCCGGTGCCATTGGTTGACTAGCACACCGGAAACGCGCAGGTCTGGCCGGAGTGATCGGAGGCTCGCGATCTGGTCCACCAGATCCCCCACGCCGGTGGCGGAGCAGGCATCACTGAGCACCGGGACGATGATGCCGTCGCTGGCCAGGATGGCGGACACGCAGGATGCCCCCAGGTTGGGCGGGCAGTCCATCACCATCACGTCGTAGGCGTCGTCCTCCTCCAGAGCCTCCCTCATATCCCGGATGGCCCGGTAACAGCGGCCCCGGTCCCCGCCGGCGGCCTCGATGTCCAGGGCCCATAAGTCCTCAGATGCGGGAAGCACGTCCAGGCCATCTACATCGGTGTGCTCCACCAGATCGGCGTAGCAGCAGGCCCAGCCCCGCAGCAGGGCCCCCAGCCCGGCATATTCCCCCCGGGGGAGCAGGATCTGGGTGGCGTTGGCCTGACCGTCGCAGTCCACAAGCAGCACCCTCAGGCGGCAGCTAGTGGCCAGCACGTAGGCCAGATTGACGGCGGTGGTGGTCTTGCCCACCCCTCCCTTTCGGTTCACAATGGCAAATGCTTTCACGCTGCATCGTCCTTTCATCGATATTCGTCGAACTTGAAGCTCTCCCGGATAGTGGCCCAGTCCACGCTGGCCTCCACCGTGAAGTACCGGTGGGCCTCGTTGATGTACACGATCCGCCCGGTCACCATCCGGGGGATGCAGGGCATTGGGCCCTTGGTCTTCCCCACCTCGCCCGTGAAGGCGTGGGGGGTGAAGCGGTATTTCTCACCGAGGTGCATGATCTCTCTCCTCTCTCAGGGCGGCCAGCGCCTGGCGCAGGGCGGCCGCCACCTCCTCGTGTTCGCCCCGGCGGTCCGGGTCGGCCAGTGCCATGGCTTCGTGGCGGAGGATCTCCGCCTCCAGAAGCGTCAGTTCCCTGCTGCACATTCCGCCCTCCATGCCCGTCTCGGGTCGTTGCTCACCGGGTTGATCTTGCTCAGGGCCAGACAGGCCGCCATCTCGCACTTCCCGGTGCTGCCGTGGCGGTTCTTGGCCACGATGACCTCCAGGGGAGAGGGATCGAAGCCGCTGGGCTTCTTCTCGGCGTAGTAGTCCTCCCGGTAGAGGAAGATCACCCCGTCCGCGTCCTGCTCGATGGCCCCCGTGTCCCGCAGGTGGGCGAGCTGGGGGACCTTGTCGCTCTGCCCCTCGGTCTGGCGGTTGAGCTGGCAGAGGACCAGCACCGGGATGCGCAGGGTCCGGGCCAGGGTCTTGAGGGCGCCGGAGATCTCGGTCATGTACTCGATGCGGTTCTTGCGCTGGGCCCCCTGTCCGGGGGTGATCTTGCCGATGTAGTCCACCACCAGGAGCTTGACCCCCTTGACCTTCCGGGCCAGGAGGGCGATGTCGTCCACCGTCACCGCGGGGCGCTGGCTGATATGCACCGGCAGTCGGCTGAGCTTGGAGCTGGCCTCGGCCAGTCTCCGCCCCTCCGGCTCGGTGAGCTTGTCCATCAGGAGACGGTGGCCCGGGATGCCGGAGAGGCGGCTCAGGCGCTTGGCCATGAGCTGCTCCTCGTCCATCTCCAGGGAGACAAAGAGGACCGGGCCGGTCCGCTCGGCCACCCGGTCGGCGATGTTGAGGGCCACGGTGGTCTTGCCCATGCCGGGACGGGCCGCCAGAATGTACATACCGCTGGATAACATCCCGCCCCCCAGCAGGATGTCGATGTCCCGGAAGCCGGTGGGCACGAAGCCGCTAGCCGTGCCCTCCTCCACCCGCTGCCGGTGGGCAAAGAAGGCCAGGAGGGCGTCGTTGGGGGCCAGCAGGTCCCCGGTCACCCCCTCGGTCTGGAGGCCCTCGATGCGCCGCCCGGCGTCGGCCAGAAGGGCAGCCGTCTCGTCGTGCTCATCTGCCCGCCGTTGGAGCTCCTCCCCCAGGCTCCGGATGGCCCGGCGCACCGACTGCTCCCGCACCTGCCGGGCGTAGACCTCCACGTTGGCAGCGGTGGGCGTGATCTCCAGGAGCTGCATCAGGTACTCGCTGCTCACGTCCGCGTGCTGGCTGCGGACCTCCTCCAGGATGGTCACCAGATCCACCGGCTTGTCCTCCCGGGCCAGCTTGACCGCCGCCCGGTAGATCTGCCGGTCCGACTCCAGAGCGAAGTCCTCCGCCCGGAGCAGCTCCTCCACCACCGGCAGGCACCGGCCATCCAGCAGGATGGAGCCGATCACGGCCTGCTCGGCCTCCACGCCGTTAGTCATCATAGACCACCACCTCCTCCCCGTCGATCACGGCCATGTGGTACTTTCGCGGCTGCGGAGCCTCCGGCTGGGCGTTGTCCGGCCCGCGCTCCTCGTCCTCCCACCGGCGGCCGTTGAGCCAGGTGGATGCGTAGGGGATGCCCACCCCCTGCTGCCAGTCCTCCCGTTTCTTTTGGCGGACCAGCGCGGCGGCCATGGTGTCGATCAGGCTGTCCTCTGCCCGTAGCTTGTCCCAGGCCCGGATGGCCGCCTGTTTGTTCTCCCCTCTCGGGTAGAACTCCCAGAACTTAGCGAATCGCTCTGGTTTCCAGTCCGGCTCCGGTTTGTAGGTCCGCCCTTTTCGCTTCCCCGGCGCGCCGTCCCCCTCTTGGGGGACTATAGGGGGTATATATTCTATTCTTGTATTATTCTCCCCGACATTTTTGTCGGGAGGGGTCCCGTTATTTTTGTCAGGAGGGGTCCTGACATTTTTGTCGGGAGGGTCAGGCAAAGCCGCCGTATCGTAGACTGGGTAGATCCGCCGCTCTATGACCTCGTTTTCTGCGCTCCGGATCACGTCGATCCGGACATATCCGCCCTTGGCCAGATCGGACAGCAGGCGGGTAATGCTCCGCTCGGACAAGCCGAAGAGCTCGCAGAAATAGGCGTTCTGGGCGTGGCAGTACCCCTTGCGGTTGGAGAGGGCTGTGATCTCCCCGTAGAGCAGCTTTGCATTGGCTGGAAGATCCCGGTCATAGCGTACGCTGGCCGGGATCAAAGCCCAGTAGGCCGGTTTTATCTCAGGCACAAAAACACCCCCTTGTCTTTTTGGATTGAACATGCTATAATCAAAATGCTTTCACGTTAGACTCCGCTTGTTGCTTCGGCAGCAGCGGGGTCTTTCTTTTTTTGCGTGTGGCGGCCAGCCAGTTGAGCGCAGATCCGGACATACGCAGCAGAAGGACTACGAAAAAAACAATCACACAGCGCGCCGGGCCAATACTGTCCGCGGCCATTGCCACGGCCAAGAGGCCAAAAAACACGATTCCGTCATGCATTCTGTATCACCTCCCTTTTGATACAGCCTCACGGAAGGCGCTCAGGGCACCCATCCGCTCCCGCAGTCGCTCCTCGGCGTGGCCCAGGCAGGCCCTCTGGACCTCCGGGTCCACCTCCAGGTCATCACGGCTCCAGAACTCCACGTTTCCCTCCGCGTCACAGACGGCGGCATGGAGCGCCGTGACGATGGCCGCCACAGCCTCTTTGTTCAGTGTCAGACGCATGATCTCACCTCCCCTTGCTTTGAAAGACCGGAGGCCATCATGATCCGCCGGAGCTTCACCGTGTCCAGGTTGACCGGCTCCCCATTGAGCAGCTTCCGCAGCGTCCTGGGGTTGAGTTCCAGATATTCCGCCAGCTTTCCGGCGGTGAGACGGTGGACAGCCTGATAGATCCGCAGGCCGTCGGCCAGCTGGTCCAGATAGCGCTGATCGGCCGCCTTCTCTCTCTGCTCATTAGTCAGATATACCCGTGGCATTACGCTTCACCGCCTTTTGCTATCTTGACCGCGAGTGCGGCCTGGACAATCTCATCCAGATCATTCTGGATCTCCTCAAATTCCGGGCGTTCCTCCGGGGATACCACGTTGTCCTCAGCGATGAGCATCAGCCTCCGGTCCGCGTGCGAGTCAGCAAATGCAAACACCCGGCTCGCCAGCATGGAGCTCGCCCGCAGTAAAGAATACTGTGGAACCGAAGGGATGACCGCACGGTAGAGATCGTTGGTCTCCTCCAGATGGAGCATGAGCAGATAGGGGGCGTCATAGATCGTAGCCATGAGCTTTACGATGTCAGTGTTTGGGATGCGCAGGCCCGTCTCATAGGCCCGCATACTCTCCACGCTGATGCCCAGCCGCTCGGCAGCCGATTCCTGAGTGTATCCCTTCGCTTTCCGTGCATTTTTGTAAATGTTCCGGCAGATCTCCGGCATGGTTTTCACTCCTTCTTTGGTGTAGGATTAAGGCAGATCAGACAGCCGCCGGCCACAGCTCCTCTGTGGAAAGCTGGTCGATCCGGCCGGACTGACGGCAGATCAGCACGTAGTCCTCTCCGCTCCGCAGGCGCAGCCGCATGGCGTTGCGGGTGATGAGCTCGGCGCATTCCTCCATTGACGACGGGACGCCGTACTCCTCATCCAATTTCCAGTACTGCTTCAATTTTCTCGCCTCCTCTCAACTTGCGTCCTGTCCTGGCAGGGTGCGCCCTTGTCTCCCCATCCGCCTTCGTGGTAGTATTTAGGCGGAGAAAGGGGGTGAATGATATGTTTTGTCCGTTCATTAACGGCGAATGTCGAAACGATTGTGCGTTTCATCATGTTCCACGGGCCACGAACGGAGGTATGAGCAGCTCCGTCTGCCAGTGTATCCTCGCAATCGTTGCAGATCAGCTTGACTACTATACGTCATTGAAGATCGACGAAGCGGAGACTCAGAACTCGTAGTCCAGTCCCTCTACGAACTGCACGGTCGAGGTGCCATCAATCGTTCTGGCAACACGATTCAGAACGGCTTTGGCTTCCCTTACCGTGCAGTTCTCCTTTTCCAGCAACTGTATGATTTTATTAGTCAGCTCCGTCTGCTGCTTATAATCTTTGTCTGTGAGCATTACACTCTCACCTCCTTTCAGCTTGCGTCCTGCCCAGGCGGGGTGCGCCCGCAGAGGGCGTCAAGGGAGACGCCGTACAGGTCAGCCAGGGCCAGCAGGGAATCAAGCCCGGGCTGACGGGCCCCGCTTTCCCACATGCAGACGGCGGCTCTGGTAACGTGTGCAGCCTGGGCCACCTGCGATAGTGTCAGGCCGCGCGCCTCCCGCAGTTCTTTGAGCTTCACTTGTTTCCCTCCTTCCCGGTTGCCCTTTCCCGGTGTTTGTGGTATCATTCACACTAGGTTAACAATGCTTTCAATACAGAGCTGATCAAAGCCCAGTTCGGTCTTTCACCCTGAAGAACTTCCGCACTGCTTTCCCGGCGCAATATTTCATTTGCTCGTCATTCGGCATCGGGAGTTCCTTCCACGCAATGTAGTAGAGGACGCTCAGCAGGGCCAGCCGATTTTTCAGCCAGCCAAACGCGCACACCGCTGTGGTCACCGCGAAGAAAATGGTCATTGGTCTCTCGCCTCCTTTCAACTTGTGGCCTGCCCGCTTGTTAACTTACGGTTAAATCATAATCGCAGTTTCTTAAACTGTCAACCCCACATAATCGCAATTTCATAAATTATAGAGATGTGACCAATTTAAGAAACTGCGATTTGTTTAAATTGCTTAAACTGGAGGCTGCTATGGACACTCTGGAAAGGATCTTTGAACTTGCAGACAAAAAATTCCCGGAGCAGCAGGCTTTCGCCTCCGCGCTTGGCGTGAAACCATCCATTGTCAGCCAGTGGAAAAATAAGATCACCAAGTCTTATGAACGAAGGTTGCCGAAAATTGCCGAAGTACTAGGCACTTCCGTAGAGTACCTTACGACCGGAGATGAAAAATCGCCCACCGACCCGGAGGCCGGTGAGCGTGAGAGGGAATTTGTGAGATTGTTCGAAAAGCTTACGGCCGAGCAGCAGGATCTTGTCCTTGCCCAGCTGCAAGGGATTGTAGCATCTCAAGATAAGTAGTCTGCTGTTCTGGCGTCAGCTTGCGAAAAGCAGCCAGCGCACGCAATAGGATCTCTAATTGGGTCATAAATAGGGCCCCTTTCCATAATTTTGTCATACTTGGTATGACTTCCCCTATTTGTTGCACATTGAGATACACGTTTCAAAAAATTCTGTGTCCAAGTTGGACACAGAAATATCAGGAGTGTTTTTATGAATCTGTACGATTTTGTGGCACTCGATTTTGAGACTGCCACACATCGATACAATAGTGCTTGTTCAATTGGAATCGCCGCAGTAAAAGGCGGGGAAATTATCGACACTTTTTATAGTCTGCTTCAGCCTCCAGGTATGGAATTTGAAAAGGATACGATCCCAATCCATGGAATTACCCCAGATATGGTAAAAGATGCTCCTACCTTAGACCAAATTTGGTTGGATATTTCAAAATTTTTTGGCCCACATCTTGTGGTCGCCCATAACGCTCGCTTTGATATGATGGTCCTAAAAAATTCTCTGGAATGGTTCCGTGCAGATGACTTTCACTATGTTGACTCTATGTCTATTGCCAAGCAGTTTGTACCTGGAAGCAAGTCGTTGGAGAATTGTGCTCATCATTTTCAAATTGATATGGGTTGCCATCATAATGCTTTGGATGATGCTATTGTTTGCGCAAAAATTCTCCAAAATTGTTTGAAGGAATCCAGCGCTGAAAACATTGGCCAGCTATGCTTTTCTCAGTCGAATGTTAAGATCCATCAGTTTTCAGAGCTGTCTGACTCAAAATCAGAATCCTATTCCCGCAGAAAAGCATCAGCACCAGCATGGACCCGCATACCCGTAGTAAAAGCATCAGATATCACACCACGCTCTGAATCATTTTGCTGCGATCATCCCCTTTATCAAAAAAGCATAGTGTTTACCGGAGAGCTATCTATCGACCGGGCTGCTGCCATGCAAATGGCCGTCGATGTAGGCGGGATTGTTAAATCATCAGTATCTAGAAAAACGGACTACCTCGTTGTAGGAACTCAAGACCTTACTCTAGTAGGTGAAGACGGAATGAGCTCTAAAGAGGAAAAGGCCTATGCGCTGAATCAAGCCGGAAAAGCTCATATCCAAATTATTTGTGAGCAGGATTTTATCAGCCTGGTTCACGCTGTGGAGGTTTAAATTTTGGAAGGACAGATTTCTCTGACCGATACACCAGAGACAAAAACACGGGAGTCATCTTGGCTGGAGCGCACTATGCCGGCCATGCGTACTGCTGTCGAGGACCATGGAGGCCCGTCAGACATGCTTATCCAGAGCGCCACAAAATCATATACCGCCGTGTTGTTTTGCAACTTCACAGTGTTTCGGCTCCGACTGCGCGGGAAGCAGCACAGCATCTCCGTTCCAACTCTATTCTCTGACCTGATTCCGGAGGGTGTCATCCAAAAGCAGGTAAGCTCCGAGCCGAAGTACATCCGTCTCATGATTGACGATCAACACCCGCTCGATTTCTATACGTCGTTTCTCTGCCAGATCTCAGGTGCTACGGTGGACCGTTATCCGAAAGAATGGGATTGCTGTTCCAGATATTTAGAGTGCAGCAACGCCAGAACGTGCGTTCACCCCGATAAGGCTTTCGCTATGCAATGCGGATATCGTAAGATTTTAAGCAGCGGACGTGTGTTCTTCGGCGAAAATCGAAACGTGTAATTGCTGCTTGTTAAAAAAAGAGACCGGGGCCACAGCCCCGGCTCTTTTTTAAAATATATCCAAGTTGGACACCGGAGAAAGGAGATCACATGGGGAGAAAGAAGGCGGCACCGCTGACGAATCCCACGCCGGTGATGCTGCCGTCCGGATCATGGCGATGCCAGGTGATGGTTAAGGGAGAGCGGATCAGTGTGGTGGATGAAGACCCTGAGGTAGCCCATGCCAAAGCCCTGGCTATCAAGGCCGGCCTGCTGGAGCATCAAAAATCTCCCGACAGTATGACTGTGGGAGAGGCGATCGACCGCTATATTGAGAGCAAGGATAGCGTCCTGTCTCCAGCTACCATCCGCGGCTATAAAAAGATCCGCAGCAATGATTTACAAGAGCTGATGGGGATACGACTCCCACAGCTGCGTCAGGAGCACGTCCAGCGGGCGGTCAATCGGATGGCCAGGGACAAGTCTCCCAAAAGCGTGCGCAACGCTCACGGCCTGCTCAGTGCCGCGCTTGGTCTGTATTACCCAGACCTTGTGCTGCGTACGACTATGCCTCAAAAGACACGCCATGAGATCGAGATTCCGGACATGGAGGAGATCGCGGCTTTGCTCCAGGCGTCGGCTGGGACAAAGATGGAGCTGCCGCTCCTGCTGGCCGTCTGGCTTGGTCTGCGTGAATCGGAGATCCGGGGCCTGACTTGGGACTGCGTCGAGGGAGATTATCTCCACGTCAAGCAGGCCGTCGTGGACGGTCCGGATGGTCCGGTGCGAAAAGGGACAAAAACTTACTCTGGTGACCGGCTGATCCGGCTCCCGGAGCATATCAAGCAGGTGATCGAGCAGCAACCCAGAACTGGTGAGTATATCGTGCCCCTGTCTGGTCACGCCATGTACAACCGTCTGTCCAGGTTGTCGGATAAATTAGGGTTGCCGCACCGCCGTTTCCACGATCTGCGTCATACAGCAGCATCTGTAGCTATGTCTCTGGGCGTGCCCAACACCTATACCCAGAAGCGCATGGGGCACGCCACAGATCATATGCTAAAGACCGTGTATCTCCACACGATGAAGTCAAAAGAGGACGAATACGCCGACAAAATCGACGATGCCTATTCTACACTTTTACACACAGTTTTGCACACGGACCAAAAATAAGCAAGATATAGCAATGGTTATATCGTTATTGATAAGGGGGTTCGACTCCCCCCGCCTCCACCACGTCGCCGCGGACGTCATATCGTTCGCGGCGACTTTTCCATAAAAGTCACCTCTCACTCATTTTGTCGCGGCTCCTTCCCAAATCGAACCCGCTTCGCTGGGCTTCGATTTGGCATTGGTGCATCTTCGAACATATCAGCATTTATACTGTTTCTATATTCCAAATTAGAACCAGAACCAGTATAGGGGAGGAAACATGCAAAAGGTAGTTTATATCAGCAATAGCCGTGATTATACGGAACAAAATGATATCAACGACAATAAATATCTGGTCCGTCTCAACAAATTGTTAGAAGACGGTTGGGTCATCTCACAGATGAACACACAGACGGTAGATGTGGACCCGAACTTGGATCGCTATCTTCACAAAGAGACGCTCGTGTCTTTTGTAATCCTGGAAAAGCCGGAATAACCATTGCAACCGGTTTTTGTGTATGAATCCCTCTCTTCCATATTTGTTTTCCCCGGAAAGCCTATATAACAGACTTTTCGGGGAATTTTGTTTTTCCATAACAATGCCCCCTGATACAAAAAATAAACCACATAAGGCGTGCAGTTCCTTCTTTGAACATATATGACCCCCGGAAGAAATCTTCCGGGGGTCTCATATGTTCTGCTCTTATTTCTCATAGGGCTTGGACAAAGCCGCCGGACGGGCGGAGGCCTTGCCCCGGACCAACAGCACCATGATGAGCGCCAGCACCATCGGGATCACCAGCAGCAGGCTGGTGGGGATGGGGACATTGTAAATCTGAAGGCGCATCTGGAGTGCGTTGCCCGCGCCGAAGATAAGTCCGCCGGCCAGCGCACCAAAGGGATTCCACTGGCCCAGGATCACACAGGCCACCGCCATATAGCCCCGGCCGGAGGCAATGTTATCCACAAAGCAGTTGGTAAAGCAGATGGACAGAATCACACCCGCCACAGCCGCGCAGACATTTCCCAGCACCGACATGCCATATTTCCAGCCGATGACATGGATACCCATGGTGTCGGCCGCCTTGGGATACTCGCCGATGGCCCGGATCTTCAGTCCCCAGGTGGTCTTATAGAGCACAAAGGCCAAAACAAACACCATCAGGTAGGAGACATACACCAGAAAGCTGTGCCGGAACAGGACCGGACCAATTAAGGGGATGTCGCTCAAGAGCGGAATAGGCACCTCCTGAAAGGCCGGCACGGTCAGGGGAACATCCCGGACACCCCAGATCATCCGGGCCAGCAGAGAGGTGAGACCCGCAAAGAGAATATTGATTCCGGTCCCGGTCACCGCCTGGTTGGCGCGCAGGCTGATGGTGGCCCATCCAAAGATCACGCCCAGCACCACACCGCCGAAGATGGCCAGAAGCAGTCCCATCCACGGACTCTGGAACAGATAGGAGCCCAAAACCGCCAGGAAGGCTCCCAGGAGCATGCCGCCCTCAATACCCAGATTGAAGATGCCGGCCCGCTCCAGCATGACCTCGCCCGCAGCAGCCAGAATGATGGGAGCCGCCATCCGGATCGCCGTATAGAAAAAATCCTGATTGAAAATACCCAGAAATTCCATACGCTCTCCTCCTTAGACCGTGCCGGACAGGCTGCCGCTCTGGCGGTTCTTGCGGTTCATTTCCCGCAGCGCCAGATAGCGGGGCAGTTTCATCAAAATGGGACTGATCGCCACAAAGAAGATAATGACGCCGCTGAGCACCATGCTGAAGCTGGTGGGCAGATCGGCCGCCCGGGCCATGCTGCCCCGTCCGGATTTCAGCGCGCCGAAGAGGATCCCAGCAATGACCACGCCGAAGGGATGCTTCTGTCCCAGCATGGCCACGGCCAGCGCCTCATAGCCGTAGTTAGACAGAAAGCCCGAGCGCAGACGGTACTGCGACCCAAGGATCTCCGCCGAGCCGGCCATACCGGCCAATCCTCCCGCCAGGATCACAATGACCATCTGCATGCCAAAGACATGGATGCCCGCGTGCCGGGCCGCCGTGGGATTTTCACCCAGCGTCCGCAGATCATGCCCAAAGGGGGTCTTGAAGAGCACGAAGAAGGCCAATGCCGCCAAAATCACCGCCAGCAAAAAGCCCGCGTGAAGGCGTGTCCCGGAAAAGAGAATGGGAAGCCGAGCGGATACCGCCACCTGGGCCGACTGAGGGGCAAATTTATCGGCCTCCTTCATGGGGCCCTGTACCAGCGCGGTGATGATGCCGTTTGCAATGTCATTGAGCAGCATGGTGGTGATCATGAAATTGACCCCATGCCGCGCGAAAAAGTACCCGGGGACGGCAGCCCAGAGGGCTCCGCCCAGAAAGGCGGCCAGCAGACACAGGGGCACATACACCGGGGCAGGCAGGCCCTGCAATTGGGGCAGCGTCCCCACAAAGGTGGCGAAGATGCCGCCCATCACGATCTGTCCCTCTCCGCCCAGGTTGATGATGCCGCACCGTGCCGCCAGGGCGATTCCCAGGCCGGTCAGGATCAGCGGAGTGGCCATGACCAGGCTGTTGGACAGGTTATAGGCCCCTCCGAACGCGCCCTGCACCAGCGCGGCGTAGGCCTCCAGAGGCGACGCCCCCTGCGCAAGGATAATGATGCTGCCGATCAGCAGGGAAACCACAATGGCCACCACTGGGATCAGGATGTTGAATACCTTTTCAAACTGCCGGACCAGTTGGTCCAGCCGGTCGTAGCTGGCAGACGCATCCGCTTTGGGCGGCGCCGCTGTTTTTTCACTCATAGTCGCGTTCCTCCTGGCCATTTATCTCTCCGAGCCCCGCCCTCTTTGCAGGTATTTTCCGGCAGGGCTCCTGCGGTACGGTGTCGGGTGTTCTGTGCCGGGGACGGTATCCCGCCCCCGGCAAGTAATGTACCGTTTAGCTGGCGGAAATCTCCAGATTCAGGGCGCCGGACGTCAGATCGTCCACCACCGACTGGACCTGCTGCTGGATCTCTTCGCTCATCAGCTCGCTGTTGAAGCCGCCCACTTTGAAGAGGCCGGAGGCAAAGGTGCCCTCGATCTTCAGATCGCTGTTGAAATTCCCCTCAGTATAGGCCTTTACCGCGCTGACGATCTGCTCCTTGGTATCGGTCTGCACGTACATGACGGCCGTATTGGCGGCCATCTCCTGCTGGCTGGGGCTGGTGACCACGATCAGCTTCCCGGCCTCCTCGGCCGCCTGGACCACGCCGATGCCGGCGCCCTGGGCGTACTGGAAGATGCAGTCCACTCCCTCGTCAAAGAGGGCGTTGGCCTGCTCCTTGGCCTTGGTGGAGTCGTCCATGGAGCCCACATAGGTGACCACGGCCTCCGCCTGGGGATTGGACGCCTTGAGGCCCTCTACAAAGCCGTTTTCCACGCGGGTCTGGGCCAGGCCCTCGATGGAGCCCACAAATCCCACCTTACCGCTCTGAGTGAGCAGGCCCAGGGTGTAGCCTGCCACATAGCCCTGCTCCTCATTTTTCACGTCGATGCCGACCACGTTGTCAAATCCCTCCACAGTGGAGTTGGTGATGGCAAAGGCGGTGTCGGGGAACTCGCCCGAGACGCTCTCGATGGCGTCCTGGAAGTCGTTTCCGTGTCCAATGATCAGGTTATAGCCACGGCTGGCATAATCCCGGATGGTGCTCTCCTGCTCGGCCAGGGGGACCGACTCAGAATAGTCGGCGGCCGCCAGTCCAAAATCCTCCTTGGCCTGCATCAGGCCGTTGTAGCCCGCTGCGGACCAGCCGGCGTCGTTGATGGTGCCCGGCAGCAGGATGGCCACCGATACGCCGTCCGGGTTCCCGGTCTCCGGCGTCTGTGAGGACGGAGTGCTTCCGCCGCCGCAGGCGGTCAGGGCAAGGGTCATCGCAGCTGCAAGAGTCATGGCTGTCAGTCTCTTTTTCATAACAATCACCTTTCTCCGTAACATAATATGGTTTTGGATCACAGTCTCCTGCGTCCATCCTCGCTTCCTCAGCAGGCGCCCGCCTGCACTTTCTTTCCCAGCATCATCAGGCCGATCTGCTGTACCGCCTCCGGCGTAGCGGGCGCCTCGCCCATGATCTGCCCCTTGAAGAGGACCAGGATCCGGTCTGAGAGGGCCAGCAGCTCATCCATCTCCGTGGAGACTAGCAGGACTGCCTTCCCCTCCTCCCGCTCGCGCAGGATCCGCCGGTGGATGAATTCAATGGCGCCGATGTCCAGTCCGTGGGTGGGATGGCAGGCTACCAACAGGTCGTGGGGACGCTCCATCTCCCGGCTGGCGACGATCTTCTGCTGGTTTCCGCCCGACATATTGCCCGCCCGGGTCTCCGGCCCATTGGCCTTGATGGAATACTCCTGAATCATGCGCCGGACGGTCTGGTCAATGACCTTATTTTGCAGCAGACCGTGCTTGGCGTAGGGAGCGTGCCACCGCTCCTTCAAGATAAAGTTGTCCCGCACTGAGAAATTCAGGACCAGTCCCTCGGTCTGCCGAGAGAAGGGGATGTTGGATACTCCCCGCTCCAGAATCTCTTTGGGCGTACAGTGGGTGATCTCTTTTCCATTGAGACAGATCTCCCCGGAGGCAGAGGGGGTCAGCCCCATGATGGCCTCGATGAGCTCCAACTGGCCGTTTCCGTCCACGCCGGCGATCCCGACGGTCTCTCCCGCCCGCACCGTAAAGCTCACGTTAGATACCGCGGGCACGCCGCTCTCCGCCTGCACGGTCAGATCTTTGACCTCCAGGACGGTCTCCCCGGTTTTGGGAGGCGCCTTCTGGAGCCGCAGTTCCACCTCCCGTCCCACCATCATGTGGGCCAGGCGCTCCTCGTCGATCTGGCTCACCGGAACGGTCTCGATGAAATGCCCGTCCCGCAGGACGCTGACCCGGTCGCAGAACTCCAGCACCTCCCGCATCTTGTGGGTGATGAAGATGACGGTGTTCCCCTCCTTGATCCAGTTGCGCAGCACCTGGAAGAGCTCGTCGGTCTCCTGGGGCGTCAGCACGGCGGTGGGCTCATCCATAATGAGGACGTCCACCCCTTTGTAGAGCACCTTGATGATCTCCACCCGCTGCTGGTCTCCCACGCTCAGATCGTGGATGCGGGCATCCGGGTCCACCTTCAGTCCGGTCTTGGCGGAGAGATCCAGGATCCGCTTCCGGGCCGCGCGGGTATCCAGCAGCGGTTCCCGGTCCAGCTTCCCGCCCAGGATCACATTCTCCAGCACGGTAAACTTGGGGATCAGCATAAAATGCTGGTGGACCATGCCGATGCCGTGGGCAATGGCATCCTGAGGCCCGTTGATTCGGACCGGCTGGCCGTCTATGGTGATCTGTCCCTCATCGGGCTTTAAAAGGCCGTAGAGCATATTCATAAGGGTGGATTTTCCGGCGCCGTTTTCCCCCAGCAGTGCATGGATCTCCCCCCGTGCAAAGCCGATGGACACGTCGGCGCTGGCGGTGACGCCCGGGAAGCGCTTGGTAATATGCTCCATTCGGATATAGTCGCTCACGCACTCTCCTCCTCTTCTGCGTTGTTCCGGCGCGCGTGCCCCGTTACTCCATAAAGCGGAAGCGGTGCAGGGAGATGAACAGGCTCAGCAGCTTGTTGGTCACCGGCTCTCCCTCATTGTGGTTGCCAAGCTCCTCCAGGGCGGCGTCGATTTTGGCCGAGGCGGCACGCAGCTCTTCCACCGACATATTGGCCATCATACCATAGATTTCGATGGGGAATACCGCCTTTGCTGTCTGATCCTCCGTCACGATGCAGGCGCCGGAGTACTGGTCCACCGCCTTGAGGCAGGCATACATCTCACTGCTCTCCTGGCCCACCACCACCATATAGGGCGTGGGAGCCGGGAAGGATGTAGAAACTGCGCCCCGCTCCACATAGACCCCTTTGAAGAGGCCGTTGACGATGTGCCGCTCCTCTCCGGCGGCGGGGTAGCGCTTGACCACCGAGATCCGGGCCAGCTTCTGACCGTCCAGCTCGGGGACCACCTTCCCATCCACGTAGGGTACCCATACCTCCTGATAGAACTTGGCGTGTCCCCGTCCATAGACGTCAAAGAGGAGCACTTTGGCCTGTGTTCCATCTGCCGAAACCTCGATGGGCCGCAGGTCCAGCTGCTCGGGCCGAAGGTCATCCAGGCCGGGCACGCCCTTGGTCACCATGCCGTCATAGCCGATCTCGGTATGCTTGAGGAGGGTGCGGTCCTTGGCGATGAGTTCGCCGGATTTAAAGACGTACTTGGGTTCGATGACCGAGAGGCTGTCGGTCAGGACGATGTCCGCCCAGCGGCCGGGGGTGAGAGAGCCGATCTGATCGTCCATGCGGAAGTACTTTGCGGTATTGTAGGAGGCCATCTTGATGGCCTTGATGGGCGGGATGCCCATTTCCACACACAGGGAGATGATCCAGTCCATATGTCCCATCTTGGTCAGGCGGTCGATGGAGATATTGTCGGAGCACAGACAGAAGTTGTCGGTGGGGAACTTCCGGTCCACAATGGCGCGCAGGAGGGTCTTGATGACCTCGCTGCTGCCCACGCCGAATTTGATCTGAGTGGAGTAGCCGTAGCGGATGCTCTTGGCGATGTCATCCCCATTCCAGACGTCGTGGTTGTTGGTGGAGCCGATGGCGGGCAGATAGTTGAGCTCCAGATCGCTCAGCGTGGTGATGCCCCAGTGGGAATTCTGGAAGCCGCCCCGCTCCCGCAGCCAGGCTGCCTTCTGGAAGTCCTCCTCATTTCCGCTAGAGTATGAGAAGTGTTCAAACTCGCCCAGACCGATGACGGGCTTCTCTTTCAGAATTTCCTCTGTAATGTGAGCCGGGACCTTTTTGCCGGGGGCAAAGGCAAAGACCCGATAGGGCAGCTTTTCATAGTCCTTGAAGAGCATCCGGAAGGCCTCCAGCCCTTCCTCCCCGGCCGAACCGATGAGGTCCAGGCACTCGGCAAAAATGGTCGTGGTCCCGTTGGGCACCATGGCCTCGCCCAGGGCGGTGGGATGGGCCAGCTGGGACTCAAAGTGGAGGTGGGCGTCGATCAAACCGGGGATGGCGTACAGCCCCTGTCCGTCAAAGACCTCCTTGACCTGGATCTGATCCTCATCGGGGGAGAGGGCCACGATCCGTCCGCGGTAGATCAGGAGGGATCCGCCATACACCGTCTCCCCGTGGACGTCCAGGATCTGTATATTCTTGATCAGCAGATCGGCCTCTTTTTTCCCGTGGACCACATCAAAGATGTCGTGGACCTGCTGAAGCTGCGGTACTCCGTTTCCATACATAAAATCTACCTCTTCTCTTTTATTCACATTTAGTTATACGTTTAACCCTTATAACAAAAGACGAACTTTAGTCCGTCTTTTGTGCTGCTACGTTGATTTGCGCTGTACGATAGAAGGTTCCAGCATGGTGACCGGCTCGATGGGAAGCCCCTGGATCTGCCGGAGGATCAGCCGGGCGCCATGGACGCCCAATTCATAGTTTTGCAGGTCCACACAGGAGAGCTCCGGCGCTGTGATCTCTCCAACGAGAGAATTACCAAATCCCAGGACTGCAATGTCCTCCGGAATCCGTATCCCCTGCTGGGTGAGACATTTGATGAGGCCGGCCGCCATCAGCTCGTTGAGGACAAAGACCCCGTCGATCTCTCCCCCGGTCAGGCGGGCCAGACACTCCGGCGAGGTGACCAGGCCGGGGGCCGTCTCCAGAATGGCAGGAGGCTCCAGGCCATGGGCCTGCACAGCCGCCCGGAAGGTCTCGGCATGGTGTACCACCAGGTCTTCCCCGGATGGCTTTTGCAAAAGGGCCAGGCGGCGCTTACCCCGCTTGATGAGATGGTTGGCGGCCAGCTCCCCCACCCGCATGAAATCGGGATAGAGCAGCGGGTACCCCTGGTACGGGATCAGGCGGTTTACATACACCACAGGGATTCCCCACTCCACCAAATACACTAGGGAATCCCGGAACATCATGTCATCGGACATCCCAATGGAGATGACCCCTGCCACCATGTTCTCCCGCATCATCTGGAGGACTTCCAGCTCCGGCTTGTGCAGGTTCTCCATCTCATAGATGAAGAGATGGTAGCCGTGCTTGGCAAGCTCCCAGCTGATACCGCTGGTCATGTCGGAATAGTAGGAGGTATTGATCCGCGGCAAAATCACCGCAATATTGTCGGTACTGCTCCGTTTGAGGGACTGCGCCACCACATTGGGCACATAGCCAAGTTCCTGAATGGCCCGCTCCAGCCGCTCCCGGGTCTCCGGCCGGACATTGATCTTGTTGTTCAGATAGCGGGATACGGTACAGACGCTTACCCCCGCATGGAGCGCAATATCTTTGATGGTTGCTATTTGGCTCCCCTCCCGCCTTCATAACGGTATCATTTCGGTGGTCTTGTTTAGTTATACGTTTCACCTGATGAACACAGTATATCTCTTTTTGTTAAATTGCGCAAGTGCTCTTTTTTTCAATTTCAATTTTAGTTGTAATTGCACAAAAACAGTGTCTAATTTTTGTAATATAGAGTTTCCGTTTTCTTGCTGCCCCATTTCACTATTTTCCCGCTCTTCTTCCGCCGATTTGTCCCCAATCTTTCCATCTGTGCACACACCGCCCCCCACTGCGGCCCTTCTTTCCATTTGAAAAAAGTATGTCTTTTTTTACAACAATAATTGACACAGCGCTTTTTTCTCTATATAATCTGATTGATAAAACGCTTTATCAGTTAAATTTCACAACTCTAAATTGTGATTTCTCTGATTTTCTCCCCTATCTGTACAGCCGACAAGGAGGATGAACATGCTCGAGCAGGACCTGTGGCTGCGTGCCGCAGATGATATCGCCTGGGAGCTGCGCCAGGCTCAGCAGGAAGGACGGACCATTCCGCAGGAACTGCAACAGCAGATCCAGAACCTTCCCTCCGGGGGCAGCCGGGAACAAGCTGCCTGGAAACTGTATGATGCAATTGCTCAGCTGCCGGTCGATCCCGCCCAGGCCGCCCGGGAGCCGGATGATCTGGATGCCATCCGGGCGCTGCGTCCCCAGAGCCCCCCTCTGACCCTCTCCGGGGATGTGGAGGACCGGGTGCTGGGCGGATGGCTGGGCCGCTGTGCCGGCTGTCTGCTGGGCCAGCCGGTGGAGAGCTGGACCCGCGCCCGGATCCAGGGTCTGCTGAAGGAGACAAACAATTATCCCATTGCCCGCTATCTCTCCTCCGATCTGCCGGAGGAGGTGCGCAAGCGCTGGGATGTGACCGACGGCCCCGGTCCCTATGACGCCCTCCACAAAAACTGGATCAATCTGATCGACTGTATGCGGGAGGACGACGACACCAACTACACCGTCTTTTCCCTGAAAATCCTGGAGCGGGTAGGCCGGGACTTCACCTCAGAGGATGTGGCGGTGGGCTGGCTGACCAGCCTTCCCTTCCTGCTTACCTGCTCTGCCGAGCGGGTGGCCTACCGCAATCTGGCCAATCTGGTCCCCCCGCCCGCCTCTGCTTCCCTCCGCAACCCCTACCGGGAGTGGATCGGCGCACAGATCCGCACCGATCTGTATGGCTGGGTCAATCCCTGTGATCCCGAGACCGCCGCAGATATGGCCTGGCGGGATGCCCGTATTTCCCACACCAAAAACGGTATCTATGGCGCCATGTTTGCCGCCGCCATGTCGGCCGCTGCCTTTGGAGGCGGCACCCCCGCCGCTATCCTCCGGCAGGGCCTGGGCCAGATCCCCGCGCACTCCCGCCTAACCGCCGCCGTGGAGGAGGTTCTCCAGTGGCACGCCGACGGCCTGTCCGCCGAAGAGGCCGTGGAGCGGGTCCATCAGGCCTGGGATGAGACCGATTCCTTTGACTGGTGCCACGTGATCCCCAACGCCATGCTGGTCGCCATGGCCCTGCTCTGGGGCGAGTGTGACTTCACCCGCACCATTGGCCTGGCGGTGGAGTGCGGTTTTGACACCGACTGCAACGCCGCTACGGCCGGTTCCGTCCTGGGCGTTCTGCTGGGCGCCAAGGCGCTCCCCGCCCAGTGGATCGAGCCGCTGGCGGACCGGCTCCAGACCGGTGTGCATGGGTATCCTGAGGCGTCCATCTCGGACCTGGCCCGGCGTACTGTCGCGCTGATGAAGCGCTGAGCTTCTCTCATATGCCGCAGCGGCTCACCGCCGCTGTTCATAAAAACAAAGGAAGAATCTGGAGGTACATCATGAAAGTATGGAAGTCTCTCATCGCCCTCACTCTGGCTGTCACCATGGGTCTGGGCCTGGCTGCGTGCAGCACCCGCGATCCCGCTCAGACCGGCGGCACCAGCTCCGCTACCCCCGCTCCCACCGCTCAGACCGGCTCCTACACCCCCAAGAACGGTGAGTCTCTGAACCTCGTTCTGCTGGTCCCCGGCCTGCTGGGCGACAAGTCCTTCTTTGACGCCACCAACTCCGCCATGGACCTGATCCAGAGCGAGCTGGGCGCCCAGGTCAAGACCGTGGAGATGGGCACCGACCAGACCAAGTGGTACCCCACCTTTGTGGACTACTGTGAAGATGGCTCCTATGACCTGATCCTCACCGTGTCCGACTCGGTCAACGACACTCTGATCCAGGTGGCCGAGGAGTTCCCCGAGCAGCTGTTCATCAACGTGGACGCCACGATGACCGATGTGCCCGACAACGTGTATGCCATGCTGGCCAAGATGGGCGAGATGAGCTTCCTCTCCGGCATGGTCGCCGCCAAGAAGGCCGAGGAGCTGGGCGTCAACCAGATCGGCTTTGTGGGCGGTCTGGACATCCCCGGCATCAACGAGTTCCTCATCGGCTACATCGATGGTGCCCAGCACGTCAACCCCGACATCAAGGTGGCCTATTCCTACGTCGGCAGCTTTACTGATCCCAGCAAGGCCAAGGAAAACGCCCTGATCATGTACCAGGATACCCAGATCATCTACACCGCCGCCGGTGCCTCCGGCCTGGGCGTGTTTGACGCCGCCAAGGAGTTCACTGCCAAGGGCGAGCCCCGCTTTGCCATCGGCGTGGATACCGACCAGGCTATGAGCCTCAAGGACAGCGATCCCGAGGCCGCCAGCCTCATCATCACCTCCTCCATCAAGAACATCCCCCAGTACACCTGTGACGCGGTGGAGCGCTTCCTCAACGGCGAGATTCCCTGGGGCACCAACGAGATGCTGGGCCTGAAGGAAAACGGCGTGACCATCGCCAAGAACGAATTCTATGAGAAGCTCCTCTCCCAGGAGAGCCGCGACTATGTGGACGCCGAGTGGCAGAAGGTCATCTCCGGCGAGGTGACCCCGCTGGATACCGTGGGCATGTCCACCGAGGAAGTGGAGCAGATCCGTCAGGCTGCCAAGCCCTGATCCTCCCCATTCCAGACCGGATCCTTTTCCCGCCGCCTGTTCCCGTCGGAGCAGGCGGCGGCCTTACCAAACAGGAGGTGTTCCCGTGCAGGAAGAGTATGTATTGAACATGGAGCATATATCCAAGATCTACGGCAACGGCATTGTCGCCAACGAGGATGTAAACTTTAACCTCAAGCGCGGTGAGATCCATGCGCTGGTGGGCGAAAACGGCGCTGGTAAGACCACGCTGATGAAGATCCTCTTCGGGATGGAGAAGCCCTCCTCCGGCACCATCACCCTGGAGGGAGCTCCTCTGGAGATGAACTCCTCGGAGGATGCCATTTCTCATGGCATCGGCATGGTCCATCAGCATTTCATGCTGGTCAACTCCTTCACCGTGGCCCAGAACATCGCCCTGGGCATCGAGCCCAAAAAGGGGCTCTTCGTGGACTCGGCCAAGGTCAACGACTTTGCCCGGGAGCTGGGTGAAAAATATCACTTTGATATCGACCCCACCGCCGTGGTGGGCACTCTCCCGGTGGGCATCAAGCAGAAGGTGGAGATTCTCAAGGCGCTGGCCCGCGGCGCCCGTATCCTGATTCTGGACGAGCCTACCGCCGTGCTTACCCCCCAGGAGACCGACCAGCTCTTTGCCGAGCTCAACGTGCTCAAGGACCTGGGACACACCATCATCTTCATCTCCCACAAGCTGCGGGAGGTCAAGGCCATCTCCAACCGGGTCACAGTCATGCGCAACGGCCGCAGCGTGGGCGTCTACGACACCGATGAGCTGACCGAGGAAGAGCTCTCCGCCAAGATCGTAGGCTGGGAGGGCGGCGGGGAGCTGGAAAAAGCTCCCTGTACCCCTGGCGAGGTCCTGATCCGGGCCGAGCACCTCTCCTACTACGGCGGCGCCCAGGTCCCCGTTCTGGACGACGTCAGCTTTGCCGTCCACGCAGGCACCGTACTGGGTGTGGCCGGCGTCCAGGGCAACGGCCAGGTGGAGCTGGTGGAGCTGCTCACCCGCGCCCGGGAGCTGGAGCAGGGCCGTGTGGAGATCAACGGCATGGACATCTCCCGCCAGAAGGTGCGCGCCCTGCGGGAGGGCGGCCTCGGCTACATTCCCGAGGACCGGCTGCGCCAGGGTGCGGCGGCCGGAGCCTCCATCCGGGAGAATCTGATCTCCTGCTCCTATTACCGCGCCCCGGTCTCCGGCCCTGCGGGCCTGCTCTCCAATGAGCAGATCGACGCCTTTACCCGTCAGAGCATTGCCGACTACGAGATCAAGTGCGGCAGCGGTGCCTCCAAGATCTCCATGCTCTCCGGCGGCAATATGCAGAAGGTGGTCGTGGCCCGGGAGTGCAGCGGTCAGCCCAGCGTGCTCATCGCCGAACAGCCCACCCGCGGCGTGGACATCGGCGCGGCCCGTATCATCCACCAGAAGATCCTCTCCCTCCGGGACAGCGGAAGCGCCGTCCTGCTCATCTCGGCGGACCTGGCTGAAGTCATGAAGCTCTCTGACGCGGTGGTGGTCCTGTATGACGGACGGATCGTGGCCTATTTCCCCGATGTCTCCGCCGTGACCGAAGAAGAATTGGGCCTGTGCATGCTGGGGCTCCAGCGGCACTCCCCGGAACGCATCCAGGAGGTGACAAAATGAACCGGGAACGAAGCTTCCAACTGCTCCGCACCGCCGTCTCCCTGCTCATCGCGCTGGCGGCGGCCTATGTGATCATTTTCCTCATCAGCGATACCCCTCTGGAGGCCATCCGGATCTTCACCGTGGGACCCTTTGACTCCAAGCGTCACCTGGGCAACATCGTAGAGGCCGCCATCCCCCTCATCTTCTCGGGCCTAGCCATGGCGGTGGTGTTCCAGGCCAGCCTCTTCAACCTGGGCGCCGAGGGCATCTACTACATCTCGGGCGCCGTGGTCTCCCTGGTGGCCATTTTCTACTCCATGCCCGCCGGGATCCATCCTCTGGTCATCGTCATCCTGGGCGGCGTGATCGGCGCGGCCGTGATGGCCATTCCCGGCGTACTCCGGGCCAAATTCAATGCCAGCGAGCTGGTGACCTCCCTCATGCTCAACAACATTCTGTTGGGCGTCGGCCTGTGGATCCTCACCAACTTCATGCGGGACCCGGAGACCGGCAACCAGATCTCCTATAAATTTGCCGAGACCGCCCTTCTTCCCAAGATCGTCCCCGGCACCCGGATCCATTTCGGCCTGATCATCGCCCTGGCCTGCGTGCTCCTCACCTATCTCTTCCTCTACCGCACCAAGTGGGGCTATGAGATCCGTATGACCGGTATCAACCGGGACTTTGCCCGCTATTCGGGCATCAACACCGCCAAAGTGATCATCATGGCCCACCTGGTCTCAGGCGTGCTGGCCGGCATGGGCGGCGCAGTGGAGACCATCGGCCTGCACCAGCGCTTTGAGTGGACCGCTCTGCCCGGCTACGGATTTGACGGAGCCATGATCGCCATGATGGGCGGAAACCACCCCCTGGGCGTGGTGCTCTCGGCCCTGTTCGTGGCCTATCTCCGGGTGGGCGCCGACATGGTGGCCCGACTCTCCGACGTGCCCACTGAGATGGTCTCCATCCTTCAGGCGCTGATCATTCTCCTGGTCTCCGCCGAGCGGTTCCTTCATACCTATCGTCAGAAGTGGATTGAAAAGGGGGTCAAGCATGGACGCGCTGCTTAATGTGATTCTCACACCCAGTTTCTTCTATTCCATCCTGCGTGTGACCACGCCCATCGTCTTTGCGGCCATGGGCATGGTGGTGGCCAACACCGCAGGCATTCCCAACATCGCCCTGGAAGGCATTATGCTCATCGCCGCCTTTGTGGGTATGATGACCTCCGCGCTCTCCTCCAGCGCGTGGATCGGCCTGCTGTGTGCCATTCTCTCCGGTCTGCTGTGCGCCGGTATTCTGGCCTTTTTCACCCTGTACTACCGCACCAATGTGATTCTGGGCGGCATCGCCATCAACTCCCTTGCCTCCGGCGGCACCGTGTTCGCCCTGTATCTCTTCTGCCACGACAAGGGCACCTCCGCCTCGGTACCCAGCGGCGTTCTGCCCCAGGTAAAGATCCCGCTCCTGGACCAGATCCCGGTGGTGGGTGAGATCCTCTCCGGACACAATATCCTGACCTATCTGGCCTTTCTCTCGGTCATCGCCGTGTACATCCTGCTCAAGCGCACCCCTCTGGGCTTCCATCTCCGCGCGGTGGGTGAGGATGCCCATGCCGCCGAGTCGGTGGGTATCCATGTCATGCGGGTGCAGGCCGTTGCCCTGCTCATCTCTGGTTTCCTGGCCAGCTTGGGCGGCGCCTTCATGTCCATGGGCTATGTCTCCTGGTTCTCCCGGGACATGGTGGCCGGCCGTGGATGGATTGCCATCGCCGCCGAGGCCATGGGCTGCTCCCACCCCATCGGTACCGCCCTTACCTCGCTCCTCTTCGGCGCGGCCGATGCCTTCTCCAACGCCGCCGGCGTGCTGGGCTGGCCGGCCGATCTGGTACGCACCATCCCCTACTGTGTCACCCTGGTGGGTCTGATCCTCTTCTCGGTACGGCAGTACCGCAGAAGCAATCATAAACGTCGGAAAGCACAGAACCAGCCTGCGGCCAAGCCGGTCGGATGACCACAGAAAAAACGGGCATCCGTCCCTGAGACGGATGCCCGTTTATGTTTCCTGACAGACGGCTCCGGCCGCCGGCGGCGCAGTGCTCTCCCGGATCTGGAGCTGCGGCTCCAGCAGAGTACACTTCCCCGCCTCTTCCGGACACTCCAGTTCCCGGAAGGCCTGCCGGGCGGCCTCCACACCCAGCTGACGGGCAGGCTGCCACACCGTGCTGAGGGGTTTCTCCAGATAGTCGGAGAAGAGCACTCCGTCGAAGCCCATGACAGACAGATCGTGAGGGATGGAGATTCCCCGCTCCCGACACCGCTTGTAAAATCCATAGGCCATCATATCATTGAAGCAGAATACCGCCGTGTAGCCCCCCTCCAAAATGGCGTCGGCCACGGCATACCCGCTCTCCATCGTATAGGCCCCCGGGTAGAGATCTCGCTCCCGCAGAGCGATCCCCCGCTGGGCGCAGGCCTCCTGCACCCCGCTCAGCCGGGGCGCACAGGTATTGGTGGGGCCCAATACGCAGGCCACCCGGCGGTGTCCCAGATCCAGCAGGTGCTCCATGGCCAGTTTGGCTCCCCGCCTCTGGTGGATGGCGGTCAGACTCACGCCAAGATCCGGAATGATCCGGTCCACCTGGACCACAGGGCGGCCATAATCCCGGATGGCCTGACGGTACTCCATGGCCAGCGTCTCATCCGCATCGCTGGCCGGGACCAGAAGAATCGCCCCTACATCCCGGGCCGCCAGCGTCCGGAAATTGGCCAGAGCCAGCGCACTTTTGTCGCTGGACGAGGTGATGACGATATTCCACCCCGCCTCCAGCGCCACTGCTTCCACGCCGCTGACCAGCTCGGCAAAAAAGAGGTTCCGGATGTCCGGAATCACCACGCCCATCGCCTGGCTCTGCCCGGTCACCAGCGTCACTGCATTCTGGTTGGGGACATAGCGCAGCTGTGCCGCGGCCTGCCGGATCTGCTCGCAGGTCTCGGGAGAGATCCGGTGGGGTTTTCCGTTGAGCACCTGAGACACCGCCCCGGGGGAAACCCCCGCAAGCCGCGCCACATCCCGCAGCGTCACCGCCATTTCTCTCACTTCCTCCCGCATCTTTGTTTAGTAGTACATATTTTACCACAGCCCTGTTGAAAGGACAAGACAACTCCCTTGATCCGCAACGCATGGAGGTTCATCTGCATGAAGGTACTTAATTTCGGTTCTCTCAACATCGACCGCTCCTACATCGTGCCCCATTTTGTCCGTGCGGGCGAGACGCTGGCGTCCCTGGAGATGAAGACCGCCGGAGGCGGAAAGGGACTCAACCAGAGCATTGCCCTGGCCCGGGCCGGTCTGCCCGTGTGGCACGCGGGAAAGATCGGCAGCGACGGCGCCTTTCTCCTGCGGGAGCTCTCTGAGAGCGGGGTAGATGTCTCTCTCGTCCACCAGGACTCCATCCTGCCCACCGGGCACGCCATCATACAGGTGGACCCGCTGGGACAGAACTGCATCCTGCTCTACGGCGGCGCCAACCAGTCCATCTCCCGGGAGGAAGTGGACGCAGTTCTGGCGCATTTTGCCCCCGGAGACTGGCTCTTTCTGCAAAATGAGATCTCCTGCCTCCCCTACCTGATCGCCCAGGGCCGGGAGCGTGGTATGCAGGTGGTCCTCAATCCCTCCCCGCTGGATGATGCCCTCTTGCATACCGATCTCAGCGGTGTCTCCTGGCTCATTCTCAATGAGATCGAGGGCGCCGGACTCACCGGTGAGCAGGAGCCTCAGGACATTTGCCAGGTTCTGCGCCGCCGCTGGCCGGGTATGCAGGTCGTTCTTACCCTGGGTGACAATGGCTCTCTCTGTGCCAGTGAGCAGGGTCTCCTCCGTCAGGCCATCTTCCCCGTGGAAGCCGTGGACAGCACGGCGGCCGGCGATACCTTCACCGGCTATTTCTTTGCGTCGGTCTGCATGGGACTCAGTCATGCTCAGGCCCTGACCCGGGCCAGCATGGCAGCCGCTCTGGCCGTCGCCCGGCCGGGCGCCGCCCCCTCCATCCCCCATGCACAGCAGGTAGACGACGCACTCACGGCACTGGTCCCCTCGAAATCCTCCGCCATCTGAAAGGAGCATATGGTATGTATCAGCCGCTGACACAAGAAGAAATCCGATCCAGACTGACCATTCCCACTGGGAAGCTGCGTCTGGTCATTGACACTGACGCCAAAAATGAGGTAGATGACCAGTTCGCCATTGCCTGGGCGCTGCGCTCCAAGGAGCGCTTTTCGGTGGAGGCAGTCTATGCCGCGCCCTTCTCCCACGGTCCCTCTCCCCTGGGCGAAAGTGAGGAGAGCAAGCTGGCCAGCGCCCTGCACGGCGCCGCGGACGGCCCGGCCCACGGTATGGAGCAGAGCTATCAGGAGATCCTCAAGCTCTTTTCGCTGCTGAAGGAAGACTCCTCCGGGCGAGTCTTCCGGGGCTCCCCCGGCTATCTCCCTGCGGAGGGCGCCATCGAGAGCGACGCCGCCCGGGATTTGATCCGCCGTGCTACGGAAAGCGAGGAGCCGCTCTATGTGGCCGCCATTGCCGCCCTGACCAACGTGGCCTCCGCCCTCCTGATGGCCCCCGAGATCGCCCGCAAGCTGGTGGTGGTCTGGCTGGGAGGACAGCCGCTCTCCTTTGGACACGGCTTTGAGTATAACCTCTATCAGGATGTCCGGGCCGTTCAGGTGGTCCTAGACAGCGGCGTCCCCCTGGTCCACATTCCCTGCATGGGCGTGGCCTCTCTCCTCACCACTACAGAGGACGAGCTGCGCTGCCGCCTCTGGGAGCGCAGCGAGATCGGCCGCTATCTGGCTCAGAACTGTCTGGACGCCTTCCAGAAGCCGGAGGCCTCCATTGCGCTCATGGACCTCAACCGTCAGGGCTATCTCAAGGGACAGTCCGATCAGAGCGACGCATATCTCTCCCAGTTCCCCACCCAGTATGTGGCCTGGAGCCGGGTCATCTGGGATATCTCCACCATCGCCTTCCTGAAAAATCCCAACTGGGTCCTCACGCTGGAGACCGAGGCCCCCACGCTGAACAACGACCTGACCTGGGACCACACGCCCCGGGGACGCCATCGGATGCGCACCGCCACTTACTGTCACCGGGACATGATCTTCGGGGATCTCTTCCACGCATTGGGATAAAAAATTGCCTCCGTATCACAGAGACTCTCCTCTGCGGTACGGGGGCTTATACAAAGCGCCCTTTTACAGCCACTGTTTCAAACCGTTTCTCTTTCCAACGCATTGAACTATTTTGTATCGTATTGTTTCATTGCGTTTCGGTTTCGTTCCAAACAAAGAGCCGCAAAACATCGGTATGAGTCAATACCGATGTTTTGCGGCTTAATCCATAGGATGGCCTTCTGTTCGTCCTCTCTATGCCTTCTGTTCTCCACCAAGACGGTACTGGAGCTGGTCCAGCTTCCGGTTCTTTCGGTTGTTTTGTGCGATGAGATCGGCGATCTGCCCCTCCGCCTGTTCGATCTCCATGCGGAACATCCGGGCCGAGACACGCAGGGCTCCGTGTCCCAGGATGATGAGCTGTTCCACACCGTCGGAGGTGGCCACCCGGACCTGGTATTTCCGCCCCAGCTCATAGGTGACCTTTTCGATATAGTTGTCCGCCGTCTCCGCCTCTTTCGTGTACACCACATGGATGTTGTGATACTTAGACACACTGCCGGGATTTCCTTTGACCTTGTAGGCGTCAAAGACCACGATGACCTCACACTTTCGGAAGCCCTGGTAGTTGCTCAGAATATCCATCAGCGCTTTCCGGGCGGCAGACAGGTCCGACCGGGCCAGCTCCTTGAGCTCGTCCCAGGCGTGGATGATGTTGTACCCGTCCACCAGCAGATACTCCGGTCCCCGGTTCTGAGTGCGGACATTATACCGGCTCTCATCCAGGCTGGTGCGGGCTGGGGCCTTGGGCTGGGGACGGAAGGCATCCCGCTCCACCTTTCCGTAGGTCCGCTCATAGATGGCCTGGAGCTCCGCATCCTCCGCAAGAGAGCCGGTATACCGCGCCTCCCGCCGGGGTTGGCTCTCGGATATCTCCGGCTCCTCCTCTCTCCGCATGAGTCCGCTCTCCACATGCATCTGGGCCTTTACTTGATCCCATTTTACCACATATCCCGCACCATGCGTACAGAAAACAGAGTCCGGGGTGTGTTCCACATCCCGCTCCGGGTCATAGCCTATCTCCTCCACTACCTGCTGGGCGTTGTGGCAGGGCTCATAGCCGCTTAGGGTGCAGAAGAGACGGCCCTGGCCCCTGGTATAGGCGGCCACCTCGGCGGCATAGTCCCGCATTCCGGCCACCGGCGCCCGCCCGGTCAGGACGGCATACTCTCCCACGGTCTCCGGGGGCTCCATGGTTCCCCCTCTCCGCTGGAGGTCTGACATGGCCCGTCCCACCTGGGCCGCCGGCACTTCCAGGCGCACGTCGTACCAGGGCTCCAGCAGAATGCTCTCGGCCTCCATGAGGCCCTGGCGCACCGCCCGGTAGGTGGCCTGGCGGAAGTCGCCTCCCTCGGTGTGCTTGGCATGGGACCGGCCCGCCACCAGGGTGATCTTCATATCGGTGATCGGAGAGCCGGTCAAAACCCCCAGATGGACCCGCTCGGCCAGATGGGTGAGCACCAGACGCTGCCAGTTGCGGTCCAGCATGTCCTCGCTGCACGCAGTGGCAAAACACATGCCGCTCCCCCGGGGGCCGGGCTCCAACAGCAGATGGACTTCGGCGTAATGGCGCAGGGGCTCAAAGTGCCCCACTCCCTCCACCGGGGCGGCAATGGTCTCTTTGTAGAGGATGCTCCCCGTGTCAAAGGTCACCGAGAGCCCAAACCGCTCCTCGATGATGGCGCGCAGGATCTCCAGCTGGACCTCTCCCATGAGCTGAAGGTGGATCTCCCGCAGGGACTCGTTCCAGAGGATGTGGAGCTGGGGGTCCTCCTCCTCCAGCTCCCGCAGCCGCCGCAGGGCGGTGTGGGGATCGGCACCCTCGGGCAGGTTGAGCCGGTAGGTGAGTACCGGCTCCAGCATGGGAAGCTGCATGGGCCGGGCGCTCCCCAGACTCTCCCCCGCCCGGGTATGGGTGAGCCCGGTGACGGCGCACACCGTCCCCGCCTCGGCCCGGTCGGTCGTCTGAAAGCGCTCACCAGAGTAGATGCGGATCTGGTCCACCTTCTCCTCCCACGGGGCCTCCCCTCCGGCGTCGCCCGTTCCGCCCGAGAGCAGATCCTTGACCTTCAGGCTGCCTCCCGTGACCTTCAGATAGGTGAGACGCCCCCCCTGGGCGTCCCGGCCGATCTTATAGACCTGGGCCCCAAAGTCCGCCGGATAGTCGGGGATAGGCGCATAGCGCTCCAGGCCCTCCAGGAAGGCCTCCACCCCTTCCAGCCGGAGGGCCGAGCCAAACCAGCAGGGAAAGAGCCTGCGCTCCCGGATCAGGCGACGGATGTCCCCGTCCTCCACGGTTCCGGTCTCCAGATAGCGCTCCAAGGTGGCCTCCTCGCACATGGCGACCTGCTCCTGGAGGGTCTCCCCCTCCCGCTCCTGGGTAAAGTCCACACAGCCGTCGTGCAGCCGCTCCCGGAGCTGGGCCAGGCAGCCCGCCCGGTCGGCTCCGTCCAGGTCCATCTTGTTGACAAAGAGCAGGGTGGGGATATGGTAGCGCTCCAGCAGCTTCCACAGGGTCTGGGTATGGCCCTGTACCCCGTCGGTTCCGCTGATGACCAGAATGGCACAGTCCAGCACCTGGAGGGTGCGCTCCATCTCGCTGGAAAAATCCACATGGCCCGGGGTGTCCAGCAGGGTCACCTCCACGGTAGGCAGGGTGAAGACCGCCTGCTTGGAGAAGATGGTAATGCCCCGCTGCCGCTCCAGGGCGTCGGTGTCCAGAAAAGCGTTCTGATGGTCTACCCGGCCCAGTTTGCGTACCGCTCCACTGACGTAGAGCATCCCCTCTGAGAGGGTGGTCTTGCCCGCGTCCACGTGGGCCAATATGCCAACCACAAGTTTCTTCATATCTGTCATCCTCTGCGCTCGCCTGTATATGAATACAAAACATAAAAATCATAGACAAAAATACCGGCCGGACTTGAACGACAAGGCTCAAGTCCGGCCGGCACGCTCTGTACCTCATAGTCTATCACAAAATAGGCCCCACGCAAAGGGTCCTCAGGGATCGGGACAGTATTCCCGCTTCAGTACGGCCAATACCTCCCGCAGGCGGGGGTCGGCCAGGGAATAGGTCACAAACTGTCCCCGCTTCTCATCCCGCAGCAGTCCCGCTCCCCGCAGGGCGTGAAGGTGCTGGGAGAGGGCCGGCCGGGTGATCCCCGGCACCACCGCAGCCAGTTCCCCCACCCCCTTGGGTCCCTCCAGCAGGGCACAGACCAGGAGAAGACGGTTTTCATTGGCCAGCAGCCGCAGCAGATCGGCTACCTGGCGGGCATGTTCCTCCAGTCCCATCATTCTCCCTCCTGTTCCGTTCCCCGGGAGAGGGTGCAGGCCGTGCAGGAGGCACAGCTTCCGCCGCAGCCAGCCTCTGCCGGACGGCCCGCCCGCAGGCGGGAGATGAGCTGGGTCATGGTCCCCATGGGGCAGAAGACGCACCACCCTCTGGGCTTATAGAGGGCCATCACCACCAGGCCGATCAGCGTGGAGGTGAGCATGAGGCTGTAAAATCCGAAGGCAAATTGGGCCACCCAGGGGGGCACCTCCACCGGATAAGCCCAGGCCCAGGGCACCCGGAAGGTCCACAGCAGCTTGATGCTGGTTCCCAGCGCCCGGTTTCCCGCCCATACCAGCCAGGTCACATAGAGCATGTTGGCGAACATGGCCAGGAAAAACACCAAAAATCCATAGCGGAAGGCCGGATGCTTCATCCACCGGGGCAGAGGCCGGTTGCGGGAGAGCTTGAGCCGGCTGCCCAGCAGGCTGAGGAACTGCCCCCGGTCACAGAAGCGGTTGCAGTACAGCTTTCCCCCGCCAAAGATGGAGATGAGCAGGGGGAGGCTGAAAGAGATCATGCCCAGCCAGGCAAAGAGGATGTTGAACATGCCCAGCCCCAGATAAATGGGGGTCACGATCCAGAGGTAGTCGTACCAGTGCCGCTTCTGTCTCATGCCAGTTCCTCCCGTGCCTTTACATCGATGACCCCCGCGGGACACTCCCCGGCACAGCGGGCGCAGCCCACGCAGCGGTTCCCGTCCACCCGGGCCTCCACACCTTTCCATACCTGGATGGCCCCCACTGGGCAGACCTTCACACAGCTTCCGCAGGCCACACAGCCACGGCCCACCCGGGCCACTCGCTTCGACGGCATTTCCCCATCTCCTTTTATTAAGTATTTTCTTAATTACTTAATAAAATTACCACACCCGTCCCTTCCCTGTCAAGTGGGATTTTCTGTGGGCACACTACTCCGTCCGCCGCTCCAGACGCAGGAGGATGGCGGTGCGGTCATCTCCGCTCCCCACCCGCCGCTGTCCCTCCTCGATCAGGATGCGGGCCAGCTCCTTTGGGCTCTCCCCCTGGAAGGAGCGCAGCCGCTCCCGGAGCCACACATCCCCCTCCCCGCCGGCCACGCCGTCGGAGACCATCAGCACGCAGTCCCCTGGCTCTAGGGAGAAGCGGCTCACATCGGGGGCCGCTCCCTGGACCGGGGAGAGCCCGGCGGGCAGCGTACTGCCTGTAATGCGCTGCACGGTGTTCCCCTTTTTCACATAGGTGGGGGCCGCACCGTATTTGTAGACTGCCGCCGCACCGGTAAAGAGGTCCACCCGCATCAGGTCAATGGTGGTAAAGCCCCCCGTCTCCTCTCCCTGGAGGGCCAGTGCCCCCGATAGGGTGCGCAGGGCCTCCTCCGGCGGCACACCAGCCCGCAGGAACTGCTCCAGCAGGCGCACGGCCTCACTGCTCTCCCGGTGGGCGGAGGGTCCCGAGCCCATGCCGTCGCACAGGAGCACAAAGAGGCTCCCGTCCTCCTGCTTGAACCAAGCCCCGGTGTCTCCCGACACGGTCTCCCCGTCTTTTTTCCGGGCAGCCACGCCCGCCATGGCCATAAAGGGCTCCCGCTCGGCCAGCACCACCCGGTCATGGCGGGGCGGACACTCCTCCACCAGACGCAGGGGCTTATCCATCAGCTGAGCCAGGCGCTTGACTGCCTCCCCCCGCCGGAGGGATTGAAGCCCTACCCCCTCGATCTCGATCCGGAGCCGTCCGGACTCGTCATAGTAGACCGCAGGCTCGGCCTCCAGTCCCATTGCCGTAAAATGCTGGCGCAGCCGTCTCTCCCGGAGGGGATCGGGGGAGAGCTCCGCCGAGAGCTCGCTGGCCGCCGCGCCCAGGGCGGCCGAGAGCTCGGCATACTGGCGGCACACCTCCCCCCGGCTCTCCCGCAGGCGGTTTTGGTACTGCCGGCGGTAAAAGAGAGCGGAAAGCTCCTCATTGGCCGCGGAGAGAAACTGTGCAAACCGCTGGCACCGGCTGGAAAAGTGCAGGGGAAAGTCGCTTCCCTCCCCCCTTCCCCGCTCCAGCATGGCGGGCAGGGCGTCGTTGAGGGCGTTATAGGTGTCCACATAGGAGCGCTGCCAGCACATGATCTGCTGGGGACAGGTCTTGCACACCCGGTTAGCGGCCCGGTCAAAGATAATGGCCGTATCTCCGTCGTTTCCGCCGGAGTGGTCAAAGCGGCTGCGCAGAGAATCGTGGAGCTCCCGAAAGGCCCGGGCTGTCCCCTCCAGGCGCTTTCTGGCATACTCCCGGGCCTTGTCCACCGTATCCCGGCGGGGCTCCCGGACCAGCAGAGCCCGGACCTGGCGCAGGCTCCGCTCCGGCAGGAGGAGAAAGAGCACCGACGCAGCAAAGACCTCGTAGAGTACCGACAGGCGCGCTCCATTCCCCCAGGTCCAGAGCACGGCCACGGCGTTGGAGAGGACATAGGCCAGGGCGGTACACAGCCGCCCCTGGCGGTGAAAGACCCCCGCCATGACCCCGGAGAGCGCATAGGCCATGGAGTAAAAGGGCGCCCCTCCTGCCGCCAGATCCATCCCGATCCCGGTACTGACCCCCACGGTGGCCCCGGCGCCGATGCCGCCCTCATAGGCGCACACCATCACAGCCAGAGCGGCCGCCAGCCGTCCAATGGAGAGGTCTCCCCCCAGTGTGATCTTGGACAAGGTGAGCAGCACCGTTCCCGCCAGAATGAGCAGGCTCACCGTCTGCCGGATGGTGAGGGCGTCCTCCTCCCGGTTCTCCGTCCAGGGGGAGAAGGCGATGCGGTAGAAGTAGGCTGACGCGCCCGCCAGCAGTACCTCAGTCCCAAAAAAGATAAAGTGCTCGGCCGTCCAGCCCCGGTCTGAGAGGTAGATAAACCCGGTGATCCCATTCATCAGCGCGGCGGCGGCCGGCATAAACCACACCTTGCGGTACGCACCGATGTCATAGAAGGCAAAGGCCACCGAGAAGATCAGTATGGCCGCCGCCGCATAGCGCAGCCCCTCCACAAAGCCCTGGAAGAGCAGATACCCCATGCAGGCGCCCAGCAAGGCGCAGAATCCATCCAGTCCCGAGCCCGACGCGGCCACCATGCCCAGGCCAAAGGGCGCATAGTTTCCAAAGATCCCCGCCCCCGCCAAAATGCTTCCCAGGAGGAAGCGCATAGCGCACTCTGCGCCCCGCACCAGAATGGGCGCACGGAGCACCAGGCGTCCGGTCTCCCGCATCTCCTCACTGACCCGGGCTGCCCGGGTTCGGATCGTCTCCTTTGCTGCCATTTCGGTTTCCTCCCTGTCCACAGCGGTCCTGCCGCCATCTTTCGTGTGTCCGTCATTATATCCCAGCTTTTGGAAAAACGCCGTCGGAATGGGGAAGAGAAGTTTGCCCGCTCCACTTTTCCTGTGCTATTTCAGGTCATTTCCCAGTCTCTTTTTCGCTTATCGGTAAAAATCCGCACAAAAAGGACGGCATTCCTCCTGATCGGAACGCCGTCCAAAGGGCTGAATCTCTTATGTCTCCATCGGTGCGAACAATTCTTTCCCCTGGTGGCACCGGGGGCAGGCCCACTCCTCCGGCAAATCGCGAAACCCGGTCCCCGGGGGTACACCCCGGGCGGCGTCTCCCGCCATGGCCTGGTAGACATATCCGCATACCGAGCAGAGATAGGGCCGCATATCGCTGTCCATCCGCATCACCTCCTGGGAGGAGTATGCCCCCCGCGCCCGGGATTCATCCCTTGCCCCCCTTTTCTCCTTATGTTATGATAGTAAGGATTGAGTCGGCCGCCCCTGTGACGCGGCTGACACCAAAGACCTATCGTTTTGATTGAGAGAGGGATCCTTTTGAACATTGGCAGCGTCACCATACCTTCCAAACTGGTCCTGGCCCCCATGGCCGGCGTCACCGATCTGGGCTTCCGCACGGTTTGCCGGGAGCTGAGCGGCTGCTACACCGTCACCGAGATGGTCAGCTCCAAGGCACTCTGCTACCAGGACAAAAAATCCATCCCCCTGCTCAAGCTGGGGGAGATCGAGCATCCCGCCGCCGCCCAGATCTTCGGCAGCGACCCGGCCTGCATGGAACAGGCCGCCGGACTGGCCGCCGAGATCTCGGGCGCCCAGATCATCGACATCAACATGGGCTGTCCGGTCCCCAAGGTGGCTCAGAGCGGGGACGGCTCAGGGCTCATGCGTACCCCGGAGCTGGCCGCCCGGGTGCTGGAGGCCGTGGTCCGCGGCGCGGGCGGACGGCCCGTCACCGTCAAATTCCGTCTGGGCTGGGACAAGGGCTCCATCAACTGTGTGGAGTTTGCCCGCATGATGGAACAGGCCGGCGCGGCGGCGGTGGCTGTCCACGGGCGCACCCGCAAGCAGATGTACGCCGGGGAGGCCAACTGGGACTATATCCGGGCGGTCAAGGAGGCGGTCAGCGTCCCCGTCATCGCCAACGGAGACGTCTTTACGCCGGAGGCCGCCGTGCGCATCCTGCGCTACACCGGCGCGGACATGGCCATGGTGGGCCGGGGTGTGTTTGGTAACCCCTGGCTCCTCCAGCAGTGCGCCGCCGCGCTCGCCGGGGAGGAGATCCCCCCGCTCCCCCCGCTGGCCCAGCGGTGCGATACCGCGGTCCGTCAGTTTGAGATCAATGCCGCCCACAAGGGGGAGAAGGTGGCCTGTCTGGAGGCCCGGCGGCACTATGCCTGGTATCTCAAGGGCGTGCCCTATGCGGGCTATTATAAGGAACAGATCTCCAAAATCTCCACCATGGAGGATATCTACAAGGTCACGGAAGGCATCAAGCGGGACCTGCGCTGACGCGTGTTCCTTCCGTCCGGGAAAGGAGGGGAGCGTGTGTCCATGCAATCGGAAGCGGAACTGGTCAGACTGGCCCGGCAGGGCGACGAGTCTGCCTTCGCCCTTCTGGTGGAACAGAATCAGAGCCGCATCTATAACCTGGCCCTGCGCATGACTCGCAACCCGGACGACGCGGCCGAGTTCACCCAGGAGGCCTTCCTCAACGCCTGGCGGGGCCTCAGTAAATTCCAGGGTGAGAGCTCCTTTTCCACCTGGCTCTACCGTCTGACCTCCAATCTGTGCATCGACTTTCTCCGCCGGGAGAAGCGGCGCAGCGGCCTCTCCATGACGGTCTCTCTGGATGACGAAGAGGAGGGCCGCCAGGCCGATGTGCCCGACGAGCGCTTCTCTCCGGAGCAGAGCGCCGAGCGCCGGGAGGTCCAGGAGCTCATCCGCGCGGGGCTGCGTTCCCTCTCCGAGGAGCACCGCCGGGTGTTGGTCCTGCGGGAGCTGGACGGGCTCTCCTATGCCGAGATCGCCCAGCTTCTTGGGTTGGAGGAGGGAACTGTCAAATCCCGCATCGCCCGGGCCCGTCTGGCCCTGCGAAAATATCTCATTGTCACCGGGAACTTTTCCTCTGCTTCTTCGTCTACTCCTTAAGAACACAATCCCCATCACCCTACTCTATTCCGAAAGGAGGGACCCCTATGCTCACCTGTGACGAGGCTCTGGAGCTCATCAGCGCCTCTCTGGATGGCCCCCTTGCGCCCGATGAGGCGGTGCGTCTGGAGGAGCACCTGAAGATCTGCGCCCCCTGTCGGGCCCTCCGTGCGGATCTGGAGTCCCTCCACGATCAGCTCCCGCTGCTGAATGCCCCGGTACCCGAGGGACTCTCCCAGCGCATCCTGGATCAAATCCACGCCGAGCCCAAGGTGGTCCCGCTGCCCCGGCGGCACGGTCTGCCCCGGCACTGGCGGCAGTGGGCCGCCTCGGCGGCGGTCTTTGCTCTGGTACTCCTGGGGGCCGGCGGAATTGGCCTGGCCCAGATCACCGCGCTGCCCGGAGAGAGCACCCTCTCCTCCCCTTCGCCCACGCCCCAGACGGAGCGTTCCACAATCGGCACCTCTTTGCCCGATGGGTCCGGCTTCCCCTCTGTTTCTGCTCCTGTTTCCACCCCTCCGGCAACGGAGGATACGTCGGAAGATCTGCCCTCGGTATACGCGGCGATCCCGGACGGAAGCGCTTCTTCCGCTCCCCCTTCGGCAGAGCCCTCCCCCACATCCGTTCCCGCCTCTACTCCTGCCCCCGCGCCTGCCCTTTACGGGAGCGAAGAACTTGATTCTTTGCCGGCTGCTCCCAAGTCACAGCCTCAGGCAGATGGGCCGGTCCAGGACGCTCCCGCCTCCTATGGCGCCCAGACCAACTCGGGTACCTCGGACGGGCTGCAGGAGACCATTCAGGAGGCCCTTGTGCTCCTCTATGAAGAGGAATTGGGGGGGCAGGCCGCCTTTACCCGAAGCGCTCTGCCTGAGTCGGAGGCAACCGCTCTTCTGCTCCAGCCCATTCCTGTGACCGAGGAACCCGCTCCGCGGTGCGCCGTACTGATCTACGTAGGCATGACCGCAGAGAAGGAGCTGAAATTTCATCTTCACAGCTATGCGAGCGCAGAACCCCTTCTCTCCGCCCGGGATACTTCCTATCTGTGCTACTATGTCCTCCCGGCAACCGAGACCGTGCGCGTTGAGACGATATCGGAGGCCCAGGCCCAGCAGGAAGATTCTGCGGTCCACACCCTCTGTGACAAAATCGACAATTGAATTTCTCTCAAAAGCAGGTCTGTGCACGTATCGCACAGACCTGCTTTTGCTTGTCTCCCATGGCTTTGCGGCGTTTTGCATTATTTTGATAAAATTCCAGTTGCCAGTATGCTGTTTTTGAGTTATAATGACTAATGTCAGTTGTGACGCTCCATCGGACGCACGGCTGCTCCGATTTTGAACGCAAGGAGAGGAAACCATATGAGCTATTCCGCGCAAAACATCCGCAACATCTGCCTGCTGGGCCATGGCGCCAGCGGCAAGACCACCCTCGCCGAGAACATGCTGTTTTTGACCGGTGGCACCATCCGGATGGGCTCCCCCGCCGATGGCAACACCGTTTGTGATTTTGATCCCGAAGAGATCCGCCGTCAGGTTTCCATCTCCACGGCGGTGGCCCCCGTCGACTATAAGGGCTGTAAGATCAACGTACTGGACACCCCCGGTTATTTTGATTTCTCCGGCGAGGTCATGGAGGCCCTGAGCGTCTCCGGCGCCGCCGTGATCGTCACCCCCTCCAAGGCCGGCCCCCTGAGCGTGGGCACTGAGAAGGCCTGGAACTACTGCGAGGAGCGCCATATGCCCCGCATCCTCTACATCTCCAAGACCGACGAGGAAAACGCGGACTACAACGCCGCCTTCGCCGCCCTGCGGGAACGGTTCGGCAAGAACGTGGCCCCCGTCGTCGCCCCCATCTGGGACGAGAACAAGAAGGTCATCGGCATCATCGACGTCCTCCACAAGCGCGCCTATGAGATGCAGGGCGACAAGCGCGTGGAGATCGAGGTCCCCGAGGATAAGCTCCCCGTGCTGGATGAGCTCTATGACGCTCTGAAGGAGTCGGTGGCTGAGACCAGCGAGGAGTTCATGGACAAGTATTTCTCCGGCGAGGACTTCACCTATGCCGAGATGCTCCAGGGCCTGCGCCAAGGCGTGCGGGACCTGTCCCTCTTCCCGGTGGTCTGCGGTTCTGCCGTGCAGGGCCTGGGCACTCTGATGCTGCTGGACACCGTGGTGGATCTGATCCCCAATCCCCTGGAGGGCTCCGCTGAGCTGGTGGAGAACGCCGACGGCGAGCTGGAGGAGTATGTCCTCTCCGACCGCGCCTATCCCTGTGCCTTTGTCTTCAAGACCACCTCTGACCAGTACGGCAAGTACTCCTATGTCAAGGTGATGTCCGGCAACCTGACCCCCGATATGACCCTGGTGAACGCCCGCACCGGCGAAAACGTCAAGCTGGGCCGCCTGTATATCATGAAGGGCAAGAAGGCCGAAGAGGTCAAGGAGCTGGTCTGCGGCGACATCGGCGCCATCTCCAAGATGGAGGCACTCAAGACCGGCGATACCATCTGTGATGCCCGCAAGGTGGTCAAATTCCCCGCCCTGCCCTTCCCCGAGCCCTGCTACTCGGTGGCCATCGCCCCCAAGACCCGCGGCCAGGAGGACAAGATTGCCGCCGGCCTCACCCGTCTGAACGATGAGGACCTGACCTTCAACTGGTCCAACAACGCCGAGACCCGCCAGATGGTGGTCTCCGGCACCGGCGATATGCAGATGGACGTACTCCTCTCCAAGCTGAAGAACCGCTTCAGCGTCGAGGCTGAGCTCTCCATTCCCCGTGTGGCCTACCGGGAGAAGATCCGCAAGAAGGTGGAGGTCCAGGGCCGCCACAAGAAGCAGTCCGGCGGTCACGGCCAGTTCGGCGACGTCAAGATCCGCTTCGAGCCTGGCGAGCAGGAAGAGCTGGAGTTCTGCGAGGAGGTCTTCGGCGGCGCGGTGCCCAAGAACTACTTCCCCGCCGTGGAGAAGGGCCTGCGCGAGGCCGTCCAGCACGGTGTTCTGGCTGGCTATCCCGTAGTCAACCTGAAGGCCACCCTGTACGATGGATCCTACCACCCGGTGGACTCCTCCGAAATGGCCTTTAAGACGGCGGCCCAGCTGGCCTACAAGGCCGGTCTCCCCGATGCCAATCCCACCATTCTGGAGCCCATCGGCGAGCTGAAGGTCACCATTCCCGACAGCTACATGGGTGACATCATTGGCGACCTGAACAAGCGCCGCGGACGTGTCATGGGCATGAATCCCGACGGCAAGGGCAATCAGGTGGTGGAGGCCGAGGTCCCCATGGCCGAGATGATGACTTATGCCATCGACCTGCGCTCTCTCACCCAGAGCCGCGGCTCCTTCACCTTCCACTTTGTCCGCTACGAGGAGGCGCCCCCTGTGGCCCAGCAGAAGGCCATTGAGGCGGCTAAGGCTATCCAGGAGCTGGACAGCTGATCCATAAAAGCACTGACCCCCCGGCGAAAGCCGGGGGGTCTTTCTTTGGATAAAACTTCTGACTTTCTCCCCTTCTTCTACTTGTATCTTTGTCGGAAAGGTGCTATAATAGTACCACTAGATTGTTAAAATTCTAACAATATAAATTTTACAATACGAGGTGTCAGACGATGAATTATCGGGAGCAGTATCAGAGCAAGCTGACCACGCCGGAAGAGGCGGTCAAGGTCGTGCAGTCGGGCGACTGGATCGATTACGGCTGGTGTGCCATTACCCCCGAGGCTCTGGATCAGGCGCTGGCAGCCCGCTATCAGGAGCTCTATGATGTCAAGGTGCGCGGCGGCGTCCTGTTCCACAAGCCCGCTATCATGTCGGTTCCCGACGTGGCGGAGCATTTTACCTGGAATTCCTGGCATATGTCCGGTGTGGAACGCAAGATGATCGCCGAGGGCGCCACCTTCTATGCTCCCATGCGCTATTCCGAGCTGCCCCGCTTCTACCGGGAAAATGTGGCTCCCATCCATGTGGCCATGTTCCAGGTCTCTCCCATGGACAGCCAGGGCTACTTTACCTTTGGCCCCAGCGCCTCCCATCTCCAGGCCGTCTGTGAGCGCTCGGAGATCATCATTGTGGAGGTCAACCCCAACATCCCCCGCTGCCTGGGCGGTATGGAAAACAGCATCCACGTAGACCAGGTCTCCATGATCGTGGAGCAGGAATCCCCCATTGGCCAGCTGCCCGCCGGCGGCCCGGCCACCCCGGTGGATGAGGTGGTCGCCCGTCTCATCGTGGAGGAGATCCCCAATGGCGCCTGCCTCCAGCTGGGCATCGGCGGCATGCCCAATGCGGTGGGCTCCCTCATCGCTCAGTCCGATCTGAAGGACCTGGGCGTCCACACCGAGATGTACGTGGACGGCTTTGTAGACATGGCCATGGCCGGCAAGCTGACCGGTGCCAAAAAGCCCATTGACCGCTTCCGTCAGGCCTATGCCTTTGCTGCCGGCAGCCAGAAGCTGTACGACTACCTCAACGACAACCCCGCCTGCATGGCCGCTCCGGTCAGCTACACCAACGACGTGCGGGTGGTAGCCCAGCTGGACAACTTCATGTCCATCAACAACGCGGTGGATGTGGACCTCTTCGGCCAGGTCAATGCCGAGAGCGCCGGGACCAAGCACATCAGCGGCGCCGGCGGTCAGCTGGACTTTGTGATGGGTGCCTACCTCTCCAAGGGCGGTAAGAGCTTCATCTGCTGCTCCTCCACCTTCATGAACAAAAAGACCGGTCAGCTGGAGAGCCGCATCAAGCCCACGCTGGATAACGGCTCCATCGTCACCGATACCCGCGCCAACACCCACTTCCTGGTCACCGAGTACGGCAAGGTGAATCTGAAGGGCACCTCCACGTGGGAGCGCGCCGAGAAGATCATCTCCATCGCTCACCCGGATTTCCGGGATCAGCTCATCTCCGATGCCGCCAAGATGGGCATTTGGAGACGCTCCAACAAGCGCTGATTCAACCATTGGAACAGACGCCGCAGCCAGTAGGCTGCGGCGTCTGTTTTTACGTTCCCCTTGACAAACGGCATATCTGTATTCTATACTCTAATATTAGAATTCTAACTATTATAATTCTAATATTAGAGGAGGAGATTTTTCCTTGCAGCCTTCCTTTCACTATCTTCTCATGGCCAACCAGGCTATCTTTCACAAAAAACTGCTGGCAGGCCTGCGGGACACCGGGCTCACCCTGGGTCAGCCCAAGGTGTTGGACTACCTGGGGGACCATGACGGTGCCAGTCAAAAAGAGATCGCCACTGCCTGCCACATTGAACCCGCCTCTCTGACCTCGATTCTGAATCGCATGGAAGAACGTGGAATGGTGGAGCGGAGAATGCTCCATGGAAACCGGAGGAGCTTCTATATTTTTCTCACCGACCGGGGGCGTGCGCTCCAGGGCAGCGTACAGGAGATGTTTGACTCCCTGGAAGAGGACACCTTTCACGGCATTTCGTCGGAGGACCGCAGTGCGTTTCTCCGCGTTTTTTACGCCATTTATCAAAATCTGAGCGAAGAGAAGGAATGATTCACATGGAAAAACTAAAGCGCTATCTGATTTTTCTTCTGGGGCTGTTTCTCAGCTCCCTGGGCGTGAGCCTGATTACCAGAGCTGATCTGGGCACCTCTCCCATCTCCTCCATTCCCTATGTCCTCAGTCTGTCTCTCCCTTGGACACTGGGCACCTTTACGGTGGTATTCAGCCTCCTGCTCATTCTGCTCCAGCTGCTCATCCTGCGCCGGAACTTCCAGCTGGAACACCTGCTCCAAATCCCCATTTCCATAGCATTCGGCGCCTTTATTGACCTGACCATGGCCCTGCTGGACCTCTCCCTTCCGGCCTGGTATCCCATTCACGCGGCTCTTCTCCTAATCGGGTGCGTGGTGCTCGGCTTCGGCGTCTATCTGGAGGTTCTGGCCAACGTGGCCATGCTGCCCGGCGAGTCCTTTGTCCGGGCGGTAAGCACCACCTGGAACACCAATTTTGGCAATACAAAGGTAGCCTTTGACGTCTCTATGACTGTTATTGCGGCGCTTCTCTCCCTGCTGCTCAGCCGCCGGCTGGACGGCGTGCGGGAGGGCACCATTCTGGCCGCTCTTCTGGTCGGCCTGATCGCCCGCTTCTTTGGACGCCTTCTCTCCTTTTTGCCCGAACGGCTCTTCCCCTGCACCGCTCCGGAGCAGGCTTCTGTCTGAGTCCCCGAAATAAAAAATGACCGGCCGGCCCTGAAATAGGGCCGGCCGGTCTCTGTCTCTACGTCTATGTGAGGTGAACTGGGTCAGGAGCCCTCCCGCTCCTCGCTCAGCTCCCCGTGCTTGGGCGCAGGCAGCTGCGGTTCATCGTGCTCAAAGGTATCGAAGTAGTCCTCCTCCTGAATGACCGCCTTGCGGTGGCGGGCAATGGCAATGATGGTGGGGTAGAGGACAATGGCAATCAGCCCGGCGGAGAACCCATTGTTATAGAGGTTCATACCAGCCACCGGACTGCCCGTGCTCAGTACCACCACCGAGTGGAGGAATCCGGCCAGGACGCCGTACTGCCAGCCGAAATACCCGGCAATGGGGGCCATAGCCGTGCAGAAGAGCACCGCCAGTTGGAGGGAACCGCTCTCCATCCCGCCCTGGAAGAAAAATCCCCCGGCCGTCACACCGGCCATAACCGGAATGATATTGCCCGCATGCTTACCAAAGGCAGAGAAGCCCATGATGGTAAAGAGGCCGCCCAGCGTGGGCCCATTGAGATCGCCGCCCAGCAAGAGCAGAAAGGCCAGTCCAATGAGTCCGTTGATGCCCATATTGATGAGGACAGGGCCCATGCCGAACATGCGCAGGTAGTCGCTGGGCGCCCGCCCGCTGGTCTTGAGGAGCCGGCGGTATCCGGCCCAGGCCGCCCAGGGGGGACGGTGGCACAGGAAGAGTCCCGCCAGAACAAAGCCCACACATGCCGCTCCCAGCAGGCCGCCGAAGAGAACATTATATCCCTCGGCCCAGTGGTAGTTCAGGGTGGGATCGGCGCCCAGTGCCGTCATCACCGGCACAAAGAGCATGGCCAGCAGGCCACAGGCAAACCCCACGTTGTAGAGGTTCATCCCGTTCTGGATCCGGAAAGTATAGGCGCACAGGGGCGGCATAATGAACCCAATCACGATTCCCACCACAATCCCGCTGAAGAGATTGCCAAAACCGTTATCCAGTGCAATATAGCTGACCATGGGGGCCAGAGCGGTGGCCAGCAGTGAGACCGAGATATATTTTGCAAAGGGCTCCTTCCGGCTCCTGGCATAGAGCCAGGTTCCCAGAAGGATGGGCCAGATATTCAGAAAGTTCTTTCCAAAGAGGGAAAAGCCCGCCATCAGGCCCAGTCCCACCAGGGAAGAGCCATTGAGAGGGTCTCCCGACAGCCGGTAGAGCGCCGCAGTGATGAGTACCACAATCGCTGCGTTGGCAAAGGCCGCGCCCGGTCCGGCCAGCTGGATATAGTCTGTGATGAGGGCGTTTTCCGTCGTCACGATCTTTCCAAGTCCGGTCCAGATGGCCAGCGGACCGTCCATGACCAGGCCGATCAGCAGCAGTACCGCCGCCAGGCCCAGCGCTCCGTAGTAGATCTTTCCATAGCGCATTTACGATCCCCCGCTCCCGCGTTCCAGACTTGCAAAATAGGCACGGGTCTCCTCCGCGTTGCGCATGACTTCCTCCCGCAGCGCCTCCAGAGAGGGGAATTTTCGCTCCCCCCGCAGGCGCTTATAAAACTCCATGCGAATGGTCTTTCCGTACAGGTCTCCGCTGAAATCCAGCAGGAATCCCTCCACGTTGACCCGGTCCCCGTCATCTACCGTTGGACGGGTCCCCACATTGGTCACCGCCAGACGGCTGCTCCCGTCGGAAAAGCAGGCCCGGCAGGCATATACCCCGTGGGCGGGAATCAGCACCCCTTTGGGTATGGACAGGTTCACGGTGGGAAAGCCCAGCGTGCTTCCCAGCCGCTTTCCGTGGGCTACCGTATTGCTCAGGGTGTGGGGATGGCCCAAAAATTCATTGGCCCGTTCCATCTCGCCCTGGGCCACCAGGGTACGGATGTAGGTGGAGGAGATCGTAATGCCATCCTGCTCCACTTTGGGGATAATGTCGCAGCCGATCCCCAACTCCTCACAGGTCTCCCGCAGGCGCTGAGGATTTCCCTCCCCTTTATAACCGAAGTGGAAGTCATGCCCCGCCACCAGGTGGATGGCTCCGTGCTCCTTTACCAGGTAGTCGGTAATGAATTCCCGCCAGGGCATATGCATCATCCGCTCATCAAAGCGGGCAATGATAACGTCCCGTATTCCATAGTACCGCTGCATCAGGTCGGCCCGGTCATGGGGGGAGCTGAGCAGGGGCAGGGGACTGCGGAGGATCAGGTTCTCCGGATGGGTGTCAAAGGTGACGGCCGCCGGCACTGCGTCCAGCTCAGCCGCCTTCTCCCCCACCCGGCACAGCAGTGCGCCATGTCCACGGTGGACCCCGTCAAAAAAGCCCAGTGCGATCACACGTCTTGTCTCTTCCATTCCTCTCACACCTCAAAAAAGCTCTTGATCGTGGTCATACAGCCATCCTGCAGCCGGCCCAGCAGCAGAAAGTCTCCCTCCGGCCCATAGACCCGGTAGGTTCCGTCCGCTCCCTGCTGCGGAAAGGCCGCGCCGTTCCGGGCGGCCTTTTCCCGCCAGGTATCCACCGTGAGGGCCGGATAGGTGGAAAAGTAGGAGTCCACCGGGCGCAGAAGGGACTCGGCCTCTCCCCGCTCGGCAGCCTGAGCCAGCTCCTCCAGCGAGACCGCGCTCTCCAGGCCAAACCCGGCGGCCCAGGTGCGGCGCAGGGAACACATGGCCCCGCCGCAGCCCAGTTTCTGTCCCAGGTCATGGCAGAGGGTGCGGACATAGGTGCCCTTGGAGCAGGCCACCCGCAGAAGATAGGTGTCCACCCCGGTCTGCTCCAGCACCTCCAGGGCGTGGATGGTCACCGGACGGGGCTTGCGCTCCACCTCCACTCCCTTCCGGGCCAGCTCATAGAGCTTCTGCCCCTTCACTTTGAGGGCGGAGTACATGGGAGGGATCTGGAGGATCTCGCCCCGGAACGCCTCCAGGGCCTCCTCCAGCTGCTCCCGGCCAGTCTGGACGGGCCGCTGCTCCAGCACAGTCCCGGTGGTATCCTGGGTATCGGTGATAATACCCAGTTTTAATCCAGCGATATATTCCTTTCCGGATTCAGAGGCAAACTCCACCGCCCGGGTGGCACGCCCCACAAAGACAGGGAGCACGCCGGTGGCCATGGGGTCCAGGGTGCCCGCGTGGCCCACCCGCCGCTCGTGGAAGAGGCGGCGGCACCGCCCCACCACATCGTGGCTGGTCCAGTCCTGAGGCTTATCGATAACAATGATCCCGTTAGCCATGGCTTGCCACCTGCCCAATGGCATCCAGGATGGCCTTCTCTGCTTCCTCCAGCGTACCGGAGACGGTGCAGCCCGCGGCGGCAGCATGTCCGCCGCCCCCCAGGAGCGCGCACACCTTGGTGGCGTTCAGCCCGCCGCTGGTGCGCACGGAGAGCTTGCAGGTACCGCCCTCCTGCTCCCGGATGGTGACCGAGGTCTCCACACCCTCGATCTGGCCCAGGAAGGCGGCGATGTCCTCCAGATCCTCCTCGGTGGCCCCCGCCTCGTCCAGCAGGGAGCGGGAGATGAGCGCCACGGCGATGCGCCCCTCCTTGTACCGGTGCATCCGCTCCACGATGAGCCGCTCCACCTGGAGCCGAGCCCAGCTCTTGGTGCGGAAATGGCGCTTGTTGAGGGCAAAGACGTCGATCCCGGTCTCCATCAGGGCGGCCGCCACCCGGTGGGTGTCGGCGGTGGTGTTTCCATACTGGAAGCAGCCGGTGTCGGTGGAAACCGCCACATAGAGGGGGACCGCCATCTCCGGCGTGATCTCGCCCAGTTCCCGCAGGATGTCGTAGATGAGCTCGCCGCAGGCGGCCCGCCCGGCGTCCAGGCAGGTCTCCCGGGCGAAGAACTCCTGAGAGGGGTGGTGGTCGATGGCTAGGTCGATCCCCCGCTCCAGCCACCGCTCCCCTTCCCTGGTGAAGAGGCTGCGGGCGGCAATGTCGGTGGAGACTACGGTCTCCGCCTCATAGTCCTCCGGGGCCAGGTATCCCTCCAGATAGGGGGTGAAGAGGTGCGTCTCCCCGGTACCGGGGCAGATGTGTGCGGTCTTTCCCAGGCGGCGCAGCCCCGCGCACAGGGCGGCGGCACAGCCGATGGTATCCCCGTCCGGCCGCTTGTGGGTGAGGATGAGATAGCGGTCATGCTGCCGCAGCCAGGCAGCCGCTTCCTGATAGGTCATGGCGCTCACTCCTCATCCTCGGCATCCAGGTCAATGTGGGCATTGGCCGGATTGGCCGGCTTGACCACCTCCGGATTGCGCAGCATGCTCAGGATATGGGCGCCCTGTCCGATGGAGTCGTCCTCCACGAACTGGAGCTCCGGGGTATAGCGCAGCTTGAGGGCGGAGCCCAGCTCCCGCCGCAGGTACCCGGCCGCCGACTTGAGGCCCTTGACGACCTCCTTCACGTCGCTCTTGTCCAGCACGCTCACGTAGATCTTGGAAAAGCGCAGGTCGGGGGTGGTCTCCACCGCAGTGATGGACACCAGCCCGTGGACCCGGGGGTCCTTGACCGTGCGGATGAGGGTCGCCAGCTCCCGCTGGATCTCCTCGTTGATGCGTCCGATGCGATTACTTGCCATATGATTCTCCTATCACGTAATACAGACCCGCCCCTCCTCAAATGACTTGGGGATGGAACGGGTCTGTTTGATTTGGTTCCGAATGGGACAGCGCCTTAGCTCTATCTGGATCTTATACCTCGATCTGCTCCATCAGGAAGCACTCGATGATGTCGCCCTGCTTGATGTCCTGGTACTTCTCGATGGTAATACCACACTCGTAGCCCTGGGCCACTTCCTTGGCGTCGTCCTTGAAGCGCTTGAGGGAGGCAATGGCGCCCTCGTGGACCACGATGCCGTCGCGGACCAGACGGATCTGGGCCTTGCGCTCCACCTTGCCCTCGGTGACATAGCAGCCGGCCACGATGCCCGCGCCGGTGATCTTGTAGACCTCGCGGACCTCGGCCTGGCCCAGCGCCACTTCCTTGAACTTGGGCGCCAGCATGCCCTTCATGGCGGCCTCGATCTCGTCGATGGCGTCGTAGATCACGCGGTACATCCGCATATCCACGCCGTTGCGGCCGGCGGTATCCTTGGCGTTGGCGTCGGGGCGGACGTTGAAGCCCACGATGATGGCCCCGGAAGTGGTGGCCAGCATGACGTCGCTCTCGTTGATGGCGCCCACCGCGCAGTGGATGACCCGGACGCGGACCTCGTCGTTGGAGATCTTCTCCAGGCTGGCCTTGACGGCCTCGGCAGAGCCCTGCACGTCGGCCTTGACGATGATGGGCAGCTCCTTCATCTCGCCCTGCTTGATCTGGCTGAACAGATCCTCCAGGGAGACCTTGTGGCCCACCGGGCCGGAGGCGGCCATCTTCTGCTCATGCTTGCGCTGCTCCACCAGCTCGCGGGCCATGCGCTCGTCGGCCACGGCGTGGAAGTCGTCGCCGGCGCCGGGCACTTCGCCCATACCGATGATCTCCACAGGCACGGAGGGGCCGGCCTCGGTCAGCTTCTGGCCGCGGGCGTTGGTCATGGCGCGGACACGGCCCACCGCGGTGCCGGCGATGATGACGTCACCCTGCTTCAGGGTACCGTTCTGGACCAGCAGCGTGGCCACAGGGCCGCGGCCCTTGTCCAGACGGGCCTCGATGACGGCGCCGTGGGCGGAACGGTTGGGGTTGGCCTTGAGCTCCTGCATCTCGGCGGTCAGGTTGACCATCTCCAGCAGGTTGTCGATGCCCTCGCCGGTCTTGGCGGAGATGGGGCAGATGATGGTGTCGCCGCCCCACTCCTCGGGCACCAGCTCATACTCGGTGAGCTGCTGCTTGATGCGGTCGGGGTTGGCCTCGGGCTTATCCATCTTGTTGATGGCCACGATGATGGGAATCTTGGCGGCCTTGGCGTGGTTGATGGACTCCACGGTCTGGGGCATGATACCGTCGTCGGCGGCCACCACCAGGATGGCGATGTCCGTGACCATGGCGCCGCGGGCACGCATGGCGGTAAAGGCCTCGTGGCCGGGGGTATCCAGGAAGGTGATGGTCTGGCCGTTCACCTGGACCTGGTAAGCGCCGATGTGCTGGGTGATGCCGCCGGCCTCGCCGGAGGCCACATTGGCGTTGCGGATATAGTCCAGCAGGGAGGTCTTGCCGTGGTCGACGTGACCCATGACCACCACCACGGGGGCGCGGGGGAGCAGATCCTCTTCCTTGTCCTCAGCGGTATCGATGAGGCGCTCCTCAATGGTGACGATGACCTCCTTCTCCACCTTGCAGCCCATCTCCTCGGCGATGATGGCGGCGGTGTCGAAGTCGATGACGTCGCTCAGGGAGGCCATGACGCCGTTCTTCATCAGGGTCTTGACCACCTCGGCGCCGGTCTTCTTCATGCGGGAAGCCAGCTCGCCCACGCCGATCTCATCGGGGATCTTGACGGTGAGCGGGGTCTTCTTGGCAATCTCCAGCTGGAGCCGGCGCATCTTCTCCTGCTCCTCCTGGCGGCGCTTGTTGCCGCCCTGGAAGCCGCCCTTGCGCTGGTTGCGGCCCTGGAACTTCTGCTTGCCGGCCTGCATCTGCTTGGTCTTACCGGCGGCCAGGTCCTCCAGGCGCTCGTCGTACTTATCCAGGTTCACATCGCCGCCCTTGCGGGTGTCCACGATCTTCTTCTCGGGGACGCGGCTGGCGGGACGGGCGGCGGGCTGCTGGGTCTGGCCGCTCTTCTGGGCAGGCTGCTGCTGGGCAGGACGGGCCTGCTGCTGGCTGCCGGTATTCTGGGGCTTCTGGTTATTCTGGGGCCGGGGAGCGCTCTGCGCGCTCTTCTGACCACCCTGGGGAGCCGCCTGGGCCGGCTTGGCGGCCGCCTTGGGCTCATGGTAGACGTCGGCGTAGATGGACTCCACGCTCTCCACCTGGTTGTGCTGGGTCAGATAGTCGAAAATAACGGACAGCTCACCGTCCTCCAGAACCTGCATATGGTTCTTGGGGGCGGTGGCGTAATCGGTGAGGATATCAGCGATCTCTTTGGAATTCTTGCCAAAATCCTTGGCCACCTCATGGACACGATACTTGTTGTTCAGCAAATAAAGCCACCTCCACTGTGGGACTTGTACCAACGAGAAAACACAGCGCACACCGCTATGCTTTCTGATTGGAACAAGTCCGGTTGTTGTTTGATACGTTCTCATGCCGCGCTTATGTCTCATGGCGGCGCGGGGCCCCCTTGGGGCCGGATCTCTTGCGGGACTTCTTCCCGGCGGCCGATCCTTCTTTCTTTCTGGGCGGCGCGGCCCAGGGCTTGCTGCGGGCCGCCTGGCGTTCCTTTTCCCGGGTACGCCGCTCCTTCTGCCGCTCCAGCGCCCGGCGGGCCCGGGTACGCAGCAGCTCGGCCGCAGCGCCGTATTGCTCCGGGTCCTCTGCGGCCAGCTTCTCCGCCGCGGCACAGGCCAGCCCCACATCCGTGAAGGCCAGCAGCGCACAGCTGGAGCGCCCCACGGTATGCCCCAGCTCCGCCTTGGTGAAGGGGACGGTGAGGCAGGGCGCGGTGCCGCTCTCGGCCATGTGTCCGGCCCGGCGTATGGTATTCTCCGCCGCATCGCAGGCCACCAGCAGGAGCTTGCCCTCCCGGCTCTTGACCGCCTCGCCTACCGGGTCCTCCCCCACGGCCAGGCGGCCCGCCTTCCGGGCCAGACCGATCAGGTGCAGTACGCTATTCATCCTTTGCCCCTTCCTGCATCTGCTCCTCCAGGCCGGCATAGACCTCATCCGGGATCTGGGTGGAAAAGGCCCGCTCCAGCGCTCTGGACTTACGGGCCCGGGCCAGACAGGCGCTGTCCGGACAGAGATAGGCCCCCCGTCCGGGTTTCTTCCCCTTAAAATCCAGGGAGATCTCATTCTCCGGGGATTTGACCACCCGGATCAGCTCCCGCTTGGGTTTCATCTCCCGGCAGCCCAGACACTGGCGCATGGGGATCTTCTTCGGCATAGGGATTGCCCCCTTTCTCTGGGCGTGGGCGGGGAGAGCTCTCCCCGCCCGCCGCGCTTATTCCTCGCTGTCGCTCTCGGCGCTCTCGTTCTCCAGCACTTCCTCGTCGGCCAGGAAGTCCTCCTCATCCTGAGGCAGTTCCTCCTCCACGGGGGCGCTCTGGGGCTTGATGTCGATCTTATAGCCAGTCAGCTTGGCGGCCAGACGGGCGTTCTGACCCTCCTTGCCGATGGCCAGGGAGAGCTGATCGTCGGGTACAACCACCCGGCAGCTCTTCCCCTCCTCCAGCGTGGTGACGCTGATGACGTCGGCGGGGGAGAGGGCCGCGGCGATGTACTCGGCGGGATCCTCGCTGTACTTGATGATGTCCACCTTTTCGCCGCCCAGCTCTTCCACGATGTTGTTTACGCGCTGACCGCGGGGACCCACGCAGGCGCCGATGGCGTCCACGTTGGGGTCGGCAGACCAGACCGCCAGCTTCGTGCGGGAGCCAGCCTCGCGGGCGATGGACTTGACCTCCACCGTGCCGTCATAGATCTCGGGCACTTCCATCTCAAAGAGGCGCTTGACCAGACCGGGATGGGTCCGGGAGAGGAGGACCTGGGGCCCCTTGGTGGAGCGGCGCACTTCCACCACATAGACGCGCAGGCGCATGCCCTCGGTGAGGGGCTCGCCCTTGACCTGCTCGCTGACCGCCAGATAGGCCTCGGTGCTCTCGTTGCCGGAGCCGATGCGCAGGCTGGCCGCGCCGGAGCGGGGATCGATGCGGGTGACGAGACCGGTGAGGATCTCATGCTCCTTGGAGTTGAACTCGTCATAGATCATGCCGCGCTCGGCCTCACGCATGCCCTGGATGATGACCTGACGGGCGGTCTGGGCGGCGATCCGGCCAAAGTTGCGGGGCTTGATCTCGATGCGCAGCACGTCGCCCAGCTGCGCCCGGGGCAGCGCGGCCCGGGCCTCCTCCAGGCTCATCTCGGTGCAGGGGTTATCCACCTCTTCCACCACGTCCTTCTTGACGAACATGCGCACGGTGCCCAGCTCTTCGTTGGCATCCACGGTCACGTTATCGCCCACGCCCTCGTGGTCCCGCTTATAGGCCGAGACCAGAGCCTGGGTGATCTTCTCGATCATATAGGCCTTGGGGATGCCCTTCTCCTCTTCGATCATACGGATCGCGGCGAAAAATTCCGTCGCGTCCAGCTCGTTGCTCTTCTGTGCTTTTGCGTTCTTTCTCGTCGCCATTGTTCTTTACTCCTTTAAAAACGCACATACAGGCGGACCTGTGCGATGTCTTTCTTTTCAAATGTGACGGTGCCGTCGCCCTCCTCCAGGGTGACATTGCCGTCGGCATACCCCCGGAGCAGGCCCACATATTCCTTTTTCCCCTCCCGGGCCCGGTAGAGCTTGACCTCTACCTCGCTGCCCAGATAGGCCGCAAAGTGCTCGCTCTTGCGCAGCACCCGGTCGATGCCGGCCGAGCCCACCTCCAGGGTATAGCTCCCCTCGATGGGGTCGGCCTCGTCCAGCGCGTCGGAGAGGGGCCGGGACACGGCCTCACAGTCGTCAATGGAGACGCCACCCTCCTTATCAATATACACCCGGAGGTACCAGGAACCGGCCTCCTTCACATATTCCACATCCCACAGGGTACACCCCTGCGCCTGGGCGATGGGGGCGGCCAGTTCGGCCACCAGATCCGTTACCTTTGCCATGCGCGCACCTCCAGTTCAATGCCCTCAACAGTAGGTTCCAAAATTTTACATACCGAATTTTTCTCAAAAAGAAGAGCGGGGCGGACCCCACTCTAACCATAACCTACTCTTACTATCATAGCGATTATACCACAGCGGGGGCGGCGGTGCAAGTGCTTTGCCTCATCTTTTGCCGCTTCTTTTGGCGCAGAACCGCCGTTTTTAGGCTCTGGCGGGGTGGAAAACAAACTTTTTTCGCCTTCGGACATCCTCTTGCCTCTTTGTAACCTTTTTTTGTTGACATAATGAGGATGTTTGATAGAATGGGGTAGAATGGGAAGTTTATCCCCTTGGGATTTGATCTGAATTTTTGATTGGAGGAGGCGCACCTATGACCGAACGCAAGCTGGCCGCGGACGTGATCCTGGAGGTCCGCAAGGCCGTGGTTGGAAAGGACGCGGTGCTTTCCAAAGCCCTGCTGGCCATCCTGGCCCGGGGCCATATTCTGCTGGAGGACATCCCCGGCGTGGGCAAGACCACCATGGCCCTGGCGTTTTCCCGGGCTCTTTCCCTCCGGTATCACCGGGTCCAGTTTACCCCGGACGTCATGCCCTCGGACCTGACGGGCTTTACCATGTTCAACAAGGCCACCGGGCAGATGGAGTACCAGCCAGGGGCGGTGCTGTGCAATCTCTTTCTGGCCGACGAGCTCAACCGGGCCACCAGCCGCACCCAGTCGGCCCTGCTGGAGGCCATGGAGGAGGGGCAGGTCACCGTGGACGGCGTGACCCATCCGGTCCCCCAGCCCTTTCTGGTCATCGCCACCCAGAACCCGGCGGGGGCCTCCGGAACCCAGCTGCTCCCCGACTCCCAGCTGGACCGCTTCATGGTCAAGCTCTCCCTGGGCTATCCCTCTGCGGCCGATGAGACCGAGCTCCTGCGGCGCAAGCAGAGCGGAAATCCCCTTTCCCAGGTGGAGCGGGTGGCCACTCTGGAAGAGCTGGAGGCCATGCGCGCCGCTGTGGACCGGGTCTATCTGAGCGATGCGGTGTGCGAGTACATCGTCCGTCTCATCGGCGCGACCCGGGAGCACCCGCTCATCGTTCAGGGAGCCAGCCCCCGGGCTACTCTGGCGGTGGCCGCCATGAGCCGGGCCGCCGCCTTCGTCCGGGGCCGGGACTACGTGACACCCGACGATGTGCGCCTGGTCTTTGCCGATACCATTTCTCACCGGCTTCTCCTCTCCCCCCGGGGCGAGTCCGGCGAGGTCGGCAGCCCAGTGGAGGCCATCCTCAAAGGGGTCCAGCCCCCTGCCATCCAGTGAGGCCGCCCCCATGCTGCACCGACGAATCGCCTATGGGGCCGCCCTGCTTCTGGCACTGCTGTTCCTGCTGTGCTCCACTGGGTATGCCGCTCTCTTCTTCCTGCTGTTCCTCCTCATCCTCCCGCTCCTCTCCCTGGCGCTGAGCCTGCCCGCCGCTCTGGGCGGTACCCTGGTTCTGACCTGCGCGTCCCCTTTGCTCACCCGCGGCGAGTCGGCCGGATGGATCCTCTCCTGTTCCAGCCGCTCCCCCTTCCCGCTCACCCGCTTTCGGGCCCGGGTGGTGCTGGAGGATCCCTTTTCCACCCAGCGCCTCATCCGGCAGGTGGACATCCGGGAAGGCGCCGGAACCTGGGAGCAGGATATCCCCGCCGAACACTGCGGCGCCTGGACCTGCACGGTGTACCGGCCCCGCCTGTGTGACTTTTTGGGGCTCTTCTCCCTGCCCCTCTCCGTGCCCAAACCGGATACCCGGTATGTGCTCCCCGCACCCATGGAGGCCGGTCCCGTCCCCCAGCTCATCGGGGAGGGCGGACACTCCGTCCAATGGAAGGTCCGCCCCGGCGGCGGGAATACCGAGGACTATGATCTGCGGGAGTACCGCCCCGGTGACCCCATGCGCCTGGTCCACTGGAAGCTCTCCTCCAAGCGGGAGGAGTTGGTGGTCAAGGAGATGCTGGAGCCCTGCCGCCCCACGCTGCTGCTCACCTTTGACCACTTCGGCACGCCGGAGGAGCTGGACGCCGTTCTGGATCGCCTGCTGGCCATCTCCCGCCTGCTGCTGGAGCAAAATACCCCGCACGTCATCCAGTGGGCCCATCCGGTGAGCGGCGCGGTGGAGAGCTGCCCGGTCACCGATGCCGCCTCCCTCATGGACGCCTTCCAGCGCATCCTGATCCAGCCCGCCCCCCTCCAGGGGCACTCCATTCTGGACGCGGCGGCCCCGCCGCCCGCCGGGGATGGGCCGCCCCGCCGGCTCCATGTGACCCCGACGCTCTGGCAGGAAGGGGGATGGCTGTGAACCGTTCTTCTTCCCCTCGCCCCTCTGCTCTGCGCCTGCTGGCCGATGGGCTGCTGCTGGGTCTGCTTTTGTGGGCGCCGGTGGGCTGGTTCTGCACCGCCTTTTCCCTGCCGGTGGACCCGCTCCTCCTGTACGGGGGACTTACCCTGCTGACCTTACTCTCTCTCACTATATTCTCCCTCCCCCTGCGCTTTGGGATGCCCCTTTTGTTTCTCTCCTCCCTGCTCTGGGGGCAGCTGGTCTGGCGGATTTGGGAGGACCTCTTCGCCGGACAGGCGGCCATCCAGTGCGCCGTGGTCAATACCTATTCTGAGCACTTCCCCGGTCTCTCCCGCCTGGTCCCGGTGATGGAGCGCACCCCCGAGCAGTGGAGCTGGGCGGTGACCCTCACCGTACTGGCCGCTGCCGCGGTCTATGCCGTCTTGCTGGGCCTTCTGGTGGTGCGCCTGCGCTCCTGTTGGGTCAGCGGACTGGCGGTTCTGGTCCCGGTGATCCCCGCCCTTCCGCTGGGCACCCCGCCCATCTTGTGGCTGGTGCTCCTGCTGACCGGCTGGGGCGGACTGCTCCTCAGCGCACGCAGCGCCCGGGAGGACCCCCGAAGGGCGGCGCGCCTCACACTGGCCGCGCTGCCTCTGGTGGGTATCACCCTGAGTCTTCTGACCCTGCTTGTTCCTGCGGCGGACTATCAGCCCCCGGCCTGGGTGGAGGACGGTCGGGACACTCTTTTTCAGACCGTGGGGGACCTGAGCCTCTCCCTCAACTGGACCGGCCCCTTTGGCCGCTCTCTGTTCTCTTCCGCCGGTTCCACCGCCACGGTGGACCTCTCCGCCGCCGGAACCCAGAGCTACGACGGCCATACTGTCCTGCGCATCCGCACCGACTATACCGGAAAGCTCTACCTGCGGGGATACAGTGCCGCCCTCTATCAGGACAACCGCTGGACCCCCCTGGAGGAGGATGCCTATGCCTCCCTCCTCTCGGATGGGGCTGTGGTGGACTCCACCGGGACCTCCTCGGGACTCAATCCTCTCAATTTCCCCGCCCGGGCGGAGGCCGATCTTCCCTATTATGCCTTTGAAGTGGAGCAGGTATCCGCCCCCGGCGGCTGTGTCTACTTCCCCTATCAGATCCTCTCCCGGCCGGAGGAGCTGCGTGGGGCCTCCTTTCAGGATGATTCCGGCATAATCCGAAGCCCTCTGGTGGGGAAGCACACGGTCTATTTCCGGCCCGGTGCGCTGGAACCGGACGCCGCACCCCCGCTGGAGTGGCAGGATGCCCTGGCCGAACAGGAATACCAGGCGTTTGTGCAGCAGCACTACCTCCAGGTCCCCGACGACATCTTCTATGCCCTCTCCCCCCACGTCTATGCGCTCTCGGACCGGCTCTTCCAGGCCCAGATGTCCTCCTCCCGCTACGCCTTTTACTCTGCTTATGACCCGACCCGCGCCCCTCAGCTGGCGGCCGAACTGGTGGCGGAATACCTGGCCGAGCTGGCCGAATACGACCTGGAGACCCCGCCCGTCCCGGACGGCGAGGATTTTACCCTCTATTTTCTCAACGAGAGCCATCGGGGATATTGTATGCACTTCGCCTCTGCCGGTACCCTTCTGCTGCGCTCCCTGGGAATCCCGGCCCGGTATGTAAGCGGCTATGTGACCAACGTCAAAACCCCCGGCTCCCACTCCGTACCCGACCGCGCCGCCCACGCCTGGGTGGAGATCTATCTCTCCGGCTACGGCTGGTATCCGGTGGAGATGACCCCCGGCTATCAGGGCGACGCCCTCCCCTGGAGTCAGGGCGAGAGCGAGGAGCCGGTCTCCACCCCCAGCGCCACGCCCAAGCCCACACCCACACCCAAGCCAAGCGCCGCGCCGGTGCAGACTCCCCGGCCCACCGCTTCCATCCCGCCCGCACAGACGCAGGACGACGGCGGGACAGGGTCTCTTCCCGGCTGGCTGCTCCCGGTTGGAATCCTTCTCGCGGTGTGTTTCCTCCCCATCCTGATCCGCTATATCACAGGGACCCTCCGGCGGCGCAGACTCCGGCAGGAGGACCCCCACCGGGCCATGGTATCCATCTACCGCTATGCCCGCAGGCTCTCCCGCCACGGCGGAACGCTGCCTCCTCTGGTGGAGGAACTGGCCCAAAAGGCGGCCTTCAGCCGGGACGGGGTGACGTTGGAGGAGTGCAGGCTGGCCCGGAAGGCGGCAAGCGCCGAAGCGGAGCGGCTCTACCGCTCCCGCCCCTGGTGGCACCGGCTTCTGCTGCGCTGGTTCTGGTTCCTCTGCTGACGGGATCTTTTCCACCCTTTCACCCCTTTGTGTGCAAAACCGCCGGGCGATCCCAATGGATCGCCCGGCGGCTCCACTTTCTACTGCTTCCGTACAGCAGATATTTCTTCTTTTATTCCACATCCTCCGGCAGATAGGCCTCAAAGGGCAGGACATCGGACAGCTCCACCAGCACCTGGGAAAAGCCGCCGGTAGGATCGTAGCCCATTCGGGGCGTGTGCAACCCCGTGGCCTCTGTGTCGTTGGCCACCGGCAGAGAGATGACCGCCCGCAGTCCACGGCGCTCCCCCTGCTCAAAGACCAGAGTCCCTTGATGGCACTCCACCACTTCCCGGGCCAGCTCCACCCCCATCCGGGTCTGGACACCGGAATCTTTCTTCCAGCTGCTCTCCGACTCTATGGATTCGGATCCGGGCAGCGGAGTTTCTCCCCCGCTGTTCCACACGGTCAGACGCACGCTTCGCCCCTCGGTACAAAGCCGCAGCCCGGCCTGGCCGCCGCTGCCGGCGGCATGCAGGGCGTTGGCAATCAGATTCAGAAGCATCCGGCGCAGCAGCAGCGGATCCCCCAGTACGGCGGCCTCCCGGCCGTCCCACTCCCATTGAAAGTCCACGCGGAGCGGGGCAGCAGCCCCCGTTACCTTCTGGCACAGCTCCCGGCAGAGGGGCTCCAGCTCCAGCAGGACCGGATGAAACTCCAGCTTGTCGCCCCGCCGCTCCCGCTGGGCTAGGTCTACATGCTCGGCCAGGCGCAGCAGTCGATAAAGGCTCTGATTCAAAATGGCCATATATTGGTCATAGTGCCGATTTTCCTGCTCCCGGATAACCGGGGCCAGGAGTTGAGAGGCTGCCATCAGGTTCCCCACCTGTTCCCGAAGCTGTTCTGCCAGGAAGCACTCCAGCTCATCCGCATCCTTACTCAATTTAAAACCTCCCTCGGCCAACGCCTGAAAGTGCTTTCGAACACGCTACTAGGATTACAGGGCAGCATAAGCCCCATACACACGGCCAGTATAGCAAATACTGGCTTCTACAACAAGCTTAAAAGTCGACTTGTGTCGAATTTCGCCCACTTTTGGTCAAACCGCCACGGCTTTTTATGGACAATGACCAGTTTTTTACGTTTGGCCCTTTTCATTTCCCCCCGCGTGGGATATAATAAGGATGCGCGAAGGTACAACAACTACACTTTGTGAAGGAGAGATTCCCATGAGCATCAAAGTTGGCATTAATGGTTTCGGCCGCATCGGCCGTCTCGTGTTCCGCGCCGGCCTCGAGCGTTCTGACATCGAATTCGTTGGCATCAACGATCCTTTTATGAGCCCTGACTACATGGCTTATATGCTGCGTTACGACACCATGCACGGCAAGTTTGAGGGCACCATCGAGTATGATGAGACCTCCATCACCGTCAACGGCAAGAAGGTCAACTTCTACGCCTGCATGGATCCCAAGGACATTCCCTGGGGTGAGATCGGCGCGGAGTACGTGGTGGAGTCCACCGGCCTGTTCCTGACCAAGGAGAAGGCCCAGGCTCACATCGACGCCGGCGCCAAGCACGTCGTCATGTCCGCCCCCTCCAAGGACGACACCCCCATGTTCGTCATGGGCGTCAACCAGGACAAGTATGACTCCAGCATGACCTTTGTCTCCAATGCCTCCTGCACCACCAACTGCCTGGCTCCCATCGCCAAGGTGCTGCATGACAACTGGGGCATCACCGACGGCCTGATGACCACCGTTCACTCCGTGACCGCCACTCAGAAGACCGTGGACGGCCCCTCCAAGAAGGATTGGCGCGGCGGCCGTGCTGCTTCCGGCAACATCATCCCCTCCTCCACCGGCGCTGCCAAGGCCGTGGGCAAGGTTATCCCCGAGCTCAACGGCAAGCTGACCGGTATGTCCATGCGTGTTCCCACTCTGGACGTGTCCGTGGTCGACCTGACCGTCAACCTGGCTAAGCCCGCCAAGTACGAGGAGATCTGCGCCGCCATGAAGAAGGCTTCCGAGGGCGAGCTGAAGGGTGTTCTGGGTTACACCGAGGACGCCGTCGTTTCCTCCGACTTCCTGGGCGACACCCACACCTCCATCTTCGACGCCACCGCCGGCATCGCCCTGACCGATACCTTCGTGAAGGTCGTGTCCTGGTACGACAACGAGATCGGCTACTCCAACAAGGTTCTGGATCTGATCGCTCATATGTACAGCGTGGACCACAAGTAAGCAATTCCTTACGTGTCCTGAAGTCATATGCAAAAATGCCTCCGCTCAGTATGAGCGGAGGCATTTTTTTGCCCTCTTGCGTAAACTCAGCGGACATCCACCCGGTCTACCGCCGTGCAGCGCCCGGTGGCGGTGTCCACGGAAAAACGGACCGCGTCAATCTTACAGGGCCCTTCCGCCGACTCAAACCGCTGGGGCAGCCCGCCCAAAAAGCGGTTGATGGCCTGATTGGGCCGGATTCCCAGCACGCTGTGGATGGGCCCCGCCATACCCAGGTCGGTGACAAAGCCCGTTCCCTTGGGCAGGATCTGTGTGTCGGCGGTGGGTACGTGGGTGTGGGTCCCCCAGACTGCCTGGACCTGTCCGTCCAGATACCAGGCCATGGCCCCCTTCTCACTGGTGGCCTCCGCATGGAAGTCCACCAGAATGATGTCGGCCTCCCCCCGCTTCACCCACCGTTCCGCCACGGTAAAGGGATTGTCAAAGTTGCAGTCCATCTCACACCGACCGATGAGGTTGAGCACCCCGATCCGCAGGCCTCTGGGGCCCTCATACACGCCCCACCCCCGGCCGGGCACCCGGTTGGTGTAGTTGGCCGGGCGGAGGATGTAGGGGTTCTCCTCCAGATAGTCGGCGATCTGGAGCCGGTTCCAGGTGTGGTTGCCCAGGGTGATCACATCGGCTCCCGCGTCAAAGATGGCCTGGGCCTGCCGGGGCAGGATCCCCACGCCCGAGGCATTTTCTCCGTTGACCACCGTGAAGTGGATCTCATGGTCTTTTTTCATGCCGCGCAGACGGCGGGACAGGTATTCCACCCCCGCTTCCCCCACCACGTCGCCAACAGCCAAGATATTCAGGATCATTTCGGTTCCTCCCCATGTGAGATGACCAGCTCGTCATAACCGGTCTCGGGGTCATAGCCCGCCCCAAAGGCCACGCCGGACAGTTCCAGCAGCACCACCTCTGCGGTGGTATTGACGATGCACCCGTCCTTCAGGTGCCCGCCCACGGTGGAGAGGTCCTCCCGGGACAGGGCAATATGCAGGTGGGTCCGCTCCTCCGAGAGGGTCCCCATCAGGGAGACGATCTCCAGATGCTCCTCCAGGGTGTGCACGGTTACGCCGGAGGCATCCCGGATCACCGCCCGGTTCACACATCCCACGGCGGAGAGCACCACCGCCGCCCGGATATGCTGTTCTCTGACATAGCGCTCCAACGACTGCCGCAGGTCATCCCCCCGGCGCAGCCGAAAGCAGTGGGTCCGCATATGACTCATCCCTTTCCCCCGTTATTTTCCCCATTATACGGGATTTTTGCCCAAGATGCAAAGGCTTTTCCCGGACGCAAAGAGGCGGACGCAGCTGCGTCCGCCTCTGTCTTTTGTTACTGGAACCGGGCCGCCAGGGCAACCCAGCCCTTTTTCTCCCACCGGTCCACGATGGTCAGGCCATTGCGCTCCAGCGCTTCCACTACCTCGTGGGCACGGACGTCGATGATGCCGGAGCACAGGAAGGTCCCGCCCTCCGCCAGAAAACGGTCCACCTTGGCAGAGAGGGGAATGATGACATCGGCCACGATGTTGGCCAGCACCACCTGGTACTTCTGCTCCGCCAGCTCGTTCACCAGTCCCTCATCGGTGAGCACATCTCCCGCCAGCACATGGTAGCGGTCCTTTCCAATGTCGTTCATGGCCGCATTCTCATAGGCCACGTCCACCGCCTTGGGGTCGATGTCCACCGCCACCGCGTGCTCCGCCCCCAGGCGAAGAGCCGCGATGGACAGAATGCCGCTTCCGCAGCCCAGGTCCAGCACCTTGCACCCGTCGGTCACATACCGCTCCACACCCCCCAGGCAGAGCTGGGTGGAGGCGTGGGAGCCGGTGCCGAAGGTGAGGCCGGGGTTCAGATAGAGGGCGGTCTTCCCCGCCGGGACGGGCTCCTCCCGCTCCCACTCGGGGACGATGTAGAGCCGCTCCCCCACCTCCATGGGCTTATAGTACTTCTGCCAGCTGTGGGCCCAGTCATTCTCTCCCAGTGCCGTGGTGGTATAGGGCTTATCGATGCCCTCCATCCACTTCTGGAGCTGCTTGCGCCCATCGGCATCATCCGAGACATAGAACTTGATGCGGCACACGCCCCGCATCTTCTCCTGGAGCTCCTCGTCCACATAGTCCCAGTACTGGCGATTATTCTCCAAAAACTGCTGGAAATCGGCCTCGTCCTCGATGACCAGCCCGGTCACGCCGTTCATGGTCAGCCGGGCGGAGAGATCCTCCAGCTCCTGTGTGGTTGTGTCAATGGCCACTTCCAGCCACTTGATGTCTTCCATATTACCGCTCCGTTCCCATAAAGAAGAGTGCCACCGTACCCGGTCCGGTGTGGGCGCCAATGACGGGGCCGATGTGATTGTAGACCACGTCCTTCACGCCAAAGCGGCGCTTGGCCTCCTCGCCCACCACTTTGGCGTCCTCCAGGCAGTCGCTGTGGCTGATGAAGATGACCTGCTCCTGGGGATCGGTGATCCGCTTTCCCATCTCATCCACCAGGTACTTGAGGGAGGCGCCGCGGCCGCGCACCTTCCCCACGTTGATGAGGTGGCCCTCGTTGTCCACATGGATGATGGGCTTGATGTTCAGCATTCCGCCCACAAAGGCTGTGGTAGCGGAAATCCGGCCGCCCCGCTTCAGGTGGGCCAGATCGTCCACCGCCACCCAGTGGCAGAGCTTGAGCTTGTTGGCCTCGGCCCAGTCCCGGACCTCCTCCAGGCTCTTGCCCGCCTTCTGAAGGGCAACGGCCTGCCACACCAGAAGTCCCTGTCCCAGGGAGGCACACAGGGTGTCCACGGTGAAGATCTTCCGCTCGGGGTACTTCTCCCGCAGCTCGGCCACCGCAATGGCGGAGGAGTTATAGGTGGTGGAAAGCCCCGAGGAGAAGGCCAGCACCAGCACATCCTCCCCTGCCTGCAGCATGGGCTCCAGCACATCGATGTACTGGGAGACGTTCACGGCAGAGGTGGTGGCCATCTTTCCCTCCCGCAGGCGGCGGTAGAACTCCTCAATGGGCATGGCCCGGCGGTCCGGATGATCCTCATAGGTTTTTTCTTCCATGGTAAAACACAGGGGCAGAACGGTAACACCCAGTTCCTCCACCATGGCCGCGCTCATATCGGCGGCAGAATCGGTGACAATGCGATAGTTGCTCATGGGAAAACCCTCCTTATCATGGGCCATATATGGCCCTCTTCGCCGGGCAGGCTCACTTCCCGGCGCGTTCCTTCTTCCGGCTGCTCCGCTTCGGCTCCGGCGTATGCTGGGCCAGGATGTCCAGCACCCGCTGACAGGCCAGACGATCCGCATAACTGCGCAGGGCCAGATCCAGGGCCAGACGGGGCAGGTCTTCCTCCTCCCCCTCTTCGGGCAGGCTCTGGGCGGTCTCACTCAGCGCGGCGTCCAGCTGCCGGCAGAAGTAGGCATAGAGCTCCTCTGTGGTGCGCTTGCGCTCGGTACCCGCGGCGATGAGACGGTTGGTCTCCTTCACGGAGAGCACCTGCTTGAGCACACAGATAGCAGTCAGATACCCCAGATGGGTGCGGGAATAGCGCTTTCCCTCCGCCCTTGGAAGCAGGCCGTCCTTGATGTAGTTGTTTACCATGGCGGAGGTCAGCAGTTCCCCATCCCCGTAGTGGATGAGCTGCCGGGGCAGATAGGAGACCACCTGATCCATATACAGTCCGATGTCGGGAAAGCTCTCCCAGTCCACCGGCCGCTGCTCCTGCATCCGCGCTTTGAGTTCCTTGAGTTCCTCCATCGAGTATCCTCCTTGCCCGCTTTCTTCCGGAGTATTGTCTTTTATTCTATCACATTTTCCACAGGAAAGCAAAGGGCGCTTTCCCCGCATATTATGCCGCTTTCCGTCACATAACACGACTCACTTTACCTGGAGAAAAAGCCCGGCCCATCTCTCCGGAAGGGCCGGGCGCTGTGTCCTTATCCGTTGGAGCTTACGCTCTCCAGATACTCGTCATAGGTCATCTTCCGGTCGATGAGCTTGCCCTCGGCCGTGAAGTCAAAGATCCGGTTGGCCACGGTCTGCACCAGCTGGTGGTCGTGGGAGGAGAAGAGCACATTGCACTTCACCGCCTCCAGACCGTTGTTGACCGCGGTGATGGACTCCAGGTCCAGGTGGTTGGTGGGCTGGTCCAGCAGCAGCACATTGGCCCCAGAGAGCATCATCTTGGAGAGCATGCACCGCACCTTCTCGCCGCCCGAGAGGACCTTCACGCTCTTATACACGTCGTCGCCCGAGAAGAGCATCCGGCCCAGGAAGCCGCGCAGATAGCTCTCGTGGGGGTCGGGAGAAAACTCCCGCAGCCACTCCACCAGGTTCTCGTCGTGCCCCTCGAAGAAGGCGGTGTTGTCCTTGGGGAAGTAGGAGAAGGTGGCGGTCTGGCCCCACTTCACGGTGCCCTCGTCGGGCTCCATCTCGCCGGTGAGGATCTTGAAGAGGGCGGTGTGGGCGTTCTCATTGTCGCCCACGAAGGCGATCTTGTCATCGTGCCCCACGATGAAGGAGACCTTGTCCAGCACCTTCACTCCGTCGATGGTCTTGCTCACATCGGTGACAAAGAGGATGTCCTTGCCCACCTCCCGCTCGGGGGAGAAGGCCACCCAGGGATAGCGGCGGGAAGAGGCGGGCATCTCCTCCACGGTGAGCTTGTCCAGGAGCTTGCGTCGGGCCGTGGCCTGCTTGGACTTGGACTTGTTGGCGGAGAAGCGGGCGATAAAGTCCTGCAGTTCCTTGATCTTCTCCTCATTGCGCTTGTTCTGGTTCTTGATGAGGGCCTGCACCAGCTGGGAGGACTCATACCAGAAGTCGTAGTTGCCCACGTAGAGCTTGATCTTGTTGTAATCGATGTCCACGATGTGGGTGCAGATGGTGTTGAGGAAGTGGCGGTCATGGGAGACCACGATGACGGTCCCCTCGAAGTCCAGCAGGAAGTCCTCCAGCCAGTTGACCGCGTTGATGTCCAGGTTGTTGGTGGGCTCGTCCAGCAGCAGGATGTCGGGGTTGCCGAAGAGCGCCTGGGCCAGCAGGACCTTCACCTTGAGGCGGGCGTCCAGGGTGGCCATGTCGTTGTAGTGGAGCTCGGTGCCGATGCCCAGTCCCTGGAGGATGCGGGAGGCGTCGCTCTCGGCCTCCCAGCCGCCCAGCTCGGCATACTCCTCCTCCAGCTCACAGGCGCGGATGCCGTCCTCCTCGGTCATCTCCTCCTTGGCATAGAGGGCTTCCTTCTCCTTGCCGATGTCATAGAGGCGCTGGTTGCCCATGATGACGGTGTCCATAACATTGTAGGCGTCATAGGCGTTCTGGTTCTGCTTGAGGACCGACATGCGGGTCTTGGGCAGGATGGAGACCTCACCCTTGGTGGGCTCCAGCTCGCCGGAGAGGATCTTCAGGAAGGTGGACTTGCCCGCGCCGTTGGCGCCGATGATGCCATAGCAGTTCCCCTTGGTGAACTGAAGATCCACATGGCTGAACAGGGGCTGACCGCTGTACTGAAGGGTCAAATCAGAAACGGTGATCATTGTTTCGCTCCTTATCTGTCACAAAAAGTAATCATAATCTTGTCTATGATACCATATCCCATGCCAAAATGGTAGAGAAAAAAGGACGAAAGAGACGGTTCTTTCCCTGTTCTTTTCCACATCCGCGCAAAAACAGGCCCGGAGGCAAAACCTCCGGGCCAATGCAGCAGTTTTTACTTTTCCACGGTGGAAAGGGCAAAGGTAATGTGATCGGTGGGCTTGTTAATCATCGTACCACCGCGGGTGAACGCAAAGGTATAAGTACCGTCTCCGTTATCCGTGAATTCGTTGGAACCGTCAGAGCAGTTCAGAACCAGGGCCTTGCCGTCCGCCACCTGAACCGTAAAGGTGATCGTCTTTTCTCCCCAGAGATAATCACTATAGGACATCCGGATGGTCTCGTTCACGTCGACATTTACGCCCTCGCGCTTGTCCTCGATTCCATAAGTGACAGAGAGCACCCCGTCATCCTTGCTCTCATAGGTAAAATAGGCATGGTCTTCTTCAAAAACCGCTTCCTTTTTGACCAGGTCAATCGCAGCGCCATCCACGCCGACGGTTACGTCATGGTCGCCGCCGATCATCTTGTAGCCGCTCAGACGGTTATTCTCCGCCAGCCACGCCTCGTTGATGGTCGTGCCATAGGGGACCATTACATTGTCAGTTTTGCTCTCCAGCGTGCCGCCATTGACTCCATTGTTGTTGTTCACATAGTAGTTAATGGTAACAGGATATTCATTCACCGTAAACTCAGGGGTCACCGTGATATTCTTGTTCTCATCGGCATACTTCAGCATATCAGCAGTGAATGTATCGGGCATCGCAGTTGTTTCATTCAGCATCCAGCGGCTGAAGGTATACCCCTCTTTTTCGGGAACAATGCTGGTGAACAGCGGCTCGTCCAGCGCGGCGGTGATGAAGCCCAGCTCGTTTCCATCCTCATTCGCGAAGGTGATCGTATACATGGTCTTGTCAGTCACCAGATCGAAGGAGACATCCTTCCCATAGCACCAGGCCTCGGCGCCCTTATCAGTGAAGGAGAAGGTGTAGGCATTGCTGTCCTCATCATACTCGAACTCGTTCTCCACATTGGTGCCGCTCAGGCCCACCAACTCATAGCCGGGCTCGGTGGTGACGGTGAAGGTGGTCACATTGGTGTAGCTGTCCCGCCACACGATGGTACCGGTCTGGGTGGTAATGGTCTCGCCAGCCTTGATCTCGCCGTTGTAAGTCCCATTGGTGTCGGATGCCTTCACACTGGCAATTCCGCCGTTGTCCCCTCCATAGGTGAAATTATAGTTGGCGGGGGCTCCATCCTTCCAGCTCAGGGCAGATGCGGCAGGCGCCATGACCGCCACAGCCAGAGTCAGGGCCGCAGCCCGCTTGAGTGTCCGTTTCTTCATTGCGTTTCTCTCCTTTTGTCAATTGATCCCCGGCCGCCTCCCAGGTATGGCTGGCCGGACGTTTGAAGTATGGCACACAGCGGTTACAAGTCGGTTACATTATTAAAGTTTTATGTGAATTTATATTATTTTCCGTTTCTGACATTTTTTCTCCCGCAGACTCTTCTATATTTGTCTAATTCCCCATCTAGCATCGCGCTTCCGGATAGGATCTGCTTATCCGAAAAACGTCTTTCTTTTTACACTGCAACTCATATTCTGCTATAATAAATAAAAACTCCCTGTTATCCATTCTGTTCTCTGATAAGGAGGCCCCTCTATGAGCCTGTTCCGCTGCCCCATCTGCTCCGCTCCCCTCACCCGTGGGGAGCGTACCTATACCTGTCCCAACGGACACAGCTACGACATTTCCAAGGAAGGCTATGTCCATCTCCTGCCCCCCAACCAAATGCACTCCAAGACCCCCGGAGATGACAAGGCCATGGTGGCCGCCCGCAACCGTTTTCTCTCGGCGGGATACTACCAGCCGCTGCGCACCGCCCTGGAGGAGCTGGCCCTCCGCTACGCCCCAGCCCCCTGCGCCGTGGTGGACTCGGGCTGTGGGGAGGGGTACTACACTGCCGGGATCGCCCAGGCCCTGCGGGAGGCGGGCCGTTCCCCCGCAGTGGCCGGGATCGACATCTCCAAATTTGCCCTCCGGTGGGCCGCCAAGCGGGACCGTGAGACCGAATTCGCCGTAGGCTCCGCCTACCGCCTGCCGGTGCCGGACGGCTGCGCCCATTTGCTGGTCAACTGCTTTTCCCCTCTGGCCGCGGAGGAGTTCCACCGGGTCCTGAAGCCCGGCGGCGTGTTCCTCTATGTGGTGCCCGCTCCGGAGCACCTGTGGGAGCTCAAGGAGGTCCTCTACGACACGCCCTACCCCAACCCGGATGAGACCATCCCCTATGAGGGCTTTCAGCTCCTGGAGGTGGTCCCGGTGGAGACCATGCTCCATATCGAAAATCCGGAGGATCTCCAGGCCCTTTTCCAGATGACTCCCTACTGCTGGAAGACCCCAAAGGCCGGGGTGGAGCGGCTCCGCGCGCTGTCCCAGCTGGAGGTCCGCGCCGGCTTCCGCATCCACGTGTTCCGCCGGGATATGGCATAAAAAAGATTGGCGCGGCCCATGGGCCGCGCCGCAGTCTGTCAATAAAGTGTATTTCTGTGATTTATGCTGCAAGAGCCTCGCAGAGTTCCGCCGTCCGCAGACGGCGGAAGAGGGTCCAATCGTGTTTTCCGGCGGCGTGTACGTCGGGAAACACTCCTCTCAGGCCGCAAGTGTGCGAGCGCAAGCGAGTGCGCGCCGCGGCCTGCATCCCCCTCTCAAAAATGCTTGCATTTTTGAGAAATTTATAGCAGGATAACCCCCGCGTCCTGGCACGCCGCGATGGTCTCTCCGTCCCACACGCTCGCCTGCACCTCGCCGATATGGGCCTTGTTCCCGCCCGGCATTCATGCCGGGCGGGGTCCCATTTTCCTTCCTCGTGGCGAGTGAATCGCCCCTGCGGCAAGGTTTTGCCAAGGCAAAACACTTGGTCTGGGCAAGGCCCATCCCGGCTTTACAGCAGGATGACCCCCGCGTCCTGGCACGCCGCGATGGTCTCTCCGTCCCACACACTCGCCTGCACCTCGCCGATATGGGCCTTGCCCAGGAGCAGCATGCACAGACGGGACTGGCCAATGCCGCCGCCGATGGTCAGAGGAAGCTTGCCCTCCAGCAGGAGCTTGTGGAAAGTGAGGGAGCGCCGCTCATCGCAGCCGGCGGTGGTGAGCTGCTGGTCCAGCACCTCGGGGCTCACCCGGATGCCCATGGAGGAGACCTCAAAGGCCTTCTGCAGCACCGGGTTCCACAGCAGAATGTCGCCGTTGAGGTTCCAGTCGTCATAGTCGGGAGCACGGCCGTCGTGGGGCTTACCCGACTTGAGCGCGCCGCCGATCTGCATGAGGAAGGTGGTGGGATGATCCTTCACCCAGGCGTTCTCCCGCTCCTTGGGGGAGAGATTGGGCCAGCGGTCCTCCAGCTCCTGGGTGGTGACAAAGCTCACCTCCGGGCACAGGGCAGGCAGCGCAGTGAGCCGGGGGTAGACCGAGCGCAGGGTGGTCTGGGTCTCACACATGGCCTTGACGATGGTGCGTACGGTCTGCTTCAGATACTCCACGTTCCGGTCCCGGGGGGCGATGACCTTCTCCCAGTCCCACTGATCCACATAGACCGAGTGCAGGTTATCCAGCTCTTCGTCCCGCCGGATGGCGTTCATGTCGGTGTAGAGTCCCTCTCCCACCGAGAACTGATACCGGTAGAGGGCCATACGCTTCCACTTGGCCAGAGAGTGGACCACCTGGGCGTCCCGGCCCGCGGAGGGGATGTCAAAGGTGACGGCCCGCTCCACACCGTTCAGGTCGTCGTTCAGGCCGGTGGCCGCCTCGACAAACAGTGGGGCGGAGACCCGCATCAGATTGAGCGCGCCTCCCAGTGCGTCCTCAAAAAAGCGCTTGAGAAGGCCGATGGCCTTCTGGGTATCATACAGGTTGAGGCAGGGAGCATAGCCCGCCGGGATGACGGTCTTTTCCATACGAACATCTCCTTTTATCCATCGGGACACGGGATACCATCCTACGTTTCTCGATTTAATATACTAACGCATTATAACCCACAGCACCCCACCTTGCAAGAGTGGACACAGGAAATTGCAGCAAACTTTTTCCCCACTCCCCGCGTCTAATCGATAGTTACACAAAACCAGAAGGGAAGTAGAAAATGCCGCGCAGAGGTCACACATATCGCTCGTACGCACCCAGATGCCTGGGGGCGTTGGCTTTGTGCGCCTTTTTTCTGACCCTTGCCGGGAGTTTTGCGGTGGTTTCCCGCACGCTGGCCGCTGCGGCCTCCCACCCTTCTCCCCCATATGACAGCCGGCCAACTCCTGCGGCGGCCCCCTCGCCCTCCCTTTCCGCCCCGCCGACTGCTTCGGCCCCGCCTGCCACACTCCCGCCGGTCCCTTCCCCCACGGCCACCCCTGCGCCCCCCGCCTATGACTATGCCGTGCCGGTACCGGCCTCCCAGGCTGTTTCTCTGGACTGGTTTTCCGATGCCGCCTTTCTGGGAGATTCCCGGACCGAGGGTCTGCTTCTCTATACCAAGGTGCGGCCGGCCGGCCGCCTGGCCTATCGGGGCATGAACCTCCAGACGGCCCGGAGCAAAGCCTTCCTTCCCATCCATGGGAAGCGCCTGAGCGCGTTGGAGGCCCTTCAGGAGCAGCGCTTTTCCAAGCTCTATCTGGGCCTTGGTCTCAACGATCTGGGCTGGCGCAGTCCGGAGGGGTTTTACCTCCAGTATGCCCAGCTGATCGATCAGATCCGGCAGCTCCAGCCACAGGCCCAGATCTATCTTCAGACCCTGCTCCCGGTGACCAGCCGGAAATCGAATGAGGGCATTTTCACCAACGCAAAAATCACTGCTTATAATCAGAAGCTTCAGCTTCTGGCCCAGCAGAAGGAGCTCTTTCTGCTGGATATCTGGTCCCAGTTTGCCGATGCATCCGGTACGCTGCCCGCCCAGGAGAGCAGCGATGGGATCCATCTCTTCCCCAACGCCTATGAGAAATGGCTCTCCTACCTCCAGACCCACACCGTAGCCTTCGATAGCGGGAAGGAGGGAGCGCCATGAGTTCCGCTTTGGATCGCCGCGCCGTTCTCACCGAGTATATCCTGTCCCATCAGGCCGACTTCTACCGTCTGGCCTACAGCTATGTCAAGGATCGGGATGCCGCATTGGACGTGGTACAGGAGAGTATCGTCAAAGCCCTCAGCAAGGCCGACTCCCTGCGGGAGCCCGCCTATGTCAAAACCTGGTTCTACCGCATTCTGGTCAATGAGAGCATCACCTGGTTCCGTCAGGGGAAACGGTTGGTCCCGCTGGAGGATCAGTTGGAACAGGAAGCCGCACCCGAATGCGATCCCGGTGCCCGGCTGGATCTTTACGACGCCATAGAAAAGCTCAGCGAAAAGGAGCGGACGGTCATCCGCCTGCGCTTTTTTGAAGATCTGAAGCTGGAGGAGATCGCCCGGGTCACCGGTGCAAATCTCAACACGGTCAAGTCCCGGCTCTACAAGGGACTCAAACATCTGAAAGAATGGACCGAGGAGGATGATATTGATGCATGAGCATTGGAAGGAAGCCAAGGAGCGCTACGAGGCCATTGAGATCCCGGAAGACCTCTCCTTTGCGACGGAGTCTGCGGTACGCCGGGGCAATCGCCGGTATCTGCGCCGCTGGACCCTTCGGAGGGGATGGGGCGCCGGTCTGGCCGCCTGCGCCTGCTTCTGCCTGCTGGTCAACGGCAGTCCTGCCTTTGCCAGCGCCGTGTCCTCTCTCCCTGTTCTGGGAGACCTGGCCCGGATCGTCACGGTGGAGCAGTATCAGATCAACGACCGGGAACATCTCATCGATGTCCGTCTCCCCGCACTGACCGACACCGGCAATACCGATCTGGAACAGCGCATCAACACTGAGATCCGCACCCGCATTGACCAGGTCCTGGAGGAGGCGGAGGAGCGTGCCCGGGAGGCCCGGGACGCCTTTGTGGACACCGGAGGCCGGGCCGAGGATTTTACCCCCATTATCATCGATGTGGACTATGAGGTAAAATGCTCCAACCAGCAGTATCTGTCCTTCGTGATCTACAAGACGGAAACCCTGGCCAGTGCCTATACGGAGATCTATACCTACAACCTGGATCTGACTACCGGGACCGAGCTCACCCTTCCCGGTCTTCTGGGCCCTGACTGGAAGGAACGGTGTGACCAAGTGATCCGCGACGAGATGGCCCGCCGCACCGCAGAGGAGGATGCGGTCTATTTCACCCAGGATCAGGGCGGCTTCTCCGGCGTGACCGATGACCAGGCCTTCTATCTGGATGCCGACGGAAATCCGGTCCTCTTTTTTGAGAAATATGAGATTGCCCCCGGTTATATGGGGATCCAATCCTTCTCCGTTCCCCTCCCCTAAACGGATCTGCTCCGGGCCGGCACAGGCTGGTCCGGAGCGGGTAAAAAAAATCCAAAGTTTTTTGAAAAAACCAGTTGACAAATGGAAGGTTTTCGTCTATACTAAGTCCTGCCCTGTTTCGAGGGGCTGCTGAAAAGGCGGTATAGCTCAGTTGGCTAGAGCATGCGGTTCATACCCGCAGTGTCCCCGGTTCGAATCCAGGTACCGCTACCACAGGTCTGTTTCAGACCTTCGCTTGGCGCGTTGGTCAAGCGGTTAAGACACCGCCCTTTCACGGCGGTAACACGGGTTCGATTCCCGTACGCGTCACCACGACGGGAGAGGAATCGCTCCCGCCAATTGGAGGCTTAGCTCAGCTGGTTAGAGCGCCTGCTTCACACGCAGGAGGTCACTGGTTCGAGTCCAGTAGTCTCCACCATGAATGTCCCAGGACCACACGGTTCTGGGACATTTTCTTTTATCCGCCGAGGAAAGGGGCCTGATTGACATGAAGTGGAACACAGAGGCATTGGACCGTTTTCTGGAAGAAAAAATCGCTGAGCGCAAGCTCCCCGGTGTGGCGGTCTGTATCCGCGGACCGGAGGGCGTACTCTTCTCCAAGGGTTACGGCCACCGGGACGGAGCGGGTCTCCTCCCCGTGGACGGCGACACCATCTTCGGCGTGGCCTCCATGAGCAAATCCATGACTGCCCTGGCCTTGGCCATACTGGAGGAGGAGGGGAAGCTCTCTCTGGAGGACCCGGTGGTCCGCTATTTTCCCACCTTCCAGGTGCCCGGCAACGCCCGGGATGAGGTGACCCTCCGGCACCTGGCCATGCACACCTCCGGCATCCCCCCCATGGAGCCGCTGGAGTGGTCCATTGCCATGAATACCCCCGGCCGCGACAGCAAATGGGCCCGCACCCTTCAGGCCTCGGCCCCCAATACCATGTCCACCATCCAGGAGGTCATCGACTACATCGCCCAGGGCCGCTACCCCACCCTAGGCGCGCCGGGCGAGATCATGAGCTACTCCAACGAGGGCTATGCCATCCTCTCCTATGTGGTGGATCAGGCCGCCGGCATCCCGCTGGAGCAGTTTTTGCAGGAGCGGGTCTTCCGCCCCCTGGGCATGGAGCGCTCGGTGATGGACATCGCGGGCGAGGAGGCCAAGGTCCTGGCCAAGGGAAACATCTCCGCCCTCTTTGACCTGGATGACGAGGGACAGCTCTACTGGGATGAGGTGTGGTCCGCCCTGCCTCCCTTCCGGGGGAGCGCCTGCGCCCGCTCCACTGCCCACGACATGGCCCGGTATTATCAGTGCCTCTCCAACAGCGGCGTGTTGGACGGGGTGCAGTGCCTCCCCGCCGGGGCGGTGGAGAAGCTGGCCGGACCGGCCTTCCCCACCCAGGAGAAGGCCTTCTACTGCCTGGGCCTCAACAAGCGCCTTCTGGACGGGCATGTGTACTGCGAGCACTCAGGCGGCCTCCACGGGGTCTCCTCCGAGGGCGGCTACCTGCAAGGGGAGAACTATGGCTTTGCGGTGCTGTGCAACCAGGGTGAGGTGGATGTGACCGACCTCCTGTGGGCCCTCTACAACGCGGTGACCGACCGGCCGCTGGAGGCCGACCACCGCTGGCTCCACCCCGCCGGCGGGACCTTCTCCCAGCCGGAGCTCCTCACCGGGCACTATGTCTGCCATGAGGGAGTGCCGGTCCACTGGACGGTCTCCTGCCAGGACGGAGCACTCTCGGTGGACCAGGATGGAACCAAGCGCCGGCTGCTCTGGTGCGGCGGCACCTGGTTCCAGCAGCTGGATGAGGAGGGTCAGGTAGTGGGCCGCTGCCGCTTCCACATCCGCAACGGACAGGCCTGGGGCGTCCAGGTCTACACCCGCGTCTACCAGCGGGAAGATTATGAAAAGGAGACTCAGCTGTGAGAGAACCAAAACAATCCGCGCCCCTAACCTGGACCGTGGAGGAGGACGGCGTCCTGCTCCCCTTCCTGCTCTCCCATGTGAAGGGCAAGTCCCGCAACAACATCAAATCCATGCTCTCCTCCGGACAGTTCCGGGTGAACGGAAAGGTATTCACCCGCTTTGACCACCCTCTGGCTCCCGGCGACCGGGTGAGTCTCGCCCCCAAGCAGGCCCGGGAGGAGGTTCCTGCCCTCCCCTTCCCGGTGCTCTATGAGGACAAGGACATCATCGTCATTGACAAGCCCGCCGGACTCCTCACCATCGCCAACGAGAAGGAAAAGATCCGCACCGCCTACCACATCCTCACCGACTACATGCGGGAAAAGGAGAAGAACGGCCGGGTCTTTATCGTCCACCGCCTGGACCGGGACACCTCCGGCGTGGTGCTCTTTGCCAAAAACGAGGAGACCAAGCTGGCCTTCCAGGAGGACTGGGAGGGCCGGGTCCGCCGCCGTGGCTACCGTGCCCTGGTGGAGGGGGTGCCCGACGAGTCCGAGGGACGCATCCGCTCCTATCTGCGGGAGACCCGCACCCATCTGGTCTACTCCGGCGCGCCGGGGCGGGACGCCAAGGAGGCCATCACCCGCTACCGGGTCCTCTGCTCCGGGGGCGGCTATGCCCTTTTGGAGGTGGATCTGGAGACCGGCCGCAAGAACCAGATCCGCGTCCACATGTCCGACCTGGGCCATCCCATCGCCGGAGACCGGCAGTATGGGGCCCAGAGCCGCCCGCTGGGCCGTCTGTGCCTCCACGCCCATGAACTCACCCTGGTGGACCCCCGCACCGGCGAGGAGCGCACCTTCTCCGCCAAAGAGCCGGCCGCTTTCCGCCGTCTGTGCCGGAGTGGAAGCGGGGAGGGCCGGAGATGAGTCCTGCCATCCGTCTGGAGCCCCTCACCCCGGCCGACGGGCCCTACTTCTATGAGCTGGGCTCCGATCCCCAGGTGGCCCGGTACATGCGCTTCTCTCCCCTCACCGATCCCGCCCAGGGGGACGAGCTGGCCCAGTCCTACACCACGGGGGGCAACCTGGCCTGGCGCATTGTGGACGCTGTGAGCGGCCGCTCCGCGGGGGTGGCCGCCCTCAAACTGGGAGACCATGAGGACACCCGCCGCTCGGTCTCCCTCTTCCTGGCCCGGGACGCCTGGGGACAGGGATATGGCGCGGCCGCCGTGCGCGCCCTCCAGGCACAGGCGCTGGAACTGGGCTTTTCCACACTGGCGGGATTCATTGTGGAAGAAAACACCGCCTCCCGCCGTCTGGCTGAGAAATGCGGCTTCACCCTGGAGGAGATCCTCCACTTTCCCCACATCAAGCCGGGGCTGTGTCTCTACGGCTGGAGGGCTTGACAGCCGCCCCGTTCGGGAGTATACTGACACACCGAGGGAATGAAGTTCTCCCTGGCCCGCCCGTCGGGTAAAACCGCCATTACGGCTGATGACTTCTGCCAAGCGCAGGAGGCATCAGCCTTTTTTGCGCTCCAAATTCTGGAAAGGACGGTATTCTCATGCTGACAAGTCTCGCGCTCATCCTGCTTCTGGGGTTCTTCGGCTCGGCCGTGGCCCAGAAGCTCCACCTGCCCGGTCTGCTGGGCATGCTCCTGGTGGGCATCCTGCTGGGGCCCTCCCAGCTGAACCTGCTCTCCTCCTCTATGCTCTCCATTTCTGCCGATCTGCGGCAGCTGGCCCTCATCATCATTCTCACCCGGGCGGGCCTCTCCCTGGATCTGGCCGATCTGAAACGGGTGGGCCGTCCCGCCCTTCTCATGTGCTTTGTCCCCGCCTGCTTTGAGATCTTCGGCATGGTGCTGCTGGCTCCCCGGCTGCTGGGCATCTCTACGCTGGACGCCGCCATCATGGGCGCAGTGGTAGCCGCCGTATCCCCGGCGGTCATCGTTCCCCGGATGATCCGCCTGATGGACGAGGGCTGGGGCGCAGAAAAGAGCATCCCCCAGCTGATTCTGGCCGGCGCTTCGGTGGATGATGTCTTCGTCATCGTGCTCTTCACCGCCTTTACCGGCATGGCACAGGGCGGTAGCTTCTCCCCCGTCGCGCTCCTCTCCGTGCCGGTCTCCATCGTGTTGGGGCTGGCCGCCGGACTGGCGCTTGGCACGGGGCTGGCCCGCTGGCTGGACCGCCCCGCCCTGCGCCTGCCGGTGCAGGTGCTGCTCCTGCTGTCCCTGGCCTTCCTGCTGGTAGAGGGCGAAAATCGACTGGAAGGGCTCATCCCCTTCTCCGGCCTTCTGGCTGTCATGGGGACCGGCATCGGCCTCCAGCGCCGTTCCAAGGCGTGCGCCAAGGCCCTCTCGGGCGCTTTTTCCACCCTCTGGGTGGGAGCCGAGGTCATCCTGTTCGTCCTGGTGGGCGCCGAGGTGGACGTCCGCTATGCCGCCGCGGCCGGCGCTATGGCGGTGATCACCGTTCTGGGCGCCCTGTGCTTCCGGGCGGTGGGGGTCTGTGTGTGCCTGCTGGGGTCCGGCTTCTCGCTCCGTGAGAAGCTCTTCTGTATTCTCTCCTACCTGCCCAAGGCCACGGTCCAGGCCGCCATTGGGGGCGTGCCGCTGGCCATGGGTCTGGGCTGCGGGGAAATCGTGCTCACCGTGGCGGTCATCGCCATCCTGGTCACCGCCCCTCTGGGCGCGCTGGGAATCGAGCTGAGCTACCGCACCCTGCTCTCCCGGGAGGTCACTTCCGCCGCACCGGAGGAGCTCCCGCCCGAGCCTACTCTGTGAGATAGACTCCCCAGGAATAAAAAAGTCCGGCGCCGCATATGCGGCGCCGGACTTTTTCGTATCGTCAGGAATTGCGCTCGTAGAGCTTCAAAAGACCGATCAGGAGCAGGTTCTCGTCATAGTGGATCCCATGCTTGCAGAAGGGGAGCACCACGCCCATCAGGCCGCCGGTGGCCACCACGGTCACCTTCTCGCCCAGCTCTTCCTCCACCCGGTCCACCAGTCCGTCCAGCATGGCGGCGTTGGAGTAAATGGCGCCTGCCTTCATGCAGTCCACGGTGTTTTTGCCGATGAGGTGCTCGGGCGGCTCCTCCAGATTGATGAAGGGGAGCTGTGCGGCCCGCCCGGAGAGGGCGTCCATCGAGAGGCGCAGCCCGGGAATGATCACACCGCCGATGTAGCTGCCCTCCCGGTCCAGCACCGACATGGTGGTGGCCGTTCCCATATCAAAGATGACCAGCGGGGGCTGATAGAGGGAGAGGGCGGCCGCCGCATCCACCAGCAGATCGGCGCCCACCTGCCCGGGAATGTCCATCTTGATCTGGATGCCGCCCAGGTCCAGACGGTTGCTCACCACCAGGAAGGTCTTGCCGGTCAGGCGTTCCATGGCCTTGCCCAGCACATAGCGGAGCTCCGGCACCACGCTGGAGATGATTCCGCCCTCCACGCCGGAGAGATCCACCTCTTTCTCCGCCAGCAGCCCCCGGAGCAGGAGGACGTATTCGTCCACCGTCTTGTTTCGGTCGCTCTGCATCCGCAGACTAAAGCGGAGGGTGCTTCCTTCAAAGCCGCCGACCACCGTATTGGTATTGCCCACATCCAGTGCCAAGATCATGTATCCCGTTCTCCTTCTCTCTTACATCGTATCCCGCTTCAGGGCCTTCTGCAGGGGCAGCGCCACGGCGGGCACCAGTACGGCGGCAGCCACCGCCTCAGGCACACCGTTGACGGCCACCACGCCCATGATGACGCCGATCACTTCATTGACCGGCAGATTGTAGGCCGTGGCATAGGCCTGACGGAACACCAGACCGATGGTACCCATGACCAGGATGGTATTGGTAAAGGCGCCCGCTACCGCGGCCACCGCCGCCTCCACGGTGCGCGCCCCCGCCTTGCGGCCCAGCAGCTTATGCAGCAGGGTATAGACGCCCCAGGCCACAGGCCCGATGAGCATCCGGGGCACCATGGAGATAAAAAGGGCCCACACGCTTCCGTGCTGGGTACCGGGCACCGGAATGAGGGGCGAAAACGCAAAGGACAGCACGCCGGGCACCATGGTATTCTTCACCAGGCTGGTCAGGCCAAACACGGCGCCCAGGAAGGCGCCCTGCCGGGGCCCCAGTACAATGGCCCCGATGATGACCGGGACATGGAGAATGGTGGCCTTGATGAGAGGCAGGTCGATGAGCCCGATGGGGGTTGCGGCCATGAGCAGGACGATGGCGGTAAACAGGGCGAGTACCACCATGTCCCTCACCGCTGCACTGCGGGCCGTGCGGTTGGGAGCTGCTTGCATACGTACATTCAATTGTAAAACCTCCTGCTGCCGTTCTCCTCCTGGGGAGATACAGCGCAAATTTTGTTGTGCCCGGGGCTCCTCTGTTCTCTCCTGCCGTCCCATGTCGGGTACAGCGGATCGTTTTGGCCCAAGGCGGTTCCCATTATAGCCAATCCAGAGGCAAAATGCAAGGAATCTGCCCAAATTTATACCAGACCGTTTACACTTTGCCCGGCATTTGCTATACTATCCGGGAAGAATGGCCCTCCCGGGCAGAATCGAGGAATTCCCATGCTGAAAGGAAAAACCGTGCTGCTGGGCGTCACGGGCGGCATCGCCTGCTATAAGGCCGCGGCCCTGGCCTCCGCCCTGGTCAAGCAGCACTGCAACGTACATGTCATCATGACGAAGAACGCCACGGAGTTCATTGGCCCGCTGACCTTTGAGCATCTGACGGGCAACCGCACCGTCACCGACACCTTTGACCGCAACCACACCTATCAGGTGGAGCATGTGGCTCTGGCTGACCAGGCCGACCTGGTCCTCATCGCTCCCGCCACCGCCAATGTACTGGCCAAGCTGGCCCACGGCATTGCCGACGACATGCTCACCACCACCGTGCTGGCCTGCGACTGTCCCAAAATTGCCGCTCCGGCCATGAACACCCGGATGTATGAAAACCCGGTGACCCAGGACAATCTGGAGACTCTGCGCCGCTATGGCTGGGAGGTCCTTACCCCCGCAGCCGGCCGTCTGGCCTGCGGCGCGGTGGGCCTTGGGAAGATGCCCGAGCCTGAGGACCTGCTGGAGAGTGTCCTCCACGCGCTGGTCCACCCCAGAGATATGGAGGGCCTGCGTCTGCTGGTCACCGCCGGCCCCACCCGGGAGAGTCTGGACCCGGTGCGCTACCTCACCAACCACTCCACCGGCACCATGGGCTATGCCATTGCCCGGGCCGCCGCCGCCCGGGGCGCCCAGGTCACGCTGGTCTCCGGCCCCACCGCGCTGAAGCCCCCGGCCTATGTGGAGACGGTGGACATCACCTCGGCCCAGGAGATGTTTGAGGCGGTCACCCTCCGCGCCGGCACTCAGGACATCATCATCAAGGCTGCCGCCGTGGCCGACTACCGCCCTGCGGTCGTGTCCGGAGACAAGATCAAAAAGTCGGCGGACGGCAGCGATCTCAACCTGGCGCTGGAGCGCACCCAGGACATCCTGGGCTGGCTGGGAGAGCACAAGGCCCCCGGTCAGTTCCTCTGCGGCTTTTCCATGGAGACCCGCGACATGGTGGAAAACTCCCGCAAAAAGCTGGTCAAGAAGCACCTGGATCTGATCGTGGCCAACAACCTCAAAGAGGAGGGAGCCGGATTCGGCGGCTCCACCAACCGGGTCACCCTGCTCTCGCAGGAGGGAGAGAAGGCCCTGCCCCTGCTCTCCAAGGACCAGGTGGCCCACGCCCTGCTGGACGAGATCCTGACCATGCGCGGCAGATAACCTTCCGCACGGTTCGCAGCGATACAAAACCCCCGCCCCGGGATTTCCGGGGCGGGGGTTTTCTTGTGATATGGTCATCTCGATCAGCACAGCTTGGCGCCGGCGGGGATCTTGTCGTCCAGCATGATGAGGTTCAGGCGCTCCTCACCGCGCTCGGTGTGGACGGCGGAGAGCAGCATACCCTGACTCTCCTGGCCCATCATCTTGCGGGGCGGCAGATTCACGATGGCGGCCAGGGTCTTCCCGATGAGCTCCTCGGGCTTGTACCACATGGCGATGCCGGAGAGGATCTGCCGGTCGGTGCCGGTGCCGTCGTCCAGCGTGAACTTGAGGAGCTTGTTGCTCTTCTTCACCGCCTGGCAGTCCTTTACCTTGACCACCCGCAGGTCGTTCTTGCAGAAGCTGTCAAAGTCCACCGTCTCCTCCAGCAGGGGCTCAGTCTCCAGCGGGGGCAGTGCGGCACGCTTGGCCTCCTCCGCGGCCTTCTCCAGCTCGGCCAGCTCCTTCTGGATGTCGATGCGGGGGAAGAGGTTCTCGCCCCGCTCCACCCGCACATTTGCGGGGAGGGAGCCCCACTTGCCGGCACTCTCCCAGGTGGTGCATTCGGCGCAGGCGCCGATCTGCCCAAAGAGCTTGGTGCAGGAGTCGGGCATGAAGGGGCTGAGGAGCACACCGGAAATGCGCAGGCACTCCAGCAGGTTATACATGACCCGGGCCAGGCGGGGCCGGTTGGCCTCGTCCTTGGCCAGCACCCAGGGCGCGGTCTCGTCAATATACTTGTTGGCCCGGGCGATGAGCTTGAAGACCTCAGCCAGGGCATCCTGGAAGGCATAGCGCTCCATGGCCTGCTCGTACCGGTCCCGCAGCGTGGAGGCCATGGAGACGATCTCGTCGTCCAGGGCGTCGCCGGTCTGCTCCTCGGGGAGCTGACCATTCTCAAAGTACTTGCCCACCATGGACACGGTGCGGCTGAGGAGGTTGCCCAGGTCGTTGGCCAGGTCCACATTGATGGTGTTGATGAGGGACTCGTTGGAGAAGTTGCCGTCGGTGCCGAAGGGGAAGGTCCGCAGCAGGAAGAAGCGCAGGGCGTCCACTCCGTAGCGCTCGGCCAGCAGGTAGGGGTCCACCACATTGCCCTTGGACTTGCTCATCTTGCCGCCGTCCAGCAGGAGCCAGCCGTGGCCGTAGACCTTCTTGGGCAGGGGCTCACCCAGCGCCATGAGGATGGCGGGCCAGATGATGGAGTGGAAGCGGACGATCTCCTTGCCCACAAAGTGGACATCGGCGGGCCAGTACTTCTCATAGTCCTGGTGGGCGTCGTTGTCAAAGCCCAGGGCGGTGATGTAGTTGGAGAGGGCGTCGATCCACACATAGACCACATGGCCCGGATCAAAGTCCACCGGCACGCCCCAGGAGAAGGAGGTGCGGGAGACGCACAGGTCCTCCAGACCGGGCTTGATGAAGTTGTTCACCATCTCATTGACACGGCTGCGGGGCTCCAGGAAGTCCGTGTTCTCCAGCAGGTCCAGAATGCGGTCGGCATACTTGGACAGGCGGAAGAAATAGGCCTCCTCCTGGGCGTCCACCACCTCGCGGCCGCAGTCGGGGCACTTGCCGTCCACCAGCTGGGTCTCGGTCCAGAAGGACTCGCAGGGCTTGCAGTACTTGCCCTCATACTTGCCCTTATAGATGTCCCCCTGCTCATAGAGCTTTTTGAAGATCTTCTGCACGGCCTGCTCGTGATAGCCGTCGGTGGTGCGGATGAAGCGGTCGTTGGAGATGTTCATCAGCTTCCACAGGTCCAGTACGCCGCGGGGCCCCTCCACGATGTTGTCCACGAATTCCTTGGGGGAGACACCGGCCTCCTTGGCCTTGTCCTCGATCTTCTGGCCGTGCTCATCGGTTCCGGTGAGGAACATCACATCGTAGCCCTGGAGGCGCTTATAGCGGGCCATGGCGTCGGTGGCCACGGTGCAGTAGGTGTGGCCGATGTGAAGCTTGTCCGACGGATAGTAGATCGGGGTCGTGATATAAAATGTGTTCTTATCCTTCATTGGGGGTCTCCTCCGTTTCTTCTGTATCACCCGCGCCCTTCTTCTCCCGGGGCTTTCCCGTCTTGGAGAGGAGGACGGCAGACATGGTCAAGGGGTAGAGAATGCCGAATCCATACAGCGCCATCGTGGCCCAGTCATGGGCGTCGGCCAGCGTGGTCATGGAAAAATAGACTGCCAGCAGGGAAAAGCACAGGGCCCGGCCTGCCTTGGAAGTCTCAAAGGCAAAACTGGAGAGATAATATACCGACAGCAGGACGCAGATGATGGCCAGCAGCTCATAGATATAGTCCTGGATCACCGGGTCGGCAGCCCGGTTCTGATAGGCCGCGATGAGCCACACACAGCACAGATAAGCGGGCATGAGCACCAGGGAGCTGTATTTCCCCGTGGGCTCCCCCCGGTAAGCGTTGCGGCCGGTCACCAGGACACAGATCCCCGCCGCCGCGCTCAGCGCCGCCATCAGAATGGGCAGCAGCATGGTCATCGCCGGATTTCCTCCGCTGCCCTGGGCGGCCAGAGCGGCTGCCTCACGGTAGGCCGTGGGGATTCCCGTCAGTTTCAGTGCCGCCGCCCCCAGCAGGAAGAAAGCCGAGAGGACCACCGCCCCCATAAAGAGCGAACAGTCCTTGGCGGCAAAGGCCGTGTCATAATCCCCATAATCGACGTTGCGCCGGCTCCATCCCAGCAGTGCGCACAGGATCCCTACTATGGCCGAAAGGGCGATCAGGGCCAGCGTGGACGGCATGCCGGGCGTCACAAGCCCTGTCTCCTCAAAGGCGGTGGCCAGCTCCCAGCGGCGCAGCGCAAAGCCCACGCCGCCCAGAAGGACCGCCAGCGCAGGATATACGATTTTTTTCTGCATGTCAGGCTCCTTTCCGAAGCATTCCAGCCTATGTCTATGGAAATATCCTCGAGTTTATAAGTATATCATATTCTCCCACAAAAAGCACGGGGTAGCGCACTTTTTTGTGGAAGGACTCGGGGTGGGCTCTCCCTTGCCAGTTTCCCCTCCCCGTTTTATAATAAAGGCTGTTACTCAGGCGCATGTTGAAATAGGAGGTCTCCCATGTCAGAACAGCGCTATACCCGTCTGAAACTTCGTATGCTGCTGGTGGTGGTGGCGGGCGCCGCTGTGGCCAGCGCCGTAGGGCTCTTTCTGGAGGATGTGCTGATCGACGGCTTTCTCCAGGACCCCTTTGCCCAGCTCTTTGTCTGGATCGCCACCCACCTGTTTGGGCAGAGCACCGCCGCATCTCTGGACGCATATCAGCTGTACATCCGCAATTATAAGCGGGAGTGGGTCATGCTCTTCCTGTTTTTATTGATGCTTGTGGCTTTTTATCTGGCCATGGGACGCTTTACCCGCTGGCTGGACCAAATCCGCTCCGCCACGGCCCGGATCGCCGACCTCTCCGACCAGGAGGTCTCCCTTCCCAAGGAGCTCGCTCCCCTGGAGAAGGACCTCAACGCCATCCGGCAGCAGCTTCAGGCCCGGGAGGCCTGTGCCAAAGCGGTGGAACAGCGCCGGCAGGATCTGATCTCCTTTCTGGCCCACGATCTCAAGACTCCCCTGACCTCCGTGGTGGGCTACCTCACCCTGCTCCACGACGATCCCCATCTGACCCCGGAGCAGCGGAGCAAATTCACCGGTATCGCCCTGGAAAAGGCCCAGCGGCTGGAGGAGCTGCTGGGGGAATTCTTTGACATCACCCGCATGGATCTGGGGGCCGACCCCGACTCCATGGTCCCCATTCAGCTCACCATGCTCCTGGAGCAGATCGCCGATGAATTTTACCCCATTTTCGCGGAGAAAGAACTCCGGTGCACAACGGAGATCGAGCACCACCTTGTGGTGCTCGGTGATCCGGACAAGCTTGTCCGGGTTTTTGACAACGTCCTGCGCAACGCGGTCAATTACAGCACCCCCGGCGGGGAGGTCCGCATCTCTGCCCTGCGGGACGGCCAACAGGTGGAGATCCACATCTCCAACGAGGGGCTGGAGATCCCGGAGGGGGAGCTAGCAAATATTTTCCAGAAATTTTACCGGCTGGACGCCGCCCGTTCCACCCGGACAGGTGGCGCGGGGCTGGGTCTGGCCATCGCCAAGGAGATCGTGGAGCGCCACGGCGGGACCATCCGGGCCGAGTCCAACGGCCGTTTTACCAGCTTTGTGATCACACTTCCCCTCTACGATGCCCCTTCCACCCAGGCATAACGGCAGAAAAGCGGCGGGCCGAATGGCCCGCCGCAGTGTATCCGAAGTGTTTTGCAGCCCAAATTACCGCTGGTCCAGCGGGACAAAGGGGCGCAGAGGAGCCACCGCCTTGTAGGCGGGACGGATGATCCGGTTGGCGCTGCCGCCCACTTCTTCCAGCCGGTGGGCACACCAGCCTACCACACGTGCCATCGCAAAGAGGGGCGTGTAGAGCTCTTCCGGGATGCCCATCATCTTATAGACAAAGCCGGAGTAGAGATCGATGTTGGCGCATACCACTTTTTTGTCTCCCTTCACATCGGCCAGCACCGACGGGGTCAGGCGCTCCACCGCCTCGAAGAGCTGGAACTCATCCAGCATACCCTTGGTCTCGGCCAGCTCCCGGGCAAATTTCTTGAGGAGCACGGCGCGGGGATCGGACAGGGTGTAGATGGCGTGTCCCATCCCGTAAATGAGGCCGGAGCGGTCTCCCGTCTCTTTGCGCAGGATCTTTCCCAGGTAATCCTTGACCTCCTCGTCGTCTTTCCAGTCTTTCACATCGGACTCGATATACCGGAACATCTCCATGACCTTCTTGTTGGCGCCGCCGTGGCGGGGGCCCTTCAGGGAGCCTACTGCCGCCGCCACCGCCGAGTACATGTCGGTCCCGGAGGAGGAGAGTACCCGGCAGGCAAAGGCCGAGTTGTTGCCGCCGCCGTGCTCAGCGTGGAGCACCATGCACAGGTCCAGCAGGCGGGCCTCCTGCTCGGTAAAGCGGTTGTCATGGCGCACCGAGTAGAGGAAGTTCTCCGCCACGCTCAGCCCGGGCTGGGGCCGGTGGAGATAGAGGCTCTCGTCATTGTAGTAGTGCCGCTTCACAGCAAAGGCGTGGGCCACGATGACCGGTACCCGGGCGATGAGCTGGATGGCCTGCCGCAGCTGATTGGCCAGGGAGAGATCGTCGGGATTGTCGTCGTAGGAATAGAGGGCCAGCACCGAGCGGGCCAGCTTATTCATCACATCCGGGCTGGGCGCCTTGAGGATCATGTCCTCGGTAAACATTTTGGGCAGGGTATGATTGTCGCTCAGAGCCTGCTTGAACTCCTCCAGCCGCGTCCGGTCAGGCAGCGCCCCGAACAGGAGAAGATAGGCCGTCTCCTCAAACCCGAAGCGGCCCTCCCGCATAAAGCCGTCGATGAGCTCCTCCACATTGATGCCCCGGTAGATGAGCTTGCCATCCATGGGATAGCGCTCACCATCCTGCACATAGTAGCCCAGAACATTGCCGATCTGGGTCACGCCCGCCAGAACGCCGGTGCCGTCGGCATTGCGCAGGCCCCGCTTGACCCCCCAGCGCTCATAGTAGGACGGGTCAATGTAGTTATGGGCCCGGTATTCCTCGCATAGACTGGTAACAAAGTCCATGCCATTGTCCTTTTTTCCCTCCATGGTTCTATGCTCCTTTGCGCAAGTATGTTTGTTTATTTTATCACACTAAAGTAAGACAGTCAACGCATTTCCACACTACCTAACTGCGACGGAGGTCTACCTATGAAACAAGTGGCGGCCACAGCCCTCATATTGCTCCTGCTCTTTTTCCTGCTTCCCCTTCTGCTGCTCCGGGGGGACCCCCTCCAGTCCCAGGAGGAGGACGGCTCTCTTCCCCTGGACCACACGGCGGTATCCCCCGTCCCCTCCGGGGAGCTGGACACCGGGACGCAGATCCAGGTCCAGCTCTCCGACGGGACGGTGAGCACCATGTCCATGGGAGATTATCTCTGGAATGTGGTGGCCGCTGAGATGCCCGCCTCCTTTGAGCTGGAGGCCCTCAAGGCCCAGGCTGTTGCGGCCCGTACTTACGCTATGCGGAAGATGGAACACCCCTCCCAGGCCCATCCGGATGCCGACGTGTGTACCGACCATACCTGCTGTCAGGCCTATATCGAGCCCGAACAGGCCGCCTCCAACTGGGGCGAAAACGCCGACGTCTACACCGCCAAGATCCGCGCCGCCGTGGCCGGAACGGACGGCGTGGTGGCCAAGTACAATGGACAGCTCATTGACGCGGTCTTCTTCTCCTCGGCCGCCGGAAAAACCGTGGACGCCGTGGAGGTCTGGGGCAATTCCGTCCCCTATCTCACCAGTGTGGAGTCCCCCGAGGGGGAGGAGGTGCCCAATTACCACTCCACCGTGGAGGTCAGTGCCGCCGACTTCAAGACGAACTTTCTCGCCGCTCATCCGGACGCCGTGCTGGAGGGGGACCCGTCCTCCTGGTTCGGCGCGCCCCAGCTCAACTCCGCCGGAGGGGTGGAATCCATCTCCGTGGGCGGAGTCTCCACCTCGGGAAATGAGATGCGCACCCTCTTCGCACTGCGTTCCACCAGCTTTACCATCTCCACAACGGCGGATACCATCACCTTCTCGGTCACCGGCTACGGCCACGGCGTGGGCATGAGCCAGTACGGGGCCAATGCCATGGCCAAGGAGGGGAAGACCTATGAGGAGATTCTGACCTGGTATTACACCGGTATTGAGCTCACCACCGAGGCCACCGCATAGTTCATACAGGCCTCTGGTTTCCTCTTGTCATTTCTCTCATTTTTTGTTATAATAGCAAATTGAAAGAGTATGTACAGCTCTCCGGAAATTTGAGAAAAGGGAACGAACGCACATGAACACAAGATACGATGTAGCCATCATCGGCTGCGGCGAGGCCGGAATCTTCGCCGGGTACGAGCTGATGCGCCGCCACCCCGCGCTCAAGGTGGTCACCCTGGATCAGGGCGCCGATATCTACACCCGCAGCTGCCCCATCGTGGCGGGCAAAGTGAAGGAGTGCATTCACTGCAAGATCTGCGATACCATGTGCGGTTTTGGCGGTGCGGGCGCCTTCTCCGACGGCAAGTATAACTTTACCACCGCTTTTGGCGGCTGGCTCACCGACTTTATGGACGGGAAAGAGGTCATGGACCTCATCGACTATGTGGATACCATCAACGTCCAGCACGGCGCCACCACCGAGGTCTTTTCTACCACCACTCCCGAGGCCCGTGCGCTGGAGAAGCGCGCCCTGGAGCATGACCTCCATCTCCTCCAGGCCCGCTGCAAGCACCTGGGCACCGAGAACAACCTAAAAATCCTCCAGAGCATCTATGAGACCGTGAAGGAGCACGTGGAGTACCGCTTCCACACCGCCGTCACCACCATCGAGAACCGCGGGGAAGAGGGCTACCGCCTCATTACCGACAAGGGAGACGAGGTGGACTGCACCTGGCTCATCGCCGCCCCCGGCCGTTCCGGCGCGGAGTGGTTTGCCAACCAGTGCAAGGGCCTGGGGATCGAGCTCATCAACAACCAGGTGGACATCGGCGTACGGGTGGAGCTCCCCGCCAAGGTCTTTGAGCACATCACCGATGTGGTGTATGAGTCTAAGCTGGTCTACCGCACCAAGCAGTACGGCGACCAGGTGCGCACCTTCTGCATGAACCCCTACGGCCATGTGGTGGCCGAGAACGTGGAGGGCATCAACACGGTCAACGGCCACTCCTACTCCGACCCCAAGCTGCGCAGTGAGAACACCAACTTCGCCCTGCTGGTCTCCAACCGCTTTACCCAGCCCTTTAACGAGCCTTACCGCTACGGCAAGCACATCGCCTCCCTGTCCAACATGCTGGCCGGCGGCGTGCTGGTGCAGCGCTTCGGCGACCTGGTGGCGGGCATCCGTACCAACGAGCACCGCCTGAGCAAGTCCTTTGTCCGGCCCACCCTCACCGCCGCCGTTCCCGGCGACCTGAGCCTGGCCCTGCCCAAGCGGCAGCTGGACGACATCATTGAGATGATCTACCAGCTGGACAAGATCGCCCCCGGTACCGCCAACTACGACACTCTCCTCTACGGCGCGGAGGTCAAATTCTACTCCTCCCGCCTGGCCCTCTCCGGCGAGCTGGAGACCGCGCTGCCCCGTTTCTTCGCCATCGGCGACGGCGCAGGTGTCACCCGCGGCCTGGCCCAGGCCGGCGCCTCCGGCGTCAAGGTGGCCCGTGTCATTGCGGAGCGTCTGGGAAAATAAGATATGGATAAACAGAAGAGCCGCCCGGCAATGCCGGGCGGCTCGTTTTCTATGCTTCATTCTTCCTGCGCCGGGCGGAGGGCGCAGCGGGCCTCTCCCAACGTGATGACCGCCTCCGGGGCCAACTCCACGTCGGAGAAGAGAAGATACACGTCCTTTCCCCAGATGGTCGTATGGGGGACGGTCAAATAATCCTCCACCTGTCGGTCATCCACCGTCAGAATCGGATGTTCCTCTGCACCAAAAGGCCAGTAGACATTGCCGTCCCGGCCGGGGAGCCGGAGGCGCACCTCATAGGTCCGTGTCTCATGGTCATAAAAGGCGGAAATGATCTCTCTTCCGGTCAGCTCTCCTGTCTCCCAGGTCAGGGGAATGACCTGCTCATAGGAGGAGTCGAAGAAAATCGCCTTCCCATGGTCCTGTTCCCAGCACACCAGCCCAAACAGCAGCGTGCCCGCCAAAAGAAGCCCGACGGCCAGAAGAACCCATCCACGCCGGGTACTCCACATGGCCCCTTTCATATCGGTTCACCCCCGTACCTGGATGCGTCCATTAGCCGCGCCGCAAAAACAGCGCTTTCACTTTTCCCCAGAACGTATTGGGTGGATAACCTTTTGACCGCCGAAACGCCTCCTCCGCCTGTTTCGCCTGACGCAAGGCCTTCTTTTCCGCCGCGCCGAACGGCGGGACTCCACATTCTTTTTCGTTCAGCTCCACATTCAGTTTCGCTCTGGAAAACATATCGTAGAACACGAAACCCCATCCTTACCGCCGAATATTCCCAACGTTCTCTCCCTGTTTATTGTAGTTTTTCCACAAAAAGCAGTCAACTTATTTTTCATTTTATAAGGTCCCGGCCCCCAAAATCGGGAGCCCGGGACCCGGACACAAAACCGTATACAGGACAACCGCTTATAATGCCTCCCATCCACTGCGGACAAAGGCGATCTCCTCGTTCAGATTGTTGGCCCGCTCAGGCAGGACGACGGTCACATTCTCCCACATTGCTTCAAAGGTCATCTGCTTCTGGTTCAGCAGGGAGATAAACTGGTCCACCTGGTCCTCCATCTGGCTGGCCGAATTCTTTACATAGCCGCAGCGCCGAAACCTGCTGCCGCCCGCTTCCATCCTGTTTTCATCGTTAAAATCTCCTTTTAAAAGGGAGCCGCCGCCCAGCAGTGCCAGGCGGCTTGTTTCATTTGTCTTTCTCCCGTTTCTCCACTTTAATCTATGGCATTGACATAGTCATTGAAAAATTCGCACCATACACGGGCTTCTGTGTAGGTTTTATCATAACCCTGTTTACAATTAACGCACTGATAGGTCTCAATTCTTTTTCTTTCTTCTCTATGATCCAAATCTCCGTGCTCCTCACCGCCGTGTATGCAAGGGTTTGTACGGACACGAATCCAACCCGTATACACTGTCTTTGTCTTATATACTTTCCCATCTGTACATTCTGTACACTCTTCCCATCTCGGCTGAATCTCTTCAGTTCCTATCTTATCTTCCGTTTCTCGCGGCGTTTCCTTTGTGGGTTGAGCAACGGCACATGAAGGTACTAAGATGGAACACATAATGGCAGCCCCACAAAGAATGCCCAGATACTTTTTTGCCTTTTTCATAATAAATACTCCTTCTCCATTCCATTCTGATGTTTATAGGCTTGATTCTTTCTCCCCTTCAATCACGTCGCTCCCCTTGGAACTGGTGACGGTGACGGTATAGCTCAGCCGGTAGGTGCCGCCGGTCACTTCGGTGCTTGTATAGGTCTCCTCAAAATAGAGTTTCCCAGTGGCCTCTTCTCCGGTCCAGTAGTCCAGTACCTCCCAGCCGCCGTTAGCACGCTGCTTCGCCAAAGAGATGTTGGCGGAAATTTTATCCGATGGACTCATTGCAACGACATGGAGCTCACAGGTCAGTGTACTTCCGCTGCGTGTCAGGGAAGGAGATACCTCTGCCCGGCTGTCCCATCGTTCTTCCGCCGCCAGCGCCCCCGCTGAACACAACATCATCAGCGCCAGGGCCAGAGCGCACACGCGTTTTATTATCTTCATTGGAATCGCCTCTTTCTTGAAAATTTAGGATATTCTCCCTATTGCTCATTATAATCTTCTTTTTCTATTTGTCAACTTTTTATTGAATTTTATTTAAAATTTTATATATTTATCAAAAAAATGCCCACTTTTATAGAGGTATCCAGCTTTTCAGGATACCAACTTTTGATCTGACCACCAGCCCCCTGTATACTTCTCTGCCCTATTAACGTACCAGCCCCATGATTTGAGACACCCTTTTTTCGTTTTTACAAAAAATTTTTAAAAAAGGTTCCGGCCCCCGTATCGGGAGACCGGAACAAAGCTCAGGACGTAGGCGCAATGCTCTCCGCCATATAGAGCAGCTCCTCTTCACTTAAAACCCCTCTGAGGGAAAAAACCATCCCCGCCTCCTCATCGGCCCAAATAACTGTGCTTGGGTCATCTTCTTCAATTCCTGTATATAGATCGGCGGGCAATCCATGAATGGTAACTCGATGGAATACATTGTGTTCATTATCCAACAGGATATTTCCTTCATTAGATAACGGCATATAGGTTAAAGAGAGAAAATAGTCTTTATCATTAACATAATCAATAGAACGCAGAGAACCTGTTTCATCTTTCCCCCATTCCTCATACCCCTCCGGCACATAGGTAGGCCGCCAGACGCCCAGCGGGGCAGGTTCTGTTCCGTCCCCCTGAAATTGATACTCCGTATATTCCGGGCGCCAGGTGCTCCACATCCGCACCACCCAGGCCCGGGCCGCCGGATTCGTGGCCAGGACCAGCGCGGCAGACAGACACAGGGTCACCAGCGCGCAGGCCGCATACCACAGAACGGCCTTATACCCAAACCTGGAGCGCCGCCTGGCATAGCGGAACGGATCGCGCAGGAGTCGTTCGCGCTCCCGCAGGTAGTCCTGGGAAAAGTCCGGCTCCCCGGACAGGGCGGCAAAATCCGCCTCCCCGTCCAGCCGGGCCGCCTCCAGAAGGGCAGCCCGCAGCCGCTCATCCCACTCACTTCCCATGCTCATATCCCTCCCTCCGCAGTACCGCCACCAACCGGGCGCGGGCCCGGTCCACCCGCTTGCGGGCGGTGGTCTCGCTGATGGACAGGCGGCGGGCAATGTCCCGGATCTCCCACTCCCGCACGAAGCGCAGCTCCAGCACCTCTCGGTCCCGGTCCGGCATGGAACGGATGAGCTCCACCAGACGGCGGTAACCGTCCTCGCTCTCCGCGGTCTCGGCGGCCTGGGCCTCCCAGTGTTCCGGCAGGGCAGCAAGCCGTTCCTCCTGCCGCAGCAGATCCAGCGCGGCGTGTTTCACTATGATAACGGCCCAGGGACCGATTTTGAGACAATCTTCCTCAAAAATTTTTTTGAACTGGTCGAAGTGTCCGGCGATATGGACCATAGCCTCCTGCACGGCGTCCTCCGCCCGCCGCGGGTCCCTCAGCAGACCCAGGGCCACGGCGTAAAGTCTGCGCTCATACCGGCCGTGGAACTCCCGGAAAAGCGCCCGGTCCCCATCGCTCTCCAGCAGCGACAGACAAAGGGACAGCATGTTATCCTCTCCTCACTCCGCGTTTTAAACTTCTCAGTGTAGAACGCAGATATTTTCCCTGCTATTATAACGGATGAGCCTGCCTTTTTGAGACAGCATTTTCTATTTTTTTCATTTTTCTACCCAGGACCCCCGCTTTGCACCGGGAAAAAACTGTGCTAGAATAGATAAAACGCTTTCATTTCAACGATCAGACGAGGAAACACCATGGAACTGGCTAAGGTAGAACATATCCAGCTACCGGCGGGGCGCCGGGTACTGGTCATCAGCGATATACACGGCAACCTCACCTTTTTCAAGGCCCTGCTCCGGCAGGTGGGCTTCTGTGCGGACGACATCCTCATCCTCCTGGGGGACGTGCTGGAGAAGGGCGTGGACAGTCTGGCCACTCTGCGCTATGTCATGTCCCTGCGTGAGCACTATGAGGTCCATATGCTCTGCGGCAACTGCGACAATCTGACCTTCCACTTTGTGGACCAGACCCCTGACATCCCGCCGGAGTTTTACAACAGCTATGTCTTTGGCTGGGGAGAGAAGTGTGTCCTCACCCAGATGGCCCGGGAGGTAGGGGTGCCGCTGGAGAGCCCGGCGGACTTTCCCAATCTGCGCGCCGTCATCCAGGAGCGCTTTGCCCCGGAACTGGCCTTTCTTCGCTCCCTGCCCACCATCCTGCTGAGTGACCGTTTCCTCTTTGTCCACGGCGGGGTGTACCGGGAGGACCGGCTGGAACAGCTTACCGCCTGGCGGTGTATGAAAAATGACAATTTCCTGAGCCTGGGCCTGTCCTTCCACCGCTGGGTGGTGGTGGGCCACTGGCCAGTCACCCTCTATGACCCCAGTATCCCCTCGGCGGCCCCCATCATCCTGCCGGAGCGGCACATCATCAGCATCGACGGCGGCTGTCAGCTCAAATGGGACGGACAGCTCAACGCCCTCATCATCCCGGATGGGGAGTCGGAGGACTTCTCCTGGCAGAGCTATGACGGTTTTCCCACCGCCGTGGCTCTGGACCGTCAGGAGGCCTCCACCGGCTCCATCAACATCCGCTGGCACGAAAACCCAGTGGAGGTGCTGGAGTGGGGGGAGGAGTTCTCCCGCTGCCGCCACCTGGCCAGCGGCCGGGTACTGGACATCCTCACCGAGTATCTCTATGAAAAGGGGGGCGTGACCCGGTGTGAGGATTCCACCGACTACCGCCTCCCGGTGGAGCCGGGGGATGTACTCTCCATCGTGCGCACCACCTCCCGGGGTTATCTGGCCAAGAAAGACGGCGTCACCGGCTGGTATGCCGGCCGCATCCAGTCCTGACACAAAAGACCGTACGGAGCAGCATCTCCGTACGGTCTTTTTTCGTTCAGGCCCGCTCCAGCAGTTCCGCGGCGATGGCGTCCGCCTGGGCGTGGACCCGGTCAAAGTCCACATGGGGGTTATAGAGGGCCTCCAGCGCGTCGTGCATGGCTTTGGCCTGGGCCATGGCCTCCACCGCCTCGTCCACCAGGGCGGCCGACATCTTGCGGGAGAAGCGCAGCCGTCCCTTGTTCCGCCGCAGCTGCTCCTGGTCGGCCATGGCGTCGATGCGCAGGCGGCGGTAGGGCCGCTTGCCCGGGTAGGGCAGGGTGGGCGTGCTGGACACAAACCCCAGCGACAGCGCGGGGATGAGCACATGGCGCAGCCGCTCCGGGTCCATGGGGTCGGGGCAGAGGATCACGTCGTACCCCGCCGCCCGGGCGCCCGCCGCCAGGTAGGCCAGAAGGGGATGGGCAAGCCCCCAGCTGTCGCACAGCTCATAGATTCGGCGGCACAGCCCCTCGGCTGTTTCAAAGTTGCACTGCACGCCCTTGCAAGAGATGGCGTCCAGGAAGCGATATTTGGCCTGGCCGGGCTCCTTGCCGGTCCGCTTGCACTCCCGGGAGAGGATGCCCCTGGCCCGCTTGACCATCCGGGCCTCCACCGCTGGAGTGAGGAGCAGGGCGCGGCGATCGGCCTCGATCTGGGCGGCGGCGGCCAGGCAGCGGTAGGCCCGGCGGTAGCACTCCGGATAGCCCTCCATGCACCCGGTCAGCTCCTCCCGGATGGCTTTGAGGGCGGGAGTATCATAGCACTCACCCAGGTTCACGTACCGCTCCACTGCGCCGGGACAGGTGGGCTCGATGACATGGGGCGCGGTGGCGTCCACCACCGCGGCGTGGAGTGCCGGGATATGTACGGCGTCCAGAGAATCGGGATCGCCGGAGCACTGGATATACTCCACGCCCAGGCCGTGCTCCTCCATGGCCTTTCCCACCCGCCGCATCAGGGTGGATTTTCCACAGCCCGGCCCGCCCTTGAGGAGAAAATAGTCCTCCACTGGCCCGGGGGCGAGCAGCTGGTCATAGATGGAATAAAACCCCTGTGGGGAATTGGCTCCCAGATAGAATTGAATCCGTGGCGTTGCACCCATAGAAAAGACCCTCCGTTTCGGTAAATTCATTCCAACTCACCATATGCCGGGAGGGAGAGGGCGGTGCGTGAAAAACGCCCGGCCGCCGGGGATTCCGGCGGCCGGGCGTAAGGATTCGGTCAGGGGACAGGGGACTCGGCGGGGAGAGAGATCTCAGGCATCAGCTCGGAGGAGATAATGCGGAGCATTTCCTCCAGCCGCTTGGCATCCTCGGCGGGGAAGCGGTGCTTGATGCGCTCCATCACCGTGGTCAGATAGCCATAGCTGATGTTGTAGTAGTCGATGTACTTCTGGGTCACGGTGAGGTGATACTCCCGCTTGTCCTCCGGCGACTGCTCCTTGCGGACATACCCCTTTTGAATCAGGCTGTTGACCTTATAGGCCGCATTGGGCGGCGAGATGTTGACAAACCGGGCAAACTCATTGATGGTCGGCCGGCCCAGCGCCATGATGATCTCCATGCAGAAGGTCTCCACTGTGGTGAGACTGGCCTCCCGGTCCTGAAAACGGGAAAACACCGCCTTATAAAAATGGAGCTTGAATTTGGTATACACGCTGTTGAATGTCTGATCCAGCATAAACCCTTCCTCCGCACTCGTTCCCATAATTGTCTCTATTCTACCAAACTTCCGCCGCGGAGGCAACCGGATGTCACTGGATCACAAAGGTCAGCTCAGCCTGGGCGGCGATCTTTCCGCCCACCCGGGCCACGGCCTTTCCGTAGCCGATGGGGCCCCGCTGCTCCACCAGCTCACAGGAGAGCTCCAGCACATCTCCGGGCGTGACCGGCTTTTTAAAGCGGCAGTTCTTGACCCCGCCGAACACGGCCAGCTTGCCCCGGTTCTCGGGCAGGCTCAGCGCGGCCACCGCGCCGGTCTGGGCCAGGGCCTCCAGGATGAGCACCCCGGGCATGATGGGCTGACCAGGGAAGTGGCCGGGGAAGAAGGGCTCGTTCATGCTCACGCACTTGATGCCCTTGGCCGACTTGCCGGGCTCGCACTCCACGATCCGGTCCACCAGCAGGAAGGGGGGACGGTGGGGCAGGATCTCCATGATCTCCTTGATGTCCAGTTCCATGTCTTACTCCTCCAGACGCTTGAAGATGAGGCTGGCGTTGTGTCCGCCGAAGCCAAAGGCGTTGACCATGGCGTGCCGGATGGTGGCGCTGCGGCCCTCATTGGGCACGATGTCCAGATCACAGGCGGGATCGGGGACCTGATAGTGGATGGTGGGGGGCGCAAACTGATCCCGCAGGGCCAGCACCGAGAAGATGGCGGCCACCGCGCCGCTGGCGCCCAGCAAATGGCCGGTCATGGACTTGGTGGAGCTCATCATCAGCTTGTAGGCGTGCTCGCCGAAGGCGGACTTGACAGCCTGGGTCTCGCCGGAGTCGTTGAGGGGGGTGGAGGTGCCGTGGGCGTTGATGTAGTCCACTTCCTCCGGGGCGATGCCCGCGTCCTGAAGGGCCAGCTTCATGCAGGCGGCCGCACCCGCGCCGTCGGGGCAGGGAGCGGTGATGTGATGGGCATCACAGTTGACACCGTAGCCCACGATCTCGCCCAGGATCTTGGCGCCGCGGGCCTTGGCATGCTCGTACTCCTCCAGCACCAGGATGCCGGCGCCCTCGCCCATGACGAAGCCGGAGCGCTCGGCGTCAAAGGGGATGGAGGCACGGGCCGGATCGGATACGGTGGTGACGGCGTGGAGGCTGGTGAAGCCGCCCATGCCGATTTCCGCGATGGTGGACTCGGCGCCGCCGCAGACCATGACCTCGGCATAGCCGTCCCGAATGTGGCGGAAGGCGTCGCCCACCGCGTTGCTGCCGCCGGCGCAGGCTGCCACAGGGCAGGTGCACATGCCCTGAAGGCCGTACTTGATGGCGATCTGTCCCGCGGCGATGTTGGGGATGATCATGGGGATAAAGAAGGGGGAGACCCGGTCAAAGCCCTTCTCCGCCCCCTTGAGGCACTCGTTCTGGATGGTGGTCATGCCGCCGATACCGCTGGAGACTGCCACGCCGCAGCGGGCGGCGTCCTCCTGCTCCAGGTCAAGGCCGCTCTGTTCCATCGCCTGGGCGGCGGCCACCATGGCAAACTGGGTGAACCGGTCCATACGCCGGGCCTCCCGGCGCTCCAGATAGTCCTCCGCCTGAAAATCCTTGACCTCTCCGGCCACCTTGACCTTCATCTTGGAGGTGTCGTACTGCTGGATGGTATCGATTCCGCACACACCGGCCTTGGCCGCGACCCAGGACTCCTCGGCTGTCTTGCCGATGGGTGTGATGGCGCCCATGCCGGTGATGACAACGCGTCGTTTTTCCATACTGTTCCTTCCTTTCGGAGAGCTTATACCGCCATGCCGCCGTCTACACAGAGGACCTGGCCGGTGATATATCCCGCCTCCTCGGCGGCAAAGAAAGCCACGGCCCGGGCCACGTCCTCGCTCTGTCCCAGGCGGCCCATGGGGATGGATTTCAGGAGAGCCTCCCGCGCGGCCTCGGGCAGCACGGCAGTCATATCGGTGTCGATAAAGCCGGGAGCCACCAGATTTACGGTGACGTTGCGGCTGGCCAGCTCCTTGGCGATGGACTTGCTCATGCCGATGAGTCCGGCCTTGCTGGCGGCATAGTTGGCCTGGCCGGGATTGCCCCGCAGGCCCACCACGCTGGAGAGGTTGATGATGCGCCCGTAGCGTTGCTTCATCATGGGCCGGTAGGCCGCCTTCATGCAGAGGAAGGCGCCCTTCAGGTTGGTGTCTACCACGGCGTCAAACTCCTCCTCCTTCATCTGGAGGGCCAGCTTGTCTTTCGTGATGCCCGCGTTGTTGACCAGGATGTGGAGGGAACCAAAGGTCTCGATGACCTGCTTCACCATGGCGTCCACTGCCGCGGCATCGGCCACGTCGGCCTGGACAGCAAAGGACTCCACCCCCAGCGCGCGGCAGGCGGCGGCCACTTCCTCGGCGGCCTGGGCGTTTCCGGCATAGTTGACTGCCACATTGGCCCCCTGACGGGCCAGCTCCAGGCACACGGCCCGGCCGATGCCACGGCTGCCGCCGGTGACCAGGGCGTTCTTTCCGGTGAGATTCATCGTTATGCTCCTTTCAGCGCGGCAAGGACCCCGTTCAGGTCCTCCACGGTGTCAATGGAATAGGTGGTCACATCCTTGACCGTCTTGCGGACAAAGCCCGAGAGAGTCTTGCCCGGACCGATCTCCACGAAGGTGTCCACCCCGTGCTCGGCCATGCGGCGGATGGTGTCCTCCAGATAAACGCTGCTCTGGACCTGGCGCTCCAGCAGACCCGGGATGGTGTCCCCCTCGCCCAGCACATCTCCCTTGCAGTTGAAGAGGACGGGGAAGGACATGGCGTGGAAGGATACGGTCTGGAATTTCTCCCGCAGGGCATCCCCGGCGGGGGCCATGAGGGAGGTGTGGAAGGGACCGCTCACCTTCAGGGGGACCACCCGGCGGGCGCCCGCCTCCTTGGCCAGCTCCCCGGCTTTCTCCACTGCCGCGGCGTCCCCGGCGATGACCAGCTGCCCGGGGCAGTTGTAGTTGGCGATCTCGGCCACCCCCAGCGCGGAGGCGGCGTCACAGGCGGCCTGGAGCTTTTCCCGCTCCAGATGAAGCACCGCGGCCATGCCGCAGGGACGGCCGGTGACAGCCTCGGCCATGGCCTTGCCCCGGAAGGCCACCAGCTCAATGGCGGTCTTGGGGTCGAACACGCCGGCGGCAGTGAGGGCAGAGTACTCCCCCAGGCTCAGCCCGGCGGCCATGGCGGGGTGGATGCCCGCCTGGTAGAGCAGCCCCGTCACGCCGGCGGCAAAGGCCACCATGCAGGGCTGGGTGTATCGGGTATCGGAGAGCTGCTCCTCCGGGCCCTCAAAGCAGAGCTTTTTCAGGTCAAAGTCCACGGGTGCGGCGTCAAACACGTCCCGGAACAGGGGGAACTGCTCGTAGAAATCCCGGCCCATGCCCACATGCTGGGCGCCCTGGCCGGCGTATAAAAAGGCGAGTTTCATAGTGCGCTCCTCGTTCATTGATCTGGGACGGGTGCCGTCCCGGTTATCTGGACTGGTTCAGCGCCCGCAGGCAGGCCTCAGACTGGGCCTGGAGCTCCTCAAAGATGGCGCGCAGGGGGCGGATGCTGTGGACCATACCGGCCACCTGTCCGGCCATGAGGCTGCCGGTGCGGGTGTCGCCGTCAAAGACGGCCCGGCGCAGGCTTCCCAGGGTAAAGTGCTCCAGCTCCATCTTGTCGGCGCCAGCCTTCTCCCGGGCCAGGTAGTCCTTGGTCATCTGGTTCTTGATGACCCGGACCGGGGCGCCCACCGAGCGGCCGGTGACCACGGTGGAGCGATCCTTGGCGGCAATGACCGCCTGCTTGTAGTTCTCGTGGATGGGGCACTCCTCGCTCACCAGCAGACAGGTGCCCAGCTGTGCGCCGCAGGCGCCCAGGGCATAGGCGGCCAGCAGCTGACGGCCGTCGGCAATGCCGCCGGCGGCGATCACGGGGATGTCCACCGCGTCGCACACCTGGGGGACCAGGGCCATGGTGGTGGTCTCACCCACATGGCCGCCGCTCTCGGTGCCCTCGGCAATGACGCCGTCCACCCCGGCCTTGGCCATCATCTTGGCCAGAGAGACCGCGGAGACTACGGGGAAGACCTTGGCCCCCGACTCCTTCCACATGGAGACATAGGGACCGGGGCTGCCCGCGCCGGTGGTGATGACCGCCACCTTCTCCTCGGCGGCGATCCGGGCCAGTTCGTCGGCCTGGGGATGCATGAGCATGATGTTTACGCCGAAGGGCTTATCGGTCAGGGTGCGGCACAGATGGATGTTCTCCCGGAAGGACTCCGGGCTCATGCCGCCCGCGCCGATGAGGCCCAGGGCGCCCGCGTTGGAAACGGCAGCGGCAAATCCGCCGGTTGCGATGTTGGCCATGCCGCCCTGGATAAAGGGGAACTCGGTCCCCAGGATCTCGTTGAGTTTCATGTAAACCTTCCTTTCGGAGTGGGAGAGACAGCCCTTACCACTCGAACAGGGCGCCGCCCCAGGTGAGGCCCGCGCCAAAGGCCACGGCCAGCACCTTCTGTCCCCGCTTGAGCAGTCCCTGTTCCACCATCTCGTCCAGCGCGATGGGAACGGAGGCGGCGGAGGTATTGCCGTAGCGCTCCATATTCTGATAAAACTTCTCCAGCGGGGCGTGAAGACGCTTGGCCGCCGTCTCAATGATGCGGCGGTTGGCCTGGTGGGGGACGATCCAGTCGATGTCGTCCAGGGTCAGGCCGCTCTTGTCCAGCAGTGTACGGGCACAGGAGGGCAGGGCATCCACCGCGAAGCGGTAGACGCCGGGGCCGTCCATGTGGATATAGGTGGTCTCGGGGCCGGGACCGTTGAGCCAGAGCACCTCGGCGTTGCCCCGGCTGCCCAGGTCGGCGTGCCAGAGCCGGTCCTCCAGCGTCAGCACCGCCGCGCCCGCGCCGTCTCCGAAGAGAACGCAGGTGCTCCGGTCGGTCATGTCGATGACCCGGCTGAGCTGGTCACAGCCAATGAGAAGGGCGTACTTTTTCTTCTCCTCCAGGGCCAGCATGCCCCGGACGGTCTCCAGACCGTAGAGGAAGCCGGTACACCCGGCGCTGATGTCATAACAGGGGATGTTCTCGGGCAGTCCCAGCGCGGCCTGCACCAGGCAGGCGTTGGAGGGAGAGGCGTGGTCGGGGGTGCAGGTGGCCACGATGCATCCGGCCAGCTCCTCCGGCGCAATGCCGGCGCGCTCCAGGGCCAGACGGGCCGCTCCGACGCAGAGGTCTACCGCGGTCTCCCCCTCGGAAAAATGCCGCTCGCCGATGCCGGTGCGGGTGCGGATCCACTCGTCGTTGGTATCCACGATGCGGCTGAGATCGTCATTGGTCACGACCTTCTCCGGCACATACCGGGCGATGGATACAAAACGCAGTCCTCTCATAGGGCCTCCTTTCGGGCGTTGAGGCCCATTTCACGGAATTTCTGATAGCGGTGGGCAGCAGGAGAGCGCAGCTTGAGCAGCTGGGCCAGATGGGTGTGGATGGCCCGGTCCACCGCGCGGTACACGCTCTCCGGCTCCAGATGAGCGCCGCCCAGGGGCTCGGGGATGACCTCGTCGGCCACGCCCAGCCCATGGAGGTCGGCGGCGGTGAGCTTCATGATCCCGGCGGCCTCGCCCGCACGGCTGGAGTCCTTCCAGAGGATGGAGGCAAAACCCTCGGGGGAGAGCACGGAGTAGACCGCGTTCTCCAGCATGAGCACCCGGTTGGCCACGGCCAGCGCCAGGGCGCCGCCGCTCCCGCCCTCGCCGATGACCACAGTGATCACCGGCACCTCCAGGGCGGACATCAGGGCCAGGCTGGAGGCGATGGCCTCTCCCTGGCCGTGGGCCTCGGCTTCCAGGCCGGGGTAGGCGCCGGGGGTGTCCACAAAGGTGATGATGGGACGGCCGAACTTTTCCGCCTGCTTCATGAGCCGCTGGGCCTTGCGGTAGCCCTCCGGGGAGGGCATGCCGAAGTTGCAGGCCATGTTTTCCTCCAGATTTTTTCCCTTCCGGTGGCCCAGAACGGTGACCGGAAGGCCGTGGTAGAGGGCCACGCCGCCCAGAATGCTGGGGTCCTCCCGGCACAGCCGGTCCCCCTTGCACTCAAAAAAGTCGGTAAAGAGGGCCTGGATGAAATCCGCGGTCCCCGGACGCCCGGTGTGGCGGGCCAGGTAGACCCGGTCCTCGGGGGTACAGTCCCGGCAGGCCTGGAGAAGCTCCTCCTTGTCCCGGAGAAGCTGGGAACGGCGGATCTGGGAGGCGGCGTCCGCCGCATCTCCCAGAGCGGCGAGCTCCTGGTCCATGACCGCCATCTTGGCTTCCACTTCTTTAATCACGGAGCTTGCCTCCCTTCTCGTGGAGTGTGAGGAGGAGGGAGATGGTCTCCCGCATCTGGGCCCGGGGGACGATCTGATCCACAAAGCCGTGCTCCTCCAGATATTCGGCCCGCTGGAAGCCCTCGGGGAGCTTCTGGCCGATGGTCTGCTCAATGACCCGGGGCCCGGCAAAGCCGATGAGGGCCCCCGGCTCGGCCAGGGTATAGTCTCCCAGCGAGGCAAAGGAGGCTGTCACCCCGCCGGTGGTGGGGTGGGTAAAGACCGAGATGTAGAGTCCGCCGGACTGGGAGAACTTCTCCAGCGCAGCGCTGGTCTTGGCCATCTGCATGAGGGAGAGGATCCCCTCCTGCATCCGGGCGCCGCCGCTGGCCGAGAAGATGACCAGCGGAAGGCGCTGCTTCCGGGCCAGTTCCACTGCCCGGGTGATCTTCTCGCCTACGGCCACCCCCATGCTTCCCATGAGGAACTGGCTATCCAGTACGGCGGCGATGATGGGGCGGCCGTTGACCTTGCCCTTGGCCGTGACCACTCCCTCCGTGAGGCCGGTGGTACGCCGGAGCTGGGCCAGCTTCTCATCATAGCCGGGGAAGTTCAGCACATTGGGCATGGAAAAGCGCTCGTCCAGCTCCTGGAAGGTGTGGGGGTCCAGGAGCATGGACAGGCGCAGATAGGCACCGATTTTGTGGTGATGGCCGCACTGGGGGCACACATACAGGGCCCGGACCAGGTCCCGCTTGGAGATGGCCGCCCCGCAGGCGGGACATTTCTCAAAGACCGCGGCCTCCGGGCGCTTGACTGCGGCCTTTTCCCGCAGTCCCCGCTGCTGCTGGAGCTGCATGAGCCGCTCCCGGCGGGCACGAAAGAGGTGATTCAAGGCTTGCTCGCCTCCTTATACCTTAGTTGGATGCCCCGCCGCAGTCCCACGAGAGGATCTCGTCCATGTGTCCGGCCAGAAATCCCGTGTCGTACTGGCCCCGGACAAAATCGGGGTGGTGGAGCAGCAGGTGGGCAAAGTCGGCGGTGGTGGGATAGCCCTCGATGACCAGCTCGGCCAGCGCCCGGCGCATCCGGCGGATGGTCTCCAGCCGGGTGGGGGCGTGGACAATGAGCTTGGCCACCAGGGAGTCATAGAAGGGACTGACCTCATAGCCGTTATAGAGCAGGGTGTCCACCCGCACGCCGGGGCCTCCGGGCAGATGGAGGAAGCCGGTCCGGCCCGGACAGGGACGGAAGCCGTGGCGGAAATCCTCGGCGTTGATGCGGCACTCGATGGCGTGGCCCCGGAGGACCACCTCGTCCTGCTCCACCGAGAGGGGGAGCCCCGCGGCGATGCGCAGCTGCTCCTTCACCAGATCCAGGCCGGAGACCAGCTCGGTGACCGGATGCTCCACCTGGATGCGGGTATTCATCTCGATGAAATAGAAGTGTCCCTCCTGATCCAGCACGAACTCGATGGTGCCGGCATTCACATAGCCGGCGGCTTTCGCCGCGGCCACGGCGGCCGCGCCCATGGCCTCCCGGAGCTCCGGGGTCAGGGCCTTGGAGGGAGATTCCTCCACCAGCTTCTGGTTCTTGCGCTGGATGGAGCAGTCTCGCTCCCCCAGGTGGATGACATGCCCCTGGGTATCGGCCAGGATCTGAAATTCAATGTGGCGGGGGTTGAGAATGAGCTTTTCCAGATAGAGCTCGCCGTTGCCAAAGCAGGCCTCGGCCTCACTTTTGGCCTCGTGGAAGAGCCGCTCCAGGTCCTCCGGAGCGTCCACCCGGCGCATTCCCCGGCCGCCGCCGCCGGCGCTGGCCTTGAGGAGGACCGGATAGCCGATGGTCCCGGCCAGGTCCAGGGCAGTCTGGGCATCGGGCACGGGACCGTCCGATCCGGGCACCACAGGGACCTGGTGGGCCTGCATGAGGGCCCGGGCCGCCGACTTGTTGCCCATCTGCCGGATGATGTCGCCGCTGGGCCCGATGAAGGTCAGGCCGCACTTGGCGCACAGGTCGGCAAACTCGGCGTTCTCCGACAGAAAGCCGTATCCGGGATGCACGGCGTCGCAGCCGCTCTCGGTGGCGGCGGTGAGAAGGGCGGGGAGGTTGAGATAGCTCTCCGCCGCCCGGGCCGGTCCCACGCAGACCGCGCGGGTGGCCAGCTGGACGTGGAGGGAATCGGCGTCGGCGGTGGAGTACACCGCCACGGTCTCCACGCCCAGCTCCTGACAGGCGCGGATGACCCGCACCGCAATCTCGCCACGGTTGGCGATCAAAACGCGCTTGAACATGGTTCTCTCCTTACTTGAGGCGGAAGAGGGGCTGGTCAAAGCCCACCAGCTCTCCGTCCGACACCAGCACCTCGGCGATGATGCCGTCGGCGGGGGCGGGGACCTCGCTCATCATCTTCATGGCCTCCAGGATGCACACGGTCTGCCCCTTCTTGACCGCCGTGCCCACAGGGGCAAAGGGAGCGGCGTCGGGGGAGGAGGCGGCATAGAAGGTACCCACCAGAGGAGCCTTGATAAAGCTCCCCTCGGCTTCCGGGGCCGGAGCCGGGGCGGCCGGGGCAGGAGCAGCGGGGGCCGGAGCCGCCGGAATCACCGCACCCGGCACAGGGGCGGGAATGACCGCGGGCACCGCAGGCAGGGCTTTATCCAGCGCCAGGCGGAAATCCTTCTGCTCCAGCTCGAAATGCTGAATGGAGCTGGCCTCAAAACGCTCCATCAGCGCGCAAATCTCTTTGAAATCCATGGCTTAGGCGTGCTCTTCCAGGTAGCGGACAATGTCGCCCACGGTCTGCACGTCCTTGAGGACCTCGTCGGGCATGGCCACACCCAGCTCCTCCTCCAGAGCGGCGTTCAGATCCACCGCGTCCAGGGAATCCAGCTCCAGGTCCTCGGTCAGGCTGGCCTCCATGGTCACGCTCTCGGGATCACAGCTCAGGTTGGCAACGATGATATCACGCACTTTTTCAAACATAAAGAAACTCCTTCTGCGACAGGGTCGCCTGTTGTCGTTTTTTGCATTTTAGTTAAAAAAATTTAATTAAAATGATTTAAGCGTATTTTAGACAGTGGACGGCCAAATGTCAAGGGAAATTTTTCACTAGAATCCAGGGTATAAAAAATGGAGCGTCCGGGATGGACGCTCCATTTTCGTGCTCTCCGGGCCGGTTCAGGCCAGGATACACTCCATATCATACCATACAGCGCCGCCGTGGACCGACTGGGACACACCGCAGTTGGAAAAGCCGAATCGCTCATAGTAGTGGATCAATTTTTCCTTGCAGGTGAGCACCACACGGCGCTTTCCGGCCTGCCGGGCTTTGGCGAGATAGGCTTTCATCAGTTGGGCGGCCACCCCGTTCCGGCGGTACTCCGGCAGGACGGCCAGGCCCAGAATGGCCATGGTCTCCCCCTCGCCGTCCGCTCCGCCCGGCTCGTAGATGGCATCGCAGATAAAGCGTTCCCGGGTGGCCGGACCATTGAGCAGTCCCACCACGCGTCCCTGTTCCTCGGCCACCAAAAACCACTCCGGGAAGGCGGCGATCCGGTACTGGAAGGCCGCGCGGGTGGCCGCCTCTGCCGGCGGAAAACCGGCGTTTTCCACCTGACAGACCGCATCCAGGTCGGCAGGTGTAACGGTACGAATCTGAAGATCCATTTGTAAAAGCACCCTTTCTCTTTTTCCCGATTGAACGGCTTCTTCCGCACAGCCGCCTCTTCCGCAGCCTGGATGTCCGATTGGTCGAATCGGGTATAATTGTTCCATAATTTGTAGAAAAAGAATATCTGAAAGCATATAATAGGGACTTGGAATGAACGTATTCCAAGTCTTACAAAAAGAAGGAGGAGCTCCATGGCACAGATTCATTGGGACAGTCTTATACAAATCCGCCCCAATACTATGGGAGAGCTCGCAAAAGTAACTCCCTTCGGACGGCTTTCCCTCACGCGAACCATTCTCGAAAAATTCCCCGATCGAAAGGCCACGGTTTTTTTGTCATCGGATGGAAAATCCCTTTATTTGGCGGCAAAGCAGTCTCACCCGGTCGCATTTCCCCAAAAAGCATGCCATACAAAGGTAGACGAGCTCTATTGCAGTCTGGAGGCCATGGGTTTCTCCTTCCCTGTCTCTTACCATATGGAGTGGGATGAGGAAAATCTGGCCTGGGTGGGGAACTGTGTTGCCGGAGACCCCCCACCTCACCCGGCTGAGGTAGCCAAAAAGCAGGGCAGCCGCACAAAGCGTCGGTCCGGTCCGGCGGGGAGCCAGGATGAAGGAAAGGTATTATGATCCAGGCGTGGCCGAATTTATTCGGATGACCTGTCAATTGTATGGGACCAAGGGCCTGGATCCGGAGGACTGCATCCAGGAGGGGTGGGCCGCCTATCTGACCTTCCGCCAGACAAATCCCTACTGGAGGAAAAAACGCCTCCCCTGGGCGCGCAGTCTCTGTCTGGTCAAGGATGCCCTGGTTGAATTACGACGGGCCGAAACCCGGCAGCGGCCGGTAACCTGCCGGTCACTGGACGCTCTTTTTGCCCCGGACGGGGGAGGGTGGCTCTCAGGATATGAGTGCCTCCGGAGCCCGCTCTGCAAAAGTCCGGAGGATGGCCTGCTCTGGCGGGAGTTTCTCCGGGGCCTTCCGCCTGACTGCCGCCGGCTGGCCAGTTTTCTGTCGGAGGGCTACCAGGAGCCGGAGATCCGCCGCTGTCTGGTATTTGATCAGGAGAAATATCAAACCTGCATACGTCAGCTGCAAAAATACGCCGCACATTATTGGCCGGAGAAAATAAGAAACCATGAAATTGAGTGATTTTATCTTCCGGTATCCCACCGGACACTTCAAGGACGGCATTTGCCGGGTACGTCTCTTCCTGAATACGCAGCAGGAATGCTGTGTGGTGCTCACCGATTTGGAGCGGGAAAACACCTCTACCTCTATACAGAACGCAACCCAATCCCTGGTGGAGCGACTCAAAGAGGTCGGTCACCTCCTGCCCGGAAGCCGGGTATTCCTCCATGAGCCGGCGCACTGGTTCTCCTCCGATGCCTTTTGGGAGATTGATCCCGACTGTCCCTGGGAGATAGACCATTGGCGGAAAGCGCCTGCGGCAGAGCTGCTCCAAACTCTGGGATGTGTAAAAAGGGAGTTTTCCACCCGTCTGAAACAGGACAAGCGCCTCTATACTGAGGTACTGCGGGCCCAGGCCCAGATCGACCCGGACCGCCGTCTGGGCTGTCCGGAGCCGCCTGAGATTACCCGGCGGCGTCTGGAGCTGTGGGAAAACCGGGTGACAAAGGCCGAGCTGGAGCACCTTGTACAGATGGGCGCAGGGGAGCAGGAGCTTGCCCGTCTGATCAAGCGGGATCTCTCTCTGTTGTCGGAAGTCTACGCCCATCCGGAAGACGAGTATATCGCCTTCTCCGAGCTGCCCATCGGGGACGGTGGGCGGGTGGATTTTGCCGTCTTTTCCGGCTGCTCCTGGATGAAGGTCACGCTGATTGAAATAAAGGGGGCGGATTTTCCCCTGGCCACCCAAAGCGGCTATCGGAAATTTAACCACCAGATCGACATTGCCCGCACACAGCTCCAGGAGCGCCAGTACCATATCATCCAGCACCACCGGGACTTTCACGACCGGATGCATGCACTGCGCAGCCAGGTGGAGGGTGGCGCACGTCCGCACAACGCCCTTTTGGGGCCATATGGACATCTTCGGGTGGATCCCTGCAAGGAGCTGAGTATCTACTATATCATCATCGGCGGACGGACCGTGGACGACGAGAAGGAGGGCGCCCTGCGCTATCAGAATGAGATCCAGCTTCCCAAACTGCATGTGGAATCCTGGGATACCTTCCTGCGCAAGTTGCGCCGGACATAAAAACAGGGGGCAGCCCTTCCGGGCTGCCCCCTGTCACAGCATACAGACTTACTTATTCCCCTTCAGGGCCTTCATACGGTCAGCGTGGCTGAGGATGCGCTTGCGCAGGCGCAGGTTCTCAGGCGTGACCTCCAGCAGCTCGTCGTCGCTGAGGAACTCCAGGCACTGCTCCAGAGACATCTGGCGGGGCGTGGTCAGACGCAGGGCTTCATCCGAGCCGGAGGCGCGCATGTTGGTCAGCTGCTTCTTCTTGCAGATGTTGACCGAGATATCCTCCTGCTTGGGCGTCTCGCCCACCACCATGCCGGCGTAGACCGGGGTACCGGGCCCGATGAAGAGGGAGCCGCGCTCCTGGGCGTTGAAGAGGCCGTAGGTCACCGCCTCGCCGGTCTCGAAGGCCACCAGGGAGCCAGTGGCACGGCGGGCGATGTCGCCCTTGTAGGGGGCGTAGCACTCAAAGACCGAGGCCATGATGCCCTCGCCCTTGGTGTCGGTCAGGAACTCGTTGCGGTAGCCAAACAGGCCACGGGCGGGAACCAGGAACTCCAGCTTCATCCGCTCGCCCACCGGGTTCATCTCCAGGATCTCACCCTTACGGGAGCCGATCTTCTCCATAACGGCGCCCACGGAGTCAGCAGGCACATCCACCACCAGGCGCTCAATGGGCTCGCACTTCTTGCCGTCGATCTCCTGGTAGAGCACGCGGGGGGGAGAGACCTGGAACTCATAGCCCTCACGGCGCATGGTCTCGATCAGGATGGACAGGGACATCTCGCCGCGGCCGGCCACGTTGAAGGAGTCGGTGTTCTCGGTCTCGGTGACCCGGAGGGAGACGTCCTTCAGGGTCTCCCGGAAGAGGCGCTCCCGCAGCTGACGGGAGGTGACGAACTTGCCCTCACGGCCGGCGAAGGGGGAGTCGTTGACCGAGAAGGTCATCTCGATGGTGGGGGCGGAGATCTGCACGAACTCCATGGGCTCCACCGCGTCGGGGGCACAGATGGTGTCGCCGATGGTGATGTCGCCGATGCCGCTCATGGCAATGATATTGCCGGCGGAGGACTCGGTCACCGGCACCTTGCCCAGACCGTCAAACTCGTAGAGAGAGACCGCCTTAGCCTTCTTGGCAGGCTCGTCGGGGGTGTGGAAGTTGCACACCGCGATCTCCTGGTTCTGCTTAATGGTGCCCCGCTCGATGCGGCCGATGGCGATGCGGCCCACGAACTCGTTGTAGTCGATGGAGGAGACCAGCATCTGGAAGGGAGCATCCACATCGGCCTGGGGCGCGGGGATATAGTCCACGATGGTCTCAAAGAGGGGAGTGAGGTCCGTGCCGGGCACATCGGGGGAGTAGGAGGCGGTGCCCTGACGTCCGGAGCAGAACAGGGTGGGGGACTCAAACTGCTCGTCGGTGGCGTTCAGGTCCAGCAGCAGCTCCAGCACCTCGTCCATGACCTCATGGATGCGCTGGTCGGGGCGGTCGATCTTGTTGACCACCACGATGACCTTGTGACCAAGCTCCAGGGCCTTGGAGAGCACGAAGCGGGTCTGAGGCATGGGGCCCTCGGCGGCGTCCACCAGCAGGATAACGCCGTTGACCATCTTCAGGATACGCTCCACCTCGCCGCCGAAGTCGGCATGGCCCGGGGTATCCACGATGTTGATCTTGACATCTTTATAGTGCACGGCGGTGTTCTTGGCCAGGATGGTAATGCCGCGCTCGCGCTCCAGGTCGCCGGAGTCCATGACACGGTCCACCGTGGCCTGGTTTTCACGGTAAATGCCGCCCTGCTTGAGCATCTCGTCCACCAGGGTGGTCTTGCCATGGTCGACGTGCGCGATAATGGCTACGTTTCTCAGTTTGGTATTCTGCACGGTAAGCACCTCTTAAAACAAGTTGGTTTATGACCTCTCCCTCGAAAAACTAGCGCCGCCCGGTCCGGATCGCCCGCTCCGGCACATGGTCCGGCGTCCCGCAGGGAGGGAGCTCCTGCGGCCGTGCCATGTTCGGCGGCTGCGGCAGCACCGGATCGACCGCTCACATTCCGGTCTCCTCTGCACTGCCGCCCAATCAGCAGAGAATATTATAGGCTATGCCCGGTGGAAAAGCAACTTTTTTTACGTTTAGAGCCCTCTTTCAGCTATTTTCCCAATGCGTGTGTCAAAACCTGGGGTTCATACGTGCGCTTTTTGTCCTGGAGCAGGATTCCCTCTCAAATCGGCGGGGCGCTTCGCCGTTGACAGGCCCCTACGTTTCGGTTAAAATACAAATCGTGATCGGTAGATCCCGATCGATTCGCCCCTGTACCTCACCAGGATAGAGGGTCCGCCTCCTAAGCGGAATGTAGTGCGTTCGAGTCGCGCCAGGGGTGCCACGTCGGAGCAAGCTTTGTATCGCTTGCTCCGGCTTTTTTATTCTCTTACAGAAAGGATGGGGTTCCCGCCATGCACGATCAGAACATCTATGATAATGAGGTCTTTTTTGAGGGTTACCGGAAGTTGCGGGAGCAGCCATCCGCTGCCAATCACCTTGTGGAAAAACCGGCGCTCTTTTCCCTCTGCCCAAACCTGTCCGGCAAGCGGGTCCTGGACCTGGGCTGCGGTTACGGGGAGAATTGCAGGGAATTTCTGCATCTGGGCGCGTCTCATGTGACGGGTCTGGACCTCTCCGAAAAAATGCTCCAGATTGCAAAGGCGGAAAATAACGCTGAACGCATCTCCTTTGTCCGCATGAGTATGAGCGACCTCTCCGCTCTGGATGGCACGTTTGACGTGGTGTTCAGTTCCCTCGCTGTACATTATGTGGAGGATTTTGACCAGCTGCTCGCTCAGATCCACCGGCTGTTGGCCGACGGTGGAATCTTTCTCTTCTCCCAGGAGCATCCCTTTACGACGGCCCTGCGGAAGGGTCCGCGCTGGTCCCAGAATGAGGACGGAACCATCAACCACTATAATTTGAGCGATTACGGCATTCCCGGTATTCGGACCACCACCTGGATCGTGGACGGTGTCATCAAATACCACCGCACCTTTTCCGACATCGTCAACGCCCTTTCGACCGCCGGTTTTCAGCTGGAGCAAATGCTGGAGCCGCTGCCCGGGGCAGATATTCTGGCACAATATCCCGCCTATCAAAAGTGTTATCATAAGCCGGACTTTTTATTGGTCCGTGCGAAAAAGTGTTGCGTATGATTGCAGTATAGCCGGACAGATTCTCGCTCCGCTCCCCGGCTTCTACTTGCACAATCCCGCAGCCTTGCCTATAATGAGTCTGACCCCATGGAAACAATACTACCATCATCATGGACGAATGGAGGCAGTACGATGTATCAAATCTCTAATTTTTTGGATAACGACGACGTTGCCGTCCTCTCGGCACTGGGCCCTTTCCAGGTCATCGAGTATCAGCGGGACCTGAGCGTAACCCCCAATTCCGCCATGCAGGCCTATTACTGCGCCCAGATGAATGTGAAAAAACGCCAGCTGGTATGTGATCTGAGCAAGGCTAATGTCACCATCCAGGCTGGCGCCATGCAGTGGATGCTGGGCAATGTGAATGCTACCACCGGCATCAAAGGCGTGACCGATCTGCTGGGAAAGGCCATGCGCGGCAAGGCCAGCGGCGAATCCACTATCAAACCTGAGTATACCGGCGATGGTCTTTTGGTCCTGGAGCCCACCTATAAATATCTTATTCTGCTGGACTGCGCCGACTGGGGCGGCAGCGTGGTGCTGGACGACGGTCTCTTCCTGGCCTGTGACAGCAACCTCAAGCACAAGGCTGTCATGCGCTCCAACTTCTCCTCGGCGGTGGCCGGTGGGGAAGGCCTCTTTAACCTGAGCCTCAATGGAAGCGGCACCTTCTGTATCGAGTCTGATTGCCCCCGGGAGGAGCTGGTTGAGATCACCCTCCAGAACGACGTTCTCAAGATCGACGGCAACTATGCCATTGCCTGGAGCGGCAGCCTCGACTTTACGGTGGAGCGCTCCGGAAAGAGCCTGATCGGTTCGGCCGCCTCCGGGGAAGGTCTGGTCAACGTCTACCGCGGCACCGGCAAAGTCCTTATGATGCCCACCGCAAAAATGCCCAATATCTGATCGCTTCACCGCCCCGGGCGGCTGAGCGGGGAAGGAGAACCCCTATGTCCCATATTATCGAGATAACCGATCTCAGTGCACCGGAACTGGCGGTCTTTGCCCACCTCACCGAGGCCCAGCTGCGCAACCGGTTGGAGCCGGAGCAGGGCGTCTTCATTGCGGAGAGCCCCAAGGTCATCCGGCGGGCCCTGGACGGCGGGTGTGAGCCCCTCGCCCTCCTTATGGAGCGGCGCCATCTCACCGGACAGGGGCAGGAACTTCTGGAGCGCTGTCCCCAGATCCCGGTGTATACCGCCGACCGGGAGGTGCTGGCCCAGCTGACCGGCTACACCCTCACGCGGGGAATCCTGTGCGCCATGCGCCGTCCCCGGCAGGCGGAGGTGGAAACCCTGTGCGCCGACGCCCGCCGGATCGCCGTGCTGGAGGGGATCGTGGACAGCACCAACATCGGCGCCATTTTCCGCTCTGCCGCCGCGCTCCACATGGACGCGGTGCTGCTCACCCCCACCTGCTGCGACCCCCTCTGCCGCCGGGCCGCCCGGGTGAGCATGGGCACGGTCTTTCAGGTCCCCTGGACGTACATCGGCAGCGACCACACCCACTGGCCCCACCCCGGTTTGGAGCGTCTGAAGGCGCTTGGCTTCCGCACCGCCGCCATGGCCCTGAGTGACCGGTCCGTGAGCATTGAGGACCCCGCGCTCATGGCGGAGGAACGTCTGGCCATCATTCTGGGTACCGAGGGGGACGGCCTGGCCGCCGAGACCATTGCCCACTGTGACTACACCGTCCGTATTCCCATGGCTCACGGGGTGGACTCCCTGAATGTGGCGGCCGCCAGCGCGGTGGCCTTCTGGCAGCTGCGCGCCCGCTGACCGGCGGTCCCGCTTTTCAACCATCCCATCGTACAAAAAAGGTCTCTGCACAGAACGCAAGTGCAGAGACCTTTTTTCTTATTCCCGCTTTCTGGCCGCCTGTTCTACTCCGGCCAGCTGCCGGGAGAGGCCGTGGGCACTGGCGAGATAGCGGCCCAGTACATAGCCCAGGTCGCCCTCCTCCATTCCCGCCTCCAGCGAGATGGCGTCCAGCGGCGGCCCCGGCCGGTCCATTTCCACACAGAGGGTACGGGCCAGCCGGTTCAGCCCCGGCCCCTGCTCCGGCGGGATAGCTCCCGCCTGGAGGAGATAGTGTACCTGCTCCAGCTCTGAGAACATATTCCACAGCGTGAGCAGAAGCGTACTGGCCTCTGTCCGCTCCTCCCCCTGGGGCAGTGTAAGGACGTAGCCCATGGCCGCGTCGTAGACCAGGTGGAACTCGGTCAGAATCTCACTGGAGAAGGCCGGGTCTACCCGCCCGCCCAGTCCCTGTGAGACCATATCCCAGTAGGTGGCGTGGAGATGCGTCAGTGTGTGGAGATTGCTGCGGAACTGCTTCTCCCGCCGGGTGGGGACAAAGAAACGGTTGATCACCAGCACCAGCAGCACCGCCAGCAGCAGATAGAAGATCCGCAGACCGATGGCCACGGTGTCCTCCATGGTCAGGGAGGCCATGGTCACCGCAAAGGCCGTGGAGAAGATGGGGTGGACCCAGGTCCCGGGGGTGCAGCAGTACATAAGGGAGATCATCACAAAGGAAAAGACAAAGACGCCGGGCACACCGGGCAGAAGGGGATAGACCACAAAGACCAGCAGACAGCCCAGGGCCGTGCCGATGGGCCGGGTGACCATCCGGTGGGCGCTCTCCTCATAGCTGGGCTGAATCAGAAGAAACGCATGGAGGGGGAACCAGTAGGTGTGTTCAAAGTCCCACAGGAGGCTGATGGTACAACTCACCGTCAGCACCACCGAAAGCCGCAGGGCAAAGCGCATCTCAAACCGCTCCAGGGAGAGGCGCTCCCGCAGGCGGCGCCACAGCTCTCTTCCGCCCCCTCCCCGCCAGAGCGGGTGCCGGACCGGTCGGACCTCCCCCCAGTGGCGGAGCAGGAGGAGCATGCGGTGGAGAAAGCTCCGGTAAAAAATGCGCAGGCGCCCCTCGGGCAGAGGGGTATCGGCCAGCATGGCCTGGATCTGTTCCGCCACCGCGGCACGCTCCTCCGCGGTCTGGGCCGCACGCACGGCCCGGACCAGCCCGGCCAAGCCCTCCAGCGCCTCCCGCCGCTCCGGGGGAAGGACCTCCTCCTGCCAGGCCGCGTCGGACACCAGGTAGACTGCCCGCTGGAACAAGATCGCAAACATATTGTAAAAGAGTTTTTGGGGATCGGAGGATCCCGGGAGGCGGTGGTTGCGGTAGCCCATGCGGTGGAAGCTCTGTTCCAACCCATACAGCTCCTTGCGCACCTCGTCGCTCCCGCCTTCCTCCGCCATGCGCTTGAGCAGAGCGGCCAGGCGGTCCAAACTCTCTCCTACACTGTCCCGCTTTTTTTCCGTCCGGCCCCGCCACCAGCCATAGCCCGCCAGGGCCAGAATGAGGGCCGCCGTACAGGCCGCCACCGCCAAAAGTTGCGTCTCCATCTCCTCCGGCGCAGGCGGCCGGAGCTCCAAAAATACAAAGGTCATGGCATAGCCGATATACCCCTTGGGGGCAAACTGGCTGCTCTGAAAAAAGACCAGCAGAAAGGGCACACTGAGATTCAGCAGTACACACAGCCATCCGCTCCTGGTGGCCACCATGGCCAATACGCACAGCAGCATGCACATGAAAAACAGGCGGACATAGTCGCCCAGTGTATGTTCCCGGTTGCGGCGCACCTGAAACAGGGTGGTCGTTCCAGACACTGCCATGGCATAGGCGCTGCCAAAGCAGACCGTGATCATCAAAAACAGCGCGATAAAAAAGAATACGGTGGGTCTGGCGCCCTTCCAGCGGCTCCGAAAGAGCTTGACCCCCTCACTCCATCGCAATCGCACCGGTAAATTTCCGTCCTTCATGCTTTCTCTCCTCTCCCGGCACGCGATCCTTTCTATCTTATCATACCACGCCGCTTTCCAGAGGAAAAGAGCGGGGTTTTGGGGGGCGGCGGGCATGGAGGCGGCTCTTTTCGGGGATGATAGCAGGAGAACCACCGCTTTGCACAAAAATACCCTCTGATTTTTGGCGCCTTTACTGACTGAAAATGATTGTTTAAGATTGAAATTGATTGTAATTGTGCTATAATAGCATCAAGCAATAAAAACAAATCATTTCACATCAAAAAGGAGGGTCTGCTATGTTGGCGGAAGAGCGGTTGGCCGCCATTGTCGCCGCAGTGGAGCAGCGGGGCGCCGCTACGGTGGCCCAGCTCTGTGAGGCCACCGGGGCCTCTGAGGCCACGATCCGGCGGGATCTGAACCTGCTGGACCGGCAGGGCAAGGTGAGCAAGGTCCACGGCGGGGCCGTCGCGGTGGGAGGACAGTTTGACCCGGAAGAGCCGGATCTCTCCACCAAGTCTCTGCTCCACATTGAGGAAAAGGCGTCCATCGGACGGTACGCCGCCTCGCTGGTGTACGACGACGACTTTGTCTTTCTGGACGCGGGCACAACCACCCTGGCCATGGCCAACTGTCTGGGCCAGTCCGGCGCCACCTTTGTCACCACCAGCATCGCCTGTGCCCGCCGTCTGAGCGAGCTGGGCCGCAAGGTCTACATGGTGGGCGGCAGGCTCAAGCTGGGCACCGAGGCCATCGTGGGCGCGGAGGCCATTGCCGCACTGGAGCGCTACAACTTCACCAAGGCCTTTCTGGGGATCAACGGCATTGCCCTCCGGCAGGGATGCACCACCCCCGACGCGGAGGAGGCCGCAGTCAAGACCCGGGCGGCAGAGCAGGCCTACCTCACCTATGTGCTGGCCGACTCCAGCAAATTCGGCAAGGTGACGGCGGTGACCGTCCGTCCTCTCAGCCAGGTCTGTATCATCACCGACACGCTGCCCGACGAGAGCTTCCGCGCCCATGCCGTCATCAAGGAAGTAGGAGAAACGCACCTATGATCTACACCGTCACCTTTAATCCGGCCATCGACTATGTGGTCCGCATGGACCGTCTGGAGCCGGGAAGCATCAACCGCGCCAGCCAGGAGCTGATCCAGTTCGGCGGCAAAGGCATCAATGTCTCCACCGTCTTGGGCAATTTGGGAACGGAGAGCGTCGCTCTGGGTTTTCTGGCCGGGTTTACCGGCCGGGCCATTGAGGCCGGCCTCTCCGCCGCAGGAGTACGCACAGACTTTATCCACCTGCCGGAGGGATTCACCCGGATCAATGTCAAGATCAAGGCGGGGGAGGAGACCGAGCTCAACGGCCGGGGACCCGCCATTCCCCCGGAGGCGCTGGAGGCCCTGTTCCGCAAGCTCGATGCGCTGACCGGCGGGGATATTCTGGTACTGGCCGGTTCCATTCCCGCCTCCCTGCCCAGTGATATCTACGAGCGCATTCTGGAACGGCTGGATGGCCGGGGCATCTCGGCCGTCGTCGACGCCGAGGGCGATCTGCTGGCCAACGTGCTCAAATACCGTCCCTTCCTCATCAAGCCCAATCGACTGGAGCTGGGCGGTATGTTCGGACAGACCCTGGAGACACTGGACGAGGTCCGCGCCTGCGCCGCCAAACTTCAGGAGCGGGGCGCCCGAAATGTGCTGGTCTCCATGGCAGGGGATGGGGCCATCCTTCTGGATGAGACCGGCCGCTTCCACCAGGCCCCGGCAGCCCGGGGCACCGTACGCAACTCCGTGGGAGCGGGTGACTCCATGGTCGCCGGTTTCCTGGCCGGATGGCTTGATTCGGGCCAATATGAGTCCGCCCTGCGCCTTGGGACGGCCGCCGGCGGGGCCACCGCCTTCTCCGACGGTCTTGCCTCCCGGGACGCGGTCGAGGCCGTCCTCCGTACCCTCTGAGCATTGTTTCTTCAAACCTGATTTGAAAGGATAAGAGTCATGCGCATCACCGACCTTCTGCGCGCCGAGAGCATTCAGCTCAACGCGTCGCCTGCCGATAAGGCCGCCGCAGTGGACCTGCTGGTGGCCCTGCACAGCAAGGCGGGCAATCTGACCGACCAGGCCCTCTATAAAAAGGACATTCTGGCCCGGGAAGAACAGAGCACCACAGCCATCGGCTGCGGGATCGCCGTTCCCCATGCCAAGAGCGCCGCGGTCAAGCGGCCCGGCCTCGCGGCCATCACCGTTCCCGGCGGCGTGGATTATGACGCCCCGGATGGCCAGCCCTCCACCCTCTTCTTTATGATCGCGGCCCCCAAGGACGGGGGAGACACCCACCTGGAGATCCTCTCCCGGCTGATGGTCATGCTGATGGACGAGACCTTCTGTCAGCGCCTGCTCTCCGCCGGGGATGTGACGGAATTCCTGGCCTGCATCGACCAACAGGAGGCCGAGAAGTATCCCGATGAGGTACCCGCTCCCGCATCGGCTCCGGAGCAGGCGCAGGAGCAGGGCTACCGCATCGTGGCGGTCACCGCCTGCCCCACCGGCATCGCACACACCTATATGGCCGCCGAAGCGCTGGAGAAAAAAGGGTCCGAGATCGGCATTCCCCTCAAGGCGGAGACCCAGGGCTCCGGCGGAGCCAAAAACATCCTGACCCGGGACGAGATCGCCGGGGCGGATGCGGTCATCATCGCCGCGGACAAAGAGGTGGACCTGAGCCGCTTTGACGGCAAGCATGTTCTCCGGGTACCCGTGGCAGAGGGCATCCACCACCCGGAGGAGCTCATCCGAAAGGCACCCGACGCCCCCATCTACCACCACACCGGCGCCGTCGCCCAGGAGGAGATCCGGGAGAGCCTGGGCCGCAAGCTCTATAAGCAGCTCATGAACGGCGTGTCCCATATGCTGCCCTTTGTCATCGGCGGCGGCATTCTCATCGCCCTGGCCTTCCTGCTGGACGATCCCTCCATCGACTACGCCAACTTCGGTACGAACACCCCGCTGGCCGCCTGGTTCAAGAACATCGGCGGAGTTGCCTTCAACTTCATGCTGCCCATTCTGGCCGGCTATATCGCCATGGCCATTGCCGACCGGCCCGGTCTGATGGTGGGCTTTGTGGGCGGTTCGCTGGCCGTATCGGGCGCCACCTTCCTGCAGCCCGGCGGCGGCTCCATTTCCGCCGGATTCCTGGGCGCCCTCATCGCCGGCTTTGCCGCGGGCTATCTGATGCTGGGGCTGCGCAAGCTCTGCGACCGGCTTCCCCGGGCCCTGGAGGGCATCAAGCCCGTCCTCATCTATCCAGTGGTAGGTCTGCTGATCATCGGCCTCTTCATGTGTGTGGTCAATCCCTTTGTGGGCATGCTGAACAACGCCCTCTACGCCGGCCTGGCCTCCATGAACGAGGGCAGCCGTGTGGTCCTCGGCTTTGTGGTAGCGGCCATGATGGCCATTGATATGGGCGGCCCCTTCAATAAGGCTGCCTACCTCTTCGGCACCTCCACCCTGGCCACTGCGGACATCGCCGCGGGAGGCTCCGGTGTGATGGCAGCTGTGATGATCGGCGGCATGGTCCCGCCCATCGCCATCGCTCTGGCCACCACCTTCTTCGGCAACCGCTTTACCCCCGAGGAGCGCAAGTCCGGCCCGGTCAACTATATCATGGGCCTGTGCTTTATCACAGAGGGTGCCATTCCCTTTGCCGCCAGTGACCCGCTCCGGGTCCTGCCCGCCTGCATCCTGGGTTCCGGCGTGGCCGGCGCGCTGTCCATGCTTCTGGGCTGCGCCTCCCCCGCGCCCCACGGCGGACTGTTCGTATTCCCGGTCATGCACAATGTGCTGGGCTATTTTGTGGCCCTGGCTGTTGGCTCCCTGGTGGGCATGCTGCTGCTGGCCATCCTCAAGCGCAAAAAAGCGTAAATCCACCTCTTCTGTCCCCGGATGATCCGGGGACAGAAGAGCCCCTAACCATCCATACCAACCCTGTGTTTATGAAGAAAGGAAGATCTGATTATGGTATCCGCCAAGACTACAATCATCAACCCCATGGGCATGCACATGCGTCCCGCGCAGCTCTTTGTCAAGACCATCACCCCCTTTGGCTGTGATGTCACCGTGATCGCCAACGGCCGCGAGATCAACGCCCGCAGCATCATGAACCTGATGGCCGCCTGCATCAAGCAGGGCACCGAGATCGAGATCTGCTGCAACGGCTCCAACGAGGCCGACTGCCTCAAGGCCGCCGTGGCGCTGGTGGAGTCCGGCCTGGGCGAATAAGAGCCCGATCAGCCGGGAGAAAGGAACATGACTATGACGTTACACGGTGTGGGCGCCTCCGCAGGCATTGGAATCGGCACAGCGGTCTGCGTGCGGGAGCAGAATCTGGACTATACCTCCGTTCCCTTTTCCGGGGCGGAGCAGGAAAAGGCCCGGCTGCGCGCGGCGGCAGACCTCTTTACCCAGCGCACCCAGGCCATGGCCGATGACATAACCAACCGCTTGGGGGAGGCCGAGGCGGCCATCCTCACCGGTCAGATCATGATGCTGGAAGACCCCTTCATGCTCTCCCAGATGGAAGAGGCCATCGACGCCGGCAAGTGCGCCGAGGAGGCCCTGGACACCGTCTGCCAGACCTTTATCGCCATGTTTTCCGGGGTAGAGGACGAGCTCATGCGCCAGCGCGCCGCCGATATCGGCGACATCCGCACCCGGATGCTGGGTATCCTGCTCCACGCCGAGAGCGTGGATCTGGCCGCCCTGCCCGAGGGCACCGTTCTGGTGGTCCACGATCTGACCCCCTCCATGACGGTGAGCCTCTCCAAGGAGCATGTATGCGCCATCCTCACCGAGGTGGGCGGACAGACCAGCCATTCGGCCATCCTGGCCCGGGCCCTGGAGGTCCCCGCGGTACTGGGCGTGCCCGGTCTGCTGGACGCCGTCCAGGACGGTATGACCGTGGCAGTGGACGGCACCGAGGGCGCCGCGCTCCTCTGCCCGGACGAGGCCACCCTTGCTGCCTTCCAGGCCCGCCGGGACAAGTGGCTGGAAGAGCGGGCTCTGCTCCAGGTCTATCGGGACCGGGATACCCGCACCGCCGACGGCCGGCATGTGGACCTCTACGCCAACATCGGCAGCGTAGCCGACGCGAAAGCGGCCGCCGAGGCGGGCGCCGAGGGGATCGGACTCTTCCGGACCGAGTTTCTCTTCATGGACCGCACCGCCCTGCCCGATGAGGAGGAGCAGTACCAGGCCTACGCCCAGGTCTCCGACCTCATGGCGGGGAAAGAGGTCATCATCCGCACGCTGGATGTGGGCGGCGACAAGGGCATCGCCTATCTGGAGATGGAGCGGGAGGAGAACCCCTTCCTGGGCCACCGGGCCATCCGCTACTGTCTGGACCGCCCCGACCTCTACCGGGTGCAGCTGCGGGCCCTGCTCCGGGCCGGCGCCCGGCACGGGAATATCAAGATCATGCTCCCCCTGGTCTCCGGGGTGGAGGAGGTCCGGGGCGCCCGGGCGCTTCTGGAGGAGTGCAAGACTCAGCTCTCCGCCGAGGGTTTGGCCTTTGACCCCCACATCTCTTTGGGCATCATGGTGGAGACGCCGGCCGCGGCACTCATCGCCGACTTGCTGGCCCGGGAGGCTGGCTTCTTCTCCATCGGTACCAACGACCTGACCCAGTACACCATCGCCGTGGACCGGGGCAACGCCAAGGTGGAAAAGCTCTACACCTGCTACCACCCGGCCGTCCTGCGCAGCATTCGCTCGGTCATTGCCGCGGGAAAGGCCGCCGGAATCCCGGTGGGTATGTGCGGCGAGGCCGCCGCCGACCCCCGCATGATCCCGCTGCTCCTGGCCTTTGGTCTGGACGAGTTCAGCGTCAGCCCCTCGTCCATCCTGGCCGCCCGCAAGCAGATCGCCGATTGGAACGGTCCGGACGCCCTCCGGACCGCGGAACAGGCCATGGCTCTGGACACCGCCGCCCAGGTCTCTGACTTCCTGGCTCAGGCAAGTGCCTCTCTCTAAATGAACAAGACCGGCCCCCGCTCCTTCAAGGAGCGGGGGCCGGTCTTCTGTTGTTCCCGTGTATGCTCAGCGATCCCACTTGTCGATGAGGGCGCGGAGCTGGTCGGCAAATTTGGCCAGATCCTTGTTGGCGCCGCCCCGGTTGTGGGCGATGACCTCCATCAGGCGGCGGCCCGTCTCCTCCAGACGGCGATAGGCCGGGGAGGCCGAGTCCGCCACATAGACCGGCTTGGACTCCAGCACGATGCCGGGCGCCACGATCCGCCCGGTCAGCAGATCATAGACCTCCTCATAGTTGGCCGAGTGGGCCGAGAAGCCCCGCTCCCGCAGAGTCTGGGCATAGATCTCGGTGACATCCTTGTCGCCGTGGACCACAAAGACCTCTTTCGGCTTGGGCTCAAAGGCGCCGATCCACCGCAGCAGGCCGTCCCGGTCGGCGTGGGAGGAGAGGCCGTGGAAGTTGACGATGCGGGCCTTGACGGCGATCTCTTCGCCGAAGAGCTTGACCGACTTTACCCCGTCCAGCAGGCGGCGTCCCAGGGTGCCCTCGCCCTGATAGCCCACGAAGACCACGGTACACTCTTTTCTCCACAGGTTGTGCTTGAGGTGGTGGCGGATCCGGCCGGCGTCGCACATGCCGGAGGCCGAAATGATGACCTTGGGGGTCTGATCCAGGTTCAGATTTTTGGACTCCTCACTGGTCTCCGTAATGTTGAGTCCCGGGAAGCGGAAGAGGGCCCCGCCCCGCAGGGCCTCAATGGCCTCTTCATCCAGATAGCCGTGCAGGTCTCCGGAGAAGATCTTGGTGGCCTCACCGGCCAGCGGAGAATCCACGTAGACCGGGAAATTGGGGACCGATTTCACCATGTGCTGCTCCTTCATCTCCCGGATGAAATAGAGCAGCTCCTGAGTGCGGCCCACGGCAAAGGAGGGAATGATCACATTGCCCCCCTGGCCCAGTGTCTCGTCAATGATCGCGGCCAGCCGCTCGGTATACTCGGGGTCCTCCTCCATATCGTGGTTGCGGTCGCCATAGGTGGATTCCGTGAGGACATAGTCGGCCTCCCGGATATACTGGGGATCCCGAATGATGGGCTGGTCCCGGTTTCCGATGTCGCCCGAGAAGACGATCTTCCGTGTCTCATCTTCCTCGGTAAGCCACACCTCTGCGCTGGAGGAGCCCAGCAGGTGCCCGGCATCGGTAAAGCGCACCTTGACGCCCGGCTCGATCTCCAGCACATCCCCGTACTCACAGGTCACCACGTGGGAGAGGGCCGCTTCGGCGTCCGCCACGGTATAGAGGGGCTCCACCAACTCCTTGCCCGCGCGCTTACCCTTCTGATTCTGCCACTGGGCGTCGCTCTCCTGGATATGGGCCGAGTCCCGCAGCATGATGGAGAGCAGCTCTCCGGTCAGGCGGGTGCAGTAGATATTTCCCGTAAAACCCTGTTTGACCAGCAGCGGGATCCGCCCGGAGTGGTCGATGTGGGCATGGGTCACAATGACATCGTCGATATAGCCGGCGTTAAAGTCCAGCTCCCGGTTATCCCGCTCGTCTCGTCCCTGCTGGAGTCCGCAGTCCACCAGAATTTTCTTTCCGCCGCACTCCACGCAGTGGCAGCTTCCGGTCACCGCCTTGGCCGCGCCAAAAAACGTCAGTTTCATACCCCGCCTCCTTGTACATTTTGTACAATCATTGTACCCTATTCCGCCTCTTATGTCAATCGCAGCTGCGGAGGGCTTCCTCCAGGCGGCGTTCCAACGCCCGGTAGGAGGGGCAAAAGACCTTTCGCCCCACGGCCCGGGAGAGGGCCTCGTTCCAGAACGGCAGGGGGTAACGCTCCCCCTCCTGTAAGACCAGCAGCGTCCACAGCCACAGGGGAGAGGGCTTTGCCCCCAGCCGCTCCAGCCGGGCAAGGATCGGATTTTCCACACCATATCACCTCTTGGCAGTCTATGATACCCGGCACAGCGTGGTCGACTGTCCCGGTATTGTTTTAAGCACACCACTATGCAGCCTGCATATTGTATCGAAGTCCTCCATTCAATATAATGAAATAAATTTAGAAGGAGGTATTTTTCTATGAAAAAAAGGCGCCTCATCCATTTGGGCATCCATACTCGCCGGTGCCCTGTGTCTCTCTCTTTTCCCCGCAACCGCACTGGCCGCGGAGGGAAGCCTGTCCAATTTTAAACGTACCATTCCCTATACCAGCGGACAATTCACAGACGTATCGTCCGATGCGTGGTACGCCGAAAGTGTACGCTCTGCCTGTGAATTTGGCCTGCTCTACGGCAGCAGTGCAACCACGTTTACGCCCTCCGGAAATGTGAGTCTTGCCCAGGCCATTGCCCTGGCCTGTCGTCTTCATAGTATTTACTATGCGGACCAGGCCGTATTCTCAAACGGAGCCACCTGGTATCAGCCTTATATTGACTATGCCATTCAGAATGGGATCCTGACTGCCGGCACCTATTCCGACTACAATGCAAATGCGACCCGCGCCCAATTTGCATCCATTCTGGCCGCTGCGCTGCCGGAATCTGCCCTCGCCCCCATCAATGACATTACTTCCATCCCCGATGTCTCCGCTGCGGACAGCTATGCCGACGCCGTCTATCGCCTCTACAATGTCGGCATCATCAAAGGAAAAGACCGCTACGGGACCTTTGCGCCGGAAAGCTCAATCCAGCGCGCCGAGGCGGCCACGATCGTCACGCTCATGGCCGACCCTTCCATGCGCACATCCTTCACGCTGGACTTCAAGCTCACACCGCAGGCCCTGCAGGGTGTTTGGCGCTATGAGGAGCGGGACCCCGATTCCGACTACGTGGAATACCGGGAGCTGATCTTTGACGGAGAAGAGTCCATCCGCATTTTCTATCACGAAAATTACAGCGGCATAGATTACACCGTCCCTAAAACCGGCTATGATCTGTATAGCCGCGGCCGGGTAACCACAGAAGAGAAGGCCACCTTCACCAATCCGAATGCCTCGGCCGCCGCCTATGCGCAGTGGGGTATCTTTACCAATGATTTTGTGGACTGGCGGGGCAGCGGTGACGCCAAACGCCTTACTGGGCGGATCAGCGACTATGTATCGGAACTCAATTTGGAGGAGGGGTATCTGGTTTTGGTAGACATGGCCTATGTCTCTCCCACATATCGCCGCTATGAGCGTGTCTCCACCGAGCCGGTCTCCGATCTGCGTACCGGTGCGGAAAGCCAGATCAAAAATCTGGACGCACTTCTCGCCACTCCCGTTCCCACCCCAAATCCCGAGCCGGAGACGCCGGAAGAACCGGTACAGGCGGATCCCATTTCCTTCGGCACCATATCTCTTCAGTATATCTATGACCGTCTGAAATTCCCCAGCACGATGAACGTGGTGGAGATGCGCTATGGTCCCTATGACCGTGTTGCCTACTATGCCAATCTGCCCGATCGGACCAAGCCCAGCGGAAATATTCTCAGCCTGAACCATGATTACTATGTGGTCAAAGTAACGCTTCAGGCCGCCAACTCCCTGGGCGCCCTGGTCACGGATACCTATGTATTCCTGTTTGACCTGACCACCGGAAAAACGATCTATGACTTTGAAAATTGGGCCCATGAGCGGGTGGAAATGTCCTGGGGCGCCACCAAGTCGGAATACATGAGTCTGGAGAGTGAATCGCTTTTCCTGGCCGCCTCCGTAAAATTCCAGCTCTTTACGGAAGAGGAGACCCAGAGCATTGTCCGCACCGTTACCTCCGGATAAAGAAGCACACTGTTCTGCAAAAAATTTGGCCCCCGCTCCTAACGGAGCGGGGGCCTTGGCATATCCATCCAAAAATGCTGGCAGCCGTATTTGATTTGGATCCAAATTCCTCCCGCTCAGCTTCCCGGGTAGAGGGTGCTTTTACGGGGCAGGAGGAACGCCGCAATGAGATAGAGGATCAGCGCCGCCCCCTTGAACCACATCAGCAGTACCATCACCACCCGTACCAGGGTGGGGTCCAAGTTAAAATACTCGGCAATGCCGCCGCACACGCCAAACAGCAGGGCCTCCCGGCCCTCTGTCCGATAGAGCTTCTTTTCCATGAGCTTGCTCTCCTTCCATAGGGTGCAGGGACACATCCGCCCTTCCGCACCGTTTTCCTTGTCTCTAAGATACCAGACGAGCGTTAAAGGATCGTTCGTCCTGTCTTAAAATTGGATAAAAAGGAGATAAAGAATCTCTGATGCCTCACAAAAGCATCTCGGATTCCCCACTCTGTTCCGGCGGGGAAAGGGGCTCCTCCGGCGCGGCCGGCAGCGAGACCTCCGCTTTGAAGAGATCGCCGTCAATATCCAGCCGGAAGGAACCGCCCTGAAGCTCCGTCAGGCTCCGTGCAATGGAGAGTCCCAGTCCGGAGCCCTCCGTACTGCGGGCGGTGTCGCCCCGCACAAACCGCTCCATCAGCTGTTCCGGCGGGAGATTGAGGGCTGCCCGGGAAATATTCTTCACCGTCAGAAATACCCGCCCATCCCGTGCCGACAAATCCAGGTAGACCCGGGTGCCGCTCAGGGCATATTTACAGCAGTTCCCCAGCAGATTGTCAATGACCCGCCACAGGTGGCGGCCGTCGGCCAGAATGACCCGGCTGCCATCGCCCTGGTCCAGTACAGGGGTCAATCCGGCCTGGGCAAATTTCTCCTCATATTCTCCCATGGCCTGCTGCACCAGCTGTCCAAAGTCCAGCCGCTCCAGCGACACGGGCAGTGTCCCCGTGGAGGCCTTGGACGCCTCCACTAGGTCCTCCGTCAGCTTTTTCAGCCGCTGGGACTTCCGGTCCAGCACCTCCAGGTACTCCAGGGCCTTGGGCTCGGTGATCCCCACCTTTTTGAGCAGATCCACATAGTTGATGATGGAGGTGAGCGGGGTCTTGAGGTCGTGGGAGACATTGGTGATAAGCTCGGCCTTGAACCGCTCGCTCCGCAGCCGTTCCTCCACCGCATGGGTGATGGAGACCCCCAGGGCGTTGAGCTGTTGGGCGTGCTCTTTCAGGTCCCGGTACATCCCCCTGGTGTCGATCTGCACCTCGCTGCCTCCGCTGACGATCTCCTCCGCCGCGCTCCGGATCTCCTTCCACTGGCGCACCCACCGGCAGATGCCCCAGAGCACCAGTCCCTGATAGACCGGAATCAGAATGATGGTCGCTCCGGTCAGCACAGTGCCCACCAAATAGAGCAGGAAAATCCACACGGCCCGCCGGGTGATGGGCCAGTGGAGCGTTACCTCCCGGAAGAAATGCCCCACCCTGGCGCACAGATGCCAGCACAGGGTATTGCGCAGCAGAATCCCGTTTTTCCACCGCTTCATGGTGCTCATAAGCGCCGCCAAAACCAGGCCCACTTCGGCCATGGTCAGCACGCCCAGGCCAATGACCGCCCGGAGAGAAAGCCCGTGCTGGTTGATGTTGGTGGTGATGGGATCTCCCGCCGCCTGCGGGATGCAGAAAAGGAAGCTCGCCCCCAACAGGTAGAGCTCATAGGGGATCCTGTCCTGCCAGGAGAGGGGCAGCATTTGACTTTCCTCGGAACAGAATGCGATGCTCCTCCAGAGCCACACCAGCCCCACCAGGGTCAGTGTCAGGGAGATGAGACACAGCACCGTGACCGGTCCCAGCCAGTTCTGGATCCCGTCATAATTCTCCTTCGCCGTCCAGATGGAGTCCCGCACGGTCAGGGGATCGGTCACACCGCTCTCCACCACCAGGCTCGCGGTGTGGACGCGGCTGTCCTGGTCCTCGGTCCAGATCCACCGCTCCATGTCTGTGTCGTAGGAATAACCATATTGTCCCGCTCCGGCTGCGTCTGCCGGGACCACGGGACTGAATTCCACATACTTTTCTCCGGTCCAAACCTGGAGGATCTCATAACTGTCGGTATTGTCCCAGCGGCTTTGATCCTCATTGTACAGCTCATCCCCCTGGGTCACCGTAAAGGAGTAGGTATCCTGTCTGGCCAGATCGTCCAGGGTCTGCTCCTGATCCAGATTGCTCCACAGGATGGTCCCGTCGTCCAGCCGTACCCGGAAGCGGTAGTTGGTCTGCTCCGCCCGGAGCTTTTTCTCGATCTGCTGCAGCTGGAGCTCTTCCAGATATTCCAGGTCCTGTCCCCAGGTCTCCCGAAGGCGCAGCATCATGCCCTGCTCCACCGTTGCCCGGTAGGGCCACAGGGCGCTATACAGGCTGCCGCTCTGATAAAAATCACCGGCGGACCACAGATCGTCCCACCGGGACACCAGCAAAATACTGGACCAGAAGGCCAGTGCGCCGCACACGATACACAGTGCAGCGGCACAGCCCTTCCGAAATCCTCTGTTATGCTTTGCCCCCATGGGCGCCCCTCCCGTTCACGTTTAGATTTTTTCCATTTTATAGCCCAGTCCCCACACCACTTTGATGTACCGTGGGTTGGCCGGGTCGATCTCTACCTTCTCGCGCAGGTGCCGGATGTGTACCGCCACCGTGTTCTCCGAGCCCAGCGAGGGGTCGTTCCACACCTGTTCATAGATCTGCCCGGTGGAAAAGACCCGCCCGGGGTGCTTCATCAGCAGAAGAAGGATGTTGTACTCGATGGGGGTGAGGGAGACCCGTTCCCCATCCACGGTGACCGACTTGGCATTATCGTCCATCGTAATGCCGCCGTTGGAAAAAACGGCGCTGTTGTCCTCCGCCACCTTGCTGCGTCCCCCCAAGGTCGTGTACCGCCGCAGCTGGCTCTTGACCCGGGCGATGACCTCCACCGGATTGAAGGGCTTGGTGATATAGTCATCGGCGCCGATGTTGAGGCCCAGGATCTTATCCGTATCCTCGCTCTTGGCGGTGAGGAGGATGATGGGGATATTCGTGCTCTCCCGCAGCTTGGCGGTGGCCCGGATGCCGTCTAGATTGGGCATCATAACGTCCATGAGAATCAGATGGATGTCATGCTCCTTCACCATCTCCAGAGCCTCCAGTCCATCATAGGCCTTTACGGTGGCATATCCCTCGCTGGTCAGATAAATATCCAGGGCCGAGACGATGTCGCGGTCGTCATCGCAGATGAGAATGTTATACATGGCGCAGTTCCTTTCTCCTGATTGTAGTATACCGCCCCTTTTTTAAGAGACGGAACGGAAGTCTTTTAAGAAGCCTTTAAATTTCTCCATCGGATACGTCCCCATTTTACCCTATCTGTGGGAGAAAAAGCAATGGAAAGCCCAATCCCTCTTTCCACAGCACTTTTACACAGTAGCACACCTATGTATTTATGTTTTGCGCTGCTAAAATCTTCGATTGACTTTCCGCATCCTTTCCGGGATAATAGGGGAGGCAACACCCCATTTGCTTTACCAAAGGAGGAACCGACCTTGCATCAGCTCCGTGCGGCCGACTACGGCCTGTGTGTGGGCTCGCTTCCCAAGGGCCCCCACAACCGCATCACCGATGTGCCCGGCGTCACGGTGGGGCACTGTACGGTGGATACGCCCGCCCATAAGACGGGGGTGACCGTCCTCTTTCCCTGTCCGGAAAATCCCTTTGTCCACAAGTTGCCCGCCGCCGCCTTTGTCCTCAACGGCTTTGGAAAGAGCGCGGGACTTATGCAGATCCAGGAGCTGGGCACCCTGGAATCTCCCATTGCCCTGACCAATACCCTCAACGTGGGCCTGGTCCACGATGCGCTGGTGGAGTACATGGTCCGCCGCTGTGACCGCGAGGGGGTGTCCATGCGCTCGCTCAATCCGGTGGTGTGTGAGTGCAACGATTCCACCCTCAATGACATCCTGCACCGGGCCGTGGGGGAGAAGGAGGTCTTTGCGGCCATGGAGGCCGCCGGGGCCGACTTTGCCGAGGGCGACGTGGGCGCAGGCAAGGGCATGGTCTGCCACGATCTCAAGGGCGGGATCGGCACCGCCTCCCGCTGCCTGGAGGTGGATGGAAAGACCTATACCCTGGGCGTCCTGGTCCTGGCCAACCACGGCAACCTGCGGGATCTGACCATCGCGGGGGAGCATATCGGCCCCCAGCTGGAGGAGCGCCTGCGCGTGGGCCAGACCGAGGACCAGGGTTCCTGCATCGCCATCGTGGCCACCGATCTTCCCCTGGATGCCCGCCAGCTGGAGCGGGTCGCCAAGCGGGTCAGTGTGGGGTTGGCCCGGCTGGGCTCCTACATCGGCCACGGTAGCGGGGAGGTCTTTTTGGCCTTCTCCACCGCCAACGCCTACGATCCCCGCGCGGAGGAAAAAATCCGCACGGTCTCTGCCTTCCGGGAGGACTCCATGGACCTTCCCTTCCAGGCTGTGGCCGAATGTGCGGAAGAGGCGGTGCTCAACGTGCTCTTTACCGCCCGCACCGTCACAGGCAGTCAGGGCAAGACTGTCCACGCCCTGACCGAGCTTTGGACCCCAAACACTTCCCAGGAGGCTTTCACTCATGAGTAAACAGACAAAATCCGGCCAGTTTACCAGCTCCGTCGGCTTCGTGCTGGCGGCGGTAGGCTCCGCCGTGGGCATGGGGAACATCTGGCTCTTCCCCTACCGCGTGGGCCAATATGGCGGCGGCGCCTTTCTCATCCCCTATTTCCTGTTCGTGGCCCTGTTCAGCTATGCGGGCCTGTCCGCCGAGTTTGCTCTGGGCCGTCTGACCGGCACCGGTACCTCCGGCTCCTTCGACTATATCCTCAAGCGCCGGGGACTGCGGGGCGGCTCCATCATCGGTATCATGCCGCTGGCCGGTGTGCTGGGCATCGCCATCGGCTACTCGGTGGTCGTGGGCTGGGTCCTGCGCTACTGCGCCGGGGCTATCACCGGCTCGGTTCTGCAGGGAGACGCCCAGGCCTATTTCGACACCCTAGCCGTGGACTTCGGCTCGGTCCCCTGGCACATCATCGCCGTGGCTCTCACCGCGCTCATCCTGATCCTGGGCGTCGAGGGCGGTATTGAGAAGATCAGCAAATTCATGATGCCCACCTTCTTCGTCCTCTTTGTCATCATCGCGATCCGGGTCTTCTTCCTGCCCGGCTCGGCAGGCGGATATGCCTACCTCCTCAAGCCGGACTGGAGCTATCTGGCCAATCCCAAGACCTGGATCTACGCCATGGGACAGGCCTTTTTCTCCCTGTCCATCAACGGAGCCGGAATGCTGATCTACGGCAGCTATATGCGCAAGGATGAGGACATCATCAAGCACTCGGGCTACACCGCTATTCTGGATACCATTGCCGCGCTGCTGGCCGGCTTTGCCATCCTTCCCGCGGTCTTTGCCTTCGGCATCGACCCCACCAGCGGCCCCTCCCTCATGTTCGTCACCCTGCCCCAGGTCTTTCAGAAGATGCCCGCCGGACAGCTCTTTGCCATCATCTTCTTCATCTCGGTCTTTTTTGCCGGAATCACCTCTCTGGTGAACATGATGGAGGCGTGCAGCGAGGCCCTGTCCAACCGGCTGCACTTCTCCCGTACCGCCGCTGTGATCACCATCTCGGTCATCGTCTTCGGCGTATCGGTCTTCCTGGAGTCCCTGCCCAAGATGGGCTCTTGGCTGGATGTGGTCACCATCTATATCTCCCCCTTTGGCGCAGTACTGTGCGCGGTGTTCATCTATTTCCTGCTGGGGATCGAGCCCCTGCGGGAGGAGCTCAACCGCGGCCGTTTGAAGCCGCTGGGCCGTTCCTTCCCGGTCATCGGCTATTTCTACGTCCTGGTTTCCGCCGTAGTTGTGATCTGCGGTATTGCCATGGGCGGTATCGGTTAATCAAAAAGGCGCTTACCCAGTTGGGTAAGCGCCTTTTTTGCCTTTATTCTGTTTCCGCCTTTTTCTGCCGGAAGGGGGGAGGGAGATAGACATCCGTCCCGCCCGGTCCTGCCACATCCCGCATACGCTCCCGTACCCGGAAAATGCAGTCGTCCAGAGAGGCCCGCCCCAGCACCACATCCTCCGCAAAGGCATGGCAGTTGGGTGCGCCGCAGGAGCCGCAGTGCAGTCCCGGCAGGCGGGACTCCAGCGCCTCGATCCGCAGGTGCTTGGCCATGGCCTCCGCCCGGTCTTCATCCAGACGGAAGGCAGGACTATACTGAAGGATCCGGCTGAATTGCAGATCCTTCTCCTCCTCCTGACTCAAAGGCTGGACACATCGGTCCACCGGCTGCTGCTTCATCATCCGGCGGATCCGCATACGGGCGGCATATGGGTTCTCCACAGTCAGACAGCCGCCCACACACCCCTGGGTACAGGCCGAAAGCTCGATGAACTCCACCTCGGGCTGGCGGCCGTCTTCAATCTCCTCCAGCATCTGGATGGAATTCTCAATTCCATCCACCGCCAGATACTTATTGGACCCCCGCGCATGACATTCCCCGCTGCAGATGGCCACGCCGATTCCGGTTGCACCGGCCGAGAGCATAGGCTCCGGCTCTTCCAGCAGCTCCATGGCCCGCAGCAGCGGGATATAGATGTCACGGATCGCAAAAGCGCCGTCCAGCACCGGGGACTCCAGTCCCTCCGGCCGGTGGCAGGCCGTGGCCTTGGCCGGACAGGGGACGATGGCAAAGACCCCGATTTCCTCCGGCGGCAGTCCCGTTTCCTTCTCCGCCTCCCGGCGGGCCAGGGTGGCCGCCAGCTCCATGGGCAGGATGAGGGGGTCAATGTGCTCAATGAGCCGCGGGAAACGGATGCGGATCAGCCGCAGGATGGTGGGACAGTTGGCCGAGATCAGGGGCACGGGGCTTTTTTCCTCCGTCCCCCGGCGGGAGGTGTATTCCGCCAGCAGCTCCGCTGCTTTGGCGGCCTCAAACACTTTATGAAAACCGATTTTTTTCAGTCCGTTCAGCACCAGGTCGATGTCCCACATGTGCTGAAACTGACCATAGAGGGCAGGTTCCGGGATTGCTACACAGTAACGGTAGTCACGCAGCCGCTCCAAATTATCGCTCACCGATTTAATGGCGCGGTGGGGGCACACCTGGATGCAGCGCCCACAATCGATACACCGGTCCGACAAGATCAGAGCCTTTCCCCGCCGGACCCGGATGGCCTCGGTCGGGCAGTTCTTGATGCAGGTCGTGCAGCCCCGGCAGCGGTTCCGGTCCAGGACAACAGAGTGCTTCATCGCAGTATCAACTCCAGGTTCCACGCAGGCATCATCCGATCTTGAGCTTCATGGTGACCACGGTCCCTTTGCCCACCTCGGTCTCAATGTTCATCTCGTCAGAGTAGCGCTTCATATTGGGCAGGCCCATACCGGCGCCAAAGCCCAGACTGCGCACCTCGGGGCCGGCGGTGGAATACCCCTCCTCCATGGCCTTTGCCACGTCGGGGATGCCCGGACCCTCGTCGATCATTTTCAGGACGATCTGGTCCAGCGTAACCTCCACCTCGGCGCGCCCGCCGTTGGCGTGGATGACCATGTTGATCTCACCCTCATACATGCAGATCGCTGCCTTGCGGATGACATCGGACGGAAGGCCCAGCTTCTTCAACGTCATCTTCATCTTGCTGGAAGCCTCACCAGCCTCGATGAAGTCGCCTCCCTCCACAGGGTATACCAATTTAACAGGTTCCATCGGATCTAATTCCCCCTTAATCCATTGCTGTAAAGCAGCCCGCAGGCGCTGTACATACGCTCGCCGCAGGTCATGACCACAATGCCACGCTCCTGCGCCATCTGAATAATGTCCTCATCCGGGCGCTTGCCCCGGACAAAAACGATGCACTTGATGTCCGTCATCTCTGCCGTACGCACCACCTGCGGGTTGACCAGACCGGTCAGCAGCAGATTTTGGTTATGGACAAAGGCCAGCACATCGCTGAGAAAGTCGCTTCCGCAGGCAGAAACGACCTCCTGATCTAACCGGTCCTCTCCACAGAGAACAATGGCATTGAGGACCTCCTTAACCTGATGCAGTTGCATAAAAAGACCTCCGCTTCGTGGAATATATTGAAAAGTAAACTTGGAGTTCTAGCTATTTGGTATTTTACCACAGAACGCCGAACGGTGTAAAGAATTTCTTCATAGAAGTTGACACAAAGCGGTAAAATCTCTGAAAAAGCAAATCTTTTTCCGTAATTCGGAATCCTAAGCAAAATGGCTGTGCCCGCGGCATCGCCGCGGGCAGCTCTGCTTCCTCGAAAGGCGGCTTACGCCTTTTCCTCCACCAGCATCAGGCATCCGTCCTGGTCATAGCGCAGGCGCTGGATCTCGGCCTTGGTATTGCTGACAATACTGTCCATCCGGATCCCCTCGGTGATGTTGGCCACAAAGGTATAGGCCACTCCGTGGCGCTTGGCGCGGCCGGTCCGGCCGATGCGGTGTGTATAATTCTCCATCTCATCGGGCACATCATAGTTAAAGACCGCATCCACATCGTCGATGTCCAGTCCCCGGGCCGCCACATCGGTGGCCACCAGTACCCGCAGCTCGCCCTTCTTGAACTTGTCCAGGGTACGCTCCCGCACCCGCTGCTGAATGTCCCCGTGGATGGCCTCACAGGAGATCCCGCGCATCTTCAGAAGCCCCGCCAGGCGGTCGGTCATGTTCTTGGTATTGCAGAAGGCGATGGCCCGCTCATACCCGCCGTGGGTAATGAGAGCGGCGATGGTATCCAGCTTCTGCTCCCGGTTGTCCAGATCGATCCGGTACTGCTGGATGTCGGGCTTGGAGTCCTCCACCGGGCGGACGGTGATCTCCACCGGGTCGCGCTGGTAGACCCAAGAGATGTCCATGACCTCTCGGGAGATGGTGGCCGAGAACATGCCCATATTCTTCCGGTGCTTGATCTGATCCAGGATGCGGGTCACATCCCGCACAAAGCCCATGTCCAGCATCCGGTCGGCCTCATCCAGCACCACGGTCTCCACCTTGTCCAGCCGCACGGTGCGCCGCTTCATATGGTCCATGAGTCGGCCCGGAGTGGCCACCACGATCTGGGGCCGCTTCTTGAGCTGGGTGATCTGCTTTTCAATGGGCTGTCCGCCGTAGAGGCAGGCCACCCGCACGCCCTCCTTGAAGGCACACAGATCCCGCAGCTCATCCTGGATCTGAATGGCCAGCTCCCGGGTGGGGGCCAGGATCAGTCCCTGCACATCGGTGGATTCCGGGTCGATATGCTCCACCATGGGAATGCCGAAGGCAAAGGTCTTGCCCGTTCCCGTGGGGGCCTTGGCGATCACGTCTCTCCACTGCATGAAGTAGGGGATAGCGCCCGACTGCACCTGTGTGGCCTGCACATAGCCCTTCTTCTCAATGGCCTTCATTACGGCCTCGGAGAGCCCGAGGTCGGCATAGTTGGACAGGCCTTCCACCTGTTCGCCGTTGATTTCCATCATAATACGTTCCTTCCTTTCGCTGTGCCCGATTCAAGGTCCCCATCCATCGGCACACACGTCCGGAACGCCGTTTTCCCGGCGCGACCTCAAATCACAGGGAAGGTTTCTCCCCCGGCTCATTTGCATTCCTGCAATTTTTTAATTGTAACATATAAGGCGATTTTATGCAACTAAAGCCGGGGATTTCCGTGCATTTCCCGCCATAATCCCCCTTCGGGGCTTGACAGGAAACGACCAGACTCCTATGCTGAAGAAAAGCGGATGGAGCGATACAGAAAAGGAGGCATACAGCCAATGAAAAAACGAGTGGGTATCCTCACCTCCGGCGGGGACTGTCCGGGTCTCAACGCCACACTGCGGGGTGTTGCCAAAGCGCTCTACCAGCGCATGGGAGATCAGGTGGAGATCATCGGCATTGCAAACGGCTATCACGGCCTGATCCATGGAGACTGGCGGGTCATGGAGCCCCGGGAGTTCTCGGGCATCCTCACCGTGGGCGGCACCATCCTGGGCACCCGGCGCACCCCCTTCAAGCTCATGCGGGTGGTGGGGGAGGACCAGGTGGACAAGGTCGCCGCCATGAAGCAGCACTATCAGGAGATGAAGCTGGACTGTCTGCTCTGCCTGGGCGGAAACGGCACCCACAAGACCGCCAACCTCCTGGCGGAGGAGGGGCTCAACATCATCGGCCTCCCCAAGACCATCGACAATGACATCTACGGCACCGACGTCACCTTCGGGTTCCACTCCGCGGTGGACATCGCCACTGAGGCCATCGACCGGGTGCACACCACCGCCGGCAGCCACAGCCGCTGCATGGTGGTGGAGCTGATGGGCAACAAGGCCGGCTGGCTCACCCTCTATGCCGGCATCGCCGGCGGCGCGGATATCATCCTCATTCCCGAGCTGCCCTATACCATCGAAAATGTCTGCGCCGCCATCGAGCGCCGGGCCGCTCAGGGAAAGACCTTTTCCATTCTGGCCGTGGCCGAGGGCGCTATGGATGCCTGCGAGGCCCGCATGAAGAAAAAGGAGCGCGCGGCCAAGCGGGCAGAGGCGGGCTATACCACCGCCACCAACCGCATCGCCAAGCAGATCGAGGAGCTGACCGGGTTTGAGACCCGGGTCTGCGTCCCCGGACACATGCAGCGGGGCGGCACTCCCTCCCCCTATGACCGGGTGCTGGCCACTCAGTTCGGCTCCTACGCCGCCAAAATGGTGGAGGACGAAAACTACGGCATTACCATCGCCATGAAAAACAACCATGTGGGTGAAAATAAGCTCAAGGATGTGGCTGGCAAGAGCCGCCTGGTCCCAGAGAGCCACGGCATGCTGGAGGTGGCCCGCCGCATGGGCATCAGCATGGGCTGAACACACAGGGAAGGACCCGGGGCAGAAGCGATACTTCTGCCCCGGGTCCCTTTGTTTCTGTGACTCTTAGCCCTTCAGGCTCTCGGCCCAGGCGGCATACTTGGCCACCTTCTCGTCACACACGGCCTTGTCCGCGCCGTTGGCCAGGATATAGACCTTGACCTTGGGCTCGGTGCCGGAGGGACGGACGATGATGCTGGTGCCGTCGGCCATCTCATAGCGCAGCACGTTGGAACCGGAGAGCTCCATGGTGCTCTTGGCACCGTCGGAGACCCGGACCACGCTGCCGTCCTTGTAGTCCTTCTGCTGCTCCACGGCCACACCGGCGATCTCCACCGGGGGATGCTCCCGCAGGCCGGCCATCAGGTCAGCCATCTTCTTCAGGCCGTCCAGGCCGGGCATGACCAGGTTGAGGGTCTTCTCCCCGTAATAGCCGTACTTCTCAAAGCATTTCTGGAGGGCGTCGTACAGGGTCATGCCCTGTCCGGCGTACCAGGCCGCCATCTCGGTGAGGAGCAGGGCGGCGGTGACAGCGTCCTTGTCCCGGACATAGTCGCCCAGCATATAGCCGTAGCTCTCCTCGTAGGAGAAGATGACCTTCCCCTCGCCGGAGGCCTCCAGCTTGTTCTTCTTCTCGGCCATGAACTTGAAACCGGTAAAGGTATCAAAGCACTTCACGCCGTTGGTCTCGGCCACCTTGCGTGCCATCTCGGTAGTGACGATGGTCTTGAGGGCCACCGCATTGGCGGGCAGCGTACCCGCGCGCTTCCGGGCCCCGATGAGGTAATCCAGCAGCAGCACGCCGGTCTGGTTGCCGGAGATGACGATATACTCGCCCTGGTCGTTGCGGACCATGATGCCCACCCGGTCGGCGTCGGGGTCGGAGCCCAGGATAAAGTCGGCGCCTTCCTTCTTGGCCAGCTCCACCGCCAGGTAGAATCCCTCGGGATTCTCCGGGTTGGGGGAGACCACGGTGGGGAAGTTTCCGTCCACCACCATCTGCTCCGGTACGCAGAGCACATGCTTCATGCCCAGACGGCGCAGCGTCTCGGGAATGAGCTTGTAGCCTGTCCCATGGAAGGGGGTGTAGACCATCTTGAAGGTGTCCGCCACCTTCTCCACGGCGGCCTTGTCGTTCATCTGGCCCATGACATTGGCGAGGAATTTCTCGTCGGTCTCCTCTCCCATCAGGGTGATCATGCCCTTGGCCACCGCCTCATCGTAGTCCATGCGCCGGATGGAGGTGAAGAGATCCAGCTCCTCCATCTTTTTCGCAATGGCCGCGGCGTGGTGGGGGGGCAGCTGGGCGCCGTCGGCCCAGTAGACCTTATAGCCGTTGTACTCCTTGGGGTTGTGGCTGGCCGTGACGTTCACGCCGGCAATGCAGCCGTACTCCCGCACCGCGAAGGACAGCTCCGGGGTGGGGCGCAGGGACTCGAACAGGCGCACCTTGATGCCGTTGCCCGCCATGACGCAGGCGGTCTCCCGGGCAAACTCCTGGGAGTGGTTGCGGCAGTCAAAGCACACTGCTACGCCACGCTCCACGGCCTCGCTCCCCTCGGCCAGGATGACCTCGGCAAAGGCCTGGGTGGCGTGGCGGATCACGTGGATATTCATCTGATGCAGGCCCACGCACATGGTGCCCCGCAGGCCGGCGGTGCCGAATTCCAGGGGGGCAAAGAAGCGGGACTCGATCTCTTTTTCATCATTGGCAATGCTCTGGAGCTCAGCCTTCTCCTCCTGGGAGAGGGCGGGGCTGTTCAGCCACTGCTCATATCGTTCACGATAGGACATGGGAAGGACCTCCAATCCATTGATTCACAAGTATAGACGGGCTCTGACATGGTTATTATAGCGCAAAAAGGCCGCAAATTCCAGCCGAATTTTAGGACTTTCTCCAGAAAGGTCCTTATTTATGATAGCTGGACCCCTCATTGATCTTGAAGCCGCGGTAGATCTGCTCCAGCAGCATGACCCGGGCCAGGTGATGGGGGAAGGTCATGGGTGACATGGAGAGCTTGACCCACGCCTGGGCCTTGATGGAGGGATGCAGGCCATAGGAGCCGCCGATGAGAAAGACCAGATGCTTGGCGCTGTTCTGGCTCCAGTCGGCCAGAAGCCGGGCCACCTCCTCGCTGGAGCGGAGCTTTCCCTCCACGCACAGGGCAACCAGGCTGGCGCTGGGGGGGAGCTTGGCGCGAATGGCGTCGGCCTCCTTTTCCAGCGCGGCGTCGATCTGTCCCTGGGAGGGGTTCTGGGGCAGGCGCTCCTCGGGTAATTCCACCACCTGGAGCTTACAGTACCCGGACAGGCGCTTGACATACTCGGCGCAGGCCTCCAGGTAGAATTTTTCCTTCAATTTCCCCACACAGATGAGGTGCACACTCAGCATGTTCTCTTCTCCTCTTGGCACAGTATGTACTCAGACCACATAGGTCTGTCCCACTTCGGCCCGGGGGGCCACTTCCAGCCGCACATCCCGGCCCACGGCCGCCCCCTGCCGCTCCAGCGCGGCCGAGACCGTCTCATAGGCCCGGGCAGGGGTGTTGTTCTCCTTGGAGAGGTGGGCCAGCAGTATGGTATTTGCTCCCTCCCGCACGGCGGAACAGATGAGCTCGGCGCCCGCCTGGTTGGACAGGTGGCCCCGCTCACCCAGCACCCGTGCTTTCAGAAAATAGGGATAGGGGCCCGACTGTACCCACTCCACCTCGTGGTTGGTCTCAGCCACCAGCAGGTGGCTGCCCTTGATCCCCCGGCGCACCTCCTCGGTGGGACAGCCCAGGTCGGTGACCACTGCCGCCTTCCGCCCGCCCGCCGAGAGGGCATAGCCATTGCTCTGAGCCGTGTCGTGGGGGGTGGCAAAGGTCTCCACGGCCACGCCGCCCACCTCAAAGGATACCCCCGGGGTAAAGGCGTGCATCCGGGCCTCCAATGTGGGGATGCGGCAGCACAGCGCCCCCGCCGTGCCGTGGCTGGCATAGACAGGGAAGGAGAGCTGTTTGGCCAGCGTGGTCAGGCCGCAGATGTGGTCGGAGTGCTCATGGGTGACCAGCACGCCGGACAGACTCCCGGGATCGATCCCCAGCCCTTTGAGGGCCGTTGTGATTCGCCGGGCCGAGATCCCTGCGTCCACAAGGATATGGGTTGTGCCATCCGAGACCAGCGTGCAGTTGCCGCTGGAGCCGCTGGCCAGTGTCGTCAGTGTCAGCAAAAAAATCGCTCCTACTTTCTATGGTCCAAAATCCGAAAAAAGGGGCGGCGGAAATCCGCCGCCCCTCAGTGCGTCAGCATTCTCGTTGGAAAAAGGCCGGTCAGCCCGCAGTGGCCTCGCTCTGCTCCTCATCGGGAGTGATCACCACGCGGATATCCGCGCCCACCCCGGAGAGCTTGCGGACAATGTCCTCATAGCCCCGCTCAATGTGGTGGATGTTGCTGATCTCAGAGGTGCCCTGGGCCGCCAGAGCGGTGATGATCATGGCGGCACCCGCCCGCAGGTCACAGGCGCGCAGCCGGGCTCCGGTGAGCTTCTCCACACCCTCGATGACCGCGATCTTGCCGTCCACCTGGATCTGTGCGCCCATACGGCGGAACTCGTCCACATAGCGGTAACGGTTGTCCCACACGCCCTCGGTGACCACGCTGGTCCCCTGGGCCAGGCAGAGCACTGCGGCAATCTGGGGCTGCATGTCGGTGGGGAAGCCCGGATAGGGCAGGGTCTTGACGTTGGTACGGGTCAGCTTGCCGGTGCGGCGGACCAGCACTGCGTCGTCCCGCTCCTCCACGTCCACGCCCATCTCTACCAGCTTAGCGGTGATGCACTCCAGATGCTTGGGGATGACGTTCTTAATGAGAACCTCACCGCCCGCGGCCGCCACGGCGGCCATATAGGTGCCCGCCTCGATCTGGTCGGGGATGATGGAGTACATCCCGCCGCCCAGACGCTCCACGCCGCGGATCTTGATGACGTCGGTACCGGCGCCCATGATGTCGGCGCCCATGGAGTTGAGGAAGTTGGCCAGGTCCACGATGTGGGGCTCCTTGGCGGCATTTTCAATGACCGTCAGGCCCTCGGCCAGAGTAGCCGCCAGCATGATGTTCATGGTGGCGCCCACCGAGACGATATCCATATAGACAGTGGTACCGGTCAGCCGGCCGCCCTTGGCCTTGGCGTGGATATAGCCGCCCTTTACGTCCACATCGGCCCCCATGGCCACAAAGCCCTTGATATGCTGGTCGATGGGACGGCCGCCCAGATCACATCCGCCCGGCGGGGGAACCTCCGCGCTGCCGAAGCGGCTGAGGAGGGCCCCGATCAGGTAGTAAGAGGCCCGGATCTTGCGGGCCAGCTCCTCCGGGACCTTGGAATTGTGGATATGGCTGCAATCAATGTCCACCGTCGTCCGGTTGACGGTGCGCACATCGGCGCCCAGATCCTGAAGGATATTCAGGATCAGCGTAACGTCGCTGATCTGCGGGATATTCTCGATCCGGCAGACGCCGTCCACCAGCAGGGTGGCCGGGATAATGGCAACGGCCGCGTTCTTCGCGCCGCTGATGGAAATCTCACCAAAAAGCGGTTTCCCGCCGTGAATCACATACTTTGTCAAGACCGCACCTTCTATTCTCCAGTCCGGGAGGACCCGGCAGTAAAACGGCCGGACGAATTGCGCCCGGACCCATCATTATGTCATGTTCCCGGCGGCCGAAAGGCCGCCCATCTCAATGCTAAAATATTATAGCATCATACCCCTGTAAAATCAAAACAATTTTCTTCAAAAACAAAAAGAGTCTGAACCCTTCTCTTTATAACTATACCAAAAACATGCCCCATAGAAACGCTTTTTATGCTACGCGTCCAAATGAAAGCAATTAGTGACGGCTTGAGGCTGTTTCCAGTTTTACTATGAATTAGCAATCACGAAAAACACATAGAAATCGCCTTCGGGGCAAAGCTATGTTCGGATTCTCAATCCAAACAAACAACACGTAAGGAGATGCATGTTATGTCTACCAATTCTAATCAGCCTTCTGTCCCCAATGCCCGCGAGGCCCTCAACAAGTTCAAGATGGAGGCCGCTTCCGAAGTCGGCGTCAACCTGAAGCAGGGCTATAATGGCGACCTGACCAGCCGTGAGGCCGGTTCCGTGGGCGGCCAGATGGTCAAAAAGATGATCCAGGCCTACGAGAACTCCATGAAGTAATCTTTCCCCAGATACGGACCTGTCATAGATGGAGCCGGGCGGCAAATGCCGCCCGGCTCCGTTTTTTATTTCTGATATTCAAATTCCAGGTTGTAGAGGGAGACGATATCCCCGTCCTGAATCCCCATCTCCTCCAGCCGGTCATAGAGGCCAGACTGGCGGAGCATCTTGTCAAACCAGCTTCTGGATTCGAAGTCCCCAAAGTTGGTGTTGGCCATCAGGCGCTGGAGCCAGGGGCCCTCCACGATCCAGGTGTCGTCCTCATGGCGGATGTCCAGCGGCGCGCTGGTATCCACCTGGGTGGGCCGCTCCACATAGGTGGGCTCATAGACCGTAATGGGGGGCAGGTCCTGCAGCTCCTTGGCTGCGGCGAACATCAGCTCCCGGGTGCCCTGGTGGGCGGCCGCCGAGATCTCAAAGAAGGGCATGCCCAGCCCCTCCACATGGGCCTTGAGGGCCTCCAGGCCGGTACGGTCGGCGGCGATGTCCACCTTGTTGCCCGCCACGATCATCCGGCGGGAGGCCAGCTCGGGGGAGTACTCCTGGAGCTCGGTCTGGATGGCCTCAAAGTCGGCCACCGGATCACGGCCCTCGCTGCCCGATACATCCACCACGTGGATGAGCAGGCGGCAGCGGTCCACATGCCGCAGGAAATCATGGCCCAGGCCGGCGCCCTCACTGGCGCCCTCGATGATACCGGGGATGTCGGCCAGGATGAAGGACACCCCCTCGTCCACATACACCACGCCCAGGTTGGGGAAGAGGGTGGTAAAGTGGTAGTTGGCGATCTTGGGCTGGGCCTTGGACACCACCGAGAGGAGGGTGGACTTGCCCACGTTGGGGAATCCCACCAGGCCCACATCGGCCAGGAGCTTGAGCTCCAGAATCACGTCCCGGGTCTGACCGGGCAGGCCCGCCTTGGCAAAGTTGGGCACCTGGCGGGTGGGGGTGGCAAAATGCTTGTTGCCCCAGCCGCCCTTGCCGCCCCGGGCCAGCACAAAGGGCTCGTCCCCGGACATATCGCAGATGATCTCCCGGGTCTCAGCGTCCCGGACCACGGTGCCGCGGGGGACCTTGATGATGAGGTCCTCGCCGTCCTTGCCGGTGCAGCGCTTGCCGGAGCCGTCCATGCCGTTTCCGGCGCTGTACTTTCTCTTGTAGCGGAAGTCCATCAGCGTGGACATATGCCCGTCCACCTGAAGGATGATGTTGCCGCCCCGGCCGCCGTCGCCGCCGTCGGGTCCGCCGGCCGCCACATACTTCTCCCGGTGGAAGGCCACCGCGCCGTTTCCGCCGTTGCCGGAGCGGACGGTGATCTTCGCGGTATCAATAAATTGAGGCATCGTAAAATCCTCCTGTTCTATCAGTGGGCGGACAATGTCCGCCCCTACACGGTTTCTCTTCGGTAGGGGCGCACATTGTGCGCCCACGGTCCTATCTTACAAAAAGAGCCCCGAACGGTTTCCGTCCGAGGCTCTCTCATACCCGATTGTTACTGGGCGATCTCCACGATGGAGACCTGCTTGCGATCCTTACCCAGACGCTCGAACTTGACCTTGCCGTCCTTCAGAGCGAACAGAGTATCGTCGCTGCCCTTGCCCACATTGACGCCGGGGTGGATGTGGGTGCCGCGCTGACGGACGAGGATGTTGCCAGCCAGAACGAACTGACCGTCGCCGCGCTTGACGCCGAGACGCTTGGACTCGGAATCACGGCCGTTACGGGTGGAGCCGACGCCCTTCTTGTGGGCGAAGAACTGAAGACCGATTTTCAGCATTGTCGTACACCTCCAGACATGTGTGTCGATGATGCGCGATGGAGAAGGTCAGTCCTCCTCCACCACGAGAATGTGTTGCGGATACTCCTCGTGCAGCTCGGTGAGGTAGAGCATCAGCGCTGTCAGAAGGGTCTGACAGGTGCTCTCGTTGCTCTGGCTCAGGCCGCCGGGGAGCCTAAGGGAAACGCTGTCCTCCCGGACCTTGACCGAGGCCTCCAGACCGAGTACGTCGTTGACGGCGCACTCTGTCATGCGGATGGCGCTGGTCACCGCCGCGCAGACGATGTCGCTTCCCGCTTCAGCGTAGCCGCTGTGGCCCTGGGCGGTAAAGCCCACCACGCGGTCGCCTTCCATGCGAAAGGATATGGTAGTCATATCCGGATTACACGGAGATCTTGCCGATGGTCACCTTGGTGTAGGGCTGACGATGACCCTGGCGCTTGTGATAGCCCTTCTTGGGCTTGTACTTGAAGACCATGATCTTCTTGCCCTTGCCGTTCTTCACCACGGAAGCGTCCACCTTGGCGCCAGCCACCACGGGGGTGCCGAAAGTAGCCTTCTCGCCGTCGATGACAGCCAGGACCTGATCAAACACGATGGCGTCGCCAGCCTCGTTGGGCAGCTTCTCGACGAAAATGGTATCGCCCTCCGCCACCTTGTACTGCTTGCCGCCGGTCACAATGATTGCCTGCATTCTGATTTCACTCCTTCATAACGGACTCGCTCTCAGGGGCGGGAAGAGGGGGGACCCCGCTTCCGCTTGCAAACCCAGTCAAAGCGGCTCTAATAGTATATCAATGCCTCTTTGTATTGTCAATCATTTTTGCGAATATATTCTGTTTTCCCTCTATTTCTACGCGCAGGGGTTCCGGAGCGCCCCCTTCTGCCGGGGCAGCAGCCCCAGGGTCAGCGCGCACAGGGCGGTGCGCTGGCGGATGGATGGGATGGACACCCGCTCCCGGGTGGTGTGGATATCCTCGGCCAGGGCGGAGAGGGCGTCCACCGTGGGCACCCCGAAGGTGCTCAGGTAGGCCCCGTCGGTGGCGGAGGGATCGCTGATCTCCCGAGCGGTGAGACCCAGAAGGCGGCAGGGCTCCTCCAGGAGCGTCCAGGCCCGGTGGTTGGCCTCCCCCGGCTCCATGGCGGGGAAGAGAGTGCGGTACTCCACCTTCACCCGGCACCCATCTACCGTGACCTGTCCCGCCATGGCATCCAGCTTTTCCTGGATGGCGGCAAAATCCCGGTTCTCCGGAATGCCCGCACAGCAGAACTCTCCCCGGGCCTCTCCGGCCACCACACCGTTGGGGCGGCCGCCTGAGATGGGGGCCACATTGAAATAGATCCCCCGCTCCAGGTCGTTGAACCCATAGAGCCGGATGATCTGATGGGCCAGCTCCAGCACCGCGCTGCGCCCCTCCAGATAGGCCTTCCCGGCGTGGGCCTCCCGGCCCTCCACCTGGATGGAGCCCAGGATCACGCCCCGGCGGCCGGTGACAAAGCAGGGCTGTCCCTCCCGCTCCCGTCCCCCCTCAAAGACCAGGGCACAGTCGGCTCCCTCCGCCTCCCGGCGGTAGAGCTCCCGGCCGGATTGAGAACCGGTCTCCTCATCACAGGTAAAGAGGTATGTCAATTCCCAGGGCGGGAGCAGCCCCGCCTTTTGCAGGATCAGGGCGCCGAACAGGGAGATGAGCACCCCGCTCTTGCAGTCTCCCGCGCCCAGGCCCCAGGCCCACTCCCCCTCCACATGGAAGGGGTATTCCGCCGCCGCGCCCAGTCCGAACACCGTGTCCAGATGGGCCGCCAGAAGGACACGCCCCTGGACCGGTCCCTCCGGCCGCACCCGGGCCACCAGATGCTTTCCAAGGCCGGGGGCCGGAACCTCCTCGATCTGTGCCCCCAGCTCCTCCAGCAGGGGGCGCAGAAGCTGCCGCACCGCCTCGTTTCCTGCCTCCAGTCCGGTGCCGCTGTCCTGAGCACACAGTTCACCCAGGAGAGCAAGCTGCCGTGGGAGGACCTCCTCCGCCCCGGTCAGGGCCAGACGGAGAAGCGTTTGCTTTTCCCGCTCGTCCATGGCCGCTCCTATTCGCCCAGGAGGTCCACCATGACCTCCGCCGGGTCAAAGCCCTCCTGGATCATGCCCACCGACTGGAGCCAGTCGATGTTCTCCTGCCAGACCGCCTCGTCCTGGGAAAGGAAGGCGCCGCCCTCCCGGTCCATCAGGGGCAGAAGCACATCAAAGCTCTTGCGCTCCACCGACTCGGTGAGGGGGAAGTTCTCCTCGTCCTGATTGGCCAGCAGCAGCTGGAGAGCCTCCTCCGGGTCGGCCTGCATGTCGGCAAAGCCCTTCTCGCAGGCCCGCAGGAAGCGGGTGTAGGTGTCCCGCTTCTCCTCCAGCTGTTTCTCTCCGGTGACCAGCATCAGGGAGTAGTAGTTTGGCACCCCGTAGTCGGTGACCTTCATCACATCCATGGGGAAGCCCTGCTCCTCCAGGGCGGGGATCTCGTGGTTGAGGAAGCACCCATAGGTGGCGTCCACATTGCCGGTGGTCATGGCGCTCATCAGATCGAAGCCCACGTCGATCATCTCCACGTCATCCAGGGACGCCCCCACGCTCTGGAGCATCTGCTCCACCGCCACCTCGCCGAAGCGGGTGCCCGAGTAGCCGATGGTCTTACCCACCAGATCGGAGGCGCTGTGGATCCCCTGCTCCGCCAGGGAGCAGACCACGGCCACCGGCTCCTGCACCACCGCGCCCAGCACCTTCACAGGCACGTCCTCGTTGGCCTTGGCGATGATGGTGTCTTCCTGATAGTAAAAACCGATGTCGGCCTTGCCTGCCGCCGTCATGGTGAGAGGGTCGCTGGTGTTGGAGGGGAAGAGGATGTTCACCTGCAGGCCCTCCTGGGCAAAATATCCCTTTTCCTCCGCCTCATAGAGGAAGGCGTGGACCGCGTTGGGGTACCAGTCCAGCACTACATCCACGGTCTCCAGTTCTTCCCCGCCGGCAGAGGGGGCGGGAGTCTCTCCCTGGGCCCCGCAGCCCGTGCCGCTCCACAGCAGCAGGGCGCTCAGGCCCAGGGCCAGTTTGCGTCGTCTCATGGTTCCATTTCCTTTCTGTGTCTCAGGATTCGCCTCGCCAGCGGACGATCTTCTTTTCCAGCAGAGCCACCACCCCCACCGCCAGCATGGCGGCCAGGGAGAGCAGCACGATGGGGGCAAAGACTCCCGCGCCGTTGAGCTGGGTCATCATCCGCCGGGAGAAATAGCCCAGCCCGCTCTTGGCTCCCAGCCACTCGCCGATGGCCGCGCCGATGACGCTCATGGGCACAGCCATCTTCACTGCGGAGAAGAAGTAGGGCAGGGCACAGGGCACCTTGATGCGCAGAAAGATATCCCGCCGGGTGGCCCCGTAGGTGAGGAGAAGCTCGGCCATCTCGGTCTGGGCCGAGCGCAGGCCGTCATACACCGTGATGGTGATGGGGAAAAAGGTGATGAGCACCGTCACCAGCACCTTGCTCCAGATCCCATACCCGAACCACAGCACGAAGAGGGGGGCAATGGCGGTGGTGGGGATAGTCTGGGAGATCACCACCAGGGGATAGAGCATCCGGCGCACCAGGGCGCTGGCGTCCATGGCCACCGCCAGAGCCAGGCCCAGCACCAGGGAGATGGCAAGGCCGATGGCGGTCACTCCTATGGTGGCGGGCAGATGGACCGTAAAGAGGGGGCCCCGCAGCTCCCACAGCGTCTGGAGGATCTGAACGGGAGAGGGGAGGATATAGGCCGCATCCAGTCCCATGGCCCCCGCCTGCCACAGCAACAGCAGGGCAAAGAGAAAGATCAGGGCCGGGAGATTGGTCCTGCACGCACGTTTCATACCGCCACCTGCTTTCTCAGCAGCGCAATGAGCTGCTCTTTCAGCTCCACCATGGCCGGGTCCTTCAGGCAGGACCGGTCCCGGGGATCGGAGGCGGGCACCGGGATCTCGGTCAGGGCACGGATGGGGGTGGACTCCACCACCAGCACGCTCTGGGAGAGAAAGAGGGCCTCCTCCACATCGTGGGTAATAAAGAGGATGGTCTTGTGGTGCCGCCGCCACTGGTCCAGGAGCCACTCCTGCATGGAGATGCGGGTCAGGAAGTCCAGAGCCGAGAAGGGCTCGTCCAGAAGGAGTAGATCGCTGCCCGTGAGCATGGTGCGGGCGAAGGCGGCCCGCTGGCGCATCCCCCCGGAGAGCTCCTGGGGCATCTTATCCCCGCAGCCGGGCAGGCCCACATCGGCCAGTGCCTCCTCCGCCCGCTCCCGCCGCTCCTTCCGGCTGTACCCGCCCTGGATCTCCAGAGGAAGGGCCACATTCTCCCCCACGCTCCGCCAGGGGAAGAGCAGGTCCTTCTGGGGCATATAGCCGCAGTAGCCCTTGCGTCCGGCAATGGGCGTGCCGTCTACCCGGATGGTCCCACCCTTGGGGGCAAGCAGACCGTTGGTCATACGGAAAATGGTGCTCTTTCCGCAGCCGCTGGCCCCGATGATGCAGTGGAAAGAACCGGGCTCCACCTGAAAGGAGAGTCGGTCGATGATGTCAAAATCCTCGCTGGGGTACTGGTAGGAGACCTCCTCAAAGGCCAGCGCGCTCATGCTTCCAGTTTCCATGCCATCTCCCAGAAGCCCAGCTCATACCGGCTGCACGCCACAAAGATCTCCTCCAGCCGGCGGTACTCCTCCTCACTGCACCCTGCTGCCAGGGCGTCCATCCGCTCCACCAGGGCGCGGTTGGTCTCCTGATACTCCTCCGAGGAATAACCCTGGACCCACTCACCGTAGAAGGGATGCTCCAGCGCGCCGGGCCGTGCGGCCAGACGTGTTCCGATCTCCGCATAGCTCCAGGAGCAGGCCAGAATGGCGGCCACGATCTCTGCCGGACCGCCCGCGGCAGCAGCCGAGAGCATGTAATTGGTGTAGGAGAGGTTGGGCAGAGCGGGACGCACCGCGAAGACCTGCTCCTCCGTGATGCCCAGGCGGGCCATGTAGGCCCGGTGGATCTTCATCTCGCCCCCCAGGATGGCGTCCACGTTGGCCGAAAAAAAGCGCATCAGCTCGGGGCTGCGGGCCTTTACCACGCCCCAGGCAAAGACGCGGGCGTAATCAAAGAGGTACAGATAGTCCTGGAGCAGGAAGTACCGGAATTTTTCCACCTCCAGGGTGCCGTCCCCGATCCCGGTGACAAAGGGATGGGCATGGCAGGCCTCCCAAATGGGTCGGGCGGCCTCATAAAGACGCTGGGTCACAGTCATAGAACGCAGTTCCTCCAATCGGTGATGGTCTCATGGGCGAGGGCGCACACCTGGGGCCAGTCCCCGGCGTAGGCCTCCTCGGCCACGCCCACCACGTAAAATCCCGCCTCCCGGGCGGTGCGTACGGCGTAGAGCGCATCCTCAAAGACGGCGATCTCGCCCGGCGCCGCCCCCAGACGGCGGGCGGCCTCCAGATAGATGTCCGGTCGGGACTTTCCCACCCCCAGGGTCTCGCAGCTGAGGAGGAAGTCAAAGCATCCGTCCACCTCCAGCCGTTCCAGGCAGGCGTGGGAGAGGGGCTCAGCCGTGGCGGTGGCCACACAGAGGCGGACCCCCCGGTCCCGGAGTCCCTCCAGATATGCCTTCACGCCCCCCTTGAGTGGGATGTCCCGGCGGTAGTGGTCTTCCATGACGGCGTGCATCTCCTCCACAATGGCCGCAGGTGGGCCCGGGATGTGGAAGGTCTCCATAAAATAGGCGGCCGACTCCAGCATGGTCATGGGGCCGATGGGGGCCAGCTGCTCCGCCGTGGGAGATACGCCCCGCTGTTCCAGATAATCCCGGCCCAATCGCCGCCAGTATCCCATGGAGTCCACCAGGGTGCCGTCCATGTCGAAAATGCAAAAGCCCTTATCCATGGTCCGCCACCAGCTCCTCGGCCAGGGTGCGCAGATGGGCGGTGGCCGCGCCGGGATCAGGCTGGGCAAAGATGGCGGAGACCACGGCCACGCCATCCACCCCGCTCCCCTGGAGCTGGAGGAGGTTGTCCGCGCTGATGCCGCCGATGGCCACCACGGGGATGTCCACCGCGTCGCAGATGGCCCGCAGCGCCTCCACCGTCAGGCTCTTGGCGTCCTTCTTGGTGGTGGTACCGAAGACCGCGCCCACGCCGATGTAGTCGGCCCCCGCCTGCTGGGCGGCCAGGGCGGTCTCCACCGTGTTGGCCGAGATGCCCAGGATCTTATCCGGGCCGATCATGGCGCGCACATCCTTGCCTACGATGTCGCTCTGGCCCACATGGACGCCGTCGGCATCGCACTCCAGGGCCACTTCAATGGAGTCGTTGACCACAAAGGGCACGTGATAGCGCCCGGCCTGCTCTTTGAGGATCTCGGCCTCAGCCAAAAAGGCGTCGTGGTCCATCCCCTTCTCCCGGACCTGAAGGAAAGTGGCGCCGCTGCGCAGCACCTCCTCGGTCATCTCGGGGAGGGTGCGCTCCCCCAGCCAGCTCCGGTCGGTCACGGCATAGAGCAGCATGGCGCTGCGGATCTCATCCCTGGTAAATTTCATAGCGTACTCCTTCTCTCAGTTCGTCCTCGGTCAGATTGAACACCGCGTCGATCAGATCGGTGCGGAAGGTGGCGTTTCCGGTGCCGTTTTGGAGGCGGCGGGCCTCGGCCCTCTCTCCCGCCAGATCCATGGCGGCCACGGCGGCAGCCGCTGCCGCCAGCGGGCGCTCCGGGTTGGCCCCGCAGAAAGCCCCCAGCAGGGCGGTGAGCATACACCCGCTCCCCGTCACCCGGCTCATGGTGGGCACGCCGCCCCGGATCAGAACGGTCTGTGTTCCGTCGGACAGGATGTCCACCTGGCCCGAGAGGGCGGTCACCGCCCCCGTAGACTCCGCCAGACGGCGGCACAGCTCCACGCCCCGGGAGAGATTCTCCTCGGTGACCGCGTCGCCGGCCGACACATCCACGCCGCTCCCGCCCTCTGCGCCCAGGGCCAGGGCGCGGATCTCGGAGGCATTGCCCCGGATCACGGTGAAGCGCAGCTCGGCGAGGAGGCGGCGGCAGGCCTCCCGCCGCAGGGAGGTGACCCCCGCCGCCACCGGGTCCAGCACCACCGGGATGCCCAGCTGGTTGGCCCGCTTTCCGGCCAGGAGCATGGCCTCCACATCCCCGATGGCGCCCAGGTTCAGGACCAGGGCCTGGACCCCCGCTACGGCCTCCTCCACCTCACGGATGTCGTGGGCCATGGTGGGAGAGCCGCCGGCGGCCAGCAGGATATTGGCGCAGTCGTTGACGGTCACAAAATTGGTAATGCACTGGACCAAGGGGGTACGCTCCCGCACCGCCCCCAGGCAGGAGGCAAGTTCCGTTCTCTCCATGCTTCACCTCAGCGCTTGAGCTGCTCCAGCATCCGATCCAGTGCACCGGAACGCTTGAGGAGCAGGATAACGGCGCAGCCCATCAAGCCGCCCACAGCGGAGGAGGGCAGGTAAGCCGGGATGTAGAAGAAGGGGGACTGGGCGTCCAGTCCGTAGAACTGCTTCATCAGGGGATAGGCCACCATGGCGCTGATAAAGCCGGTGCCGATGACCTCACCCACATAGCCCATCCACAGCTTCTGGGTCTTCTGATAGAGCAGCCCCGAGAGGAACGCGCCGAACACGGCGCCCACCACCGCCTGGATGGTCCGCCCGGTGAGCATCCGCAGCAGTCCCGTGAGCAGGGCCGCCGCAAAGCCGTACCAGGGTCCCAGGAACACCGCGCCCAGGATGTTGCAGAAGTGCTGGAAGGGCGCCATGGAGGGGAAGTAGACAAAGGTGGAGAGTACAAAGCCCAGGCCCGCCAGCATGGCGGCCAGTACCATCCGGCGCACGGAAAGGCTGTTGGCACGGGTCATGGTATGGGTATCCGCAGTCACTTTCATTTCGGCAGCCTCCTCAACGATTCTGATATTTGCCCGTCTTGTCGTCGATGGTCCACACGCCGTCGGGCTTATAGCTGATCTTCACATAGCTCATCACGCTGGGGGCACCGGCTTCCACGCAGATGCGGCAGCACTGTTTGACGATGTCCAGAAGCTCCTCCAGATCGCCCTCCAGCGTGGTCTCGAAGGGCCCCACCACATAGTGCAGCCCTGTGGAGGCCAGATAGGCGATGACCTCGTCCACGATCCGCCGGGTCTCCTCCTGCTCCATCACCTTGGGCAGGACCTGAATGGCAATGCTTGCGTTCATTGTACGCTTCCTCCTTCTGCAATGGCGTAGTTGTGCTTGAGCGGGCCGCTGCCCTGGCCCAGATCCAGCTGGGCCTCCATGGCGGCGGTAATATAGGTCTTGCCCTTCCGCACTGCCTCGGGCAGCTCCTCCCCCAGGGCCAAGAAGGAGGCGATGGCGGAGGAGAGGGTGCAGCCCGAGCCGTGGTTGTTGGGATTGTCCACCCGGGGGGAGCGGAACCAGATGGCCTCGCCCTTCCACCAGAGGAGATCGTCCGCCGTATCGCTCCGATGGCCGCCCTTGACCAGTACGCCCCCGGGGAGCCGCTCTCCAATGGTGCGGGCGGCACGGAGCATGTCCGCTTCGCTCTCCACCGCAAAGCCGCACAGCCGCTGGGTCTCGGGGAGATTGGGCGTGATCACCGCCGCCAGGGGGAAGAGCTCCTCCATCAGCGCAGTGAGGGCAGTGTCCTGCATGAGCGCGCTGCCGCTGGTGGCCACCATCACCGGGTCCACCACAATACGCTCTGCCCGGTATTCCCGCAGCTTGGCGGCAATGACGCGGATGATGTCGGCGTTGGAGACCATGCCGATCTTTACCGCATCGGGCCGGATATCCTCAAACACGCAGTCCAGCTGTGCGCCCACAAAAGCCGGGGTCGCCTCCAATACCTCCCGCACGCCGGTGGTATTCTGGGCCGTCAGGGCGGTGATGGCGCTCATGCCATACACCCCCAGGCAGGTCATAGTCTTCAGGTCGGCCTGGATCCCGGCGCCGCCGCTGGAATCACTGCCCGCGATAGTCAAAACTCGTCTCATCTGCTTGCCTCTCCTTTTTTCGTTTGGATTTCTGTGGGGCAGACCAAAAAAGGCGGGATGTCCCAGTTGGGACATCCCGCCTCAAGCGTTTCTCTATGCTCCTCCGTACGAAGGAGAACCGCACGAAGTCTGTGCCGCGTCCCTACGTTGGCATTACCCACATCAGGTAAGGTCGAGGGACTCGCCCCTCCTCTCAGCCCCCTCGCGGGAGCTCCCTTGCGTGTTTTATTGTAGGACGAACGAAACCTTCTGTCAATCCCTATTTCCGGGGATACAGGCAATCAGCCCTTGGGGGCAAACTTATCCCAGTAGCCCATGAAGAAGATGATGAGCACGATCACAGGAAGGACAAAGGTAAAGTAAACGCGCAGCTTTCCGGGGAAGCGGGCGCCCTCACCCTGGTTGGCCTCCTTCAGGAAGTTCTCATAGCCCCAGCCGTATTTGTCGGAGACACAGCAGAAGAGCAGATAGACCACCGAGCCCAGAGGCAGCAGATTGTTGCTGACCAGGAAATCCTCCAGGTCCATGATTCCCATGCCCAGCACCTTCACGCCGCTCCACAGGTTGTTGCCCAGCAGGCAGGGCAGGCTCAGCAGGAAGATGAGCACCAGGTTGGCCAGCACCGCCTTGCGCCGGGAAATGGCCCACTTGTCCATCCAGCAGGCCAGAATGTTCTCAAAGACCGCCGTCACGGTGGAGAGGGCCGCAAAGAAGAGGAACACAAAGAACATGGCGCCCCACAGCCGGCCGCCGGGCATGGCGTTAAAGACATTGGGTAGGGTGACAAAGATCAGATTGGGGCCCGCGTCGGGCTGCACCCCGAAGGCAAAGGCCGAGGGGAAGATGATCAGACCCGAGATGAAGGCCACACAGGTATCCAGGATACCCACGCTGATGGCCTCGCCGAACAGGCGGCGCTCCTTGCCGATGTAGCTGCCGAAGATGGCCATGGCGCCGATGCCCAGGCTCAGGGTAAAGAAGGCCTGACCCATAGCGTCATAGATGGCACGGAACAGGCGGAAGTTCCCCTCGCCGTCGTACATCAGGTTGTGGAAATTGGGCACCAGATAGAACTTCAGGCCCTCTATCGCCCCAGGAAGGGTGACGGCGCGCACCGCCAGCACCACCAAGAGCGCCAGCAGGCAGAGCATCATGGCCTTGTTGATCTTCTCCACGCCATTTTGCAGTCCCCGGCTGCACACCAGCATGCCCAGCACCACCACAATGGCCATAAAGAGCAGCTGGATACCAGGGGTGGCCACCATCTGTCCATAGGCATCCGCCACACCGGCGGTATCCAGACCCTCAAAGCGACCCAGCACCATCTTGCAGAAGTACAGCAGAAGCCAGCCGGCAATGGTGGTATAGAACATCATGAGCAGGTAGTTGCCCGCCATACCGAACCAGCCGTACCAGTGCCACTTGCTGCCCTTGGGCTCCAGCTGCTGGAAGGAGACGATCACACTCTTCCGGCTGGCTCGCCCCACCGCAAACTCCATGGCCATGATGGGCAGACCCATCACCACCAGGAAGGCCAGGTAGATCAGCACAAAGGCTGCGCCGCCATACTGTCCCACAATATAGGGGAAGCGCCACACATTTCCCAGGCCAATGGCGCACCCGGCTGAGATGAGCACAAAGCCCAGCCGGGACGCAAAGGTCTCTCTCTCTTTCACATCCGTTTCCTCCTTGCCTCTTTTGGGCACAACGCCCACACATATGTTGACATTTTACCCCGTTTTCCCATCAACTGTCAACCTTGCTTCTTTCCCTTTGCACACCCTGTTTCCATAAAAATACCGGAGGCCGGATCATCGATCCGGCCTCCGGTATCCATGCTTATGCGAGCCAATCCAGGACCACATCTCGCAGGGTGGAAGGAGTTACCGTGTTGCGCAGCAGGAGTTCCATTAATTCATCAATGCGGGAAACGCTTACGGTGACATGGGGGAGCTGTGCTCCCTCACTTCCATCCGCAGCCGCGATCTTTACGCCGTAGCTTTCACAGGCGAACCCATCACTCACACACATTTGGTCCACCAAGATGTAATAGTCGAAGCAGTACTTTTGACCGTCCTCACCCTCCTCAGTGCGCTGCCCGACGTACAATTCCCTCATCTTGCGCCTTCCCCTCCTTATATCAGATCACTTCCAATGCAATTATATTGTATTTCCTACGGCACGGAAAGAAAAATCGTTCGCAATTTTCCCACGGAACTGCCATTTTTCCACACATTTCCCCCAATTCCACGACCGTCAACCGCGACATTTGTCAAATTACGCCGCTTCATCGGGAACTTGGTCGCACACTTTTTCTTTTCTGGCTGCAAAAATCCCGCCGGGCACCCGGAAAAACCGGGCCCGGCGGGCTGCTCTCTATTACGCTTTTCCGCTCAACCGTTCATCCACACATTTGATGAGCTCCAGTACGCTGGCATACTCCTGCCGCGGCGTCCCATCCAGCCAGTCCAGAAATCCCTGCCAGGTGGTATTCCGCCGGGTGATGACATACAGCTGAAAGGTGGCTGATTCGCCCCGGGCGGCCTCCACCTCTTCCCGGGACATGCCGCTGTTCAGATCTTTGGCGACCAAGTCGCTGCACCCCTCTCCCCGTCCGGGGCAGAAGGTACGGGTGCGCTCAAAGGCCTGAGGAAAATTCTGTGTATCAAGCACTTCCTCCAGCTGGAGCAGAAGTCCGCCGATATCGGAAAAGGAAAAGGGACGCAGCAGGCGGCGGCTCACGACCCGGCCGCAGATACGCCCGTCCGTCACCTGATCCACACAGATCCGGATGGCTGCGTCATAGTGGTTCATATTTGCCGGCATAGCTTCTCCTCCTCACCGTACTGCGGCAAGCCGTTTTTGCATCCATTCGCTGTTGATGCTGTGGCGCAGGGCCTCCTCTTGGCTGATGCGTCCATTCTGCACCAGGCGCAGCAGGCTCTGGTCCATGGAGACCATGCCCTCCGCCGCACCCTGGGAGATCACATTGTCGATCTGATGGGCCTTGGACTCCCGGATCATATTGCGGATGGCGCTGTTGACCACCATCACCTCAAAGGCCGGGGTCAGCCCCCCATCCACGGTGGGCACCAGCTGCTGTGAGACCACGCCTTCCAGCACCATGGACAGCTGGGTGCGGATCTGCTGCTGCTGCTCCGGCGGGAAGGAATCCACGATCCGGTCAATCGTACTGGACGCCCCCACCGTGTGCAGCGTGGAGATGACCAGATGGCCGGTCTCGGCGGCGGTGACCGCCGCCCGGATGGTGTCGGCGTCCCGCATCTCGCCCAGAAGGATGATATCGGGGGCCTCCCGCAGGGCGGCCCGCAGCGCGGCATCGTAGGATGCCGTGTCGGTGGACAGCTCCCGCTGGGTCACCACGCTCTCCTTGTGGTGGTGGAGGTATTCAATGGGGTCTTCAATGGTGATAATGTGGCTGTTGCGGGTGGAGTTGACTGCGTCCACCAGACAGGCCAGTGTGGTGGTCTTGCCGCTGCCCGCCGGGCCAGTGAAGAGCACCATACCCCGGGTGTAGCGGGAAAAGGCCATCACATTGTCCGGGATTCCCATGGCCTCCCGGTCAGGCAGCGCAAAGGAGACCACTCGGATCACCAGTCCCAGGGAGCCGCGCTGCTTGAGGGCGTTGACCCGGAAGCGGGAAAGGCCCCGCACGGCAAAGGAGAAATCATCGTCCCCCACCTCCAGCAGGCGCTTCATATCCCGCTCTCCCGCCAGGTGGTAGAGCTCTTCCACCAGGGCCTGAATGTCAGGGGGGAGGAGGCGTTCCCCCTCTCGCCGGATCAGGCCATGGATCTTATAGGCTGCCGGCATACCGGCAATGATGAGAATATCTGAGGCAGAGCGGGCCACGGCCCCCTCCAGGATCTCCAGAATGGTCATGCTTTTTCCTTCTTTCAGCGGGTGGGGCCGGTTCACTCGCCCAGGCCGCCATCCCACAGGTTCCACTGGTCTTGGATCTCACTCTCGTCGGGCCCGCTGGCCACCACTTCCCAGTGTTCAATGGTAACGCCGCCCTCCATCGCGCCCGACGGAATGCGTCCCAGCGTGATGTGAAGAGACTGATTCCCCTCCATGGGGATCCACTCGTCCAGCTCGGTCTCATTCCCGGAGGCAAAGGCGGCATACCGCTGGGCTGCCTCCCGGTCGGCAGCATAGTAGGACTGCACCGTCTCTGCATTGATCTCCGAGAGGGCCAGGTCCGCCTTGGCGGTCGTCAAAGTCAGTGCCGCAAAAATAGACAGAGTGAGCACCAGCAGCACCGTAATGATGGTGATGATCCCCACTCCAAAGGGAGATTCCTGCCGTCTATCCAAGGTAGGTCACCCCTTCCAGCTCATAAACCTGGATATCGTCTTGATAGATGGCGATATCCAACTCGTTCCCACGCACCGCGCACTGGGCACTAAATCCATTGTCCTCTTCCCTGCGCTGCGCGGGCTCCTCCCCGGTGGCCTTCCACTCCTCGGCGATGGATTGGGCGAGATAGACCGCCTGGGTGAGACGCGTGCTCTCCTGGCTGATACGGCGGGCATGGACCAGAAGACCCACGCAGACCGCCGCGCACAGGGCGAAGATCAAGAGATTGCACACCAGCTCGATGAGAAAGAGGTTGGCTTTTTTCGGTCCGTAACTCATCCCAACACCTCCCCGCCGGGTACCGTGTTCACGCCCATCCGGGACGTGACGCTGGCGGAACAGACCTCGCCATCCTCCGCCGTCACGGTGATGGTGAGAAGATCTCCCTCCAGCGTCAACTCCATACGATCCAGAGGCAGAATGGCTACGCCGTCCTCGGCCTTCATGCCGCTGTCCTTCTCGGCGTAGAGCTCCCGCAGCTGTCCGTCATAGACATACAGGACCGTGTGGTAGTCGCTCTCGCCGGAATCGGTCAGCTCCAGGGCTGGCAGGTACTCAAAGGAGCCTACCCCCACACTCCAGGACCGGCGAACCTGATTGATCAGATAGGACAGTGCCGTGCGCTCCGTCTCGTTCCCGTCGGAGACCGCTACCACGTCCCGATAGACTCCGCTGCCCAGCAGGGTGATCCCCATGGCCAGGATAAAAAAGAGGGCGCACAACACCACGACCAGAGCGGAACGCAGTCCGCGCCCTTCACTTGAGAGTTTCATAACTGGTCACGCTCCTTCCAAAATGGGCCGCCCGCTCATTCCAGAACGGGATCCCCCTGCCCTGCCGCGGGCAAAACCGTGATGTCGGGCATCAGGTTGGAGGCGATGTACTGATAGTCCACAAAGATCCGGCTCTCATCAATGGATACGCCATAGCGCTCCTCCAGATCGGCCAGACTGGCCGGGTAGCTTCCCTCCAGCGCATAGCACTGGACTGCCGCACGCCGGACCGCACGTTCTGTCATGACCAGGCTCTCCTGGTCTGCCTTTCCGCCCAGTCCTCCCGCCGCAGCAAAGAGAAATACAGGCAGTACAACGACCAACAGCACCAGGGGCAGGGCCCGGCGCATGGTATGTCTGGACTGGAACAAAAAAACACCTCCCAAAAACGGTCTTTATCAACCGCCGATGGCGGAGAGCACGCCCAGCAGGGGCAGCATCACGGACAGGAGCACCAGTCCCACCGCCAGACAGAGGATGATGACCAGGCCATACTCAAAGCGGCTGAGGAGCAGCGAGAGCCGCTCATCGGCGTCAGCCTGACAGCGGCGGGAGAGCTCTTCCATGGCCTGCTCGGACACGCCGGCCCGGAAACCGGCACTCAGAAGCCCCGCCTGAAGACCGGTAAAGAGCCCGCAGCTCTCCACCGCGTCAGCAAAGGCCGTCCCTGCCGCCATCCGGTCCCGGCAATCCTTCAGGGCGGGGGCGATCCCCGTTCCGTCCAACAGGTCACAGGAGCGGTCCATGGCCTCATCCAGCGGGAGACCACTGGAGAGCATCAGCGCCATGGCAGAGGCAAAGCGGCTGCGGTCCACCGCCCGATAGGGCGCGGTACCGGAGAGCAGACGGCTCAGGGCAGCCTGCCCCTTGGCGGTGCGAAACATCCAGAGCACCCACACCGCAGCAGCCACCAGCACCACCGCAAAGGCGGCAGCCACATATTTACTCACCGCGCCAAAGGTCATCAGACCCCGGGCAACGGGGGACAGACTCACACCCAGCTGGCTGAATACCTGCTGGAACACGGGCAGTACCCGGGATACCAGGGCCAGAAAAACCACCGCGATGAGCACCGCCATGGCCGCCGGATAGGCGATGGCCCGCCGGAGGGACTGCTGAGTATCCGCCTCCCGGCGGTAGTACGCGGAGAGGGCCGAGAGCACCTGGTCCAGCCGGCCGGAGGCCTGCCCGATCTCCACCATGCGCAGCATATAGTGGGGGAATACTCCGGTCTCCTCCAGCGCCGCGGAGAGCGCACGTCCTTCCAGCAGAACGGCGTGCATCCGCTCCAGCAGTTCCTTCTCACGGGGGGATCGGGCGTCCTGGGCCAGGATGCCCACACTCTCCTCCGAGCCGATGCCGGCCTGGACCATCAGAGAGAGCTCATAACAGAATACAGAGAGCTCATCCGGGCCAAGCACCTGGGGCTTTGCCGTCTTTTTCATTCTTTTCGCTCCCTTTCCGCTCCTTTAATAGGCGTATTTCTGGGAATAATTGCTGGGGGTGGTCACGTACTTCATGATGGAGGCGCTCCCCTTGCCGGTGGAGACAAAGGTGGGGTCCATCATGGTCCAGCTCTTGCCGTCAAAGTAGATGGCATTCTTGATCCAGCCCACGCCCTCCACATAGACGTCGATCCAGGCGTGGTAGATCTTGCCCGCATAGCCCACGACCAGCTTGCAGGGGATATCCTGAGAGCGGAGCATGGTGGCCATGACCGCCGCATAGTCAAAGCAGATACCCTTGCGCGCAGCCAGCACCTTATCCACATCGGGCAGATAGCCCGTGGGCGGATTGGCCGCCAGATCGTAGTCGTAGCTGAAGTTGCTGGTCACCCAGTTGAAGATCGCGCTTACCTTGGCCAGATCATCGGTGGCGCCGGCATTCTGCACGATCTCTTTTCCCTTGGCCACCGTGGTGCTCTTTTCCGTAAAGTTCACATACTGGTTGGGGTAGAGGAAGGGCAGAAACTGGTTGCGCAGCTTCAGAGAGACGCTGGTGCTGTACGCCTGGGCATACTTCGTGCCGGAGGTGTTCTCAAACACCTTGACGGTGTAGCTTCCGTCTCCCTCGGTCAGAGGAAAGGTCTCATAGCTGCCGGTATTGTTCAGGTTATAGGTATAGGTCGTGCCGCCGCTCTTGGTGATCTGCACTTTGATGCGGACATTTTTTCCGCCTGTGTACTTGACCTGGATAAATCCCTCGCTCAGATTGGACGTATCCACGGCGGCTTTCGCGTTGGAGAGGACGGTGACGCCGCTCTGCATAACGGTCTTGGACGGAATGTTGGAAGCCTCCGCCCAGGTCTGAAATACCGTGCCGGCAACGCCCGCCGTCAACACCAGGGCGAGAACTGCGGCACCAACGCGCTTTTTGATGGGTAGATTCAAGGTGTTACCTCCTCAGTTGGAATAGGGGAAGGGTCCGCCGTGCCGATGTCCAGCCAGGCGGGGAAATCGTAGTTTTCGTCATAGGGCAGGATATCCACCTGCCGGGCGCGCACCACATAGCGGTGGTCCGCCACGCCAATGGGCGTACAGGTGGTCAGGGTCAGGCAGGAAAAGCCCTGGCAGTAAATAACGCTCCAGTCATCCGGCTCAATGATCTTGGTCTGATCCCAGACATACTGGTAGATGTGCGTCTCATCCACCAGATAGAGGCAGTCGCCCGGCCCGATGGTGTGCAGGTAGTAAAAGGGAACGTCGTCCGTGATCTGGCCGTTGCGCACCCAGTTCCGATGACCCGCAATGGACACATTGCCCCCAACCTCATCCGGCATCTGGGCATAATCATACAGGCCCTCCCCCTGGAGAAGGGTCTGCTCGTCCACACCGTCCAGGACCGGGACGTCCACATCAAGCTTTGGAATCACCAGGCGCATACTGCCGCTCACATAGGCCTTGCGCTTTTCGCTGACAAATACTTTATCCTGAGGGAGTCCCCCGTCATCCGCCTCCGGCCAGGGCATGGGTGTGGCAGAGGGGGAGGGGAGGACCTCCGGAGTGGGCTGGGACTGTGCCGTATACCGCGGTGTGGGCAGTGGGGCCGGCCGGCTGCTTTTCCACACAGCAGCGCCGGCCAGCACCAGCAGCACAGCGGCGGCGGCAAAACAGAGCACCGCCCAGAGTTTGCGTTGTTTCATGGAAAACCCGGCTCCTTTTTCGCTCACGCCATCTCCAGCTCCCGGATGCGGTAGGAGATCTTGAGGAAGCTGCGCCGGTGCTGCCGGTAGAAGGCAGCGACGATCCGCTCCATAACCATGGTGGAATCCTCAAAATTGGCCGCAGGCAGCATCACGACATACTGTGCCCCGCTGTACCGGGAGACCACGTCCCCCCGCCGCAGGCCATTGGTGAGGATGGCAAGAAGCTGATCCATCGTGTTGTTGAGCGCCCCCAGTTCCGGCATTCCGCCTCCAGGCAGAGAGACCGTCAGAAGCGCCAGATGGACGCAGGTCCCGTTGCGGGCAGCCCGGCGGGCCTCCAGACGGTAGGCCTCCCGGAAGAAGCCGTATTCGCACACAAAGGCACCGGGACGGATGGCAGTCTCCTTCAGGCTCTGCTGAATGACCGCCAGATCGGTCTCCAGGCTCTTTTCCGTGTCCATAATGGCGGTATAGAGATCCCGCAGCTCGGCCGAGGGCGTGACGCCCAAACTCCGGTAGAGCAGATCGGTGGCCATCTCATAGCGCTCCAGCGCGGCGGCATCCCGTCCCTGCTTCACCAGAGAGCGCACCACCAGGATGTGAAGCCCCTCGTCCAGGGGATCCAGCTCGCTGGCACGGCTGCACAGGGCGGTCATCTCTTCAAACTGCTCGTGCTTTTCCAGAAGGGCGGCATACTCCTTCACCGCCCGGACAAAAAGGGCGTGGTAGTGGGTGGACAGGGGGATCACCCACATATGGTTTTCCTGCTTGGGCAGGAAATCCCCTTTGTACAGTTCGGCAGCCTCCCGGTAACAGGCCATCCGCTCCTCATCGCTCCGGTCTTTCTCCTGGGCGCGCAGGCACAGTTCTTCAAAGCGGTCGGCGTCCACCACGCACTCGATCTCCCGGTTCCAGGAGTAAGAGCCGCGCTGGGACAGGATCGGGGGCATATCGCTGGGAAACAGGGGCTCGAGCATGGCACGAACCCGGTAGAGCAGGGTTTTCAGCGCATTGACGGGATTGGAGCTGTTCTCTTCCGGCCAGAACAGTTCGATCAGCTCCGACTGGGATACATTCCGATCCCGGTGTATGATCAGATAGCAAAGGACATTCCAAGGTTTCTGCGAGCGATTGATCTCATCGGTCAGGAGATTTCCATCTACCTCTATACCGAAACCGCCCAGCATAGAGACCGAGACAGACATCCGTTTCGGTACGGCGGCTGGCTGTTTCATGTGACGTTCCTCCCTTACTTTGGGACAAAGCGTGCGGCTGACATATCCTCTTTCTTCTCTTGTATGTACGTATGATTCGTTCCATTCACACACACGCGTGGCATGATACAACTATCATTATATCAGCTTTTCCCCGAAAAAGGTAGTGCTTTTCCCACTTTAAAACGCCAAAATATGGCGGTATACCCTTACTCAGGGATGTACGCTCTGACCCGGAGCCGGGCGCCCAGACTCTCGGCCAGCGTGCGGCAGCGCTGGATCTCCTCCGGCGTCTTGTCCTTATCCACAATGGTCATGACTACATGGGGCACATACGCCGTAGCCCGGCGGGTGAAGTCCAGCATGGCCTCCCAGCCCTGCACTCCATCCTTGGGCTGGGTCACGGCACAGTACTCCTCCGCCGTGGAGCCGTTGAGGGAGATGGATACCGTGTCGATCCGCCCCGCCAGATCCGCCGTCACATCCCGGCCCTGGATCAGGTTGGCATGTCCATTCGTGTTGATGCGCACCGGGGGAAGTCCGGGGACCTCCTCCTTCAGCCGGTCCACCAGCCACAGGATATCGTCGGTGCGGAACATGGGCTCTCCAAAGCCGCAGAATACCAGCTCCCGATAGGAGGGGAGATCCCGTTTCCGCAGGTCATCCAGAGCCTCCTCCCGGGTGGGCTCGTGCTCCAGCCACAGGTCGTCGGCGTAGATGCTCCCCTTGTGCCCGTTGTGGCGCAGGCAGAAGACACAGGCGCAGTCGCAGCGGTTGGTAAGGTTGACGTAGAGCGCGCCTTCATATTCATAAGATATGGTCATCATACAGATTAACTCCCTTCGATCCGGCCCCTGGGGCCGTCATGGTGCCTCTTATGCCTCGAGACGGAAAAAGCGTCTTCCGTTTTCCGTTGTGATGCGGGCCACTTCTTCGGTGCTCAAACCCTTGATCTGGGCCACGGTCTCCGCCATGCGGTAGAGGTAGCCCGAGTCGCACCGCCGCCCCCGGAAGGGCTCCGGCGTCATATAGGGCGCGTCGGTCTCCAGCATGATGTGCTCCAGAGGCAGCCACTCCAGCACCTCCAGCGCACGCCGGGCCTTTTTAAAGGTGATGTTCCCGGTGAAGGAGAGCATCCACCCCATCCGGACCAGGATCTTGGCCTCCTCCACGCTGCCCGCATAGCAGTGGAACACGCCCCGGGCATTGGGGTGGGCCCGGGCAATATCCAGGCAGTCCTGGTGGGCGTCCCGGTCGTGTACGATGGCGGGGAGGTCCAGCTCCTCCGCCAGGGAGAGCTGCGCGTCATAGAACTCCCGCTCCTTGGCCCGTCCCTCCGGGTCCTTCACCCAGTAGTAGTCCAGTCCGATCTCGCCGATGGCCTTCACCCGGGGATGGGCCGCCAGGGTGCGGATGGCATCCAGATCCGCCAGGGAGACCCCCTCCAGATTTTCCGGGTGGTACCCCACCGCGGCGTAGAGGAAGGGATAGCGCTCCGCCAACTCCACCGCAAAGCGAGATGTCTCCAGATCACAGCCCGGATTGACCACCAGCTCTACCCCCCGCTCTGCAAGGCCCTCCAGGACCTGGTGACGGTCGGCGTCAAACGCATCGCTGTCATAATGGGCATGAGTGTCAAAATACATGTTCTCCGACCTCTCTTGTCAAAAATCATACGGGGGCGTCTAGTGTTTTTTACCTTTGTTTATGATACAATGATTTTTACTCGAATGCAAGGGAGCGAATCTGTCATGTCTGCTGCAACCAGTTCACTTACCGCCGCCTTTTCCGCCTTTGCGCGGGAGGGCGGTTATCTGCTCCGGGACAACCGGATCTACGGCGCCTGCCGCCGGTATCCCTTTGAGGCCGCACTGGCCTCCCACGGCCGGGGCGCCGTGTGCTTTTTCTTTCGGATCAACGGCATTTTATCCACCGATCGGCTGAAATCTCTGCGGGAGACTCTGGGCCAGGGCTGGACCATCGGCGTGGTCTCTTCCGGCACATACAGTCTCACCTACAAGCCCACCCGGGAGCAGAGTGAAAGTCCTGATTTTGCCGGGGCCGTGGAGCACATGGCCAAGGCCCTCCAGGCGGACCGCATCCCAGTCCCCGATACCTGTCCCCTCTGCCAGAAAGCGAGCTGTGACGCCCTGGCCAAAGTACAGGACTTTGGCTTTGGTCCCGTCCATCGCGCCTGTCTGCGCAAGGCGGAAAAGACGCTCCGTCCGGTACGCGCCTCCGGGAGCCGTGCTCTCGGCTTGATCGGCGCTCTTCTCGGCACTCTGGTCGGACTGATCCCGTCCATATTCACCATTGTGCTCCTGGACCGGGTCTTTCTGCTGGCCTATGCCATCCCGCCGCTGTGCGCTTTCCAGGGGTATAAGCTTCTGCATGGGCGGATGGACCGCCACGCCCCGCTGGTGACCGCCGCCCTCTTCTCCCTGGCCGCCACCCTGCTCCTGGGACTGGGGCACTGTGCCTATGCGGCGCAGGGCCTCTCCGCCCCCGCACAGCTGCTGGAGCTCTGGTCCGCCCGCTATGGCCTGGGTGAGCTGCTCAAAGAGCTGCTCGTCTGGGTCTTTGGCAGCTGGCTGGCCTGGGGGCAGTTCAGCCGTTCCTCCGGCTATGCCGCCCACTCCATCCAGACCTCTCTGGATACCATGACCGACCGAAACGGCAAGGCACTGGCCTCCTCCAAGCGCGCCTGATCGTATCTGTTCCCCATCCAAGCCCATGATTTGACATGGACCGGCGTGGCCCTCTGAGCCGCGCCGGTCCATTTGATTTTCTCAGCAGACCACATGAATGGGGCTGCCGGCCAGCCAGGCCCGCAGGTTTTCACAGACCAGGGCGGCCCGCTTCTCCATAGACTGCCCGGTGGCAAAGGCCACATGGGGCGTGGCCAGCACATGTCTGGCGCGCAGGAGGGGATGATCCTCGGGTACCGGCGGCTCCATCTCAAACACATCGATGCCCGCGCCGGCAATGCGTCCCTCGTTCAGGGCGTCGGCCAGGGCCTGGGAGTCCACCACGCTTCCCCGGGCGGTATTGATCAGCAGCGCGTTGGATTTCATCCGGCCGATGCGCTCGGCGTCCATCAGTCCTTTTGTCTCCTCTGTAGCCGGGACGTGGAGGGAGACGATGTCGCACTCGGACAGCAGGGTATCCAGATCCACCTGTTTGACCCCCGGCAGTGTCTTGGGGGAGCGGTTGTAGCCGTATACCTCACAGCCAAAGGCGTTGGCGATGGCGGCCACCCGGCTGCCGATGGCACCCAGGCCGACCACGCCGAACTTCTTTCCCTCCAGCTCAAAGCCCACCAGTCCGTTCTTGGTCCCGCCCCGGCGGACCACCTCGTCACAGGCGCCCAGGTTCCGGCCCAGCGCGATCACCATACCGAACACCAGGTCCGCCACGGCCACCGTCGAATAGCCGGCACAGTTGGACACGGTGATCCCCCGCTCCCGGCAATAGGCGAGATCCACATGGTCCACACCGGTAAAGGCCACATTGATGTATTTCAGGTTGGGGCAGTGCTCCATGACCTCCCTGCGGTATGGAAAATTGGACAGGATCACCGCGTCGGCCTCTCTGGACCGCTCGATCAGGGTGGGCACGTCCTCCGCACGGGTATCGTAGGCCACGACCTCCATCCGGCCGTCCACCGCTTTTTCTACCATGTCCAGCAGCTTTTCCTGCTCAATCCCCAGAGGTTCCAACACCATCAGCTTCATCGCATATCGCTCCTTCCGCCCCATATTAACTCGGTCGTTCTGTTGTCTGCCGGTTGGCCCGGCGGGGTCCATTATAGGCCTTTTTTTCTTCCCCCGCAAGCGGCAGAGCTTCCGCCCATTACGCCGCGTCAGACAGCTCCTCCCGCGCCTCCTGTTCACTGTCCGCCGAGAAACAGAATCGCCCGGCATGGTCATATACCTCCACATGTCCGCAGACCCATCGAAATTCGTAATACATCAGGAGACGCCCCTTTCTGTTCTGAGAAGTTGTCTTTAGCATACGCCTCCTACAGTCCATTAAACCGGACTCTGACACGCATGTTCCGGTTTTAGACTTTTTTAATCCTTTCTTTACCGCCCTTTCAGGCTTGCGCGGTATACTGGACCCAACCCGAGAAAGGAGCGATAGCGATGTTGACACTCACACTATGTACGGCGGCCCTCTTTCTTCTGGCCCTGATCGGTCTGGTCCTTGTGGCGGTAGGCCTGCCCTTTGCGGTCCTCTTTTTTGCACTGCTTCCCCTGGCGCTGCTGCCGGTGGGGGCGGTCATGCTGCTTTTGGGCCTGCTCCGCACACCCCGGCAGGCAGAACGGATCCTGCCCGGACTGGTGGTGTTTCTTTTGGGTCTGGCTCTGCTCTACCATTAACTTTTTCTTACGTTTCCCCCCACTTCTTGACTTGTGTCCCGGCAGACGGGTATAATGTCGATACGATTTCTGAGAAGGGGGAGTGCCCATGGAAACCCATATTCTGGTGGTGGACGACGAGCCGGAGATTGCCGATCTGGTGGAGGTCTATCTCCAGAGCGAGGGCTTTACCATCCACAAATGCGGCAGCGGCACCGCCGCGCTGGAGGTGGTGCGCTCCGTCCCCCTGGATCTGGCTATTCTGGACGTGATGCTCCCCGATATCTCCGGCTTTACCCTTTGCAGCGAGATCCGCAAGGAACACCATTTCCCCGTGCTCATGCTCACGGCCAAGGTGGAGGACTCGGACAAGATCACCGGGCTGACCATCGGCGCGGACGACTACATCACCAAGCCCTTTAACCCCCTGGAGCTCATCGCCCGGGTCAAGGCCCAGCTCCGGCGCTATACCCGTTACAACGAGACCGACAAGAGCGCCGGGGAGGTCATCGACTTCAACGGTCTGGTCATCAACCGCTCCACCCATGAGTGCTGGCTCTACGACCAGCCTCTGGTGCTCACCCCCATCGAGTTTGACATCCTTTGGATGCTCTGTGAGAACCGGGGACAAGTCATCTCAGCGGAAAAACTCTTTGAGTCGGTCTGGAAGGAGAAGTATCTGGACCGGAACAACACGGTCATGGTCCACATCCGCCGCCTTCGGGAGAAGATGGGGGAGCCCTCCCGCAATCCCCGTTTCATCAAGACGGTGTGGGGCGTGGGCTACAAAATCGACTGATATAACAGGCGGAGCCGGGACGGCTTCGCCTTTTCTTTTGCCGGTGGGTATGCTAAGATATACAGATACCGAATCTACACGGGTGGTGACCGATATGCAACGACCCCGCCTTCCGCTGGGCGATTACTATCAGCTTCTTCTTCAGCACGGCCTGCTGGCCGGCGACGCGCCTCTTCCCACCGTTCTGGAGCGCACGGTGGAACTGGTCTCCTGCGACTCCCAGAAGGTGATTCCAGGCACCCTCTTTCTCTGCAAGGGTGCGGCCTTCAAGGGACAATATCTGGCCGACGCCATACAGCGCGGGGCCTTTGCCTATGTGAGCGAGCGCCCCTATGAGGAGGGGGGAGATGTCCCCTGCATTCTGGTCCGGGACATCCGCACCGCCATGGGCCTGCTGGCCGACCACTCCCACGGCCATCCCTCCGGCCGCCTTACCATCACCGGGATCACCGGTACCAAGGGCAAGACCACCACGGCCTACTATATCAAATCCATTGTGGACGCCTGGCGGACCGGGCAGGGCCTGCGGGAGAGCGCCATCCTCTCCACCATCGTCACCGACGACGGGCTGGAGCGCCGCCCCGCCAAGCTCACCACTCCGGAGCCTCTGGATCTCCAGCGGCACCTCCTCAACGCGGTGACCGCCGGGAGCGAGTATGTGACCATGGAGTTCTCCAGCCAGGCCCTCAAATACGGCCGGGTCATCGGGGTGGATCTGGCCTGCGCGGTGTTCCTCAACATCGGTGAGGACCACATCTCCCCGGTGGAGCACCCCGATTGGGCGGACTATTTTGCCTCCAAACTTCTCATCTTCCGGCAGGCCCGTACCGCCTGTATCAACCTGGACTGTGACCACGCCGCGGACGTGCAGGAGGCCGCCTCCGTCTGCCAGCGGGTGGTGACCTTCTCCCAGCGCTCCGCTGACGCCGACGTCTATGCCGGCGACGTGCGCAAGGTGGGCCACACCATCCGCTTCCACGTGCGCACTCCCCGGTACGAGGGGGAGCTCACCCTGGGCATGCCCGGCCTCTTCAATGTGGAGAACGCTCTGGCCGCCGTGGCGGTGGCCGAGGCCTACGACATCCCCATGGAGGCGGTGGAGCAGGGTCTCCGCCAGGCCGCCGTGCCCGGCCGGATGGAGCACTATGTCTCGGCAGACGGGCAGGTCTCGGTCATCGTGGACTATGCCCACAACGGCATGAGTCTGGAGTACCTCCTCCGCTCCGCCCGGACCGAGTATCCGGGGCGGGAGCTCACCGTCCTCTTCGGCTGCACCGGCGGCAAAGGCATCGACCGCCGGGAGGGCATGGGGACGGCCGCCGGAGCCCTGGCCGACCGTATCCTGCTCACCGAGGACGATCCCGGCCCCGAGGAGGTCACCGACATCTGCGCCGACATCCAGCGCTATCTCACCCCCTTCGGCAAGGTGGGGGAGGTCATCCCCGACCGGGGGGAGGCCATCTCCCGGGCCATCCTGAACTGCCATACCCCGGCGGTGGTGGTCCTGGCCGGAAAGGGCTGCGAGCACCTGCAAAAGCGGCGCAACGGCCCGGAGCCCTGCGTCCCGGACGGCCTGCTGGCCCAGCAGGTGCTGGACCGCTATGACCGGGGCTGAGCTGAGCGCCGCCTTTGCGGCGGCCGGTGCGGCGGGCTGGGGCCATGTGGCCTATGAGCGGCTGCTCCCCGCCATGAGCCGGGAGGCGCGGGACCGGGCAGAAAACCTGTGTCCCGGCGCTCAAAGCGTTCTGGTGGCCGCTTTCCCGTACTACGCCGGGCGGACGCCGGGCAATCTCTCCCTCTACGCCCGGGGGCGGGATTACCATCTGGTGATTACCGAGGCACTGACCACAATCTGTCATATGCTGGAGGAAAAATACGGATCGTATCGTTTTGTGCCCGGTGCGGACAACTCCCCCCTCCCGGAGCGGGAGGCCGCCCGCCTGGCTGGGCTGGGCATGATCGGGCGGCACGGCCTGGTGATCCTGCCGCCCTACGGCAGCTGGATCTTCCTGGGCACCATCCTCACCGATCTGGACCTTTCCCTCCCACCCGCTTTGCCCAGCGGGGGATGTATGGCGTGCGGCAAATGCCTCTCTGCCTGTCCCGGCGGCGCGCTGCGGGGAGATTCCTTTGATCCGGAGCGCTGCCTCTCCCACCTCACCCAGAAAAAGGGAGCGCTTCCACCGGAACAGGAGGCCCTGGTAGCCGCCCACCCGCTCATCTGGGGATGCGACGTGTGCCAGCTGGTCTGTCCCCACAACGCCGGAGCCGTGGAGACCCCGCTCGCCCCTTTCCGGGAGGATCGGCTCGATTCTCTCACCAGCGAGGCGGTGGAAGGCCTCACCAACCGGCAGTTCCGGGAGGCCTACGGAGAACGGGCCTTTGCCTGGCGGGGCCCGGCCGTCCTGCGGCGCAATTTAGCCCTGCAAAAAAAGAAGTGACAAACGCATAACCGCCGCCTGTTCTGGCGATACTCAGGTATCAAACACCAGAAAAGGCGGCGGTTTTATGTTGGTACGTGATTTGATGAATCCCCATGTGGTCTCCATCACCCCCGTGGAGAGCGCGGCCCTGGCGGCCCGGCTGCTCTCCCGGTATGATCTGGGGGCCCTGCCGGTGTGTCAGAACGACGGACGGCTCAAGGGCATGGTGACCGACCGGGACCTGGTCCTCCGGTGTCTGGCCCCCGGCGAGAATCCGGAGCGCCTGCCGGTAGGGGACATCATGACCCGCTCCTGCGCCTGGGTCAGTCCCAATGCCGACGTGCGGGAGGCCGCATCGGTCATGGCAGCGGCCCAGGTGCGGCGGCTGCCGGTGGTGGAGGACCGCCGGGTGGTGGGCATGGTCTCCCTGGGCGACCTGGCACGCAGCCGCACCTGCGATATGGAGGCGGGGGCGGCTCTGGCCAACATCTCCCAGGGCGTGCGCCGGGTATAGGGGTGCGGGCCGTTACTGGCAGTCCAGGTAGCGCTCCACCAGGGCCATGGTTCCCAGCATGGCCTCCAGATGGGTGCGCTCCATGCCGTGGGAGGCCTGCACTCCGGGACCGATCAAGGCGGCAGGGGCATCCAGGCCGGACTTCCAGGCCACCGCCACATCGGAGGAGTAGTGGGGGTAGACGTCCAGCACGGCGGGAATGCCGTTCTCTTTGGCCAGAGAGACCAGGCGGCTCACCATCCCGTAATCAAAGGGACCGGAGCTGTCGGCGGCACAGATGGAGACATGGTACTCGTCGCAGTTCAGGTCGGCCCCCACGCAGCCCATATCCACGGCCAGCAGCTCCTCCAGATCGGGGGAGAAGGTGGCCCCGCCGTGGCCCAGCTCCTCATAGACGGTAAAGGTCACCTCCACATTGCAGCGGGGGCGCTTGCCGCTCTCCTTCATCCAGCGCAGCAGGGTGAGCAGGATGGACACGCTCCCCTTGTCGTCGATGAAGCGGGACTTGAGGAAGCCGCTGTCGGTAAAGACCGTCTTGGGATCGTAGCAGATATAGTCCCCCACCTCGATGCCCAGGGCGCGCACATCCTCGGCAGAGTGCACCTTCTCATCCACCCGGACGTACATATTCTGCTCGTCCTGGGGCCGGGTGCGGGCGTCGTCAAAGACGTGGGCCGCCGGGGAGAGGGAGAGAATAGTACCGGTGTAGATCCGCCCGTCCCGGGTGTAGATCTTGCAGTACTCCCCGTGGAGAGAGGGAAGCACCGCGCCCCCCACCTTGGTGAACATCAGCTCTCCGGCGGGGGTAATGGCGCGCACCATCAGGCCCAGGGTGTCCACATGGGCGCAGATCCCGACGGTACGGGTCTGGTCCCGGCCCTCCACCAGGATGGTGAGGTTTCCCTTCTTGCTCCGGCGGGTCTCATATCCCATGGCCCGGGCCATCTGCTCGGCGGTCTCTACCGCCCGGGCGGTAAACCCGGTGGGGCTGTCCACCCCCAGGATGGCATGGGCGGTCTCCTTCAGACAGGGGATCATATGCTGAAAATCCATTTGAAACGTCTCCTTGCTTGTGGTATGGTAAAAAGCAGTTCCAGCATACCCCTATTCCAACGAAAAAGCAAGGAAGCGATCCATCATGGCAGAAGAAAAGACCAATGTCATGCGCCTTCTGGACCAGAAGAAGGTGCCCTATACCCCGCACCACTATGCCTCTCCCGACGGCGCGGTGGACGGCGTCACCGTGGCCGGGCTCATCGGCCGCGCCCCCGAACAGGTATTCAAGACCCTGGTGACCTGCGCCCCCTCCGGCGCCCACTATGTCTTTGTGGTCCCCGTCCTCCGGGAGCTGGATCTCAAGGCCGCGGCCAAGGCGGTGGGGGAGAAGTCCATCGCCATGCTCCGGCAGGCGGAGCTTCTCCCGCTTACGGGCTATGTGCACGGCGGCTGCTCTCCCCTGGGGATGAAAAAGCAGTTTCGCACCGTGCTGGATGCGAGCGCCCAAAGCCTGGAGACCATGGTGGTGAGCGCCGGGAAGATCGGCGCGCAGGTGGAGCTCCCGCCCGCGGAGCTGGCCCGGCTGGCCCGGGCCCAGTTCGCCCCCGTGGCAAAATAGTATACCCCCGCCTGAAGTCCCGGACCTGTCGTCCGGGACTTTTTCATAATTTGGAACTCTTTGGGTTTCTTTTCGTCTATCTCTATGATAGCATGGAGGTGAAAACCCCTGCAAAAACGGCAGACAACGGAAAAAGGAGGTACTTATGAAAAAGCTGCTCTCTCTGCTGCTCTGTGCCGCACTGCTGACCGGAGCTGCCCTGCCCGCGCTGGCGGCGGAGGACTCTGCCGACGCCCAGCTGGCCCGGGTGACCCAGGCCGTCAAGTCCACACTGGATCTGGACACGGAATGCTACACATCCTTCCACGGGGAACGGCAGGAACAGACCCTCGCCACCCTCTGGTCCCTCTACTGGGAGGGGGAGGAGGGCTCTCTCGCCGTCAGCGCCCTGGAGGACGGCACCATTGTGGAGTACCGGCTGGACACCCCGGAAGCAGAGCCCCTCTCCCAGAATTCCCTGCCCGCCTTTCCCGCTGGAGATCCGGCAGAGGCCCGAGCCTCCGCCCAGGCCTTCCTGGACCGGGTGCTGGACCCCACGTCAGAGTCGGTCACGCTGGAGGAACCGGCCACCCCGGACCGGTTGGACAGCGATTCCTACCGCTTTTCCGGCTCGGTCCTCCTCCACGACCTGCCTTCTCCGCTGCACTACTCTCTGACCGTCCGGGCGGAGGACCGTACGGTCACCCGCTTCTACCGGGATGTGCCTGAGATCCTCTTCCTGGGCAATGTGCCCTCTCCCGTCTCCCGGACCGATCTGGACAAAGCAAGCCAGGCCCTCCATGATACCCTGGAACTGCGTCTGGAATATGTGCGCCTCGAGGAAGAGGACTCCGCCGCTACACTGGTCTACCTGCCCGAGTCCAGCCACCGCTTCTACGTAGACGCCCAGACCGGCCGGCTCACCGATCTCACGGAGCTGGAGCGGGATATGTCTACCGCCGGCGGCGGCAGCAACGGCGATGCCGCCGCCCCGGAGGCCGCTCCGGACAAGGGGCTCTCCGAGGCCGAACAGGAGGGCATCCGCAAACTGGAGGGGGTTCTCTCCTCCGACGCGCTGGACCAGAAGCTGCGCTCTGTTCCCGCCTATGGTCTGGATCGCTATGAGCTGGTCTCCGCCGTCTTTTCCCTGGAGGAAGCACCGGAGAACCCGGAAAAGCCCGCGGTCCGCTGTGTCCTCCGGTACAGCCGCTCTGCCGACGCGGGCGTCTACTCCCGCACCTTTGTGGTCGACGCCCGTACCGGCGCGGTGCAGTCTCTCTTCTCCTCCCGCCCCTGGGAGGAAGAGCCCAGCCCCGCCCTCTCTCAGGAACAGGCCCTCCGCCGGGCCGAGGCCTTCCTGGCCGAGTTCTGCGGGGAGCGGGCCGATCATCTGGCCCTCTACCAGCCGGAGGAGGCCGGGGAGGAGGCACAAGCTGTCTACTCCTTCCAGTTTGCCCGTCAGGAAAATGGATACTTCTTCCCGGAACACTTCTACTCCCTGGAGATCGACGGAGAGGACGGCTCGGTGTGCGGCCTGTCCTTCTGCTATGACGAGGGGGTCACCTTCCCGCTTCCCGAGGATCTCTGCACGATGGAGGAGGCCCTGGCCATCTGGGCGGAGACCTATCCGGTGACCCTGGGCTATCTGCTGGTGCCCCAGACGCTGGATCCGTCTGACCCCGCCGCCCTGCGCCTGTCCCAGATGGGGTGGACCTCCTACTACACCCTGCGCCTGGGCTATACCATGGACCAGGAGGAGGCCTATCAGGGTGTCCATGCCGGGACCGGCGAGCTCATCCGCTTCGACTACACCAGTTCGAGCGACACCCTCACCTATGACGATCTGGAGGGCCACTGGGCCCGCGCCAGCATTGAGCGTCTGGCCCAGTACCGAGTGGGGTACGAGGGCGGTTCCTTCCGCCCGTCCCAAACTCTGACCCAGTGGGATCTGGTCTGTCTCCTGTTCAGTCTCCGCTATCGTCCCCTGGACCCGGCAAATGCCACCCCGGAAGAGCGAGACACCGCCTATTCCGCCGCCTACGAGCTGGGATTCCTCACCCGGGATCAGCGCTCCGAGGAAGCTATCCTCACCCGCGCCGACCTCATCCGCTGTCTGCTGGACGGCGCCGGATACGGTCCCGTGGCCCGTCTGGATGGGATCTTCACCTGCTCCTATCCCGACCGCGCCGCTATCCCTGCCGCCGATCTGGGCTATGCCGCCCTGGCCCAGGGTCTGGGTCTGGTGAGCGGCCCCTGGTCCGGGACCCGAAATGCCACCCGGGGCGAGGCTGCCGCCCTTCTCTGCCGCCTGATGGAGCGTTGATCTCACAAAATGACACAGCAAATGCGCCCGGCCCCTCGTCTGCGGGACCGGGCACATTTTATAAGTACGTATATTTCTCCTATGTATCCTCTTCGTCCTTTTTCCGCATGCCGCGGGCCCGTCTGCGCAGCTCCTCCAGAGCGGCGGCATACCGGGTGGAGGTCATATGGGGGAAGGCCCGCAGCAGACGCCGCTGGCCAAAGCCATAGGTGGAGAGCAGTTCCTCGTTGGCGGCCTTGAGCTCGGCCAGCGCGGCCTCCCGCCGTTTGAGAGCGGCCTCCCGGGCGATACGCCGGGCGGTCTGCTCCGCCTCCCGGGCCGCCAGACGCTCCGTGAGGTCCTCCCGAAGATCGGCACCCCGCTCAGCCAGGTCATCCCGCAGGTCATTCAGGTCCTCTTTCAGGTCGGCTCCCCGCTCAGAGAGGGAGAGGGTGGCGTCCGCCAGGTTCTCGCCCAGCTCGTTGGAGGCCGCCTTGATCCGGGCCGCCATCTCCTCCAACTGACGCAGACGCTTGTTCAGGCCAATCATGGAGGCCACCGTGGCGGACAGATCCACCGCCGTCAACACGAGGAACAGCACCAGAAGCACCAGCCCCACCGGACGGGGGATGTGCCGCACCAGCCCCATCACCGCCGGGTGGATCATATCCATGATGATCAAGCAGGCAAAGCCCCACAGCAGAGAGAAAAGGGGGCAGATATAGCCGTTGAGATTAAAGGGTTGGTCGGAGTAATCCCACCACTTTTGATGAAAGAGCTTTTCCAGCACAAACCCGGTCACCCACTCCAGCGCGCTGCACAGCACCACCGAGCAGAGGAAGAGCAGCAAGAAGCGCTCCCGCACCGGGGCCAGCAGGGAGGTCACCAACACCACGCCAAAGCCGTAGATCGGGCAGAGGGGGCCGTTGAGAAATCCGCGGTTGACAAATTTCCCGGTCCGCAGGGCCGCATAGCACACCTCACTGCACCACCCCAGAAAGGCGTACACAAAAAAATACCATAGAATCGGATAGATTTCCCGCATCACAATCTCCTTCTTTTGACTGGGGGACTGGCCCCCTGCTTTCAAAACCTGATAAAATTATTTTAACATATTTCTGCAGCGAACAGGGAACTTTTTTGTCCCGTCCCCGTCTAACTCTGCGACCAACTTTTCCGGCCCCTCTGCCGGAGGACACAAAGGAGATATAACGGTATGAAACAGCTCGGCACATTTGCTCTGGCCGCCGCCCTGACTGGCAGCCTTCTCACTCCCGCCCTGGCCGCAGGCTATGCGACCTCCATCACGGTCAACGGTACCGCGCTGGACACCTCCGCGCTTCCTGAGGCCCAGGGGCTTCCGCTCCGGCTGGTGGCTGAGGCCGATCACGGCTCCGCCTCCTGGTTCGCCGAGGAGAACTCCAGCTCCTTCTACTTCAGCAAGCACCGCGTGGAGGTCTCCTTCCAGGACGGCTCCATCACCGTGGACGACAACCTGGTGGAGGATGCCGTGGCGCAGGTCGTGGACGGCGTGACCTTTGTCCCCACCACCGTGCTGGACGGTCTGGACGGCATCACGCTGGAGGAGACTGAGGCCGGTGTGAGCATCACCACCCCCAACAACTCCCCCCTGGTCAAGCTGGCCTATGAAGTGGCCGACGCCGGCGGAGTTGGCTATGGCATGGCCGTGGACGCCGAGGGCCTGGACACCTATGGCATCCACAGCGACAGCTTCACGGAGGCGGCCGGCTTCTTCCCCATGATCACCTCCCCCGACACCATCATCATCGGCAAGCTGGCCGAGGGTAAGGAGGATCAGGCCAAGGCGGATCTGGAGGCCTATCGCCAGCAGCAGGAGGACACCTTCTCCTGGTATCTCTCCCAGAACCTCCCCAAGGTGCAGGACGCCCGCACGGTGGTGAAGGACGGCTATTTCCTCTTTGTAATCGCCGAGAACGCCGATGAGGCTGTGGCCGCCTTTGAGAGCGGACTGGCTGGCCTGGAGGGCTGATTCTCTCCAATTCCCTTTGCAGACTCTATCCTGCAACCTCCCACGCAGCTGCGTGGGAGGTTTTTTGCCTACTATTTGCTTGCGCAAGCAAATAGTCTTTGCTATAATAAGTCTGCTAAAACAGGGAGAAGGGGGGTGAACCGGGATGAAACTGATCAAATGGCTCTCGATTTCCGACCGGCACACCAAGATGTACCTGGACCGCTCGCTGGCTCCGCTGGGGTTAAACAGCAGCCAGCATATGTACGTCGTGAAAATCTGCGAGATGCCGGGGGTCACACAAGATCAATTCATGCACTTTTTTTATGTCCACCCCAGCAATGTGACCCGGGCTCTTTCCGCGTTGGAAAAGGCCGGCTTTCTCCGGCGGGAGTCCAACCCGGAAGACAAGCGCACCTGCCGGCTCTTTCCCACCCAGCGGGCCCTGGATGCCCGCCCCCAGATCCTCTCTCTGGTACGCCAGTGGCAGGAGCAGGTCATGGAGCCCTTTTCCCCGGAGGAGCGGGAGATCTTTCTGACCCTCCTCCAGCGTGTGGGGGAGCGGTCCGTCTCCCTCGCCGGGGCCGACTATGCCCTGGCCCCCATCAGTCTGATCGGAAAGGAAGAGGAATATGGAGAATCATCTCAGTAATCCACTGGGGTATGAGCCGCTGCCCAAACTGCTGCGCAGCTTCGCCGTCCCCAGCGTCATCGCCATGCTGGTCAGCTCTCTGTACAACATTGTGGACCAGATCTTCATTGGGCAGGGTGTGGGCTATCTGGGCAATGCGGCCACCAATGTGGCCTATCCCCTGACCACCATCTGTCTGGCCATCGCCCTGCTTATCGGCATCGGAAGTGCCTCCCGCTTTTCTCTCTCCCTGGGCGCAGGGGAGCCGGAGCAGGCCGCCCGGGTGGTGGGCAACGCCATCGCCATGATGGCGGTCCTGGGCATCCTCTATGCGCTGCTGGTAGAGCTCTTTCTGCACCCGCTTCTCCTGGCCTTCGGTGCCACGCCCGATGTCATGCCCTATGCCATCGAGTATACCCGGATCACGGCTCTGGGCATGCCCCTGCTCATCGTGACCAATGCCATGAGCAACCTGGCCCGGGCCGACGGCAGTCCCAAATACTCCATGACCTGTATGCTGGTGGGCGCGGTTATCAACACGATCCTGGACCCTATCTTCATTTTCGTGTTTCACCAGGGGGTGGCCGGCGCTGCCCTGGCCACGGTCATTGGTCAGTTCTTCTCCTTCCTGTTGGCTGTGCGCTATGCCTTCCGCTTCCAGCACATTAACCTGCGGCGGGAACACCTGCGCCTGAGCCTGAGTGAGAGCCTTCAGACCGCTTCTCTCGGCATGAGCAGCAGCCTCAACCAGGTGGCAATCACCTTTGTACAGATCGTCATCAACAACTCTCTGACCCACTACGGCGCCAGCTCGATCTATGGCACCGACATCCCCCTGGCCGCCTGCGGCATCGTGATGAAGACCAACGCCATCCTGCTGGCTGTCGTCATCGGGATCTCCCAGGGCTCCCAGCCCATCATTGGATTCAACTACGGCGCCAAGCAGTACGACCGGGTCCGTGGAATCTATCGCCTGGCCATCGGATGCAATCTGGTGGTCTCCCTGGTCGGCTTCCTTCTCTTCCAGTTCTGTCCCCGTCAGATCATCTCTATCTTTGGCAGCGGCAACGCGCTCTATTTTGAGTTTGCCGTCCGGTTTATGCGTATTTTCCTCTTTATGGTGCTGGTCAACGGGGTACAGATGCTCTCCTCCAGCTTCTTCTCGGCCATTGGAAAGCCGGTCAAGGGCCTGGTCCTCTCCATGACCCGGCAGGTCCTTTTCCTGATTCCGCTGCTGCTCCTTCTGCCTATCCTGATGGGCGGGATCGACGGCATTCTCTTTGCCGGACCGGTAGCCGACACGATGGCTTTTCTCACCACGGTATGTCTGGTCTCCCGGGAGATGAAGCGCATCCGGGGACTGGAAGCCCAGAATGCCGGATAAATCGCTCCAACTGTAATAAAAACGCGGGCAGCCTCTTCAGGCTGCCCGCGTTTTTTTGTGCCCTACTGGGCGGCGATGCGCTCGGCCAGATCGTTGAGATAGACCCAGCGCTCCATCTTTTCCTCCAGCGCGCTCTCCAGCTGACTCTGCTCCTCCTGGAGCCGCTGCAGGGCCACATAGTCGCTGCCGCATGCGCTCTGCTGGGCCTGATTGTCGGCCAGCTGCTCCTCCAGCGCTGCGATGTCTGCATCGATGGTCTCGTACTCCCGCTGCTCCTTGTAGCTGAACTTCAGCTTCTTGGGCGCGGAGGGCCGGGACTCTTCCTTTTTGGGGGCCGGTTTCTCGGCCTTCTTCTCCGCCCGGCGCCGCTCGGCCAGGGCCGCCAGATAGTCGGTGTAGCCTCCGGCATAGGGGGTGACCCGGCCGTCCCCCTCCACCACGAAGATGCGGCGGGCCACCTTGTCCAGGAAATAGCGGTCGTGGGAGACCGCCACCACCGCCCCCGGGAAGGTCTCCAGATAGTCCTCCAGAATGGTGAGGGTCTCAATGTCCAGGTCGTTGGTGGGCTCGTCCAGCAGCAGGATATTGGGAGCGGAGGCCAGGATAGAGAGGAGGAAGAGCCGCCGCTTCTCCCCGCCGGAGAGCTTATCGATGGGGCTCCACTGGACATCGGCGGGGAAGAGGAACTGCTCCAGCAGCTGGCTGGCTGTGATGACGCCGTCCACCGTCTCAATGCGCTCCCCGATCTCCTTCACATAGTCGATGACCCGGGTCTCGCCGTCCATGGGCGGGTTTTCCTGGGAAAAGTAGCCAATCTTTACCGTCTCACCCACGATGACTTCCCCCTGGTCAGGCGAGAGGCGCCCGGCGATCAGATTGAGCAGAGTGGACTTGCCGCTGCCGTTGACCCCCACGATGCCGATCCGGTCATCCCGCAGGAGCATGCAGTCAAAGTCCCGCAGCACCTGCCGCCCCTCAAAGGACTTGGAGACCCCCCGGAGCTCCACCGTCTTTTTCCCCAGGCGGCTGGCCACCGAGGAGAGCTCCAGCCCGGCCCGCTCGGTGGGGCCGCTCTGATTTTTCAGGGCCTCGTAGCGCTCCAGACGCTCCCGGCTCTTGGTGCCCCGGGCGGTGGGGCCCTGCATGACCCACTGGTACTCCCGCCGGAGGATGGACTGCCGCTTGCGCTCACTGGCCCGGGCCGACTCCTCCCGCTCTGCCTTCCGGCGGAGGAAGTCCTCATAGCTGCCCTCGTAGAAGTAGAGCTTTCCCCCGTCCACCTCGGCCATGCGGTTGGTGACCCGCTCCAGGAAGTAGCGGTCATGGGTGATCATCACCAGCCCGCCGGCAAAGCGCTGGAGCCACTCCTCCAGCCAAGTGACCATCTCGCTGTCCAGGTGGTTGGTGGGCTCGTCCAGGATGAGCACGTCACAGGGCCGGGCCAGAGCAGCCGCCAGGGCCACCCGCTTGCGCTGCCCGCCCGAGAGCTCCTCCACCCGCTGCTCAAAGCGGGTGATCCCCAACCGGGTCAGGATGGTCTTGGCCTCGTACTCCGCCAGGGCACGGGCATCGGTGGAGAGGCCCAGCAGCACCTGCTCCAGCACCGTGGTCCCCGGGGCAAATTCCGGATTCTGGGGGAGATACTCCAGGCGCACATTGGGGAAGCGGGTGACACAACCGGTCTCAGGCTCCTCCGCCCCGGCCAGAATGCGCAGCAGGGTGGACTTGCCCGCGCCGTTGACGCCGATGACGCCCACACGCTCCCCGGGCTCCAGATAGAAGGACACCCGGTCCAGCAGGACCCGGGTCCCATAGGTCTTCGTAATGGATTCTGCGGATAACAGCATACAAACGCTCCTTTGCTCGGTGCATCACAAAAGGTCACACCAGTATACACGAACGGGAGAAAAAAGACAACTGCTCCGGGGCCTTACGCCATCCAGTCCTCCCACTCCCCGGCAAAGAGATTGTCCCGCAGCCAGACAAAGTGGAAGGCCCCGCTCAGGGCCTGCCCGGCCAGATCAAAGCGGGCCAGCTTGCCGGCGGCCAGCTCCCGCTCCACCACCGGGGCATAGAGGAAAGAGACCCCCAGGTTTTCCACCACAAGGGCCTTGATGGTGGAAAAGTCGCTGATCTCCACCACGCCGGAAAAGCTGCGCAGGGTACAGTGGTTCTGCCGCAGGGCGGCCTCCAAAATGGCCCGAGTACCCGACCCCGCCTCCCGGACCAGGAGGCGCTCGCCCAGGACCTCCGCTAAGGGGACCGTCCGACCCGCCAGGGGATGCTCGGGCGCACACACGCCGAAAAAGGACTCCCTCCGGTAGAGGCGCACGGCATACCGCTCCCGGTCAAAAAAGCCCTCCACCAGCGCGAAATCCAGCCGTCCTTCCTCCAGTGCCCGCAGCAGAGCGCGGGTATTCTCCACCGTCAGGGAGACCGTCCCTTCCGGATGGCGGCGCAGAAAGCGGCTGATGAGCGGGGCAATGACAAACTCTCCGATGGTCTTGGTGGCCCCCACCCGCAGGATCCGGGGCGCTGGAACGGCCATGGCCTGCTCCATCTTCCGGCTGTTGTAGGCCAGGGAACGGGCCATCTCCCGCAGGCGCACGCCCGCCTCCGTGAGGCGCAGGGTCTTTCCCTCATAGGAGAAGAGCCGGCAGCCATAGTGCTCCTCCAGCGCGCGGATCTGATGGGTGACCGCCGGCTGGGTCACGCACAGCCGCTGGGCCGCCCGGGTATAGTGCATGGTCTCGCACAGGACCAGGAAGGTATGGAGTTTGGGATCCAGCATACAATCACCCATTACAGAAAATTATGGAAAGATAAAAAATCATCATTTTATTTTATCGTCAGGCCGTACTATAATCAAGGGGAAAACGAAAACAAAGGGGCGTTCTGATATGAACTTTGTCAAACAGAAAGGACCTGGCCTGCTGCTCTGTCTGGTTATCGCGCTGCCCTCCTGGTGGCTGGGCAAGCTTTTCCCGGTCATTGGCGGACCGGTCTTCGCCATTCTCTGCGGCATGATCATCACCCTGCTGCTGACCGATAAGACCCGGTTCCAGCCGGGCATCGCCTACACCTCCAAAAAGATCCTGCAATATGCGGTCATCCTGCTGGGCTTTGGCCTCAATCTCTCGGAGATCGCCAAGGTAGGGGCAAAATCCCTGCCCATCATCTGCTCCACCATCGCCACCTCCCTCATCATCTCCTTTGTGCTCTATAAGCTGCTGAAGATGCCCGCCAACATCTCCACCCTGGTTGGGGTGGGCTCCTCCATCTGCGGCGGCTCCGCCATCGCGGCCACCGCTCCGGTCATCGGAGCCGACGATGAGGAGATCGCCCAGGCCATCTCGGTAATCTTCCTCTTCAACGTACTGGCCGCCCTGCTCTTTCCCACCTTTGGCGGGGCCATTGGCCTGAGCAACGAGGGCTTCGGCCTCTTTGCGGGGACCGCCATCAACGACACCTCCTCGGTCACCGCTGCCGCGTCCACCTGGGATACCCTCCACGGCACCAACGGCGCGGTGCTGGAGTACGCCACCATCGTCAAGCTCACCCGCACCCTGGCCATCATCCCCATCACGCTGGCCCTCGCCTTCTGGCGGACCTGGCAGGTCAAGCGGGGCAGCAATACCTCCAGCGGCACCTTTGATCTGAAGAAGATTTTCCCCTTCTTCATCCTCTTCTTTGTGCTGGCCTCGGTCATTACGACTCTCTCCACCTCCTGCGGTGTGCCCTCCGCCTTCTTCCAGCCCTTCAAGGAGCTGTCCAAGTTCTTCATCATCCTGGCCATGGCCGCCATCGGTCTGAACACCAACATCGTCAAACTGGTGCGCACCGGCGGCAAGCCCATCTTCATGGGCGTGTGCTGCTGGGCCGGTATCACGGGTGTGAGCCTGGGCATGCAGCATCTGCTGGGCCTGCTGTAATCCCGGACATAAGACAAGGCGCGTCCCCGATCGGGGACGCGCCTTACAGCGTTCACTCAGCTTTTTTCCTCAAAGCTCACGCCGCAGTTGCGGCAATTGACCGTGATCTTTCCTTTTCCTCTGGGGACCCGCAGATATTGTCCGCAATTGGGGCACTTGAAATAGCGGTGTTCCTTATCCCGCGAGATGGTCCGGCGCATTTTACACCAACGGATGGCCGGTCCAGCCAGGGTAAGAAAGCGGGCGTTTTCCGCCCGGCGCTTGGCATACTGCCGGGAGAAGATGCGGTAAAAGGACCAGAACAGCACCGCAAGCGCCAGCCAGGACAAGAGCTCCAGATGGGGCAGTCCGGACAGAACTACCAGGAGCACATAGACCGCCAGAAGAAACCAGGAGAGTTGATCGCCGCCATATCGCCCATACATGAATCTCCGAAGCCAGTTCATATGTGCGGTCGTCTCCTTTGCTGTGAAGTATGGGGACGCAGATGCGTCCCCGAATTATTTTCTGTTCTAATGATACTGCCTGACCCCCCAATCGTCAAGAAATCAAACGTAAACAATATGTGAATTGTGCTTGCGTGGGGCGGACAAAACCGCTATACTAAAAAAAATAGATCCCTCGGGAGGGAATTATCATGGCACGTATTGACAAAGAAAACTATTACCTGGACATTGCGGAGACCGTACTGGAGCGCTCCACCTGTTTACGCCGCTGTTACGGCGCCATCATCGTCAAAAATGATGAGATTGTCTCCACCGGGTACAATGGCGCCCCCCGTGGACGGCGCAACTGCGGGGATCTGGGCTACTGCACCCGGGAGGCCATGAATATCCCCTCGGGCGAGCGGTATGAGCTGTGCCGCTCGGTCCACGCGGAGGCCAATGCCATCATCTCTGCCGCCCGCAGCCAGTCCATCGGCGCCACGCTCTATCTGGCCGGCCGGGACGCCAAGACGGGAGAACTGCTCTCCGATGCCACCTCCTGCTCCATGTGCCGGCGCCTCATCATCAACGCCGGGATCGACCGGGTGGTGATCCGCCGCACGAAAGAGGACTACTCCGTGGTCCACGTGGAGGACTGGATCCGGGAAGACGATTCTCTTCCCAGCTCTGTAAAGTGACAGATCAGAAAGGCGCGCACCTGATAAAACAGGTGCGCGCCTTTTTTCATGCAGACAATTATACGCTCTTGCTCTCCTGCACCGGAGCATCCTTGGGAAGCGCCAGGTTGAGGATGATGGCCATGATGGCGGTGACTACCACGGGGCTGCTGCCGAATACGGTGGTGACCCACTGGGGGAAACCCTGGAGGCAGTCCTGCACCTGCGTGATGCCCACGCCCAGTGCCACAGACAGACCGACTACCGTGCTGCTGCGCATGGTGAAGTTCTCAGAGGTGATCATGCGCATACCGGTCATGGTGATCATAGCAAATACAGACACCGTCGCGCCGCCGATGACGCTCTGGGGAATGGTGGTGAGCAGAGAGGAAAACTTGGGAACAAAGCCCGCAATCGCCAGAATAATGGCGGCAAAGGCAAACACGGCCCGGTTAATGACCCGGTTGACCGTCACAATACCCACGTTCTGGCTGTAAGTGGCCGCAGGCAGGCCGCCGAACAGCGCGCCTACGATGCTGACGATACCCTGGGCAATGATGCCGCCCTGAAGCTCCTTGTCGGTGGGCATACGGTCCATACCACCCATGGTGGTGGAGGAGAGATCTCCGATGGTCTGCACCGCGTTGACCACATACACGATACCCAGGGAGATAATGGCGCTCACATTAAAGGAAATATCAAAGTGCAGAGGCATGGGAACCTGGAAGAAGCCCGCCTCGCTCACCGCGTCAAAGCTCACCATGCCCAGGAAGAAGGCCAGCACATAGCCGACGATCATGCCCCAGAGAATGGCGCCCAGCTTGAGCACGCCCTTGGAGAAGTTGTTGAGGATGACCACCACCAGGAAGGTCACAATGGCCACCAGCCAATTCTTCATGGAACCAAAGCCCTCGGTGCCTGCGCCGCCGGCCATATACTTGATGGCCGTGGGGTACAGGGAAAGGCCAATGGTAAAGATGACCGTACCGGTCACCAGCGGCGGGAAAAAGACCCGGATCTGCTTGACAAAAATACCAAACAGGATGGCAATGATACCGCCAAAGATTTCCGCGCCCAAAATAGTGGGCAGATCAAATTGCCCGCCAATGGCCAGCAGTGTGGGGACATAGGCAAAGCTGATGCCCATAACCACCGGAAGGCGCGCGCCGATGCGCCCAAAAATGGGGAAAAGCTGGATCAGGGTCGCCAGCGCCGTCACCAGCAGAGAGACCTGGATCAACAGTGTTCGGTCCGATCCGGTAATGTTGCAGGTGTTGGCCACCAGAATGGCCGGGGTCACGATTCCTACTACCGCGGCCACCACATGCTGAAGTCCCAGAGGGACCAATTGACCTGGAGCAGGTATGCCCTCATATTGGAATACGGACGCCCGCCCCTCACGGGAAGTCTGCTTCATCCAAATCACCTCATTAATTTTTTTTAGTTTTCATAAAATATTTTCTTTAATAAAATGATACCCCCATTCTTTTTCATTTTCAAGAAAAATATGTCCGGCAGATCATCAAATTATCCCCAATCTTTTTGTGCAAAAAACAATATATCGCCCTGGTCAATCCAACCAGAGCGATATATTGACGGATTTTGTCCAAACTCAAGATAAAATCACTTTGTCTCAGGGTCAGGGTCCTTCGGCAGGATCAGGTTGAGGATCACAGCCACCACCGCGGCCCCCACAGGTGCAAAGGAGCCAAACACATTCTGCACCCACATGGGGAAGAGCTCCAGGCAGCCAGGGGCCATGGTCACACCGATCCCCAGGGCCGCCGCCAGTCCCACGATGGTGCGGTTGCGCATGGTGAAGGGGCCGGCAGAGACGATCATATTGACGCCGGTCATGGCAATGATGGAGAACACCGAGATAGTGGCGCCGCCCAGAACGGCATTGGGAATGGTAGTGAGCACCGCCGAGAACTTGGGCACCAATCCGGCCACACCCAGCACCACCGCTGCAAAGGCGAACACACTGCGGTTAATGACCTTGTTCATGGTCACGATGCCCACGTTCTGGCTGTAAGAACAGGTGCTCAGTCCTCCAAACAGAGCGCCGATCACCGAGGTGACACCCTGGGAGATGATACCTCCCTGAAGCTCCTGATCGGTGGGCATGCGCTCCATGCCGCCCATGGTAGTCGAGCTGATATCTCCAATGGTCTGGAGGGAGTTGGCAATGTAGAGGATGGCCATGGCCAGGATCGCGGAGCCGTTAAACTCCAGGCCAAAGGATTTTACCGGCGTTGCCACGGCAAACCATCCGGCGCCGCCCACGCTGCTAAAGTCCACCATTCCCAGGAGCAGGGCAAGAAGATAGCCTCCCACCAGGCCCCACAACACGGCGCCCAGCTTCAGAAAGCCCTTCCCGAAATTCTGGAAGGCCAGCACCAGTGCAAAGGTAAAAATGGCCACGCCCCAGTTCTTGGGGGAGCTGAAATCCGGGGTACCTGCGCCGCCCGCCATGTATTTAATGGCCACGGGATAGAGGTTCATGCCCACCGCCAGAATAACGGTACCCGTCACCAGAGGCGGGAAGAGCTTCCGGATGGGCTTGATGCACAGTCCAAAGAGAATCGCCACCACGCCTGCAATGATCTGGGCCCCCAGGATCTCCGGCAGGGTAAAGGTCTTGCTCATCAGCGTGGGGATGGTAAACCCTACGCCCATAATGACCGGCAGGCCGGAGCCGATGTATTTGGTAACGGGGAAGAGCATCAAAATGGTGGAAAACGCGGTCATCAGAAGGGCCATCTGCACCAGCAGGGTGGTGGTGGCATCATCCAGTCCGCAGTTCTTGGACACCATCAGGGCCGGTCCCACCGTGCTGACCACAGCTGCCACCACGTGCTGCATGCCCATGGGCAGTATTTTGGGGAGAGATGCTTTTGCCTTCCACTGGAACAGTGGATCTGCTGCCGCCACCGGTTTTGAGACACCTTGTGCTTTACTCATACTTGGTTACCTCCTAATTCCTCTTCTTCTGTATCCAATGTACGGGAGGGGTAACGCGATTAATACATCAGATGACTATATCACTATAACACATTGCACAATTGCCCGCAAGAAAAAACCATTGCTCATTGTCAAAAATTCTAACCTTCCATTTTGTGGATAATCACAATGGTAGTACCAGATCAGCGCATAAAAAAGATCCCATTCCCGAGACGGGAATGGGATCCATTGTACAACGTCAAGGATGCCGCTTACTTTACCGCAATGGCCTCGATCTCAAAGAGTGCGCCCTTGGGCAGGTTTGCCACCTGATAGCAGGAGCGGGCGGGGGGATCGGTGTGGAACACGCCGGAGTAGATGGCGTTGATGGTGGCAAAATCGTTGATGTCGGCCAGGAAGACCGTGGTCTTCACCACATCGGCATAGCTCATGCCGGCCTCCTCCAGAATCGCACCCATGCTCTTCAGGGCCAGAGTGGCCTGCTCGGATACATCCTTGCCCAGGGTGCCGGTGGCCTTATCCACGCCCAGCTGGCCGGAGATGAAGAGCATGTTGCCCGCCTGCTTGGCGTGGCAGTAGGGGCCGGTCGCGGTAGGGGCGGCGGCAGCGGTAATGGTCTTGTTCATGGGAAAACCTCCATTCAGATGCGGGAGTTTCTCTCCCGGATAAAACTACGGAAGGGCCGGGGCGTGTTACGCCCCGGCCCGGTAAATACGGAAAATCAGCAGTGGATGCTGGTACCGGTCTTGCCGGCAACGCCGTCCTTAGCCTTCTCCAGCAGAGTGATGAGGGCGGTACGGCCGGGCTTGGACTGGGCAAACTGCAGAGCAGCCTGCACCTTGGGCAGCATGGAGCCGGGAGCAAACTCGCCGTCAGCGATGTACTTCTCAGCCTCAGCGGGAGTCAGCTCGTCCAGCCACTTCACATCGGGCTTGCCGAAGTGGATGGCCACCTTCTCCACGGCGGTGAGGATGATCAGGCAGTCGGCGTCCAGCTGCTGAGCCAGCACGCAGGAGGCGAAGTCCTTGTCCACCACAGCGGCAGCGCCGTCCAGACGGTTGCCCTCACCGTGGAACACGGGGATGCCGCCGCCGCCGCAGGCAACGACCACATGGCCGGCGTCCACCAGGGCCTTGACGGTATCTATCTCGGCAATGGCCTGGGGCTTGGGAGAGGCCACCACACGGCGGTAGCCGCGGCCGGCGTCCTCCTTCACCACATAGCCGCGCTCGGCAGCCAGCTTCTCAGCCTCTTCCTTGGTCATGAAGGCGCCGATGGGCTTGGTGGGATTCTCGAAGGCGGGATCGTTCTTGTCCACGATGACCTGGGTCAGAACGGTGGCGCAGGGCTTGTTGATGCCCCGGTCCAGCAGCTCCTGCCGCAGGGCGTTCTGCAGATCGTATCCGATGTAGCCCTGGCTCATGGCCACGCACACGGACAGGGGGCAGGGGATGTACTTCTCGGGGTTGGAGCGGGTCAGCTCGGTCATGGCGTTCTGGATCATGCCCACCTGGGGACCGTTGCCGTGGGCAATAATGACTTCATGGCCCTCCTCGATCAGGTCGGCAATGGCCTTGGCGGTCTGCTGCACGGCGATCATCTGCTCGGGAAGGTTATTGCCCAGCGCGTTGCCGCCCAGGGCGATGACGATTTTTTTACCCATTAGTCGCACCTCATTTTTCCGTATTATTAAAATACGCAGTCTAATTTGATAAGGCTATCATAAAGCCAAAGTCTTCAGATGTCAAATGGTATTTCAGACAAAATTGTAAACTCTTCTAATTTCTTTTCTCTTTCCCGCCGCGCAGCACCCAGAAATTGGTTTGGCCCGCCCGACAAACCATGATTCGTCAAGCGGGCCTTGCCTTGCGCAAAGGGGTTATATAGCAGGCGTGAGGGCCGGAGGCGAAACCGGTCGCGCCATACTACTGAGAAAAACCGTGAGGTATCTCCAAAAAAGACTTACTTCTGGAACCAACGGGCCATGCCGCGCTCCTCCAGGGCCTTCAGAGTGGCCTGGGGATCCTTCACCTTAGCCAGGAAGATCATGGCGGCGATGATGTAGGGCTTGAAGGAAGCCTCCTTGTACAGGGGGTCACGATAGCGGTCGAACACGGAAGCCTCGACCTCGCCGTCCTTGCAGGAGACGTCGTTGATGTCGGCGGGCAGGCAGTGCATGTACAGAGCCTTGCCGTTCTTGGTGGTCTTCATGAGCTCCTCGGTGCAGCACCAATCCTTGTGGTTGGCGTTCTGAGCCAGCAGCTCCTTCTCCAGAGCCTTGATGCCCTCGCTGTCGCCCTCGGCGTACAGGTTGGTGCGCTTCTCCATGGCGGCAAAGGGAGCCCAGCTCTTGGGATACACGATGTCGGCATCCTTGAAGGCCTCGGCCATGGAGTGGGTCTTGGTGAAGGTACCGCCGCTCTTGGCAGCGTTGGCCTTGGCGACCTCCTCGACCTCGGGCATGACCTCATATCCCTCGGGATGGGCCAGGACAACGTCCATGCCGAAGCGGCTCATCAGGCCGATGATGCCCTGGGGCACGGAGAGGGGCTTGCCGTAGGAGGGGCTGTAAGCCCAGGTCATGGCGATCTTCTTGCCCTTCAGATTCTCCACGCCGCCGAACTCATGGATGATGTGCAGCATGTCGGCCATGGCCTGAGTGGGGTGGTCGATGTCGCACTGGAGGTTGACCAGAGTGGGCTTCTGCTCCAGGACGCCGTCCTTGTTGCCCTGGGTCACGGCCTCGACCACTTCCTTCTGATAGGTGTGGCCCTTGCCGATGTACATGTCGTCACGGATACCGATGACGTCGGCCATGAAGGAGATCATGTTGGCAGTCTCACGGACGGTCTCGCCATGGGCGATCTGGCTCTTGCCCTCGTCCAGATCCTGCACCTCGAGGCCCAGCAGGTTACAGGCGGAGGCGAAGGAGAAACGGGTACGGGTGGAGTTGTCGCGGAACAGGGAGATGCCCAGGCCGCTCTCAAAGATCTTGGTGGAAATGTTGTTCTCACGCATGTAGCGCAGGGCGTCGGCCACGGTGAAGACAGCCTCGATCTCGTCGTCGGTCTTGTCCCAGGTCAGGAAGAAGTCACCCTCGTACATCTCCTTGAAGTTGAGCTTGTTGAGCTTGTCAATATAAGCCTGCAGTTTGGCATCCATAATCTTGTTCTCCTTTATATTTGAGTTTTCAGTTCAGTTCTGTATGGACCGGAGGCGAATCGGGTCGTCACAGATTCAGATGGAACAGGGAGGAGGGGGCCGCCGGACCTTCCGGCGGTCCTCCGCCTGTATGCACAGGAAAAACTTACTTAATGTCGTTGTCGGTCAGGGTGGCGCGGAACTGGGTCACGTCGTCGGTCTTGTTCTCCTCCTTGTACAGGCCGGGCACGGCGGAGTACAGGGCGGCGCAGCGGACCAGATCGTCCTTCCAGGTGATCTCGTTGGGGGCATGAGCCTGGCTCTCAGCACCGGGGCCGAAGCCGACGCAGGGGATGCCGTAACGGCCCTGGATGGCCACGCCGTTGGTGGAGAAGGTCCACTTGTCGGTCAGAGGACGGCCCTCGCGCAGATGCATGGCGTCGCGCTTGGGATCGGCGTCGGTGTGGCCCAGACGCTTGTCGCCGAACAGGCCGTGGTGAGCGTCCACCAGAGCCTGCACGTGGGCGGCAGTCTCCTTGTTGATCCAGGTGGGGAAGTAGCACTCGGTCTCATAGACCTCGCCGGTCCACGCGGGACGGTCGTACATGTACATGGAGACCTTCACGTCGTCGCCGTACTTCTTCACGCTGGGCAGCTGACGGATCTCCTCCAGGCAGGAATCCCAGGTCTCGCCGGCGGTCATACGGCGGTCGATGGAGATGGCGCAGGAGTCAGCCACAGCGCAGCGGCTGGGAGAGGTGTAGAAGATCTGGGAGGTGGTGCAGGTGCCGCGGCCCAGGAAGCGGGCATCCTCATAGTGCTCGGGGTTGTACTTGGGGTTGAGCATCTTCACGAGGCCCTTGATCTCGGTGGAGTCGGCGTCGTCGTTCTCGTTGAGGGCGCGGACATCCTGAAGAATGTCGGCCATCTTGTAGATGGCGTTGTCGCCGCGCTCGGGAGCGGAGCCGTGGCAGGAAACGCCCTTCACGTCCACGCGGATCTCCATACGGCCGCGGTGACCGCGGTAGATGCCGCCGTCGGTGGGCTCAGTGGAGACCACGAACTCGACCTGCTCCTTCTTGATGCCGTTGGCGGGGAAGAACTTGTTGACGATGTACTGCCAGCACATGCCGTCGCAGTCCTCTTCCTGAACGGTGCCCACCACCATGATCTTGTATCCGGGAGGAATCAGGCCCAGATCCTTCATGATCTTGGCGCCGTAAGTGGCGGAAGCCATGCCGCCCTCCTGGTCGGAACCGCCGCGGCCGAAGATCACGGCGTCATCCTCGTAGCCCTTGTAGGGGTCGGCTTCCCAGTTGTTGATGTTGCCGATGCCCACGGTGTCGATGTGGGAGTCAAAAGCGATGATCTTGTCGCCCTCGCCCATCCAGCCGATCACGTTGCCCAGGCCGTCGATCTCGACCTTGTCGTAGCCCAGCTTTTCCATCTCGGCCTTGATGCACATGACGACTTCCTTCTCCTCGCAGCTCTCGCTGGGATGGGAAATCATGTCCCGCAGGAAGCGGCTCATGTCAGCGCGGTAGCTCTCGGCTGCGGCCTTGATCTTTTCAAAATCCATGACTAATCCTCCAAATTACATATATGACTTTTTTTGTAAACAATGGGCAAGCAATCCGGCGGCCCCGCGGCCACGGGGCCGCCGTTTGCTGAGAGACGTCTGTTCGCTTGTATCGCAGGAACCAGTCTTACTTGTTCAGTCGATAACCTTCGTACTCAGCCAGCGGCGTGCTGGTGGTGGGATATTCGCCGTCCCAGATGATGCGGCGGAACTTCTGAGGATCGGTGTTGCCCTCGGTGGAGATCATCAGCACCTGGCTGAAGCGGTCCAGGCCCAGATAATCCTTGAGGTCCTTGTAATCGGGGTTGTTCATGATGGCATCCAGGCAGCCCATGCCCACGGCGCCGGACTCGCCGGAGATGACCACGGGGTCGCCGTCGCAGGGAACGCCCAGCATACGCATGCCCTTGGCGCTGACCCAGTCGGGGCAGGAGGTAAAGACGCTGGAGTGGTTGCGCAGGATGTCCCAGCCGATGATGTTGGGCTCACCGCAGGCCAGGCCGGCCATGATGGTCTTCAGATCGCCGGTGACGATGCGGGGATTGCCGTCGCCCACCAGAGCGCCGCGGAACAGGCAGTCGGCCGCGGAAGTCTCCATGATGACCACCTTGGGAGGATCATTGGGGAAGAGGTTGTGGAAGAAGCCCTGCACCGCGCCGGCCAGAGAACCCACGCCCGCCTGCACGAACACGTGAGTGGGACGGTTCACACCGATCTGACGCAGCTGCTCGGCCGCCTCAGAAGCCATGGTGCCGTAGCCCTGCATGATCCAGGAGGGGATGTCCTCGTAGCCCTCCCAGGCGGTGTCCTGCACGATGACGCCGTTCTCGCACTCGTCGGCCTCAGCCGCAGCCATGCGCACGCAGTCGTCGTAGTTCACGTCCTCGATAGTGACCTTGGCGCCTTCCTTGGCAATGTTATTGTAACGAGCAATGGAGCTGCCCTTGGGCATATGGACAACAGCCTTCTGACCCAGCTTGTTGGCAGCCCACGCCACGCCGCGGCCATGGTTGCCGTCGGTGGCGGTGAAGAAGGTGGCCTGACCAAACTCCTTGCGCAGCTGCTCGCTGGTCAGGTAGTCATAGGTCATCTCGGACACGTCCTTGCCGGTCTTCTGCGCGATGTACCGGGCCATGGCAAAGGAGCCGCCCAGCACCTTAAAGGCGTTCAGGCCAAAGCGATAGGACTCATCCTTAACATAGATGCCGCCCAGGCCCATGTAGGTGGCCATCCGCTTCAGGTTGGCCAGAGGGGTCACGGAATACTGAGGGAAGCTGCTGTGAAACGCGCGGGCCTTGGCCACGTTCTCCAGGGACATGACTTCCAGCCACTTGTCGTCGCTCTTGGGCATCCGATTGGGTACCCACTTAATCTGTTCCATCTCCATTTTACTTCATTCGCCTCCGTAAAAATTTGAGAGATTACCTCGCGGAATTTCTCCCGCTTTCCGCAACCATAATACCATATTATACTGATAAGTCAAGTGGTATCCTAAAAATTTTTTATTTTAACTAAAACTATTTTTGAATTTTGTTTATTTTACCTACAAGCCCAATATTGCCTTTCCAAAAAATTAGTGCTAAGCTATAAACAAGAAGGAAAATAGGCTTATTTTGAGATTGGAATGTGCAAAATGCAGATGGGCTGTATCGCCCCCGCCGGATACGTTCGATCCGCATCTACACCCCACTCCCGCACGGTAAGAACCATCTCAAAGGATTTAAAGGAGGCAACTTAAGATGTTCACTCTGAACGTCAACGGCAAGACCGTAACCGTCGAGCAGGACCGCAAACTTATCGATGTCCTGCGCGAGGACCTGAAACTCACCTCCGTCAAAGACGGCTGCGACCAGGGCGCCTGCGGCGCCTGTACCATTCTGGTGGATGGCGCCCCCATCAAGGCCTGCGTCCAGAAGGTCTCCAAATTTGAAGGGAAGGAAATCCTCACGGTCGAAGGACTGAGCGAGCGGGAGCGTGAGGTCTATGTCTACGCTTTCGGCGAGGCCGGAGCCGTCCAGTGCGGCTTCTGCATCCCCGGCATGGTCCTGTGCGGCAAGTCCCTCATCGACCGCAATCCCAATCCCACCCGGGATGAGATCGCTTTTGCCATCCGCAACAACATCTGCCGCTGCACCGGTTATAAGAAGATCATCGACGCCATCGAGCTGGCCGCCCGCCTGATCCGGGAGGACCGCAGAGATCTCAAGCCTCCGGTGGTCACCGGCGTGGGTCAGCGGGCCCACCGGGTGGACGTGGCCGAGAAGGTCCTGGGCTACGGCCAGTATACCAATGACATCCAGATCGACGGCATGCTGGTGGGCTCCGCTCTGCGCGCCCAGTATCCCCGGGCCCGGGTACTCTCCATCGACACCAGCGCGGCCAAGGCCGTGCCCGGCGTCCATGCCGTTCTCACGGCGGCGGATATCCCCGGTTCCTTTAAGGTTGGCCATCTGAAGCAGGACTGGGACGCACTGGTTCCCGTGGGCCATGTGACCCACTACTTGGGCGATGCCGTGGCCCTGGTGGCCGCCGAGACCTGGGAGCAGGTCCAGCAGGCCAAGGCCCTGATCAAGGTGGAATACGAGGTGCTGCCCGGCATTTTCGACGCCCGGGAGGCCCTAAAAGAGGGCTCCCCGCTGGTCCACGAGAGCAGCAGCAGCAATATCCTGGCCCATGAGCATCTGGTCCGCGGCAACGCCGACGAGGTGCTGGCCAAGTCGGCCCATGTGGTCACCCGGTCCTACTACACGCCTCCCACCGAGCACGCCTTCCTGGAGCCCGAGTGCGCCGTGGCCATGGTGGATGACGAGAATCAGGAGGCCCTCATCTACTCCAGCGACCAGGGCACCTATGATACCCAGCATGAGTGCTCTCTCATGATGGGCTGGAAGCCGGAGCAGATCCACGTGATCAACGCCCTGGTGGGCGGCGGCTTCGGCGGCAAGGAGGACGTGAGCGTACAGCACCACGCCCTGCTGCTGGCCTACCACACCCACCGTCCGGTCAAGGTCAAGCTGACCCGGGATGAGAGCATCCTCATCCATCCCAAGCGCCACGCTGCCTGGATGGAGTTCACCACCGGCTGTGATGAGAACGGCTACCTCACCGCCATGAAGGCCGTGGTGGTCACCGACACCGGCGCCTATGCGTCCCTGGGCGGCCCCGTGCTTCAGCGCCTGTGCACCCACGCCGCCGGCCCCTATAACTATCAGGTTATCGACATCGACGGCACCGCCGTCTACACCAACAACCCGCCCGCCGGCGCCTTCCGCGGCTTCGGCGTGACCCAGAGCTGCTTTGCCACCGAGTGTAACCTGAACCTGCTGGCAGAGGCAGTTGGTATCTCTCCCTGGGAGATCCGCTACCGCAACGCCATCCGTCCGGGCCAGGTCCTGCCCAACGGTCAGATCGCCTTCCCCGGCACTGCCCTGGCGCAGACTCTGGAGGCCGTCAAAGAGGTCTATGAGAACCATCCCAGAGCCGGCATTGCCTGCGCCATGAAGAACGCCGGCGTCGGCGTGGGACTCCCCGACTGGGGCCGCTGCCGCATCACGGTGGAGGACGGAAAGATCTGGCTGCGGGCCGGTGCCTCCTGCATCGGACAGGGCCTGGGCACCGTTCTCACCCAGATCGCCTGCGAGACGCTGGGCGTGCATCAGGACGTGGTGGTCTATCCCCAGGCCGAGACCAACAATGCCCCGGACGCCGGTACCACCTCCGGCTCCCGTCAGACCCTCATCACCGGTGAGGCCTGCCGCCGGGCCTGTCTGGAGCTCAAGAAGGTCCTGGACGCCGGCAATTCCCTCGCCGATCTGAATGGCCGGGAGTTCTATGGCGAGTACCTGGCCGCCACCGACAAAATGGGCGCCGACAAGCCCAACCCCGTTTCCCACGTGGGATACGGCTATGCCACCCAGGTGGTCTGCCTCAATGAGGACGGCACCATCGAAAAGGTCGTGGCCGCTCACGACGTGGGCCGGGCCATCAACCCGCTGAGCGTAGAGGGCCAGATCGAGGGCGGCGTGGTCATGAGTCTTGGCTATGCGCTGACCGAGGACTTCCCCCTGGTGGAAGGCAAGCCCACCGCCAAGTTCGGTACCCTGGGACTCTTCCGCGCCAACAAGACCCCCCCGGTGGAGGCCATCATCGTGGAGGCCAACCAGGACTCTGAACTGGGCTATGGCGCAGTCGGCATCGGTGAGATCACATCCATCCCCACCCCTCCCGCGGTGCAGGGTGCCTATTATAAGATGGACGGCCAGTTCCGTACCACCCTCCCCCTGGAGAACACCCCCTATTCCCGCAAAAAGTAAATTTTACCCTGACCGAAAGGCGGCGTGCAGATGAACTGCACGCCGCTTTTTTGAAGTTCCATAAGGTAAACTCCTCATTTCATTTTTGTCTATTTTGACAAATACCTTTTAAATAATCACCTTTATTTTATTTAAATAGACCATTTCCTCTTGACTTTTTTTCATTCGTCCTTTAGAATAGTGGCAAGTTCACCACATATAGTCTTCATATGATATAATCTTTTTGTGATTCTTGACGATATCACTGTGGTGAGCCATTCCTTTCACCCACGGGGGTATGACCTTGGACGGACGCAACTCTGTCCCCATGCCGAAGGGTCTCAGAGGTTCTCCAAGCCTGTGCCCGCATCTTCCATCTGGAGGTGCATACAGGAGGCATATCCGGCGGTGTCTGTCACACCGGCGAATCAGCCCGCTCTCATGGGCGCGTATCCCACTGCATAGACTAGATGCACCCAGTCATGCCAATCAAAAGGAGGATAATGTAATGAAAAAGCTGATTCCCTTGTTCCTCGCCGGCGCTCTCATGGTGGGGATGTCCGCCTGCGGCGGCTCTTCGGCCGAGCCGTCCACTGCTCCCACAGGCGATTCCGGTGCTTCCGGCGGCTCTGAGTATGATGACATCAAGATTGCCGTCATGCTCTCCGGCCCTCCCACCGACGGCGGCTACTGCCAGCAGGGCGCCGACGGCGTACGTGCCATTCAGGAAAAATACGGTCTGGATGACAGCCAGGTCGCGATCATCGACTCGGTCACCACGGCCGACATGGCCCGCTCCGAGGCCGAGAACATGGCCGCTGAGGGCTACAAAGTCATCTTTGGTCAGGGCGGTGAGTTTGCCGAGTACTTCTCCGAAGTGGCTCCCGACTATCCTGACACCTGGTTCGTCACCAACGGTGGTTCCGTGGTGGGCGAAAATCAGTTCCCCATGTGCATGAGCACGGAGGAGGGCGGTTATGTCTGCGGCGTGATCGCTGGCATGATGACCAAGACCAATACGCTGGGCGTAATTGCCGGCAGTGACTGGCCCTCCTTTACCAAGCCCGGCGTGGGCTTTGCTCTGGGCGCCAAGAGCGTCAACCCCGATGTGACGGTCAAATCCGCCGTCCTCAGCGCCACCAACACCAACGAGGCCTATGAGACCGCGCTGAGCCAGATCCAGAGCGGTGCCGACTTCCTGTTCCCCAACGCCAACGAGGGTACCTCCGGTGCCATCAAGGCCGTGTCTGAGAACCCCGAGGTCTATGGCTTCGGCGTGTTCGGCGACTACATCTCCGGCGCCCCCAACCAGGTCATCGGCAACAGCCTGCCCGACGCCCCCGGCGCCTATGTGGCCGTGTTTGATGCCATCATGAACGGCGAGACCACGGGCGACATTATGTTCCTGGGCATGAAGGAAGGCGTCATCTCCTTCGAGTGGAACGAGGACCTGAAGGCCACCCTGCCCGAGGATGTGGTGGCTGCTGCGGAGCAGACCATCGAGGATATCAAGGCCGGCAAGATCGACATCCCCAACGAGTATGAGATCGGCGAGACCGGAACCGAGGTCTATTTCAACTAAATCACACCATCAAAATGGGCCCGTTTGGATGACCAAACGGGCCCATTTTACCGCCGTTTCCCTTGACGGCGGAATCCTTTTTGATTATGATAGTGGTATCGGAAAATTCTTCTGATGACCCCGCGCACTGATTCATTTTGAGGAGGATACCCACATGAAAAAGGCACTTTCTCTGCTCCTGTCCTGCTCTCTTCTCACAGCGGCTCTCTCCGGCTGTGGCGGCGGCGGGACCGAACCCACCCAGGCTGCTTCTGACGACCCCTCTACCTGGAAAGTCGGCGTCATGCTCTCCGGCTCTCCCACCGACGGCGGCTACTGCCAGCAGGGCGCCGACGGCGTGCGTGCCATTGAGGAGAAGTACGGCTGCCAGGTGGCCATCATCGACTCGGTCACCACGGCTGACGACGCCCGGGCCGAGGCCGAAAATATGGCTGCCGAGGGCTACAAGATCGTCTTTGGCCAGGGCGGCCAGTTTGCCGAGTACTTCTCCGAAGTGGCTCCCGACTACCCCGACACCTGGTTCATTACCAACGGCGGTGCCGTGACCGGTGAGAATCAGTTCCCCATGTGCATGAGCACCGAGGAGGGCGGCTATGTCTGCGGCGTTCTGGCCGGCCTGCTCACCCAGAGCGGCGTCATGGGCACCATCGTCAGCGGCGACTACCCCTCCTTTACCAAGCCCGGCGTGGGCTTTGCCCTGGGCGCCAAGAGCGTGGACCCCAACAACGTGGTCAAGTTCTCCGTCCTGAGCGCCTCCAACTCCAACGAGGCCTATGAGACCATCCAGAGCCAGATCCAGGGCGGCGCCGACGTGATCTTCCCCAATGCCGACGAGGGCAACAGCGGCGCCATCAAGGCCGTGTCTGAGTCCGAGGGTGTGTATGCCTTCGGCGTCTTTGGCGACTACATTTCCGGTGCTCCTGAGCAGGTGGCCGGCAACATGATGGTGGACGCCCCCGGCGCCTATGTGGCTGCGTTTGAGTCCGTCATGAACGGTGAGGCCTCCGGCGAGATCCAGTATCTCGGCATGAAGGAGGGCATTATCTCCTTCCAGTGGAACGAGGACTTCAAGGCCACCCTGCCTGAGGATGTGGTGGCTCAGGTCGAGCAGACCGTGGAAGACATCAAGGCCGGTAAGATCGATATCCCCAACGAGTACGACATCGGCGAGACCGGTATTACCGAGTATTTCAACTAAATTTCGCCCCTGAGAAGCGAACGGAACCGGCCCTGCCGCAGCTGCGGCAGGGCCGGTTTTTACGATGTCGGTTCCGCTTTCAGGCTGCCCGCCTCAATCTCCCCCTGAAAATACCGGGGGAGCTCCTGCAGCAGCATAGATGCGGCCGGGGAGTGGGGCCGGGTGCGGTGATGGATCAGATAGAACTGCCGGTCCAGCAGAGGACTATCGTAGTCGAAGGACAGGATACTGCCCATCTGTACATAGTCCGCCGCCGCCAGCCCAGACACAATGGAGATCCCCAGGCCGTTCTTGACCCCCTGCAAAATACTCTCCGTACTCTGAAGCTGGGCCGCCAGGGTCAGCTCCCGGGGATCGATCCCAATGCCCCGCAGGAATTCCTCGCTGCGCTTGCGGGTACCCGAGCCGGGCTCCCGCACCAGGAAGGGACTGGCACGCAGCACCTGTCCGGAAATGGTCCCGTCCAGTTCCCGGAATTCCGGCGTATTGGGCGTAACGATCACCATGCGCTCGGAAAAGAAGGGCGTACAGACGCATCCCGCCTTCTGTACCGGCGAGCCGATGATTCCCATCTCCGCGCCGTTTTCAAAGATGCGCTGGGCCACCTGGCTGCTGTCCCCCTGAAACACCTGGAAAAAGACCTTGGGATAGCGCTTGCGCAGATGGGGCAGAATGCGGGGCAGCAGGTACTGGGAGGGCACGGTGGAGGCCGCAATGGACAGGGCGCCCTGGATGTCGGAGGAGGCCGTCTTGACCTCCTGCTCCGCCCGCTCGCACAGGCCCAGGATCTGGTTGGCATAGCCGTAGAGGATATTGCCGGTTGCGGTAAGCTGGATCTCCTTGGTGGAGCGGACCACCAGCTTACTGCCCAATTCCCCCTCCAGTGCGCTGATGTGGGCGCTGATGGTGGGCTGGGTCAGGTAGAGGGCGTCGGCAGCCTTGGAAAAGCTTTTGAGGCGGGCCACCTGCACAAAGACCTCCAGTTGCTTGAGTTGCATAATGATCGTTCCTCTCTCTTCTTCTCGGGTTGTGGTTGCTATTTGCAGGAAACAGGGTTAGAATAGAACACGCTCTCCCCCGGAGAGCCATAACACAAGAAAGTGGGTGCGGAATATGTCGTCGGATGTAAGCAAGATCAAGTTGACCGAGATGACCTCAGCCGGTGGGTGAGGGGCCAAAATAGGACCGGGTGTCCTTGGAAAACTGCTCGCCGATCTGCCCCGCATCTATGATCCGAATCTGATGGTGGGGTTTGACTCCAGCGACGACGCGGCGGTCTACCGCGTCAACGATGAGACGGCCATGATCGCCACGGTGGATTTCTTCCCTCCCATTGTGGACGATCCCTTCCAGTTCGGTCAGGTGGCCGCCACCAATGCCCTGTCCGATGTGTGGGCCATGGGCGGCACGCCGAAAATCGCCATGAATCTGCTCACCTTCCCCAACTGCCTGCCTCTGGAGGTGGTGCAGGGCATCCTGGCCGGCGGATATGACAAGGTGATGGAGGCGGGTGCCGTCATCGTCGGCGGCCACAGCATTGAGGACAAGGAGCCCAAATACGGGCTGTGCGTGATGGGATTTGCCCATCCGGACGAGGTTCTCACCAATGACGGGGCCAAAGAGGGCGATATCCTTGTCCTCACCAAGCCCCTTGGTACCGGCATTCTCTCTACCGCCGCTAAGGCTGGGCTTCTCACCCAGGCGGAGTATGACGAGATGCTCGCGATCATGACCACCCTCAACAAAAAGGGACAGGAGGCCATGCTCCCCGTGCATCCCACCGCCTGTACCGACATCACCGGCTTCGGCCTGCTGGGCCACGTGCAGGAGATGGCCAAGGGATGCGGCCTGAGCTTTGAACTCTGGGCCGACGCGGTGCCCATCGTCCCCAAGGCTCTGGAGCTGGCGAAAGACGGCATCATCCCGGGCGGCGCCTACAACAACATGGGCTATCTGGCCGACGATGTGGTGGTGGAGCCCGGTGTGGCGCTGGAGCGGTCCGACGCCATGTACGATCCCCAGACGGCAGGCGGCCTGCTCATCACGGTGCCCGAATCCCGCTCCGGTGAGCTCCTCCAGCGTCTGAAGGACCTGGGCGTGCCCGGCGCTGCCATCGGTATGGTGAAAGCGCGCGGGGACAAGCTGGTACGTCTGCGTCCCGGCTATTGATTTTATGCTTCACGCGATAGAAAGACGGACTCCGGCTCAGCCGGGGTCCGTTTTTTTGCGCGGATCTCACAGGATGCTCCTCCCCATACTGTTCCCCCTCAGTATACACCTTCCGTTTGCACTTGGAAATATTTTATTTAAAAATAAAATAAATTATATTGTAATTATTCCACATGCTTCTTTATTGATTTTCTCAATATTACCACCATATTTATATCGTTGTTTTCAATTTCCATTCTGCGGAAAGGGCGGCTATAATAAACGAGTAAGTACGCATTGTGTGGCGTGCAAGGGTAAAGGAGGAACTTTTTATGTCAAAGCTGAAACAGCACGGCCTCATTATCGTGGCCGGCGCGGTGGTGGGCTTGATCGCCGCCATCCTCTCCTGGCAGGGGAATCCCTACAACATGGGCTTTTGTATTGCCTGCTTCCTGCGGGACATCGCCGGCGCTGTGGGACTCCACCGTGCAGAGACAGTTCAGTACATCCGGCCTGAGATCATCGGCCTGGTTCTGGGCGCCATGGGCATGGCCATGGTGGGGAAGGAATTCAACGTCCGCGGCGGTTCGTCCCCGGTCCTGCGCTTTGTGCTCGGTTTTTGTGTGATGGTGGGCGCCCTGATGTTCCTGGGCTGCCCCCTGCGTATGGTCCTGCGTCTGGGCGGCGGTGACCTGAATGCGGTGCTCGGCCTCATCGGCTTCGCTCTGGGCATTCTGGTGGGCACCTTCTTCCTGCGCGCCGGCTTCACCCTGAAGAAATCCACCCCCCAGCCCAAGGCCGAAGGCTTCGTGATGCCCCTGATCTCCCTGGGTCTGCTGGTGCTGCTGGTGCTCCGTCCCGCCTTCATCTTCTTCTCCTCGGAAGCTCCCGGCTCCAAGGCCGCTCCCATCGCCCTGGCCCTGATCGCCGGCCTCGTGGTGGGTGCTCTGGCCCAGAAGACCCGCCTGTGCATGGTGGGCGGCATCCGCGACGCCATCCTGTTCCAGGACTTCCACCTGCTGCTGGGCTTCATCGCCATCTTTGTGGCCGCCCTGGTGGGCAACCTGATCCTGGGCAATCCGGTCAACTTCTCGTTTACCGATCAGCCCGTGGCCTATAACGACGGCCTGTGGAACCTGCTGGGCATGGTCCTGGTGGGCTTCGGCTCGGTCCTGCTGGGCGGCTGCCCCCTGCGGCAGCTCATCCTCTCCGGCAGCGGCAACAGTGACTCCTCCGTGGCCGTTCTGGGCATGGTCGTGGGCGCCGCCTTCTGCCACAACTTCGGTCTGGCCTCTTCTGCCAAGGGTCCCACCGCCAATGGCCAGATCGCTGTGATCCTGGGTCTGATCGTGGTGGCCGCCATCGGCGCTGCCAACCTCAACCGCAAGAAAGCCTGATTTCGGAAAGGAGCATAGAACCATGAATGAACTGGACGCCCGGGGCTACTCCTGCCCCGAACCCGTTTTGATGACCAAGAAGGCCCTTCAGAAGGGCACCCCCCTCAAGGTGCTGGTGGACAGCATGACTCCCGTGCAGAACATCACCCGCTTCGCCTCCAACGCCGGCTATCAGGTGAGCCACCGGGCCGTGGGCGAGGACTTTGAGCTGACCATTACCAAGTAAGATGGAACAGATTGCCACCTTTCACACCCACTTCGGCGCCCTGACCTTTCAGAAGAAACTCCGGGCGCTGGGAGACAGCGCCGCCATGATGCCGGTGCCCCGGGCACTGTCCGCCTCCTGCGGCACCTGTGTCAAGTTCGGTATGGACTTTGACCCCGCCATGGCCGACGAGGACCTGGATGCGGTCTACGCCGTAGAGGGAAGCGGGAAGTACCGCCTGCTCTTCCAAAACGAAGAGGAATAAACAGCAAAAACCCCCGCCGTTCCCATTGGAACGGCGGGGGTTTTCCACATTTAGCACTCCCGCAGTGGATAACCGCAGGCGGTCACACACCGACGGGCCAGCACATCTAGGGCGTCCAGGTAGAATTCCGGCAGGCCGTGGAAGGTCCGGAAGACCGACAGCTCGGTACAGCCCAGCACCGCGCCGTCGCATCCCAGTTCCTCCCGCACGGCCCGGTCAATGGGGGCAAAGTCCTCCGGTGTACCTCGCCGGCCCCGCTTGATCTCATCGTAGATGATGGACATGACCCGGCGCTGGATCTCCTCCGGCAGCGGGGGACACTCGATCCCCAGCGCCTGGAGCTCCCGCTGATAGACACCGGTGCGCACCGTGCCGTCGGTGGCCAGAACGCCCACCCGGCGGCATCCCCGCCGGGCCAGCACAGCGGCCGATTCCCGGACCATGTGGAGCAGCTTCATGCCCCCCAGGTCCTCCTGGAGCCGGGCGGCAAAGTAGTGGGAGGTGTTGCAGGGAATGGCCAGAATGGAGCAGCCCGCCCCCTCCAGCACCCGGCCCCCGGACAGGAGGGCCTCATAGCACCGCTGGGCATCGCCGCCCAGAATGGCCCCGGTACGGTCGGGGATCCAGGTATCGTTGTAAATCAGCGTGGGGATATGGTCCTGGTCCCGGTCGGCGTCGGTATAGTCCACGATGCGCTGGCACAGCTCCAGCGTGGCCTGGGGGCCCATGCCGCCCAGGATACCCAGCTTCGGTCGGTCGTTTGCCATGGGCTCCTCCTCTCGGTCGGTCAGTTGGCTTTCTCCATGGAGCTGGCATAGCGCTTCTTGTAGCGCCACTGATCCCGGATGATGCGCAGCTTGTGGATCAGATTGCGGTCGGCCTTGTAAAAGAGGGGGTTGACCACCGCGTTTTGCTCTTCCAGGGCCTTCATCTCCCCGTGGAAGCGCTTGGGAATGTAGTCGTAGGCCACACTCTGGGGAATGACCCGCCACATATGGCGGTTCTTCGTGATGGTCAGCTCGCAGCTCTTGTGCTCGATGCGGTCCTCCACCAGATATTTGGCCAGGTTGTAGCCCGCGCCGGTGACATAGTAGTTGCTCCGTCCCTGGCGGGTATTGATCTCAAAGACCTTGAACTTGCCGTCCCGCTGGTCGTACTTCACATCGAAGTTGGAGAAGCCGGTATAGCCGATGGCCTCCAGGAAGGAGCGGAGCTTCTCGCACAGCTCTGGCTCGGGCTCGGTGATGATGACGGCGTGGTTGCCGATGCCGTGGCGGGTATGCTCCTCCAGGAGCACGTGGCCCACGCACATGAGACGCACCTTGCCGTCCTCGCCGGAGTAGTTGGTGACCACCCGCATGAAGCTGTCATCCCCGGGGATGAAGTCCTGAATGATGAGGGAGTCCTCATAGCCGTGCTCATAGATCTCGTCCAGCACCCGGTCTACCTCCTCCCGGGTCTGGAGGATATAGGCCTTCTTCTGGGTGTCAAAGGGATGGTCCCAGTAGGTGGCCGACTCGGCCGGCTTCACCACGAAGGGGCCGGAGAAGGGGAGGGTGAAGTCGTGCCCCATGCCCTTTTTGTAGACAAAGGTGGCGGGGTGGTCGATGCCGTGCTGATCGCACAGCTCGTAGAATTTCTCCTTGTGGATCAGGACCTCCATGGTGGCCAGATCGATATAGGGCGCAATGACATTTTCCGGGAAATGGGGCAGATTGCAGGCGATGGAGGTCAGATAGTTGTCTCCGCAGCCCAGCACGATGACCTTCCGGTCGGAGAACTCGGCGGCCACCTTCTTCACATTCTCCAGCACCACCTCCGGGGCGTCGTTGTTGGCGCACACCCGGTAGTCGATGATGTCGCTGCCTACGCAGGGGCCGGAGGGATACATCCCATAGGCCACGGTACGCACGCCGTAGGCCTCATGAAAGGCCCGGGCCATGCTGTACACATTGATATCCGCCCCCAGCAGAAGGGGCACAAAACGCTTTTCCATTGAACACGCCTCCACAGCGGAGGGAGCCCCTCCAACGGCGGGACTCCCTGGAATAATGATTGTATAACGGACTGGCTCAGCCCGTGGTACGCTTGACCTGATAGACCCCCTGGATCTGCCCCAGCTTGTTGATGACGCTGGTCAGCTCGTCCTGGTTCTTGACCTCCAGCAGAATGGAGGCAATGGCGTAGCCGTCGGGGGTGGCGTGGACGTTGAGTCCGTTCACCTTCACCTTGGCGGCGGAGAGGACCATGGCCACATCCAGGGTCAGGCCGTCCCGGTCCTTGGCCGAGATGTCCAGCGCGGTCTGGTAGGTGGTCTGATCTCCCGCCACCCAGGAGACCTTGACCCAGCGCCCGGCCTCCTCGGGCTTTCGCTTCTCCGGGGCGCAGTTGGGACAGTCGGAGCGGTGGACCGATACGCCGAAGCCCCGGGTGATAAAGCCCACCACCGGGTCCCCGGGCACGGGGGTACAGCACTTGGCAAACTTGACCAGACAGTTGTCCAGTCCCTCCACCACGATGCCGTTGGAGGAGCGCTTGGGGGTCTTGGCCGCGGCGGGCTCCTGCTTGGGCGGTGTGCTCCGGCCGGGCAGGATGACCGGGGTCTGCTCCGCCTGGAGGGCGGCGCTGCGCTCGGCCTGCACCCGGTTGAGGCGGCTGATCTCGTCTTTGATGCGCACCACCGCCTTCTGGGCGCTCATACCGCCGTAACCGATGGCGGCATAGAGTTCGTCCAGAGAGCCGAAGCGCACCTTCTTGAGGATGTGGGGGAGCATCTCCTCCGTGGTAATAGAGGCCAGAGAGATCCCCGCGTGCTTGAGCTCGGACTCGAAGGAGGCCCGGCCGGTGGCGATATTCTCCTCCCGGCGCTCCTTTTTGAACCACTGGCGGATCTTGTTGCGGGCCTCGTTGGATTTACACAGCTTCATCCAGTCACGGCTGGGGCCGTGGGCCGACTTGGAGGTGATGACCTCCACGATCTGGCCGTTCTGGAGCTGGGTATCAAAGGGCACCATGCGGCCGTTGACCTTGGCCCCTGTCATGTGGTTGCCCACCGCCGAGTGGATGGAGTAGGCAAAGTCAATGGGGGTGGCCCCGGCGGGCAGGTTGATGATGTCGCCGTTGGGAGTGAAGACGAAGACCTCGTCGGCAAAGAGGTCCACCCGCATGGAGCGCAGGAATTCCTCTGCGTCGGTGGTCTGCTGGGCCTCCAGGAGCTTGCGCACCCACTCGAAGGCCGACTCGCTGCCCAGATTCTGGTTGGCCATGCCCTGCTTGTACTTCCAGTGGGCGGCGATGCCGTACTCCGCTGTGTGGTGCATCTCCCAGGTGCGGATCTGCACCTCAAAGGGAAGGCCCTCCCGGCCGATGACGGTGGTGTGGAGGGACTGGTACATGTTGGGCTTGGGGGTGCCGATATAGTCCTTAAAGCGGCCCAGCACCGGCTTGAACATGTCGTGGATGCAGCCCAGCACATTGTAGCAGGAGGGGATGTCGTCCACGATGACCCGGAAGGCGTAGAGATCAAAGATCTCATCCATGGTCTTGTTCTGCCCGTACATCTTGCGGTAGATGGAGTAGGCGTGCTTGATGCGCCCGTAGACGGTGGCCTTGATCCCCTCCTCGGCCAGCCGCTCCTCGATCTTCCGCTGGATGGTGGCCATAAACTCCTCGTGGGCGGCGGCCCGGGTGGCCAGCTCGTCGCTGATCTCCTTGTAGCCCACCGGGTCCAGGTACTGGAGAGAGGTGTCCTCCAGCTCCCACTTGACCCGCTGCATGCCCAAGCGGTGGGCAATGGGGGCATAGATCTCCATGGTCTCCAGGGCCTTTTCCCGCTGCTTCTTGGGGGACTGGTACTGCATGGTACGCATGTTGTGCAGGCGGTCGCAGATCTTGATGAGGATGACCCGGATGTCCTTGGCCATGGCCATGAGCATCTTGCGCAGATTCTCCATCTGCTCCTCTTCCTTGGAGACATACTTGACCTGGGTCAGCTTGGTCACACCGTCCACCAGATCGGCCACGCTCTTGCCGAAGCGCTTGGCCACGTCGTCATAGGTGGCGTTGGTGTCCTCCACCGTATCGTGGAGGAGAGATGCGATGATGGAGTCGGTATCCAGCTCCAGCTCCGCGGCGATCTCGGCCACGGCCAGCGGATGGGTGATATAGGGGGATCCATCCTTGCGCATCTGCCCCGTGTGGGCATTGTCGGCATAGGAGAAGGCGTCATAGAGCCGCTTGGTATCCACCCCGGGGTTATAGGCTTTGATCTTATCCTCCAGCGCCTGATATCGCTCTAAAATAGGGTCCATACGATCACCACATTTCGTTGAGATGAGCGGCCCTCAGCCGCTCATCAGCTGTCGGAGCCGTTGCAGAATGGCGGACTGCTCCAGATCCACCTTTCCCTCCACCTTCTGGAGGGCGATCCGGAAGCAGCCGGCGTGTTGTTCCAGGGAAATCAGCCCCCGCTCGTCAAAGACCTCCAGGCACACCAGGGTGCGGGGCAGGGGGGCATGGCGTCCGAAATCCCGGGACAGGTTCCGGGTCAGACGGCGGGGCGTCTCCTCCAGCTCTGCGCCGCCGGAGCGGACCTTCAGGTAGCGCCAGAGGGTGACGAACTCCTCCCGGCTGGGCAGGAGAAAGGCGGCCTCCTGTGGGCTCAGATCTTCCCCCCGGGCAAAGCGCTCATAGAGGGCCTGTTCACTCTGGGCCCGGGTCATCCCGGGACGCAGATCCGTGATCTGGAGCTGCACCGAGCGCCAGCCCCGGTACTCGTTGATCTGGGGACAGAAGGCGATATCCACCCGGTCCCCGGGCCGCACCCCCGCCTCGGCGGCGGTGACGGCAAAAAAGATGGCGTCAAAGGGCTTTCCGCCCGCCAGGAGGCGGAGCTTGAGGTGGCGTCCGCCGCCCACCTCATTGAGGGAGGAGACCGTACAGCCCCCCAGGAAAAAGACCGGCTTCTCATTTCCCGCGCCATAGGGCTCCAGGATGTCCAGTGCCTCCACCTGTTCCTGGGTGAGGATCGAGGGGTCTGGAATATCCGCGTCAATCTCCAGCTCGGAGGTCATTTCCTCTCCGCCGGTGCGCAGACGGACCAGCTCGTTCATCCGGCGGCGGAAGGCCGGGATCTGTTCCTCCCGGATGGTAAAGCCGGCGGCCAGCTCATGCCCGCCGAAGCCCTCCAGCAGCTCGGCACAGGACTCCAGTGCGGCAAAGAGGTTGAACCCGCCGAAGGACCGGCAGGAGCCCTTTCCGTGCCCGTCCTGAAGGCAGATCATGAAGGTGGGGCAGGAGTACTTCTCTGAAAGGCGGGAGGCCACAATGCCCACCACGCCCTGGTGCCACCCCTCTCCGGCCAAGACCAGAGCGCTGCGCTCCTCCGGCGGCGCGCTCTCGGCCAGGCGGGCACACTGGGCAAAGATATCCGCCTCAATGGACTGCCGCTCCCGGTTGAGGCTGCACAGCTCCTTGGCCAGCTCCTCGCCCCGCACCGGGTCGGCGGTCAGGAGCAGCTCGGCCGCCACCCGGGCGCATCCCATCCGCCCGGCGGCGTTGATGCGGGGGGCCAGGGTGTATCCGATGGCCATGGAGGTCAGGGGCTTTTCGCTCAGTCCCGCCTCCCGCAGCAGGGCGGCCAGCCCGGGGCGGCGGGTATGGCGGAGGGAAGAGAGTCCCATCTGTACGATGGAGCGGTTCTCTCCGGTCAGGAGCATCACATCGGCCACCGTGCCGATGGCGGCCAGGTCGGCATACTGCCGCAGGAGCGTGGGCCGCTCCTCCATCTCTCCCAGGGCCAGCACCAGCTTGAGGGCAACCCCCACGCCGGCCAGGGACTTGAAGGGATAGGGACAGTCGCCCCGCCGGGGGTCCACCACCGCGAGAGCGGCGGGCAGTTCCTCCTTGCACTCGTGATGGTCGGTAATGACCAGATCCATGCCCAGCTCCGCGGCGTGGCGAGCCTCCTCCACCGCGGTGATCCCGCAGTCCACGGTAATGATCAGGGTGACTCCCTGGGCGTGGAGGGTGTCCACGGCTGCACAGCTGAGTCCATAGCCCTCCTCCATCCGGTCGGGGATATAGGGCACCACATCCGCCCCCCGGCTGCGCAGAAAACTGGTGAGGAGGCAGGTGGAGGTAATGCCGTCCACGTCATAGTCTCCGTAGACAGCCAGCAACTCTCCCTGCTCTACCGCGCGCCGGATGCGCTCCACTGCCCGGTCCATGTCCCGGAGCAGGAGGGGGTCCTCCAGGCGCTCTGGTCCGCCCGCCAGAAACTCCCTGGCCTTCTCGGGCGTGTCAATGCCACGGGCCGAGAGGACCAGGGCGGGAAGAGCCGGGATGCCCGCCTCCTCCAGGGCCGCCCGGCCCGTTCCGTCTCCGGCGGGGCGCTTCCACTGCTGATATTTCATTGGCTTCGCCCTCCTTTCCGGTAAGACGGTAAAAATTACCCTTTATTATATCAAATATACCCCAAAAATACAAGTCAACGGCGTCTTTCATCCTGCCAAAGCAGAAGGCTTCCCGCCCAGCAGAAGACCGCCCCCAGCAGAAAACCTCCGGGCAGCCACTGTTCGGCTGTCCAGCCCAGGACCGGGGCCAGTAAAACCCCGGTACATTCCAGCACCATGGCATTGCAGGAGAGCCGGGCAGCCCGTCCACCGGGGCTCACCCGCTCATTCTGCACCGCAAGGGCCAGGGGCGCTGCACAGGAGCGCAGGGCAGCCAGCAGGGGGATACCCAGGGCGGAGACGGCCGGCGCGGTGGTGACGGCCAGCAGCAGACAGACTGCGCCCCCCACCGTAATCAGCCGCCGGCAGACCCGCTCCGGCCCGCCCGGCCCCACCATCCGGTGGGCCAGAGCGCCGCTCAGCCCGGCCCCGGCACTCAGGGCCGCCAGGACTCCAAAGGCCCCCTCTGCAATCCCACAGCGCCCGTACTGGAGCTGGCTGAAAAAGGTGACTGCCGCCTGGGCCGTCTGATCGAAGAGGGCCACACCCAGCAAAAAGGCCAGCATCCTCCGGCTCTCCCGCAGCATCTCGCCCAGGGGCGGGCGGGGTTCCCGGGCCTGCTCCTCGGCCCGCTGTCCCTCCGGCTCCCGCAGCAGTAAGGTGACCCCTAGGGCCAGGGTATAGCTCCCCACGGTCAGCAGCGCGGAGAGGCGGTAATCCCCGCCCAGCAGGGGCCAGGCCAGGGAGGCCAGCAGCAATCCCGCCACCTGCACGCCCTGCCAGCGGGCAAAGGCCCGGCGGTGCTCTTCCGGGTCCCGGCAGCAGGCATAGAGATAGGCCGTGTCACAGCCGCTCAGCCCGGCCTGGGCAAAGGAAAGCAGCAGCCGTTCCGCCAAAAAGCCCCATACCGTCTCAGCCCGCCAGAACACCACCTTGGAGAGGGCCAGCACGCCGAAGCACAGTACCATGGACCGCCGGTGCCCGATCCGGTCAGCCCAGCGGCCCCAGGGCACTTCCAGCCCCAGCATGACCAGCAGGGAGATCCCCTCAATGACCTGCATCTGGGTGAGGGTCACCCCCGCTTGCAGGCGGTAGAGGGTGGCGATGGGGTTATAAAATACCATGCCCTGGAGGGCATAGGCCAAAAAAAGAAGCGTCCGGTTTCGTCTGTTCCGTTCCAATACCGATTCCTCCTGATCCGGATGTTTTACACATGCCAAAGCACGCCCTCCCATGGGAGGGCGCCTCCGGTATCCGATCAGTTGGCATCAGATGGGACGGTACATGGCGATTCCGCGCTCCTTTTTTTCATAATCTTTTAAATCGTTTCCTTCGCCCGGCAGGCAAGATGCAGGCGCAGGGGAACCAGCAGCCGTGCCGTACAGGGGGGCAGGGCCGCCTCCATGGTGCGGGCACCGGGGGCGGGGAAGACCTCTCCGGTGAGCAGATCCTTCATAGGACCGGAAAGAGGCAGGGAGGCCGGTTCTGCTCCGGCGTTCAGAGCCACCAGCATGCTCTCCTCCTCCCAGGTACGCCGGAAAGCCAGCACCGGTCCGTCGGCCTCCACATAGGAAATATCTCCCTTTCGCAGGGCCTGGGACCAGCTGCGGATGCAGCCCAGAGCGGTGAACCAGCTCACCAGCTCACTGTCCTCCCGTCCCCAGGGGAAGGTACGGCGGTTGAAGGGATCTTCAAAGCCCTCCATCCCGGCCTCATCCCCGTAATACAGGGTGGGGGAGCCCGGGAAGGCGTAGAGCAGCACCGCACCCAGCTTGAGCCGGGCCTTGCCCCGGGCATACTCCTCTTCGCTCATGCGGAAGTCGGCCCGCCAGGATTTGGGGTACTCCGTGCAGGGGGAGCCTACCCCCAGCAGGGTAAGGATGCGGGGGGTATCGTGGGTCCCCAGGGCATTCATGGCGGAATAGTAGGCGGTGGACGGATAATTGGCCCGTAACCCCTCCATGGTCTCCCGGAACCAGCGGGCGTCCCCGCCCAGCAGATAGGAGATGGCCGCGTTGCGGAAGGGATAGTTCATCAGACCGTCGCAGTGTCCCCCCAGAATGTGCTTGCGCCGCACCCCGTAGGCGATCTTGTTGGAGCCGTCCTCCCACACCTCGCCGATGACCACCGCGTCCTTCTTGGCCTCGCGGGCGGCGGTGTGAAGGGCGTGGACAAAGGAGTCGGGCAGCTCGTCGGCCACGTCCAGCCGCCAGCCGTCCGCCCCGGCCCGCAGCCAACGCTTGACGATGCTGTTTTCCCCCCGGATGATATAGTCGAGATAGGTGCTCTCGCTCTCATTGACCGCCGGGAGGGAGTAGATCCCCCACCAGGAGTCGTACCGGTCGGGCCAGTGGGTGAAATGATACCAGGGATAATAGGGGCTCTCCGTGGACTGGGCCGCACCGGGCACCTCTGAGGGGTAGGAGCCGTCCCCGTTGAAATAGCGGCTGATATAGCCCGTGTGGTTGAACACACCGTCCAGCATAATGCGCATCCCCAGGTGGTGGGCCTCCTCACACAGGAGGCGGAACTGGGCCTCGTCCCCCAGCATGGGGTCAATCTTCTCATAGTCGCCAGTGCCGTAGCGGTGGTTTTCCACCCCCTCAAAGATGGGGCAGAAGTAGATGGTCTCCACCCCCAGACGCCGCAGATAGGTCAGCTTCTCCCGGACCCCGGCGAGGCTCCCGCCGAAAAAGTCCCGGTTGCGGATCTCTCCGTGCTCATCGGGAAGGTAGACCGGCTCCTCCTCCCAGCTCTGATGGACGGTACGTCCGCCCACCATGCCGGTCGGGTCGGGAATGGCGCGCCGGCGGAAGCGGTCGGGAAAGATCTGGTAGGTGAGCCCCTCTCCAAACCACCCGGGGACCGTCTCAGAGTCGTCATAGACGGTGAGCTGATACTTGCCCAGCTCCGCACTGCGTCCGTCCAATCCCTCCAGGCGCAGGGTATACCAGACCAGCCCCACGTATTCCCCTGTCTCCAGCGTGCCGGTGAAGACATCCCGGGCGCCCTCGATCCCATGCCAGAGCAAGATGCGCTCCACCACGGCATTGTCCCGGCTCTCAAACCGGGCGGTGAGGATCACGCGGGAGTATCCCCCCGCCCGGGGCGGGCGGACGGTAAAGCGTACCTGGGTCCCCGCCGGGACCGCGCCGTAGGGAAACTTACTCTCCGGGTCCCGGGGGTCGAAGATAAAGGGGTTCGTCATGGGCATTCCTTCCAATCTTCCAAAGTTGAACTGCGCTCAGCGGATGAGCACGCCCTCGCCATTGACGGCCTGGGAAGTGCCCGACTGTCCGAAGTAGACCGAGAGCACATCGGCGGCCACTGCTGCCAGTCCGCCGCCCGAGTCACCGTGCTCGGCCACCAGGGCGATGGCGATCTCCGGGTCATCATAGGGGGCAAAGCACACAAAGACGGCGTTGGCCTCGGTGGTCTCCGAGCCTACCTGGGCGGTACCGGTCTTGGCACCCACCTCTACGGGCAGGTCTTTAAAGTACTTGGATACGCTGCCCTCGGTGCCCAGCAGGTACATGCCGTACTTGACCGCCTCCAGGTTCTCCTCACTGATGTTGATGGTGTCCAGGGGCTCCGGCTCATTCTCCAGCACCACCTGGGAGTAGTCGCTGCTCTTGACCGTCTGGAGCAGGTGGGCAGGATAGTGGTTTCCGCCGTTGACCAGCGTGGCGATGTAGTTGGCCAGCTGGAGGGGGGTACACAGGGTATTGCCCTGTCCGATGGCAGCCGAGAGGAGTAGTCCGCCATACCATTCCTGATTCAGACGCTCACTGGTCTCCGGTCCGGCCACATAGCCGGTATACTCGGGCACCTCGATGCCGGTGGACTGACCCAGACCGAACATGGCGGCGTACTCATCCAGCAGGTCGATCCCCAGCCGGTCGGCCAGGGTAAAGAAGAAGACGTTGCAGGAGTCCTCAATAGCATGGGCCATATCCTCCCAGCCATGGGTGCCTCCCTGCTGGCGATAAATCCAGCATTTCGGATGGTAGTCTCCGTAGGGGTATTTTTCTCCCTCCGGATAGCGGAAATAACCCGTATCCAGGATCTCCTCATAGGGGGTGGTCAGCCCCTCCTGAAGGGCGGCCACACCGGTGATCATCTTAAAGGTGGAGCCGGGGGAGTAGAGTCCCATGGTGGCCCGGTTATACAGGGGACGCAGGGGGTCCTTGAGCAGCTCGTTGTAGAGGCTGCTGTCCTTATAGGCCTGGGATATGTCGAAGGTAGGATAGGAGGCGATAGCCTTCACTCCGCCCTTCATGTCGATGACCACGCCTGCCGCACCCTCTACCGTGTCGGAGAGTCCGGGTACCCGGGTAGCCAGAGACTGCTCCAGCGCCTCCTGAAGGCGCAGGTCAATGGTGGTGACCACATTGTTGCCCGGTTTGGGGGCCATGGGCTCTCCGGTCTCGGGGTCGGTCTTCCAGGTCTCGCTGACCACCTTCCCCTCGCTGTTGAGCTCCACGATCTGGGTGCCCTCCTCGCCCCGGAGATAGGACTCGAAGGCCTTCTCCATGCCTTCCTTTCCCACAATGTCGTCCATTTTATAGCCGTTATTCTTGTAATAGGAGTCCTCCTCGTTCCACTCCTCCGCAAAAATGGGCCCCACGCGCCCCAGGATGTGGGCGGCGTAGGAGGTCTCATAGACCCGGGTGGTGGTGGGCTCGATCTTGACGCCCTTGAGGCCCTGCTCCTTGACAGCGGTGATAAAGCGGATATCCACATCCTGGGCAAAAATATATTCGCTGGTGGCCGCGCCTTTGCTGCGCAGGGTGAGCTCATAGAGCACGCCGATCAGGTCCCTGGCCTCCTCATCGGGCATGGTGGGATCGATGCCGAAGTGATCCTTCATCTTGGCGATGAGAGGGGCGGCTGAAACCGTATCCTCCGGCGCGGCGGGGGTCTCCGCCGCCTGGGTCCCGGTCTCGGTGGTCTGGGAGGCGGCATCCACCGCCTTCCGGTAGGCCTCCCACTCCTCGCCCAGCGCCACGCCGGAGGCTGACGCGGTCTCCCAGCTGCTGTTGTTCTCGCTCAGGATATCCATGAGCTTGAGGAAGGCCCGGCGGTTGGTCCCCGTGGCGGTACCCAGCGTGTACTCAAAGGGAGGTGCGCCGGTGACCGGCAGGGTGTCCGTCCAAGTCACACCCTGCTCCCGGCAGATCTGAAGCAAGGCGGTGAGAATGGCGTTGCGCTCCTCCTCCGTGCCCATCACACTGGTGTTGAGGCGCACCTGGTAGGTGGAGCGGTTGGAGACCATCACCCGGCCATTGCAGTCCAGGATCTCGCCCCGGACGGCCTCCACCGTCTCGGTCTGGGCGTTTCGCTTGGTAGCCTGGGCCCGGTAATAGGGGCCCTGGATGATCTGAAGCTGATAGAGCACGCCCACAAACAGGAAAAACAGCAGGCCCAACACACCCGACACCACATATACACGCCGTTGAAATTGTTTTTTGTCCATAGGGCAACCTTTCTGTTACGGGAACTCCAAATAAAACGCAGGGACAGACGCGGCTCAGAAGTGGGTCCGTTTGGGGACCCGGCGATACACCCATAAAAAGACCGCGTACACCGGGATCACAAAGGGGAGGGAACAGCCGATCTCCATCCCGGTCAGACGGAGCATGGGCCCCAGTGCATATTCCCCCCAGGCCAGGCGCAGCAAAATCCGCACGCCGTCCACAAAGGCCAGGGCCAGCAGGGCGCACACCAGGCAGCCCCACAGGTTCTGGCGCAGCACATACTGGGCCAGCAGGCCAGCGCCCAGGCCGACCAGGGCCAGGCCCAGGGGCATCCACTCCTCCATCCCTGGATAGAAGCAGGCGCACAGCAGACCCACGCCCAGGCCAAACCCGGCCCCGCCGACACAGCCCTCCAGTACGGCTACCGCCACCACGGCCAGGGGCAGAAGCATGGGCTGCACCGCCGTCACCGGCAGGCGGGTGAGGAAATACCCCTCAAAAAACCAGACGGGCAGGAGGGCCAGGGCATACACGCCCCATTTCACCAGAAAATCATGGCGGGTCAAATGGCTCCCCCCTTACTCAATAATATCAAAGCTCTTGATGACAAAGACCTGCTCCAGCGAATTGAGATCGGTCTCCGGTACGATGACCGCATAGCGGGTCATGCCCGAGGCATCGGTGAGGACCTCTTCCACGTGGCCCACCACCAGGCCGGAGGGATAGATGCCGCTCAGACCGGAGGTGAGGACCTGATCGCCCGCCATGAACTCGCTGTTCTCCGGCAGGTAGGAGAGCTTGAGCTTGCCCTCTCCCATCAGATCGAACTGTCCCTCCAGGATACCGGCGCTGTCGGTGCGGGCGATGAGGCCGCCCATCTCCAGGTCGGAGTCCACCACCGTCATCACCTGGGACCAGTTGACTCCCACTTCATCAATGATACCCACCAGGTTGCCGTATTCATCCACCACACAGTCTCCGGCCTCCACACCAACAGAGCTTCCCTTGCTGAGAATGAGGGTGGAATCCCAGTTGGAGGAGCCGTGGGAGGTCACCGTGGCCGACTCAAACTCAAAGTCCCGCCGCTTCTCCCGCAGGCCCAGCAGGTTGCGCAGGCGCTCATTTTCCTCCGCGTCGCTCTCAGCCTCCCGGAGCTGCTCTTCCAGCTTGGCATAGTCCCGCTTGAGCTGCTCATATTCGGCCTGCATCTGATCCTGGAGGAACAGGCGTTGGTACTGCCCCTCGGTCCAGTTGGCCACCGCGTTGACGCCGTTGCGCACCGGCGTGGTCACGATCCCCACCAGATTGGACAGTGGATCGGCCACCCCGCCCATCAGCGCGGAGGTCACCGCCACGATGAGCGTGAGCAGCACGGCAATGATCAGTATGAGCACACCGTTGTTGCGCAGAAAATCCTTCATCGCCGCACCGTCCCTCTCTTAGCCATCCCGCTCAGCGGCCAGGGCCATACAGTGGACCCCCAGCCGCTCCAGCATACCGCCCAGGCGGCACACCGGCAGGCCCATGACATTGTAATAGTCCCCCTGGATGCCCTGGATAAAGAGGGCGCCATAGCCCTGGATGCCGTAGGCGCCGGCCTTATCCATGGGCTCCCCGGTGCGGATATAGTCCTCGATCTCCCGCTCGGACAGCTCCCGGAAGGAGACATCGGTCACCTCATACTCGGTGTACCGCTCCTCCCCCCGCAGCACCGTGACGCCGGTGTAGACCTGATGGCGGCAGCCCGAGAGGGTGGAGAGCATTTTGAAGGCCTCCAGCGCGTCGGAGGGCTTGCCCAGGACGGCGCCGTCCACCGCCACCACGGTATCGGCCGCAATGATCAGGGTATCTCCGCCCGCCCGCTCGGCCACCGCCTGGGCTTTGAGGGCGGAGAGGCGGCTGACCAGCTCCGACGGAGAGAGTCCGCCGCCCAGATTTTCGTCGATGTCGGGGGACATGGTCTTGAATCCGCTCAGCCCCATCCGGGAGAGCAGCTCTTTGCGCCGGGGGGACTGGGAAGCCAGAATGATGTTCATCTTTTGTAAACTCCTTTACTTTCCGGTGGAGCCGAAGCCGCCGGCTCCCCGCTCAGTCTCATCCAGCGTCTCCACCCGCTCCAGCTGGGCCTGCACCACCGGCATCACGGCCAGCTGGGCCACCCGGTCGCCGGGCTGGATGGTATAGGGGACGTCCGACTGGTTTACCAATCCCACCCGGATCTCCCCCCGGTAGTCGCTGTCGATGACCCCGACTCCGTTGGCCAGGGCCACTCCGTGCTTGATGCCCAGACCCGACCGGGCAAACACCAGGGCCACATAGTCCGCCGAGGGCAGGGCAATGGCAATGCCGGTGGGGAGAGAGACGATCTGCCGGGGCGCAATGGTCACCGGCTCATCCATGCAGGCGCACAGGTCCATCCCGGCCGCGCCCGCGCTGGCGTAAAAGGGAAAGGGAATATCGGTCCCGATCTTGGGGGACACGGCTTTGATTTTCAGATTCATGCGTATCGTTCTCCTGTCATAGGGTGGGGACGCTTACTCCACGTCCCGGTAGTAGAGGCCCCGGGTATACTCCCTGGGCTCCCAGTCGCTCCGCCCCAGGTAGCGCTCCACCGCACGGACACACTCGGCGGGGGATTCCACCGTGAACATGAGCCGCTGGGCCCACGCCCCGCAGCGGCGGACGTCGTTTTGTTTATTCCCCAGGAAAAGGGTTTTGGAGTTGAGGATCTCATTGCGGCAGCCGTAGGTCCGCACCACCGGGAAACGGGCCCCCTTGCGGTCGGTGAGGAGGTTCTCCTCCCCTTCGCAGGCGTGGCGGCACACGCCGCCGGTGCGGTTGCGGATGATGCAGTTTTCCATGATCATCAGGGGCAGGCGGCCATAGGTGATGATCTCGGTGTCCACCGCCTTGGAGAGATCCCGGATCTGGGCCAGCTTGAGCTCAAAGGACACGGCGGCCGACTTGAGCCCCATGTGGCGCAGCTCTTTGAGGGCCTGGGAGTTGAAGATCTCCAGGCCGAAGTCGCCCCGCAGGCCGAAGCCCATCTCCTTTGCCACATCCAGCATGCCCAGATTGCCCACCAGGGCATCCTCCACGCCCATATCCCTCACCCGGCGGAGCTGCTCGGTCATGGTCTTCCACTCCCGGTCCCAGGCGATGCGGGGGAGAGTGACAGCCAGATTGCCCCGCCCGGCCAGTTCCGGATGGGCGGCCAGCTCCTCCAGCGGCACATAGATCAGGGCGGGGGAGAGGGCCAGAAGGGCGCCCGTCACCTGCTCAGCACGGCTCACCGACACGGTGAGGAGGGGCTCCTCCCGCCGGTTCTCATAGCGCACACCGGGCTGGAAGGTCCCTCTCCGCCGGACAGGGGGCGCCATGCGCCGGGCAGAGAGCTCCTCCAGTGCCTCCCGCCGCAGGGCGTTGAGGGCGGCGGCCGGGAGGGAGAGTCCCTCGTCCACCACCGAGCGCACCCCCTCACAGCGGTAGGGTGTACCTCCGGTGCGGGAGAGCTGCTTCTCCACCCCCTCCGGGGTGAGGGGCTTGGTGCGGGCCGCCTCGGGGACGGGGCCCTCCACCGTGACTACATTCTCCCGGTCGTCCTTCACGCCCACCTGGGCCGGCTCACCCTTTCGGATCAGGGAGTAGAAGGTGATGGGCACCCGCTGGCTCTCCCCGTCCTCATAGGTCTGCCGGGCCAGGGCAAAGAGCTCCCGGGGTTCCTTCTGCTCCTCCCGGATACCGAACATATCCGGTCCGGTTTTGCCCTGGTAGAAGCCCTCGGTAAAGCCCTGGCGGGAGAAGGCCTCGGTCAGCTGCCGCACCTCCTCGGCGGTGGGCTCCCGCCCCTCGCGGATGGCGGAGGCATAGACCCGGGTGATGACGGCCACATACTCGGGCCGCTTCATCCGCCCCTCCAGCTTCAGACAGGCCACGCCCATCTTCCGCAGCTCCCGCAGGTGTCCGGCCAGGGACATGTCCTTGAGGGAGAGGGGGTTGCCGTCGGCCTTCCCGTTCCAGCCATAGCGCATGCGGCAGGGCTGGGCGCACAGGCCCCGGTTGCCGCTGCGCCCGCCGATGACCGAGGACATGAAGCACTGTCCCGAGTAGCACATGCACAGGGCGCCGTGGCCAAAGACCTCGATCTCGATGGGGGAGTGCTCACAGATATAGGCGATGGCGTCCCGGGACAGCTCCCGGGAGAGCACCGCCCGGGTCATGCCAAAATCGGCCATCTTCTTCACGCCGTCCAGGTTGTGCACCGTCATCTGGGTGGAGGCGTGGATGGGCACATCGGGGGCGGCCTGACGCACCATGCGCAGCACCCCCAGGTCCTGGACCAGGATGGCGTCCACGCCGATGTCGCTGGCGTCGGCGGCACACTCGGCGGCCGCGGGCAGTTCCCGGTCTCCCAGCAGGGTGTTGAGGGTCAGATAGACCTTACAGCCCCGGAGATGGCAGTAAGAAACCGCCGCCGCAAACTCCTCCCGGGTGAAGTTCTTCGCGTTGCGGCGGGCGTTGAAATCGCCGTATCCCATGTAGATGGCGTCGGCGCCGTTCTGTACGGCAGCATGGACGGCCTCCATGGAGCCGGCGGGTGAGAGCAATTCCAGCATACGTCCTCCTTTGTGGTATCTGGGATGGATAAAGGCAGAACACGGGGCGGCCGGAGACCGCCCCGCATCCTGCCCGGCGTCTTATTTCCGGTTCTGGAGCTTGAAGATCTCCCGTTTGGCCTCGGAGAGCTCCATTTTCAGCTTGGTGCCCTCCTCCAGGTACTCCTTGAGCTGGCGGCGCAGATTCTCCGACGCCTCCTGCTCTTTATAGTATTCATCGGCAATGTTCAGTGCCGCCAGCACCACGCTCTCCACCAGGGAAGCCCGGCCGCTGGAGAGCACTTCCTGTACTTTATTGTCCACATGACCGGCCACCCGGCGGACATAGTTTTCCTCCTCGGCGGCCACGATGGTATACTCCTGTCCCGCAATGGTGACTGTGATGTGGTTCCTCATAGCTGTGTCCTCCCGCCTGTTCTCTCGTTATAATTATGTCAACCCAATAACTCGGGTGTTCAGACTTGTCAATAGTATAACACACGCCGCCCCAACTAAAAAGCCTGATATTGTGAATTTTCCGGCCCGCAGGCCCTCCGACCGGGCGGAAGGAAAAGATTTCTCCCACCCCCGCCTTTCCCCCCGGTGGATTTTGTGGTATGATAATGTGTAATTCTGTACTGGAAAGGGGGGAGGCTCCATGGCTGGAAAACTGCTCTATCCCGGCGCCATCCTGTCGCTCTCGGCTGACTGTGCCGACCGTCTTTGCTCCGCGGGAAACGGAGACGCCGCGCTGCTCTATCTCCATCTGCTGCGCCGGGCGGGTGAGTTTGATCCCCGCCGGGCCGCCCACCTGCTCCACTGGTCCCCTGACCGGGTGGAGGAGGCCTTTGAGGCCCTGGTGAAGCTGGGTCTGGCCGACCGGAGTGAGAAGGTCTCCCCGCCGGCCGCCCCCCAGGAGCCTGAAGAGCCCCCCGAGTACACCGCCGCCGACCTCACCCGGGAGCTGGAGGACGGCTCCTCCCCCTTCCCCGGACTGGTGGGCGAGGTCCAGCGCCGCCTGGGCAAGATCCTCTCCACCTCCGATCTGAAGATGCTCTACACCCTCTACGACTTTCTCTCCCTCCCGGCGGAGGTCATCCTTCTGCTGGTCAATTATTGTGTGGAGGAGATGGAGCACAAATATGGGCCGGGCCGCAAGCCCCGCCTCTCCCAGATCCGCAAGGAGGGCTTTGTCTGGCGGCGTCTGGGGGTGGACACCTTTGAGGCGGCCGACGCCTATCTGCGCAAGCAGGCCACCCTGCGCACCCGCACCGCCGCCGTGCTGCCCCTGCTGGGCATCACAGGCCGCGCGCCGGTGGAGGCCGAGCGCAAATACATCGCCGCCTGGCTGGACATGGGCTTTGAGGACGGGGCCATCCGCCTGGCCTATGAGCGCACCGTCCTGCAAAAGGGCAATATGAACTGGCCCTATCTCAACTCCATCCTGAAGAGCTGGCACCAGAAGGGACTGCACACCGTGGCCCAGGTCCAGGCCGGAGATTCCGACCGGCCCCGGGTCTCCTCCGCGCCCCAGCCCATGCCCACGCCCCCCGGCGAGGCCGACCGCCGGGTGCGGGAGGACCTGGAGCGGATGCGGGAATACCTGCGCCAGCAGAGCGACGATCCCAAGGGAGGTTAAGTCATGGCATACGACTCCAATGTGCTCCGCCGAGCCACCCAGCGGCTCTCCGAGGAGCGGCGGCTCCGGGAGGAGATGCAGGACCGCCGCCGGGCTGAGATCTATCAAAAGCTCCCCCAGGTGGCCCAGATCGACCAGCAGCTGCGCCGCACCATCGTGGACATCATCGCCGCCTCCCTGCGCACCGGCGACGATCCCGCCCCCGCCATTGGGGAGGTCAAGCGCAAAAACCAGGCCCTTCAGGAGCGCCGGACCCAGCTGCTTCTGGAAAACGGCTATCCCGCCGATGCCCTGGACGCCCGTCCCGCCTGCCCCACCTGCGGGGATACCGGCTGGGTGGGGGCCAATATGTGCTCCTGTCTGAAAAAGCTCTGCGCCCAGGAGCAGATCCGGGAGCTCTCCAAGCTCCTGGACCTGGGGGAGCAGTCCTTTGACACCTTCTCCCTGGACTATTACAGCGACCGTCCCTGGCCCGGTGAGCTGGAGTCTCCCCGGGAGCGGATGGAGTTCATCCGGGATGTGTGCTACAACTATGCCAGCCGCTTCCCCAAATTCGTCTACCGCAACCTCTTCCTCACTGGCGCCCCCGGTCTGGGCAAGACCTTTCTCTCGGCCTGCATCGCCCGGGCGGTGGCTGAGAAGGGGTACTCTGTGGTCTATGACACGGCGGTGAACATTTTTGCCCGGTTTGAGGAGCAGAAGTTCTCCCGGGATGAGCTGGATATCCGGGATGCCCGGGATGAGACCCGGCGCTACCTCCACTGCGACCTGCTCATTCTGGACGACCTGGGCAGTGAGATGACCACGCCCTTTGTCCAGTCCGCCCTCTATACCCTGGTCAATACCCGCCTCACGGCGGGACGGCGGACCGTGATCTCCTCCAACCTGTCCATGGACGAGGTGCGCCGTCGCTACTCCGGTCAGACCGCCTCCCGTCTGGAGGGAGAGTATCGGGTCCTGCCCTTCTACGGCGAGGATATTCGCCTGCTGCGGAAGCAGCGTCCGATCTGAACAAAAAGCTTCCCTTCCGGCCGAATGGCCGGAAGGGAAGCTTTTTTCTGTCAGGAGAGGATCTGGCCGTCTTTCGCCACCAGGCGTCCCTCTTTGAACACATAGAGCCGTCTGGAGTGGCTGATGATGGCCTCCTTCGCGGTGGGCGCGTCCAGCACCACCAGGTCGGCCCGGCACCCCTGGGAGAGCCCGTAGTCCTGGAGCAGGGCGTTGCGGGCCGGACCAAAGGTCACCATTTCCATGACCTTTTCCAGCTGTTCCCCCGTGCCGTACTGGAGCACCTGGGCCGCAAAGAGGGCCTCCTCCAGCAGATCGCCGTTTCCAAAGGGGCGATAGGGGTCCCGCACATTGTCCGAGGCCACCGCCACGTTGACGCCCGCCCGCAGCAGCTCGTCCACCCGGGTCACACCCCGGCGGATGGGCTGATGGTCCTTGCGGCCCATCAGGTACATGTTGCAGGAGGGGAGGGTGATCACATGGACGCCGGCCTCGGCGCACTCCCCGATGGCCCGGCGGGCCAGGTCGTCGTCCACCGCGCTCAGGGCCGTCACATGGCCGCAGGTCACCCGGCCGGCCATGTGATACTCCCGGGCGCGCTGAAGTACCCGGAGGAAGCAGTCGATATTGGGCCGGTCATGCTCGTCGATGTGGAGGTCCAGGGGAAGGCCGTACTCGTCGGCCAGGGCAAAGAGCCGGTCGATCTCCCCCATGGGGTCAGGGGTAAAGAGGGGATAGCCCGCCAGGAAATCTACCCGGCCCGCCCGGGCAGCCGCCCGGAATTCGGCGTCATACTCCTCCCGGTACTGCACGATGCCCAGCAGGTCCAGTCTGCCCCGGTACTCCTCCTTCAGCTCCTCCAGGGCCTGAAGGGAGGCCATGCCCCACTCGGGACAGACCAGTACATGGGTCTTGACTGTGCCGGTGCCGGAGGCCAGCTCCCAGTCCAGCACCCGGCGGGAGCGGGCCTTGATGTCCTCCACCATGCCCCCCTCGGGAATGCGTGCCAGATAGCGGGCAAAGATCCCGTAGGCCTCCTCCAGATTGGGGGTGTCCTCCTCCACGGCGGTCAGAGCCTTGTCCAGGTGGGTGTGGGACTCCACAAAGCTGGGAATGACCAGCTTACCGGCCGCCTCCACCTCCATGGCCCCCGTATCGGGCAGCCCTTCGCCCACGGCCTGAATCCGGCCCTGGGAAATGGCGATGTCCAGGCCCTTTCCCACGCCGAACACCGTCGCTCCACGGATCAACACATCACAGATACCCATCGCTTGCTCCTCCTTATTTGGATTGGACGCGGCCCCTTCCGCGTCAGTGGATGATACTGCGGTACATCTCCTCGCTCCCCACACGCCCCACGGCGGACAGGGAGACCTGCTGGAAGTCAAAGAGCTCCTGGGCCAGGGCGCGGATCTGTTCCCGCTCCACCGCGTCATAGCCCCCGATGATCTCGTCCGGGGTGAGGACCCGGCCGTAGAGCAGCTCCCCCCGTCCCATATGGCTCATACGGGCCTGGGTGGACTCCAGTCCCATGAGAATATTGGCTTTGGCCTGCTCCCGGGCCCGGGAGAGCTCCTCCTCCGAGATCCCGTGCTCGGCATAGTCCCGCACTGCGGCGCAGATGGTGCGCAGGGCCTCCTCCTCCATCTCCCGGCCCAGGGCGGTATAGATGGCGAAGAGGCCGGTCTCGGCGTGGCCCGCCGTGTAGGAGTAGACCGAGTAGCACAGTCCCCGCTTCTCCCGCACCTCCTGCCACAGCCGGGAGGACATTCCGCCTCCCAGAGTGGTGGAGAGGAGCTGAAGGGCAAAGCGCCGGTCATCGCCGTAGGGGAGGCCCGGGAAGGCCAGGGTCAGGTGGTTCTGCTCGATGGCCTTTTTCTTGAGGGTGAAGGCCGCCTGGTAGGCTCCCGGCCGGGAGGCGGGGGATTTGCCCGGCTCCAGCGCCGAGAAGCGCTCCTTGAGTTCCTCCACATCCTGACTCCGGAAGCTTCCCGCCAGGGAGACCACGATCCGGTCCGGACGGTAGTGCTCCCGCATATAGGTCCGCAGCCACTCGCCCGTCATTTTGCTGAGGGTGGCCTTCCGGCCCAGGATGGGCCGGGCCAGGGAGGAGCCCCGGTAGACCTCCAGGGCCAGCCGCTCGGCACACAGGTCCTCGGGGTTATCCTCATACATGCCGATCTCCTCCAGGATGACCCCCCGCTCGGTCTCCACATCCTCCTCGGCAAAGCGGGAGGAGAAGAACATATCACAGAGAATATCGGTGGCCAGGGGCAGGTGGGTGTCCAGTACCCGGGCGTGGAAGCAGGTGCACTCCTTGGTGGTAAAAGCGTTGACCTGTCCACCGATGGCGTCCATCTCCTCGGCCAGGGCGGCGGCGGTGCGCCGCTGGGTCCCCTTGAATACCATGTGCTCAATAAAATGGGCCGCCCCGTTCTCGCTCGCCTTCTCATGGCGGGAGCCGGTGCCCACCCAGATGCCCAGCGCCGCCGAGCGCACGCCGGGCACCGCTTCGGTACAGATGCGCACGCCGTTGGGCAGTAAAATCGTCTGATCCATACAATTCCTTTCTTTTTGTCCCTTTCACAGGACATATGGTCGGATGGTGTCATTATAGCACCATCCGACCCCCCTGTCAGCAGGAAAGATCCCCTTGGGGCTGCCATTTCTCCCCCAAATTGTGCTATACTGGGGAAAAATCCATCTGGAAGGGGGCCTTCCCATGACCTACGACGCTGCGCTCCGGGCGCTGCTCACCGCCCTGCTGGAGGAACAGGGGAAAACCGTGTCTCTCCCCGCCGGGCCAGAGGAGCGGCGGAAACTCCTGCGCGCGCTGATGAACACCCGCCCGCCAAAGCCCATTGCCCCGGAGCTGCTGGTTTTGCAGGACCAGATCCTCCAGGATGACCTCTCCCGCCGCGTGCTCACCGACGCAGATACGCTCCCGCCGGTCCCCCTGGACCGCCGCATTTCTCTCTGGCGTGGAGACATCACCGCCCTGCGATGCCAGGCCGTGGTCAATGCGGCCAATCCCGCCCTGCTGGGCTGCTTTCGTCCCCTGCACAACTGCATTGACAATGTGATCCACTCGGCCGCAGGCATTCAGCTCCGCCTGGCCTGCCACGCCCGGATGGAGGCCCAGGGCCACCCCGAGCCGCCCGGAAAGGCCAAGCTCACCCCGGCCTACAACCTGCCCGCCCAATATGTGCTCCACACCGTGGGCCCCCGGGTAGAGGGGGAGGTCACCCCGGCAGATCGGACCGCGCTGGAGAGCTGCTACCGCTTCTGCCTATCCCTGGCGGCCACAAACCAGATCGAGCAGGTGGCCTTCTGCTGCATCGCCACCGGGGTATATGGCTTTCCCGGGGAAGAGGCCGCCGCGCTGGCTGTGGCCACCGTTCGGGAGGAGCTGGACCATCTTCCTCAAATCCGGCAGGTGATCTTCAACGTCTTTACCCCCCGGGATGAGGTGCTCTACCGCGCCTTACTCTTCTGAATCGCTCCCAACAGAACAGCACCCCCGGCCATCCGAATGGATGGCCGGGGGTGCATTTTATTTATTGGCCGGCTCGGTTCTCTTTCCACTTTCCGGAGAGATAGTAGCCGATGATCACACACAGGGAGCCGGCGGAGGCCACCGGGGCGCCCACGCCCACGCCTATCATGCCCCAGTCCAGCACCAGCGAGAACAGGATGCACGCCGGGATACGCAGGATCAGAGAGGACATGAGGTTGTTGGTCAGGGAGAAGGTGGTGTGCCCGCTGGCAATGAACAGGCCGTTGATGCAGAAGCAGAAGGGCACGAACAGATAATCAAAGCAGAAGGTGTTCATGTAGACCACGCCGTACCCCACCAGTTCCGGGTCCCGGTTAAAGAGGGCGATGATCTCGGCCGGGAAGATCCGGGTCACCAGGAAGATGAGCACGCTGATGATGGCAGCAATTCCGGTGCCGATCCAGCAGGTCTTGACCGCCCGGTCCCAGCGGTCGGCGCCGATGTTCTGTGCACAGATGGTGGAGATAGAGGCCGCCAGCGCCACGGCAGGCATAATGGCAAAGCCGTTGAACTTGGACACCACACCCACAGCTGCCGAGGCGTTGACTCCGCCGATGTAGTTGGTGAGTACCGTGATGATCAGGAAGGAGAAGCTGGTCACTCCATTCTGCACCGCAGAGGGCAGGCCCAGGCGGAAGATCCGGCCCACATAGTGCCGGTCCACCCGGAGGGATTTGGGTTTAAAGTCAAAGACAAAGTTGTCCCGGGCCAGGGTCACCATACAGAGCACCACACTCAGCCCCTGGGAGAACACCGTGGCGATAGCGGCGCCCAGCGCTCCCATGTGGAAAATGGCCACCAGCACATAGTCCAGCACGATATTGGTCACACAGGCGATGAGCACAAAGTAGAAGGGGCGCTTGGAGTCTCCCATGCCCCGCTGCACCGCGCTGAGCACATTGTAGGCAAAAATGAAGAGGATGCCTGCGCAGGTCACCACCAGATAGCGGTTTGCCTCGTCAAAAGCCTCCTTCGGCGTTTGGATCAGCCGAAGGATGGGCACCCGTAGAAAGATCATCAGCGCCGTGATGATGACGCCCGCGATCAGCAGGGTGGTCATCAGAGTGGCCGTCACCTCTTCAATGGCCTTGCGGTCCCTGCGCCCCATGGCCTGGGCGATGAGGATGGTTCCGCCGGTACAGAGTCCCACCACGATGTTGGTCAGGATAAAGGTGATCTGACTGCCGATGTTGACGCCCGACATGCTGATATTGCCCGCAAAATTACCCACAATGAGCATATCTGCCACGCTGTACAGGGACTGGATCAGGTTGGAGGCCAAAAAAGGCAGGGCAAACAGGATGAGCTGTTTTACCACATGCCCCTCGGTCAGGTCCCGCTCGTAGCGGCTGTGCCGCTGTTTTTCTTCCGGCATAGACATATTCCTTTCTTCTCTCTTTTCTCTCAAAAAAATGGCTGTTCTATTAGGATATACGATTGGATATGGGTTGTCAATCCTGTTGACCGGTCAACTAATTATTTTCAAAAAGGATAAAAAGATCCCCGGACACATGGTGCCCGGGGATCTTGCAGATCTGGATTACTTGTACAGCTCGGTCAGGCGCACCAAGTGCTCGTAACGAGCCTTGGCGGCCAGTTCCCGGCAGAGCCATGCTCTGCCGGGCCCCCAGAGAACAATTTGACTTGCTCGGGGCAAGTAAATTGCCCCTGCGCCAAGATTTTGCCTCCAGCAAAATGCTTGTACGGCGTGCCGCCCCGCCGCCGGCGGGGGAGGAGGCCGCCTATGAAAAGACCCCCAGACACATTGTGTCTGGGGGTCTCTTGGGTTCTGCTTACTTGTACAGCTCGGTCAGACGCACCAGGTGCTCGTAACGAGCCTTGGCGGCCTCCTCGTTCTGAGCGAAGAGCTCCTTGGCCTCCTCGGGGAAGGAGCGGGTCAGGGAGGAGTAGCGGGCCTCGTTCATCAGGAACTCCTGATAGCCGCCGGCAGGGGCCTTGGAGTCCAGGGTGAAGGGGTTCTTGCCCTCGGCCTTGGCGGCGGGGTTGAACCGGAACAGGTTCCAGTAGCCGCACTCCACAGCCTTCTTCATCTCGCTCTGGCAGTTGGTCATGCCGCCCTTGATGGAGTGCATCTCACAGGGAGCATAGCCGATGATCAGAGAGGGACCGTGGTAGTTGACAGCCTCGTTGATGGCCTTCAGGGTCTGAGCGGGGTTGGCGCCCATGGCCACCTGAGCCACATAGACGTAGCCGTACTGCATGGCGATCTCAGACAGGCTCTTCTTGGCCACACGCTTACCGGCAGCGGCAAACTGAGCCACCTGGCCGATGTTGGAAGCCTTGGAAGCCTGACCGCCGGTGTTGGAGTACACCTCGGTGTCGAAGACGAAGACGTTGACATCCTCGCCGGAAGCCAGGACGTGGTCCAGGCCGCCGTAGCCGATGTCGTAAGCCCAACCGTCGCCGCCGAAGATCCAGACGGCCTTCTTGGAGAGGTACTCCTTCTCGGCCAGGATCTCCTGGCAGTAGTGGCAGCCGGGATCCTTCTCCAGCTCCTCCACCAGCTTGGCGGTAGCAGCCTGGTTGGCCACGCCATCCTCCAGAGTGGCCAGGTACTCGTGGCACGCGGCACGCTTGGTGTCGATGGTGGTGACCTCCTCCAGCTCGCGGACCTTGGCGATCAGACGCTCGCGGATGGCCTTCTGGCCCAGGTACATGCCCAGACCATGCTCGGCGTTGTCCTCAAACAGGGAGTTGGCCCAGGCGGGACCCTGGCCGCACTTGTTGACGGTGTAGGGAGAGGTCGCAGCGGGGCCGCCCCAGATGGAGGAACAGCCGGTGGCGTTGGAGATATACATCCGCTCGCCGCAGACCTGGGTCACCAGGCGGGCATAGGCGGTCTCGGCACAGCCAGCGCAGGAGCCGGAGAACTCCAGCAGGGGCTGCTTGAACTGGCTCTCCTTGATGTTGGAGGTGCCCTCCATGTCAGCCTTGGAGGCAACCTCGGCCACCATGTAGTCGAAGACCTTCTGCTGCTCGGCCTCCTGCTCCTGGGGCACCATGGTCAGGGCCTGCACGGGGCAGACCTTGGCGCACACGCCGCAGCCCATGCAGTCCAGGGGAGAGACAGCCAGAGCGAACTTGTAGGTGCCCTTGCCCTTGCCGGCCTTGATCTCCACAGCCTTGGTGGCGGCGGGAGCCTTGGCGGCCTCCTCCTCAGTCAGGGCGTAGGGACGGATGGTGGCATGGGGGCAGACATAGGCACACTGGTTACACTGGATACACTTGTTCTGATCCCAGGTGGGAACATTGACGGCCACGCCGCGCTTCTCGTAGGCGGAAGCGCCCTGCTCGAAGGTGCCGTCCACATGGGCCTCGAAGGCGGAGACGGGCAGGGAGTCGCCCTCCATCTTGTTGATGGGGGTGAGCAGGTCCTTCACCATCTTCACGGTGGCGGGACGGCCGCTCAGCTCGGCGGTGCAGCCGCAGTCCTCGGCAGTAGCCCAGGAGGCGGGCACGTCGAACTTCTTGAAAGCGGTGGCGCCGGCCTCGATGGCCTTGTGGTTCATATCCACCACGTCCTGGCCCTTCTTCAGGTAGGAGTGGGTGGCAGCGTCCTTCATATACTGGATAGCCTCGGCCTCAGGCATTACCTTGGCCAGGGCGAAGAAGGCGGACTGCAGGATGGTGTTGGTACGCTTGCCCATGCCGATCTTGGCGGCCAGGTCGATGGCGTCGATGGTGTAGACCTGGACGTTATGCGCAGCGATGTAGCGCTTGGCCACGGCGGGCATATGCTTGTCCAGCTCCTCAGCGCTCCACTGGCAGTTGATGAGGAAGGTACCGCCGTCCTTCACATCGCGGACCATGGGATAGCCCTTGATGATATAGGAGGGGTTGTGGCAGGCCACGAAGTCGGCCTTATTGATATAGTAGGGGCTGCGGATGGCCTTGTCGCCGAAACGCAGGTGGGACACCGTCACGCCGCCGGTCTTCTTGGAGTCATACTGGAAGTAGGCCTGGACGTACTTGTCGGTGTGGTCGCCGATGATCTTGATGGAGTTCTTGTTGGCGCCGACAGTACCGTCGCCGCCCAGACCCCAGAACTTGCACTCGATGGTGCCCTCAGCAGCGGTGTTGGGGCAGTCGTGCTCGGCCAGGGACAGGTTGGTCACATCGTCCACGATGCCGATGGTGAACTGACGCTTGGGCTCGGCCTTCTCCAGCTCCTCATAGACAGCGAACACGCTGCTGGGGGGAGTGTCCTTGGAGCCCAGGCCGTAACGGCCGCCGATGACGGTCTTGTCGGTGATACCGGCGTTGGCCAGAGCGGTGACCACATCCAGGTACATGGGCTCGCCCTGAGCGCCGGGCTCCTTGGTCCGGTCCAGAACGGCGATCTTCTTGGCGGTGGCGGGGATGGCGGCCAGCAGCTTGTCGGCCCGGAAGGGACGGTACAGGCGGACCTTCACCAGACCCACCTTCTCGCCGTGGGCGTTCAGGTAGTCGATGACTTCCTCGGCCACGTCGCAGATGGAGCCCATAGCGATGATGACGCGGTCAGCGTCGGCAGCGCCGTAGTAGTTGAAGAGCTGATAGTTGGTGCCCAGCTTCTCGTTGACCTTGCCCATGTACTCCTCGACAATGCCGGGAACGGCGTCGTAGTACTTGTTGCTGGCCTCGCGATGCTGGAAGAACACGTCGCCGTTCTCGTGAGAACCGCGCATGACAGGGTGCTCGGGGTTCAGAGCGCGCTTGCGGAACGCCTCCACAGCGTCCATGTCCACCATCTCTTTGAGATCGTCATAATCCCAGATGGCGACCTTCTGGATCTCGTGGGAGGTACGGAAGCCGTCGAAGAAGTTGATAAAGGGAACACGGGACTTGATGGCAGCCAGATGGGCCACAGCAGCCAGGTCCATGACCTCCTGCACATTGCCCTCGGCCAGCATGGCAAAGCCGGTCTGGCGGCAGGCCATGACGTCGGAGTGGTCACCGAAGATGTTCAGCGCGTGGCTGGCCACAGTACGGGCAGACACGTGGAACACACAGGGCAGCAGCTCGCCGGCGATCTTGTACATGTTGGGGATCATCAGCAGCAGACCCTGGGAAGCCGTATAGGTGGTGGTCAGGGCACCGGCGGCCAGAGAGCCATGAACGGTACCGGCGGCACCGGCCTCGGACTCCATCTCGATCACCTTGACGGTGGTGCCGAAGATATTCTTACGACCCGCGGCGGCCCACTGGTCCACATTGTCGGCCATGGGGCTGGAGGGGGTGATGGGGTAGATACCCGCAACCTCGGTAAAGGCGTAGGATACATGGGCGGCCGCTGTATTGCCGTCCATCGTTTTCAGCTTACGAGCCATGAAACGATTCCTCCTTGTGTGTTTTCCTTTTCAGCAGCGTCCTTATTCTATCACCAACCATTCTGTTTGTAAATCGCCCTCCCCGCAGAAAAAACGCTTTTCATTAAAAAATCACGATTATAAATTATAATGCCCGTATTAGCTAATTAAACTCACTGTTTCAATTGAAAAAAGCATATAAATACGATATGATAAACGCGGGTTTTTTCTTTTTAACAAATGGGAATCGTGGACAGCGTTTTTCCACGCCGCCCCCATCCCCGGGGGACATTTCTTCTATGATTTGCTAAGCACGGTTCTTTCATACCGTTACTGTTTTGGAAAAAGGTGGAGTCAAAATGTTCTGTCATGTGCGCTCCCTGGGTCTTCAGGGGCTCAATGGATATGAGGTCCTGGCTGAGTGCGACCTCTCCAATGGCCTGCCTGCCTTTGATGTAGTGGGCCTGCCCGATGCGGCGGTGAAGGAGGCCCGCAACCGGGTGCGCTCCGCCGCGAAAAACTGTGGGTTTTCCTTTCCTGTCTCCCGCATCACGGTCAACCTGGCTCCTGCCGACCGGCGGAAAGCGGGTACGGTCTACGACCTGCCCATGCTGGTGGGCATTCTGGCGGCCGGAGGACAGCTTCCGCCCCTGCCGGCAGGTGCCGCCTTTGTGGGGGAGCTCTCCCTGGCCGGGGCGCTGCGCCCGGTGACCGGCATGCTCCCCATGGCCCTGGCCGCCCGCCGTGTCGGGATCACCGACCTCTATGTCCCGGCCGACTCGGCCGCCGAGGCCACATTGGCCGGCGGTCTCACCGTCTATCCGGTGGAAGACGTGGGCCAGCTGGTGCGCCATCTGCGGGGAGAGGAGGCCCTTGTTCCCGCCCCCCGCTGGGTCCCTGGCGATCCCACAGGTGCGGAGCTGGACTTTGCCGACGTAAAAGGACAGGACCAGGCCAAGCGGGCCCTGGAGATCGCCGCGGCCGGAGGGCACAACCTGGCCATGATCGGCCCGCCCGGCTCGGGGAAATCCATGCTGGCCCGCCGGCTGCCCTCCATTCTGCCCCGACTCAGCGAGCGGGAGGCCCTGGAGGCCACCCAAGTCCACTCCGTCCTGGGACTCACCTCCCGTGAGGCCCCCATGGTAACCCGCCGGCCCTTCCGCTCCCCCCATCACAGCATCTCGGCCACCGGCATGGCCGGGGGCGGCTCTCCCATTCCCCGGCCCGGGGAGATCTCTCTGGCTCACAACGGGGTACTCTTCCTGGATGAGCTGCCCGAATTTCACAAGGACGTGCTGGAGTCCCTCCGCCAACCCCTGGAAGAGGGACGGGTGCAGATCGCCCGGGCCGCCGCCAGCGAGATCTTCCCCAGCCGCTTCATGCTGGTGTGCGCCATGAACCCCTGCAAATGCGGCTGGTACGGTCAGCCCGGCGGCCGGTGCCGCTGCTCGGAGGGGGAGGTCAAGCAGTATCTTGGGAAGCTCTCCGGCCCGCTTTTGGACCGGGTGGATCTCTATGTGGAGGTCCCGGCCCTGGACTTTGACGCACTCTCCCGCCGTGCACAGGGGGAGAGTTCCTCTGTCATCCGCGCCCGGGTGGAGGCCGCCCGCACACGCCAGAGCGCCCGCTTCGGCCCGGACGGCCCGGACTGCAACGCCCACATGGGTCCCCAGGAGATCCAGCGCTTCTGCCCCCTGGACCAGGCAGGGCAGGAGATCATGCGGGGTGCCTTCCAGCGGCTGGGCCTCACCGCCCGGAGCTATGACCGCATCCTGCGGGTGGCCCGCACCATCGCCGATCTGGACGGGACCGAGGCGATCCAGCCCCACCACCTGGCCGAAGCAGTGCAGTACCGGGAGAGCCCCTATTTCCGCCGCTGATGCCACATGTAAAAACGCTCTGTATTTTGATAAACTCAAAATACAGAGCGTTTTTCTTTATTTGGTCAGATAGCGGCGGACCAGGTCGAAAGCATTGTGGGCGGCAGCGGTACGCACCCGCTCCCGGCCACTGCCCGCGTGGAGCTCCCGCACCCGGGTCCCCTCCGGTGTGGCGATGGCCACATAGACCAGCCCCACCGGGTTCCCCCGGTCATCGGAATCGGGCCCGGCCACGCCGGTGGTGGAGACCGCGATGTCGCATCCCAGGACCCGGCGGGCTCCCTCCGCCATGGCGCGGGCCACCGGCTCGCTTACTGCCCCGTACTCCTCCAGCAGGGCATGGGGCACACCCAGGACCCCCTCCTTGACCGCATTGGTGTAGCTCACCACGCCGCCCCGGAATACGGCGGAGGAACCGGGCAGATCGGTCATGCGCTTGGCAATCAGGCCCCCGGTGCAGCTCTCGGCACTGCCCAAGGTAAAGCCCCGCTCCCGGAGCAGGGCAAACACCGCCTCCTCCAGGGAAGAGATGTCCGCACCGTAGATCTTGTGTCCGAAGAGCGCGCGCAGCTCCTCCTCTACCGGGGCAATGAGAGCCCGGGCCTCGGCCTCGGTGGGGGCCTTGGCAGTGATGCGCAGCTCGCACTCCCCCTCCTTGGCATAGGGGGCCAGGGTGGGATTCTCCATGGCGTTCATCTTCTCCCGCAAGAGTTCCTCCATGCCCGACTCGCCGATCCCAAAGAGCTTGAGGGTGCGGGAGACGATGGCCCCCTCGGACAGGCTTCGGAGATAGGGAACCGCCCGGTGGCGGAACATGGCGGTACACTCCCGGGGCGGGCCGGGCAGCATAAGCACGTGGACCCCGCCCTCCTCAAAGGCGCAGCCGGGGGCGGTACCCCAGTCGTTCTGGAACACCACGGCCCCCTCGGGCACATAGAACTGCTGGGCGTTGTTAGCGGTCATCTCCCGCCCGATTTTCTGGAAAAAGGAGCGGCAGCGCGCCTCGGCCTCGGCGTTGTAGACCAGCTTGCGGCCAAAACACTCGGCCAGGACATTTTTCGTCAGGTCGTCGCAGGTGGGTCCCAGCCCTCCGGTGGTGATGATGAGGTCGGCCCGGGCTTTGGCCAGCTCCACGGCGGCGCGGAGCCGTCCGGGATTGTCCCCCACCACGGTGTGGTAGTAGACGTTGATGCCCAGGGCGGAGAGCCCCTGGGAAAGCATCTGCGCGTCGGTATTGGCGATGTTGCCGAGCAGCAACTCTGTACCGACCGCGATCAATTCGGCGGTGTGTGACATGGCAAAAGACCTCCTCACGGCTTGGATGGGGACAAAAAGGGCCCCCGGTATGGAGTGTAATACCGGGGGCCCTGTACGTCAAGGGAGATTATTTGGTGATCTGGAAGGAGCGGGTGAGGGGTGCGGCCATGTAGTTTCCGCCCAGAATGCAGACGGTGACCACATAGCGGCCCGGCTCAGTGGGAGGCGTGGTGGTGGAAGAGTAAATGCGCCACTTGCTGGTCATGCCGGAATAGAGGTAGTGGACGCTGCTCTGATCTTCCACAGCTTCCCCATCACAGGTGAGGGTGGCCTTGAAATCAAAGCTCTTGGCATCAGCGGCGGAGAGCTTGCCGTTCGGAATCTCCCGATTCCAGGTCAGGTGGGTGCCGCTCAGGCGCATCTTGACCAGCAGGAAGCCCATGCCCACGCCGGTCTCATAGTTCTTGTTGTCGGTGACCACGGCCACAGTGTACAGGCCGGCCCGGTTGGGGGTACCGAAGGAGATGCGCACGCTGTCCAGGATACCGGGCAGCTTGTTGATGACGGTGAGGATCTGGCCAAAGGTGCCGGTGTCGATGTTCAGCTTGTCCAGCAGGTCCAGCAGCTCCTGGGTGCTCAGCAGCTCCCGCAGCTCGCCCACGGTGATGCCCTCCTGCATCATCTGGGTCAGAGTCTTCTGACCGATGGCCTCCAGGGCCTTGTCGATGGTCTGGATGAGCAGAGAGTTGTCGGTGTAGCGCTCAGGCAGGTCCAGATAGAGGCCGGTGGTGACGTTGCTGGTGACGCCGGCGTAGATGGTGTAGAGGTCGAACTGGTCAGCGGGGCTGGTGGTGATGAAGTTCTCGGGCAGCTCGTCCCCGGCAAAGATGTTGGCGGAGTTGACCTTCACGGACACCTTGGCCTTGTTGACGGTGACAGTGCCCTCGGCATTCTCGCTGGGATGGAAGTTGGCGTCGCCCTTGTAGCTGACGTGAATGGACTGCTCACCGGCACCCATCTGAGGATAAGTACCCAGGTTTACATTGCCCAGGTCATAGCTCTTGCCCTCCAGAGGGACCCAGCTCTTGATACCGGAGTCGATGCCGCCGTCAAAAAGAATGGCTTCACTGTAGTATGTGATTTCAAAATCGTCGGCGCTCAGGGTCTCCTTGGCGGGGAGGGTGGAGTTCTCCCAGTCAATGGCATTATCGAAGATGGCCTGCTCCATGACGGAGGCGTCCATGTTGTAGGTGAAGGACACACCGGGCTTGAGGGCCACGATGCTGGCAGGGCGACTGTCGGTCATGTTCACTGTCACGATCGTGGAGTTGCCCTTGTACACCTTCGTATCGCCCACGGAGATCTTGATCTCCCACTCGCCGGTGCCGAACTTTATCAGGCCGGTAAGATCGGTCTCGTTCAGGGGCTTGAAGCTGTCGGTAATGCTGGTCTTGTCCACGTTGTATTCCACGGACACCTGACCATCGGAGGCAGGGGTGATGGAAGCTACCACGGCGTCATAGATGGCGGCGGCGGTGGCGTCATAGTCATAGCCCTGCTCAGCGTCAAAGACTAAGCCCACCTCGTAGGGAGCGGGGTTCAGGTTGAACTGAACCTGCTCGCGGTCGGTAAAGGTAACGTCAATCTCAGCGGAAGTGCCATAGATGGTGTCGGTCCCGGCGTAGGAGACACGGATCTTCTGACTGCCCTCAGAGATGGCGGGGTAGGTCACAGGAATGCCCAGCACAGTGCCCTTACCGCCCTCCAGGGGCATCCAGTCCTTGCCCTGCTCGCCGACGGAGCCGGTGGTGGCGGTGGCATAATACTCGATCTTCACATCGCTCAGGGTCAGCACAGGGTCAGTGGACTCCACCACGGTGTTGAAGATACTCTGATACAGGGTTTCAAAGTCAACCGTGGCATCCTCGTTGTAGGGCAGGCCTACGGTGCAGCCCTCGTTCAAAGTAATGGAGGAGGACAGCTTGGCGACCTTGTGCAGGGTGACCTCAGCGGTAGTACCGGCCAGACGGACCTGGTAGTTTCCGTCCTCGTTCGCGGACAGGGCCGGGTGGGTAAACGTAGTGGGAACAAACACGACTTTCTTTTCACTGGTAAAGCCATTCACAGAGCCCCAGGCGTCATTGGTCAGGAGACCGTTTTTGCCGGTGCAGTAATACTCCCACTCCAAACTCTCATCTTCCACCTGGTCTTTGTTGGCAACCAGTGTGTTAAAAAGAATCTGCTCGACCTCTTCAAGGCTTGCGTCCTCGGGAATCACGGCTTCGCCGCTCTGAAGCTGGGGCGCAGCGAAAGCCACGGCCTCCTCTGCAGCTTCCGTGACCTTGGTCAGATCGGCCTCGGCAGCCAGCGCGGCCAGGGACGTGCCCTGCACCAGGGTGAGGGTGGCCAGCACAGCGGCCAGTCCTCTGCGGATGTCTGTGCGCTTCATGTCAAATCCTCTCTCCTTTGCAGTCATCATAAATAAATGCCTGGAGGTGCGGACCACAACACATCCCCGCACGCTCCAGGCACTCATTATAACTCTCAAAAGGAAAAAAGCAATGACTTAGCGCAATATTTGTCACTTTATTCCAACAGAAATTTTCATTTTTTACAGATACGGAAATATATTTTCATCATTTCCAGCATTTGTTACTTTTGACTTGTGACTTTACGGGTCGATCTTGATGCGCTCGATGCCCTCCACGGCCTGGGCCACCATGGCGTCGATGTCCAGCTCCGCCTCGGCGGCCTCGATCTCCCCGGGCAGGGGGCGCAGGCGGGGATGGCGGGGGGTAAAGACGGTGCAGCAGTCCTCATAGGGCAGGATGGAGGTCTCGAAGGTGTTGATCTTCCGGGCGATGGTGACGATCTCCTCCTTGTCCATGCCCACCACCGGGCGCAGGATGGGGAGGGAGCACACGGCGCTGGTAGCCTTCATGGCCTCCATGGTCTGGCTGGCCACCTGGCCCAGACACTCGCCGGTGACGATGGCCCCGGACTTGGTCCGCTCGGCCACCTTCTCGGCAATGCGCATCATAAAGCGGCGCATGAGGATGGTGAAGAGCTCCTCGGGGCACTTGCGGCGCAGCTCCTCCTGGATGGCGGTGAAGGGCACCACATGGACCATGAGCCGTCCGCACCAGGGGGTGAGGAGCTTGGCCAGGGTGAGCACCTTCTGCTTGGCCTCCTCAGAGGTATAGGGGTAGGAGAAGAAGTGGACCATCTCCAGGGCGATGCCCCGCTTGGCGATCATCCAGGAGGCCACGGGGGAGTCGATGCCGCCGGAGAGCAGGCTGACCGCCCGGCCGTTGATGCCCACAGGCAGACCGCCCGCACCGGGCTCGGGGTCGGCGTGGACATAGGCGGCGTAATCCCGCACTTCCAGATAGACGGTGAGCTCCGGGTGGTGCACGTCCACCTTCAGGTTGGGATAGAGCTCGTCCAGCTCCCCGCCCACATACTGGGAGAGCTGGATGGAGGTCATGGGGAAGGTCTTGTCGGCCCGCTTGGACTCCACCTTGAAGGTCCGGGCGGCGGAGAGCCGGTCCCCCAGGTACTCCTGGGCGGTCTTGAGCATGGCGTCCTTGTCCTTGGCGCAGGCCCGGGCCCGGGAGAGGCCCACCACGCCGAAGAGACGCTTCATGGCCTCATAGGCCCCGTCCAGATTGCAGGAATCCTCCTGGGGCTCCACATACAGGGTGGACTGCTTGGTGTACACCCGGAACTTGCCGAAGGGCCGCAGGCGGCGCTGGGCGTTTCCGATGAGCTTGTCCTCAAAGCTGCGGCGGTTGAGGCCCTTGAGCACGATCTCGCCCAGCTTGAGCAGAATGATTTCATCCATGGATGGTAACTCCTTTATCTCAAAATCTCCCGCCCCGCTCCGGGGCGGGCAGGTATGCAGGGTTCCATGGGTCAGCAGATCCACCCGCTGCCCAGCACGATATCCCCGTCGTAGAACACCGCCAGCTGCCCCGGCGTGGGGGCCCGTGCCGGGGTGAGCATGCGGATCTCCACCGCGTCCCCGTCGGGACAGAGGATGGCGGGGGTCTCCACCTTGGAGTGGCGCAGGCGCACGGTGCATGCCCGCTCCCCCTCCAGGCCCTCTATGGCGATCCAGTTCAGGTCGGTGCACCGGGTCCGGTCCGCGTGGAGGTCGGTTCCGTCGGAGAGCACCACTTCATTGGTCTCCGGCCGGATGGCCGAGACAAAATACCGGTGGGGACCCGACACCCCCAGGCCCCGCCGCTGACCCAGGGTATAGTGGTGGATGCCCTTGTGCCGGCCCAGGACGCAGCCCTCCCGGTCCACAAAGTCGCCGGGGGGCGGCGTGTTTCCCCGGCGGTCCAGCCAGGCGGCATAGTCTCCGTCCGGGATGAAGCAGATCTCCATGGAGTCGGGCTTCTCCGCCACGGCCAGGGCGGCCTCCCCAGCCAGGGCGCGGACCTCCCGCTTCTCATACTCCCCCAGGGGAAAGACCACCCGGCGCAGGATGTCCTGGGGCAGGCGGGAGAGCATATAGGACTGATCGTTGGCGGGCCGTCCCTTCCGCAGCAGGGCCCTTCCGTCCGCCCCTGTGCCCCGGCGGGCATAGTGGCCCGTGGCCACATAGGGCGCGCCCAAACGGTCGGCCAGGGCCAGCAGGGCGGGAAATTTCACCGTGGGGTTGCACAGGGCGCAGGGCAGGGGGGTCTTGCCCGCCAGATAGGTCTGGGCAAAGGGGGTGCAGACCCGCTCCTCCAGGGCGTCCCGGATGTCAGCCGTCTCAAAGGGCAGGCCCAGCTCCTTTGCCACGGCGGCAGCGTCCTCGCCGCCCCCCAGGCCGATGTCCAGCCACAGACAGGTCACGTCGTACTTCTCCCGCAGAAGACGGGCCGCCACGGCGGAGTCCACTCCGCCCGACAGGCCCAGTACCAGCTTTTCTCTCATGGGTCACTCCATTTCTGTTTTTTCCTATCAGATTTGATCGAGCTCCAGCCGCCGGAGCGGGAAGGGCTTTCCGTGCCCGGGGTAGAGCATCCGTCCACCGGACTGCCGCAGGACCTTCCAGCTCTCCCGGCAGTCCTCCAGGGACTCCACCGACACCGGGCGGTGCCGCCGGATCAGGGGACCGGACATGGCCGCATCCCCGCAGAAGAGGGTCCCGTCCTCGGTGAGGAGGGACATGGAGTCGGCCGTGTGTCCGGGTGTGTCCAGAAAGCGGACCCCCAGGCTGGACTCTAGCTCCCGCCGGCGCATCCCCTCCAGCGGGATGCAGCGGTTTTCCATTCCCCGGGAAAGGGGCGGGAAGGCGGCCGTCTCCCGGCCCAGCAGGTGGGTCAGGCCGCCCACCAGGTTCTCCCAGCGGCCGGGCGCGCGGCCCAGCCCCGGGTCTTTTCCGCTTCTCAGCCGCTCCAGTCCCAGCGGGTGGAGGAGCACCCGGGCCCGGGTGCCCTTGAGGAGCCCCTCCAGTCCCCCCGCGTGGTCGGCATGGGCGTGGGTGAGGAAGATCCATTGCAGCTCGCTCAGGCCGATCCGCCGGCTGAGCTGCCGCAGCAGCTCCTCCGCAGTTCGCTCACAGCCGGTATCCACCAGCAGATACCCCGCCAGGGTGGGGAAGAGGTAACAGCCGGCCCCGGCGGGGCCCAATGACAAGGGACGCATGGCATTCCTTCCTTTCTGCGGTCCTCACCGCTCTAGCGCCACCAGAAGCACCGCCAGATCGGCGGGGCTCACGCCGGAGATGCGGCTGGCCTGGCCCAGATTCAGGGGCCGGATCCGCTGGAGCTTCTGTCGTGCTTCCAGCCGCAGCCCTTCCATATGTTCATAGTCCAGATCCGGGGGGAGGGGGCGGCCCTCCAGCTTGCGCATCTCCTCCACCTGCCGGAGTTGTTTGTCGATGTATCCCTGGTATTTGACCGCGATCTCCACCGCCTCAGCCGTGGCCTCGGGCAGAGACGGGCGATCCGGGTCAAAGGGGGCGAGATCCCCGTACCCGATCCGGGGCCGCCGGAGCAGGTCGGCCAGCCGCGCTCCGTTGGGGGCGGGAGGCTCCCCATGCCCGGCCAGCATGGCGTCCAGGGCGGGAGATGGGGCGGCTCCGGTGTGCTCCAGGCGCTTGCGCTCCTTCTCCACGGCGGCGTATTTCTCCAGCACCCGGCGGTAGCGCTCCTCACTCACCAGCCCCACCGCGTGTCCCACGGGACACAGGCGCTGGTCCGCGTTGTCCTGGCGGTGGAGGAGACGGTACTCCGTGCGGGAGGTCATCATGCGGTAGGGCTCCTGGGTACCCTTGGTCACCAGATCGTCGATCAGGACCCCGATGTACCCCTGGTCCCGGCCGATCACCATGGGGGTACGGCCCAGCAGCTTCAGCGCGGCGTTCACCCCCGCCACAAAGCCCTGCACCGCCGCTTCCTCATAGCCGGAGGAACCGTTGAACTGTCCCGCTCCGTAGAGTCCCTGGACCACCTTGCTCTCCAGGGTGGGGAGGAGCTGGGTGGGGTCCACACAGTCGTATTCGATGGCGTAGGCCGTCCGGGTCATCTCGGCGTGCTCCAGCCCCGGGATGGTGCGCAGCATGGCCATCTGCACGTCCTCGGGCAGGGAGGAGGAGAGGCCCTGGATATAGAGCTCTTCGGTGTCCAGGCCCATGGGTTCGATGAAGAGCTGGTGGCGCTCCTTATCGGCAAAGCGGACCACTTTGTCCTCAATGGAGGGGCAGTAGCGGGGTCCCACTCCCTCGATCATCCCGGAGTAGAGGGGGGAGCGGTCCAGATTGGCCCGGATGACCGCATGGGTTTCCTCGTTGGTATAGGTGAGCCAGCACACCGCCCGGTTTTCCGGCGGCTGCTCGGTCTCAAAGGAGAAGGGGACGGGAGTCCGGTCTCCCTCCTGGCGCTCCATCCGGGAGAAATCCACACTCCGGGCGTGGACCCGGGGGGGCGTGCCCGTCTTGAAGCGGCGCAGGCTCAGCCCCAGCTTCTCCAGGCTTCGGGTGAGGGGGAGGGCGGCGGCCAGCCCGTCAGGGCCGGAGTCCCGGGCCAGCTCCCCCACGATGGTGCGCCCGCCCAAATGGGTACCTGTGGCGATGACCACCGCGCGCACGGTATAGATCCCGCCGGAGGCGGTGCGCACGGCCCGGACCGCTCCGTCCTCCGTGAGGACGTCGGTGACCTCAGCCTGCTTGAGCCAGAGGTTCTCCTGTCCCTCCAGGGTGCGCTTCATGACCTTCTGGTATTCCCGCCGGTCGGCCTGGGCCCGCAGGGACCAGACCGCCGGTCCCTTTCCCTTGTTGAGCACCCGGTATTGGATGCAGGCCGCGTCGGCCGCCCGGGCCATCTCGCCTCCCAGGGCGTCCAGCTCCCGGACCAAGTGGCCCTTTCCCGTGCCGCCGATGGCGGGATTACAGGGCATATTGCCCACCGCGTCCAGATTGACGGTGAAGCACAGGGTGCGCAGACCCAGACGGGCGGCGGCCAGGGCCGCCTCGATCCCGGCGTGGCCGGCGCCGATAACGGCGATATCATATTCTCCAGCGTGATAGTCCATACTCGCTCCTAACAGTCGGTTCTTTGCGCGGGCGGGAAGGGGGCCGCGCTATTTTCCATAGACGATCTCCACCGCCCGGGGAAGATTCTCAATTTCGGCCACCCGGGGCGCCCCGCCATACTCCCCGTCCAGGGTCCAGGGCAGCTCGCCGGCACAGGTCACCCGCAGGCGTGTGGTCTGGAAGGCCACCACCGCCCCGCCCGGCTCGGGCTTGGCCTGCATCAGCCCCATCACGATGCTCTGGAGCTGGGCGGCGTTTTGGGGCTGACGGATCAGGACCACCTCAAACTGCCCGTCGTCCAGTTCCACCCGCTCGGTGTTGGCCCCCTTGAAGCCCCCTACCGACACGGTGTTACTCACCATGCCGAAGAGGAAGTCCCCCTCCTCGGTGCCCCCGTCGTGCTCCACCCGCAGGCGGTAGGACTGAAGGGAGGGCAGCCGCGCCGCTCCCTCCAGCACATAAGCCAGATGACCGAATGCGTTTTTAAAGGGCTGGGGCGTATCGTAGGCCACATCGGTAAAGGCCCCGAAGGCCGCCACATAGATAAAGTACTCCCCGTTGAAGCGGCCTATGTCCACCGGCCGGGGCACACCTGCCCCGGCGGTCTCCATCCGGCCCGCCAAGCTACGGGGCAGGTGGAGGTTTCGGGAAAAATCGTTGGTGGTCCCGGCGGGGATATAGCCCACCGGCGGGCGGTTGGTGAGGCCCATGAGCCCGGTGATGGTCTCGTGGAGGGTCCCGTCTCCCCCGCAGCACACCACCCGGTCAAAGCTGCCCCCCAGATCGGCGGCCACCGCTGCGGCGTCCGCCTTGCCCTGGGTGGGGTGGATGGTCACCAGCCAGCCCTGCCTGGTAAAGCAGTCCACAACATCGGAAATATGGCTCTTGCTCCGCCCCTTGCCTGCATGGGGATTATAGATAAACAGCAGACGTTTCACAGCAGACATCCTTCCTTTCCTGCGCCCCCGACCGCAGGGTGGGGCGCACCTTCTTACAGCAGACATTATTATAATGTGTACTGAACAAAGCTGTATACCTTGAAAGCCAAGGCTTTCAAGGTATAATAGCTTTGTTCAAGTGCAAGAATTTTGGGCCGTTTGCGGCCAAAATCCTTGCACCACTCACACAGGTGCCGTGGCACGTGTGTGAGTATACTCATTGCAGCAATGTCTCAATGGATGTGAAAACGGCTGATCTCAGCCGCTTTCACATCCATTGCGCGGCAATGCCGCGCGAATAAACCACATGGCGGTTTATTCAGTAGACATTATTATACAAGAATCCGCCAAAAAAACAACCTCAGGCCCGGGACTTGCTTTTTTCTCTCCACTTTAGTACAATGCTGTATCAGATACCATAGAGTTGGAAGTGATTTCACATGGACCGCAAATCCCTGGCCGCCGCCTTCCCGGTGACGGTCCCCGTCCTGATGGGGTATCTGGCCATCGGCATGGCCTTTGGCTTCATGCTCCAGGCCATCGGATACAATTTCATCTGGGCCTTTTTCATGAGTCTGACCATTTACGCCGGTTCCGGGCAGTATCTGGGGGTGAGCCTGCTCTCCTCGGCCGCCGCTCTGAGCACCGTGGCCGTGATGACCCTGCTCATCAATTTCCGCCACCTGGTCTACGGGCTCTCCATGCTGGAAAAATTCCGGGGCATGGGTCTGCGCAAGTTCTACATGATCTTTTCCCTCACGGATGAGACCTATGCGCTGCTCAGCTCGGTGCAGCCCCCCGTGGGCGTGGACCCCAGGAATTTCTATTTTTCCATCGCCCTGCTGGATCAGTCCTACTGGATTTTAGGCTCGGTCATCGGCGCGGTGGCGGGGGCCCTTTTGCCCATCGACACCACCGGCATCGACTTTGCCATGACCGCCCTCTTTGTGGTCATCGCCGTGGACCAGTGGAGCGCCTACAAGCGCCATCTCCCCGCCCTGCTGGGGGCCGGGGTGACCCTGCTGAGTCTCTTCCTGGTGGGGGCGGAGAATATGCTTCTGCCCGCCCTGGGCGTGATCGTGCTGGTGCTGCTCCTGCTGCGCCAGCGTCTGGATGAGCGCGGCACCGCCGCCGGAGAGGAGGAAACCACATGTTGACCCCTATACAGGCCGTGGCCGCCATCGCCGTGATGGCGGTGGTCACCTTTTTGACCCGGGCCCTGCCCTTTCTCCTCTTTGACCGGGGAGACCATCCGCCCAAGCTGGTGCTCTATCTGGGCCGGGTGCTGCCCCCCGCCATCATCGCCATGCTCATCATCTACTGTCTCAAGGGCCCGCTTCTGGCCCTGCGGGACGGCTTTCCCCATCTGCTCTCCCTCCAGGCCGCGGGGGAGTGGCTCCCCGCCTTCCTGTCGGTACTGGTGGTGGCCCTCCTCCACCTGTGGAAGCGCAACACGCTCCTCTCCATCTTCGGGGGGACGGTGCTCTACATGGTACTGATCCAGGCGGTCTTTCCCTGAGAGGCAAAGCTGCCCTCCGGCGCAGGATTGCGCGCCGGAGGGCAGTTTTTTCGCGCTTTTCACGGCCGGGCCGGATAGCGCCCGTCCAGGATGCCGATGATCTCGGCCACACAGCTCTCGTCGCAGGAGGAGACCAGGCGGGCTCCCCACTCCCGCACCACGGGGGCGCAGTTGGACGGGGCAAAGGGGATGGCCGAGCGCGCCAGCATGGGGATGTCGTTCTCATTGTCTCCCACGCAGTAGATGTGCTCCGCTCCGATCCCCAGGCGGCGGGCCAGTTCCTCCACCATGCCGCCCTTGTTGCTCCCCTTGGCGGTGAGCTCCAGCAGCACCTGGTTGGAGAAGATGGCCTCATAGTGCTCCCCCCAGCGAGAGAGGATGTACTCCCGGGCCCGCTCCAGCACGCTGCGGCGGTCGTGCTCCAGCAGGACCTTGGAGAGGGGGCCGGGGATGTCCCGGATGGCCTTCTCCTCTCCGGGCGCGCCCACCCGCGCCAGATGGTTGCGGGTGATGATGTTGGGATTGTGGAGATAGATGTCGTCCCCGTGGTAGGCCTCCAGCCCGATCTCGGGGACCACGAAGGTCAGCTCCATCAGGTCCCCCAGGACCCGCTCGGGCAGGAAGGTCTCACAGACCATCTCTCCCCGGTCGAAATCGTACAGGGCCGAGCCGTTGGACAGGATGACCGGCGCATTGATGGGGGCCAGGGAAGCGCAGGGGGCAAAGGCAGGCCGGGCCCGGCCCGTGGCCACCGTAAAACGTCCGCCCTCCGCCGTAAAGTAGGCGATGGCCTCCACATTCTCCCGGGACACGGTCAGATCCGTCCCGTAGAGGGTGTCGTCAAAATCACTTACCAGCAGTACGCCGTCAAACTTGCCCAAGGGATCACCCTACCTTCCTTCTTATTCGATGTCCGCGCCGGTCAGATACCGCCCCATGGGCCGGTAGAGCAGCGCCCCGATGACCAGCGCCAGCACCATGTTGGGCAGCATATACACCCCGTTGTAGAGCAGGGAGTAGAGCCAGGGGCTGGTCATGGTCATGCTCAGAAACTCCTCCGGCATGTACTCGGCCCAGATGGTGGCACCCACCACATAGTGCACCAGGAACCGCCCGGCGCAGCCCAGCACGGTCCCGGCAAAGATGCCCCAGCGGCGGCCCCGGAACACACCGGCCAGCCCCAGCGCCGTGAAGGCCAGCAGATAGTCCCCCAGGATGGACTGCCACCCCAGAGCGAAGCCGCCGTCAAACATAAATTGCAGGATGCCCAGCACAAGGCCACCCAGCAGCCCGTCCTTCCACCCCCAGCGCACCGCGAAGAGCAGCACCGGGAACATGGCCGGGGTCAGGGAGCCGCCGTTAGGCAGCTCCAGAAATTTTACATAGCTGAGGATCTGGGCGGCCGCCACCAAAAGGGCCCCCTCACACAGCATGCGCACCCGGGTCCGGCTGGCCCGGGGCCTGGCTTCCATGGTCAGGTTCATATCGTTTTCCTCCTAAAAAGATGTACCGCAGCGCAGCCCCTGGGCGCAGTGCGGTACGAGTGAAACGACATGGTCCTTCCCCGTATGAATCCAACTTCCTACGCCGGCATGATCCGGATCAGGTCAAGGGTCCCCGCGCGGCGCTACGCGCGGATCTCAGCCGGACTTGCGCCCGACACCCCTGGGATTTGGAGTTGTTCTGTGGTTATACCCTATTCTATACCGGCCCCGTTTCCCTTGTCAAGGCGCGGCACTCATCCGGCGCAGCTTGGCCAGCACGGCCTGGAACCAGTCGGGCAGGGGGCACTCCACCGTGATGCGCTCCCCGGTGCGGGGGTGGACGAAGGAGAGCCGCCGGGCGTGGAGACACTGGCCCGCCAGGCCGGGGTAGGGACGCTTGCTCCCGTACACCACGTCCCCCAGCAGGGGGTGGCCGATGGAGGCCATATGCACCCGGATCTGGTGGGTGCGCCCGGTCTCCAGACGGCACTGGATGTAGGCGTATCCGCTCAGCCGCTCCAGCACGGTCCAGTGGGTGACGGCCTCCCGCCCCTCCGGGTCCACCGCCATGCGCTTGCGGTCGGTGCGGTGCCGGGCGATGGGTGCATTCACTGTGCCCTGGTCCTCCCGGAGGTTGCCCACGCAGATGGCCTCATACTCCCGGTAGAGGGAGTGGTCCTGGAGCTGTTCGGCCAGCCCCAGATGGGCAAAGTCGTTCTTGGCGGCGATGAGCAGGCCGGAGGTGTCCCGGTCGATCCGGTGCACGATGCCGGGCCGCAGCTCCCCGTTGATGCCCGAGAGGCTGTCGCCGCAGTGGTGGAGGAGGGCATTGACCAGCGTGCCGTCCGGGTGGCCGGCGGCCGGGTGGACCACCATGCCAACGGGCTTGTTGACCACGATGACGTCGTCGTCCTCATACACCACGTCCAACGGAATGTCCTGGGGCAGAATGTCCACCGGCTCAGGCTCCGGGAGGGAGAGGATCAGCGTATCCCCTTCGGTGAGCTTCTCGTTCTTTTTCACGGGAGCGCCGTTTTTCCGCACCGCCCCCTCCTCCAGCAGCCGCTGGGCAGCGGAACGGGTGAGGCCCTCCACCGTCCGGGCCAGGAAGCTGTCGGCCCGCTCTCCGGTCCGGTCAGCCCGCAGTTCCAGCGTCGTCATGGCCGCTCTCCTTTTCCTCCAGCTTCTCATAGAGGAAGAGATAGTAAGCGCAGAAGCCGATGCCCCCCAGCACCACGCAGATGTCGGCCACGTTAAAGACCGCGAAATTCATAAAGGTGGTCTCAAACATATCGGTGACAAAGTTGAAGAGGGCCCGGTCGATGAGGTTGCCCACCGCCCCGGCCAGCACCACTGCCACGCACAGGCGGCCCAGCCGGGTCCGGGTGACCCAGCCCTTGACCAGCACCAGGACCAGCAGGACCGACACGACCAGCGAGAGCAGGGTGAGCATCCAGGTGTGCTCGGAGAACATGGAAAAGGCCGCCCCGGTGTTCTGCACATAGGTCAGATCCATCACATGGGGCAGGAAGGGGATGGACTCCCCCAGCGGGATGTTGGCCCGCACCAAGTATTTGACCACCTGGTCGATGGCCACCAGGGCCGCAACAAGCACTGCATACAGCATGAAAAGGCTCCTTTGGAAGTTAGAATCGTTTTATTTTATCACGGTTCCGGCGGTGTGGCAACTGGAGTACGCCTGCCCGGCGGGGATCGCCTCCCCGGCGAGGGGAGCGCGCCTATTCGGCGGGAACCCCTCTTTCTTTTCGAAAAGAAAGAGGGGGGAAAGAAAACGCCGGAGGGGGAACAAGGGTGATTCCCCCTCCGGACCTCCCCCTCAGTGCATCCCCGGCGGAAAAGAGGGACCAGCGTCAGCAGAGGTGCATGCCCATATCCGTGAGAGCCTTTCGCCGCTGACGAGAGGTTTTGGTCTGGCACTTTAGATAGCGCTCAACTTCGACCCTCGTCGGGAGAGAGCACCCAGTTTACTACCAGGCTCACTAGGTACCTCATAGGCGGAAAGCCATTGCCTTTGGCTCAACGGACTTTTGCAATTGCTGAGACTTTCAGCTTAGCCCGTTGGGGCGTACTTGGAGGGGGTGCCGGGGGATACCTCCCCCGGTCCGTTCTTTCCCACCGCTTTCTTACGGAAAAGAAAGCGGTGCCCCCGCCGGGCAGGCGTGGCTGTCCAGCCAGGACACTGGCAAAAGGCCGATTATTCCTCCGACTCCACGGGGATCTTGCCGTGCTCCTTCTCGTACTGCTCCAGATAGGTCTCCACCGCCAGGCAGAGCTGCATATTGATGGAGCGCTTGTCCTTTGCAGCTAACACCCGAATTTTTTGCATAGCCTCATGACCAAGGCGCAGAGAATAAGGTGCTTCCTGTACTCCCATCACAATCCCTCCTCTAGAGTGTATCTATTTGTATCTTTATGATATCATTTAGATTCATCCGTCTCAAAGAATCATATAGAGTTGACTAGAGTTATTAAGAGTGATATGATACGACCAGAAGGAGGGAGTATCCATGAACACCGTGAAAAAAGACCAGTGCATTTCCGTCCAGGTCCCCCCGGAACTCAAGGCCAAAGCCCGCGCCCTGTCCAAGCAGACCAACCGCTCCCTGTCCCGCTATGTCCGCCTGGTGCTGCGCAGCCATATCCGAGAATATGAATTGCTCTACGGCCCTGTCTCTACCGATCCGTGATAAAAGCCCGCTCCCGGAAGGTTCCGGGAGCGGGCTTTTTATAAAATCGGATTTTAAGGGGGAGATTAACCCTCCACCACGGCGGCGCAGCGGTCGCACAGCTCGGCGTGGTGACCCTCGGTCCCGATGGAATCACAGTGGTTCCAGCAGCGGGGGCACTTGGGGGCCTCAGAGAGCTTCACAGCGATGGTGCAGGGGATGAGGGACTCCTCGTTCCGCTCGCCCTCCACCGCCTCGGTGGTGACGGTGACCTTGGACACGATGCACAGGCTGGCCAGGTCCACGCCGGCCAGGAAAGCGGCGTCCGCCTCAGACACGGAGAGGGTGATCTCGGTGTCCTGGGCCTTCTTGAACACGCCGGCATTGCGGGCGTTCTCCAGGGCCTTGTTCACGGCGTCGCGCAGGCTGACCAGCTTCTCCCAGCGGGCCTTGGCGGCCTCGTCCAGGGCATAGGCGGCGTTGTCACCGGGCATCTCGTTGAAGAGAACGCTCTCGCCGTCCACGTCCTTGGCGTGCTTCATGGCGTGCCAGATCTCGTCGGAAGTGAAGGCCAGGATGGGGGCGATGAGCCGGGTCATGCCATCCAGGATGCTGTACAGGGCGGTCTGGGCGGAGCGGCGCTCGGCCTCATTGCCGCAGTAGAGGCGGTCCTTGATGATGTCCAGATAGAAGTTGGACATATCCACCACGCAGAAGTTGTAGACGGCGCGGTAGACAGCGTGGAACTCATAGCGGTCGTAGGCGGCACGCACGGTCTTGACCAGCTCGTTGAAGCGGTACAGCGCGTAGCGGTCCAGCTCCATCAGGTTCTCCACGGCCACGGCATCGGTGTCGGGCTCGAAGTCGCAGAGGTTGCCCAGCATGTAGCGGGCGGTGTTGCGGATCTTCAGGTAGGCCTGGGAGAGCTGCTTCATGATGTCCTTGGAGATGCGCATGTCCTGGGTGTAGTCGGCGCTGGCCACCCACAGGCGGAGCATGTCCGCACCGTAGTCCTTGATGACCTCCTCAGGGGCCACGGCGTTGCCCAGGGACTTGTGCATGGCTCTGCCCTCGCCGTCCACGGTCCAGCCGTGGGTGATGATCTGCTTGTAGGGAGCCACGCCCTTGGCGGCGATGGAGGTCAGCATGGAGGACTGGAACCAGCCGCGGTACTGATCGCCGCCCTCCAGGTAGACGTCGGCGGGGAAGTGGAGGTAGGGGCGCTCATCCAGCACGGCGGCGTGGGTGGAGCCGGAGTCGAACCACACGTCCATGATGTCGCTCTCCTTGGAGAAATGGGTCTTGCCGCACTTGGGGCAGACAAATCCCTCGGGCACCAGCTCGTCGGCGGTCTTGTCAAACCAGATGTTGGAGCCGTGCTCCCGGAAGAGAGCGGAGATGTGGGCGATGGTCTCAGGGGTGACGATGTCGGCGCCGCACTCATCGCAGTAGAAGATGGGGATGGGCACGCCCCACACGCGCTGGCGGCTGATGCACCAGTCGTTGCGCTCGGTGATCATGCTGGTCATGCGGTCCTTGCCCCAGTCAGGCTTCCACTGGATGGAGTCGCAGGCCTGGACGGCGGCGTCCTTGATGGCGTCCACGGAACAGAACCACTGCTCGGTGGCACGGTAGATGATGGGGTTCTTGCAGCGCCAGCAGTGGGGATAGGAGTGGGTGATGTTCTCCTTGGCGACCAGGAAGCCCTCCTTCTCCAGGTCCTCCACCACCATGTCGTTGCCCTTGGCGTAGAACTGGCCGTTGTAGCGCTCGTCGGTCATGACGCCCTTGGCGTTGACGGGAACGGGCACGCCGATGTGGGTGAGGCCGGCCTTGTCATACTGCTGGCAGATCTGGAAGTCCTCGGCGCCGAAGCCGGGGGCGGTGTGGACGCAGCCGGAGCCGGCGTCCAGAGTGACGTGCTCGCCGTTGAGGATGACGCTCTCCCGGTCGAAGAGGGGATGCTTGGCGGTCATCAGCTCAAACTCGCTGCCCTTCAGGGTCGCCAGGACCTGGCAGGCCTCAAAGTCGATGTGGGCGGCCTTGCAGACGCTCTCGGCCAGATCCTTGGCCAGGACGTACACGTCCCCGCCCGGCACCTGGAGGAGGACATAGTCAAACTCGGCATTCAGGCAGATGGCGAAGTTGCCGGGGATGGTCCAGGGGGTGGTGGTCCAGATCACGAAGTAGACCTTGGAGAGGTCGGCGTACTGGCCCAGCTTGCCCTTGTCGTCCTGGACGGGGAATTTTACGAAGATGGTGGTACAGGGATCGTCGGCGTACTCGATCTCGGCCTCGGCCAGAGCGGTCTGGTCGGCGGGGCACCAGTAGACCGGCTTCATGCCCTTGTAGATGTAGCCCTTCTCGGCCATCTTACCGAAGATCTCCACCTGCTTGGCCTCAAACTCGGGCTTGAGGGTCAGGTAGGGATTCTCCCACTCGCCCAGCACGCCCAGGCGCTTGAACTGCTCCCGCTGCTTGTCCACGAAGTCCAGGGCGTACTCCTTGCACTTCTCCCGGAACTCGGAGGTGGTGAGCTCATCCCGCTTGATCTTCTTGTTCTTGAGGATGGCAGACTCGATGGGCAGACCGTGGGTGTCCCAGCCGGGCACATAGGGGGCGCAGTAGCCGGTCATGTTGCGGTGCTTGACGATGATGTCCTTGAGGATCTTGTTGAGGGCGGTGCCGATGTGGATGTTGCCGTTGGCGTAGGGAGGGCCGTCGTGGAGCACGAAGGTGGGCTTGCCCTCGTTCTTCTTCATCAGCTTGTGGTAGAGGTCGTGGTCATACATCTCCTGGAGCATGTCCGGCTCCCGCTTGGGCAGGCCCGCCCGCATGGGGAAGTCGGTCTGGGGCAGGTGAACGGTCTGGTTGTAATCCATGGGTTGGTTCTCCTTTTATACTCAGATTTGATTGGTCAGTTCTCTCCCGGGCGGTCCGCAGACAGCAAAAAACGCCTTTGTCTCCTGAACTTCAAGAGACAAAGGCGTTTTGAACCTCTGCGGTACCACTCTTCTTGCCGCGCAATGCGGCCCCTCGGTCCCACGGGCGCAATACCCCCATGGGCGGGCGGATAACGGCCGCCGGCCGTCCCCGCTTACTGTCCTTCAGCGGGCCGCTCCGAGGTGATCTTCCCGCCGTATCGCTCTCCGCCTTGCACCAAACGGCGGCTCTCTGGGCAGCAAATACGGCGCTACTGGTCCTCATCTGCGCGTTTTTCCTATAAAGCGTTACTATCTTATCCGCTTTTCCCGGTTCTGTCAAGAGGGGCTCACTTGATTTCGTAGTCCTTGCCGAACTGGAGATTGGAAAAGTCGATGCGCCGGGTGGGGGCGGTGTCGTCCTCCTCGCTCTCGCTGGGGGCGGGCGCGGGGGTCTCGATGGGCTGACGGATGGGGCGCTTGTGGCGCTCCCCCTCGGCGGGGTTCATGTTCAGCTCCATGAGCTCGGCGTACAGGCCGCCGTCCTGCTTGTCCTCCACAGGCACCTCGATGGTGATCTTCTCCTCCTCGCGGACGGACTCCTCCACCGCGTGCTCGATGGCCTGGGCGGTCTCGCTCACCGGGTCGGCCTTGGGTGCGGCGGCCGTGAGCTTGCTCAGTCCGTTGAGGTAGTCCATCTCGTGCTGGTAGAGCTCCTTGAGCTTGCCCACATACTCGGCGGTGGCCTGGCGGGCGGCGCTCAGCCGGGCCTCCTCATTGGCCAGCTCCTGCTGGAGCTGGATGCGGCGGACCTTGGCGTCGGCCTCCACATTCTGGAGCAGCTCGTTCTTCTTGGCCTCGGCCTCGGCCACCATCTCATCGGCCATCCGCTGGGCGGTGAGCAAGGCCTTGCGCATGGCGTCCTCGGTGGAGCGGTATTCCTCCACCTTTTCCACCAGGACCTTCATCTTGCTCTTGAGCACAGCGTTTTCCTTATAGAGCGCGGTATAGTCCTCGGTGAGCACGTCCAGGAACTCGTCCACCATGGCCATGTTGTAACCTCCGAACGAAGCCTTGGCAAAGGCGTGCTCGGAGACTTCCTGAGGCGTCATCATAATTCCAATACCCCATTTCTCTTATTGCTTCTCTACATGTTCCGGGGCTGCCCCCGGCGGCCTGCTCTCCGCTTAGAAGTAGAGGCCGTTGTTTTCCAGCTCGTCGATCAGATCGCCCAGAATATCCACATTGTACGGGGTGATGATGTAGGTGGACAGGGCGACCTTCTTGATCTTGCCCTCGTTGGCGTAGGCCACGCCGGAGAGGAAGTCCAGCAGGCGCCGGGCAATCTCCTTGTTGGTCTGCTCCAGATTGAGCACCACCGTGCGCTTCTCCCGCAGGTGGTCGGCGATCTCGGCGGCATTCTCAAACCGGTCGGGCTTGACCAGCACCACCTGGAGCTGGGTGGTGGTGTGGATGTTGACCACCTTGTTGCTGCGCCGCTCGGGCTCCAGGTTGAACGAGGCGCTCTCCTTCTTGGGGGCGGACTTGCGCTCGCTGAAGTCGTTCCGGCTGGTATCTTCAAAGTCGTCCTCGTAGCCGTCCATGTCCTCTTCATCCTCATAGGGACGGGCCAGACGCTTCAAATCATCGATAAATCCCATGTTTGTTCCCTCCTGCATGGCAATACGTTGGGGCTATCCGGACCGCGGACCGGTCCGGCAGGAGGCCTGTGCCTCCATCCGGTTTACCCGGGCTGTCCCATGGGCGGCCGGGGCCCGAAGAGGGCCGTCCCCACCCGGACCAGCGTGGCGCCTTCCCGCACCGCGTCCTCATAGTCGCGGCTCATACCCATGGAAAGGCAGTCGATAACAGATTTATTATCGTCCATTTTTTCCTTTATGTCAACAAAAAGCTGGCGCATTTGGGCAAAAAACGGGCGGTTTTCCCCCTCATTCTGTGCCACAGGCGGAATGGCCATCAGCCCACGCAGGCGCACATGGGGCAGCTCGGCCGCCCGGGCGGCCAGCGCGGGCAGCTCTGCCACACTCACGCCGCTCTTGCTCTCCTCGCCGCCCACGTTGACCTCCAGCAAAATATCCTGCACCACGCCCACCTTGGCGGCCTGCTGCTCGATGGCCTCCAGCAGGCGCTGGGAGCCCACCGACTCGATGAGGTCCACACGGCCCACCACAAACTTGACCTTGTTGGTCTGGAGATGGCCGATGAAGTGGAGCTTGGCCCCCTCATAGGCGTTGTCAGCCAGGTGGGCGGTCATCTCCTGCACCCGGTTCTCTCCGCACACCTTCACGCCGGCGGCGATGGCCTCCCGGATGGTCTCGGAGGTCTGGACCTTGGTGGCAGCCACCAGGGTGATCTCACTCGGGTCCCGCCCCACCTCTCGGGCCGCGGCGGCAATGTTCTCCTCTACCTGCCGGATCTTTTCTGCCAATGACATCACAAGCACCTCTGTTTCTCTCTGGTTTGAACGGATCAGCGCACTACTTTTCCGTCAAACAGGTCTTTTCCTGTCACAATGATCTCATCTCCGGAGCGCAGGGCCTTCTTATCGGTCCCCGGTACGCCGGTGGTCACCGGCGTCACCACGCAGTAGCCCTCCCGCTGGTCCACCACGGTCACTTCCTTGAACTCGGCCTGTACGCCGACGATGGCATAGACGCCGGTGACCTGGCGCACCGTGGTCTCTCCGGTCTCCTCATTGGTCTCGCTGCGCTCCTCCGTGCGGATGGCCTGGGTGGGCACCCGGATGCCGCTCTTGCTGCGGAACACCAGGTCCACCGTCTGCTTGCGCAGCAGGGTGGTGTCCGCCAGGAAGCGGTCGGTGGAGAGGATCACGGTCATTCGTCCGCCCTGGGGCGGACCGAGGCGCTCCACCTCCATGTCCACCGAGCCCGACCAGTCCCGGGAAAAGCGGACGGTGATATCCTTTCCCTCGGTCAGGTTGGCGGCCTCCTCCTCCGAGAGGGCGCAGACAAAATACCAGGTGGAGCTGGTGATGAGCTTTCCCACCGCAGTGGTGTCCTGCTGGGGTGTCTGGGCGCTCAGCTTGTCCAAATCTGCAGGAGTCAGGTTTTCCAGTCCGTCCGGGGTCAGGAGGGTCTCAAAGCCGTCCACCATGCCGGAGAAGGTCCCCGACTGGCTGACCGTGACGCGGGTGGTGTCCTGACTGGACTGGGACTGAAGGGCGCTGATCTGGGCATTGAGCTCCTGGATGCGGTTTTGCATCTCGGCTACGGTGGTGCCCCCCTCTTCCTCCGTACCGAAGGCGTCGGCCCGCTGGTAGATCAGACTCTTGAGCTCCAGCGTCTGGTCCTCCAGGCGGGTAAAGTCCTCGGAGGCCACCGAGGAGCGCAGGGTGGTAATGGCATCGATGATCTCCCCGCTCAGCCGGGCGTTGTCCCCGGCGTCGGCGCTCTGGGTCAGGGCGTACTGGAGCTGATCCCGCTCATTTTCCAGGGCCAGCAGGGTATTGCGCCGCTCGGCAGCCTCGGCGCTGCCGTAGAGCACCGCCACGGTCTGACCCCGTGCCACCTTTTCTCCCTCGTTGAAGAGCTGGTCCACCACGGCTCCGTTCCCCTGGATGACCTGCTCCTCCCGCACCAGGAAGCCGGTGGCCTCTATGGCGTCGTCCACCGTGCAGGCATAGGCCGTGGCGGTGGTAAAGGGGTCATTCATGCTGTCCCAGACGTATACGCCCAGGTAGATGAGCAGGGCCGCAAAGAGCACCAGCATCAGGATTCGGTTGAGGAGGGGTCCCTGTTTCATGTCGTTCCTTTCTTCCCGCGCCGGAAGCCCGCCCGCTCAGGATCTTACCCCTCCGGCTCCTCCGCGGAGAGGGGCGTGGGGCGCAGATCCACCGGACGTTCCGGGATAATGGTGGAAATGGCGTGTTTATAGATGATCTGCTGCTTGCCCTCGCTGTGGACCACCACCACAAAGGCGTCAAACCCGGCAATCTGTCCCCGGATCTGATAGCCATTCATGAGGAATACCGTCACATTGGCGCGGGTGCTCCGGGCCCGGAGCAGAAACAGTTCCTGAAGATTGTTGGTCTTTTGCATCACAGTGCACTCCTTTTCTATCTAGGGCCTGTCCTAAGACGGCCGTCGGAATGCCACTATAATACCCAATTATTGGAAGTCTCGCCTGCGAAATCGGTCGACCGGGGGAGATTTTTTGTTCCCGGTCCCTCAGGCCCGCTTAAACTGTTTTTCCAGTTGGCCCCGGGTGAGCTCAATGGCCACCGGGCGCCCGTGGGGGCAGTATTTCACCGCTCCGCTCAGGACGGCTTTGGCCACCCGCTCCAGCTCGTGGGGATCGTTCTTCTGCCCGCCCTTGATGGCGGCCTTGCAGGCCATGGTGTGCATCACACCGTCCCGGGCGGCGGCCGGGTCGGCCCGTCCGGTGGAAAGCAGCCTGCCCGCCAGCTCGGAGAGGGTGGATTCAATGTCTCCGGCGTCCACATAGTCGGGACACTGGCGCACGATGAGTCCGCCGCCGCCGAAATCCTCCACCTCAAAGCCGAAGTCGGCTAGGAGCTGCTGGTTCTGGAGCAGCACCGCGCCCTCCTCGGCAGGGGGCGTAAAGACCACCGGCGTCAGCAGCATCTGGCACATGGGCGTATAGCCCGCCGCCTTGAGCCGGTCAAAGTGCATCCGCTCATGGGCGGCGTGTTTGTCGATGAGCAGCACCCGCTCCCCCTGTTCCACGATGATATAGGTGTGGAAGATCTCCCCGGCCAGCCGCCAGGGCTCCGGCTCGGGCTCCTCCGCCACAGGGGGAAGGACCTCCGGCGCGGCGGGCGCAGTTTCGGCTTTGGCCTCCGGCTCCGGATGGGTCGGAGTCGGAGAAACCGGCCGCTCATTCATAGGGGCGGATTCCTCCCGCTCCGGGACCGCGGGGGCGGTGTGCGCCTCCGGTTCTGTCCGGGCCACGGGGGCGGATGCCGGTTTCGCCGGGGTGCTGACCGGGGCCGGTGCGGCCGGGGTGCGGGGCGCCGTGTAATCGTGCAGGGGCAGACGCTCCCCCGGCAGAGGGGCGGTGCGGATCCGCTCCAGGGCCGAGAGGCCCGGCCGGACCGGGTGCCGGCGCTCCGGAGCACCCTCCGCCGCGCCCTGGCTCGTCAGGGCGCGATACTGCTGGGCCGTCATGGTCTGGAACCTGGTCTGGTTGGGGGTGACGCTGTCGTGGGCCCGGGGCCGCTCCAGCACGGCGGTGGGGCGGGTCTGATCCTGCTCCAGGGCGGCCCGCACGGCGTAGTACACCGCGTCAAAGACCTTGCGCTCGCTGCCGAACTTGACCTCCTGCTTGGTGGGATGGACGTTCACGTCCACCGCGTTCAGCTTGGTGGTCAGGTGGAGGACACACCCCGGGAACTTGCCCACCATCTTCTGGTTGGCATAGGCCTCCTCCAGGGCGGCCATCATGGTGCGGGACTTCACATAGCGTCCGTTGACAAAGAAGTGCTGGTATCCCCGGGTGCCCCGGCAGCAGGTGGGGAGGGAGGTGAAGCCGTTCACCATCATCTCCTCCCCAGAGCCGGTGACGCTCCGCAGGCCCAGGGCCATCTCCCGTCCCAGGACGGCATAGACCGCGCTCTTGAGCTGCCCGTCGCCGGGGGTGAGGAGCTCCTGCCGGCCGTCCCGCAGGAAGCGGATGCTCACCTCCGGGTGGGAGAGGGCCTGCCGCTGCACGGCGGCAAAGACGGCCGCCCCCTCCGCCGAGTCCTTTTTCATAAACTTCAGCCGGGCGGGGGTGTTGTAGAAGAGGTCCCGCACCACCATCGTGGTGCCCTGGGGACAGCCGGCCTCCTCCCGGGAGACCACCACGCCCCCCTCCAGCTCTACGGAAACCCCTACGCTCTCATCCGCCGTCCGGGTGAGCAGATCCACCCGGGAGACCGCCGCAATGGCGGCCAGAGCCTCCCCCCGGAAACCCAGGGTGCCGATGGCCTCCAGGTCGTATTCACTCCGGATCTTGCTGGTGGCATGGCGCAGGAAAGCGGTCTCGGCCTCCTCCGCGGCGATGCCGCAGCCGTTGTCCGTAACCCGGATGAGGGTCATGCCGCCGTGCTGGATCTCCACCGTGACGGCAGTGGCCCCGGCGTCGATGGCGTTTTCCACCAGTTCCTTGACCACCGAGGCCGGCCGCTCCACCACCTCGCCGGCGGCGATGAGGTCGGCCACATGGGGGTCCAGAGGTTGGATATGAGGCATAGGGATTCACCAGACTTTCTGAATGAGAGATAAGGCGGACAGGTGCTCAGCCCGCCACGATGCGCAGCAGGGTCAGTCCGTTGATGGCCATGTGCAGCAGCACCGCGCTCCACAGGGAGCCGCCCCGCTCATAGCACCAGGCCAGAAGGACTCCCGCCGGCAGGTACTGCACCGCCAGGAGCAGATAGCGCAGGTCCATCCTTCCGTAGGAGAACACAAACTGCCACACGCAGTACAGGGCGAAGAGCCCCATCGAGAGCAGGTAGGCCGCTCCCCGGCTGTACCGCCGGACGCCCCCGAAGAGCAGTCCCCGGAAGAGCAGCTCCTCCACGATGGGCATGAGGACCACCACGATCATTCCGGTGGCGCCGGGGGAGAGGAGATACTCCAGGGCATAGCCGCTCTCGTTTGGGTTGCGCACGGGCAGGGGGATCTGCCGGACCAGAACATCCAGCGCGATCCAGGCCACCAGAGCGGCGGCTATGGACTTCAGATTCTTGCCCGGACAGGAGAACAGACGGTCCAGGTTTCGCTTCCACAGGCCGGAAAAGAGTACAAAGCCCAGCAGCACAGAAATGAGATAGTAGACCACGTTGGACTCGGCCACCGGGAGCTCCTCCCAGGCATTGCGCTGCACCCAGGCCATGAGGAAGGGGAAGAGGGCCACATAGAGGACCGACAGCGCCCCGCCCCGGAGCCATTCCCCCGGGCTGAGCTTCTCCTGCCAGATGGGGATTGGATTCATCTGTCATCCCTCCTTTTGCCGGGACCGCCCTCCGGCGGTCAGAGTTTCTGCTTGAGTTCGTAGATCAGATTCATGGCCTCGATGGGGGTGAGGGTGTTTACATCCACCCGGCGCAGCCGCTCGGCCACCTCCCCGGCCCCCAGGTCCAGGAGGCTCATCTGGCTCTCCCCGGACGGAGCCGGTGCAGCAGGGGCAGACACGCCGCCCTGTTCCAGCTCGCTGAGGATCTCCCGGGCCCGGCGGATGACCCGGTCGGGGACACCCGCCAGCTTGGCCACCTCGATGCCATAGCTCTGGTCAGCGCCGCCCCGGACGATCTTGCGCAGGAAGAGGATATCGTCCTTCTTCTTTTTGGCGGCGATGTTATAGTTCTTCACCCCGGGGATCTGCCCCTCCAGCACCGTGATCTCGTGGTAGTGGGTGGCAAAGAGGGTCTTGGCCCCCAGCCGCTTGCGGTCGGCGCAGTACTCCAGCACCGCCCGGGCGATGGACATGCCGTCATAGGTGCTGGTGCCCCGGCCAATCTCGTCCAGGATGAGAAGGCTCTTGCTGGTGGCGTTTTTCAGGAGCTCGGCCACCTCGCTCATCTCCACCATGAAGGTGGACTGGCCCGCGCTCAGATCGTCGCTGGCCCCGATGCGGGTAAAGACCCGGTCCACGATGCCGATGCGGGCGTACCGGGCGGGTACGAAGGAGCCCATCTGGGCCATGAGCACAATGAGTGCCACCTGCCGCATATAGGTGGATTTGCCCGCCATGTTGGGGCCGGTCAGGATGGCCACCGTGTTCTCGCCGGCGTCCATCCGGGTATCGTTGGGGACGAAGAGTCCCCCCTTGAGCATCTGCTCCACCACCGGATGGCGTCCCTCGGTAATTTCAATCACGTCGGAGAGGTCCACCTCCGGCCGGCAATAGCCCCGGTCGGCGGCCACGGCCGCAAAGGAGGTGAGCACATCCACCTGGGCCACGGCGGCGGCCGAACGCTGGATGTCTCCCACCCGCCGGGCGGTCTCCTCCCGGATGGCACAGAAGAGCTCGTACTCCAGGGCGGTGATCCGGTCCTGGGCCGTGAGGATGGAGTGCTCCAGATCCTTGAGCTCCTGGGTGATGTACCGCTCGCAGTTGACCAGGGTCTGCTTGCGGATATAGGTCTCGGGCACCTGATCGTAGTAGGACTTGGAGACCTCGATATAGTAGCCGAACACCTTGTTGTAGCCCACCTTCAGGCTCTTGATGCCGGTGCGCTCCTTCTCCCGGGCCTCCACAGCGGCCACCATGTCCTTGCCGTGGACCAGGATGTCCCGCAGGCGGTCCACCTCCGGGTCGTAGCCGTCCCGGATGAAGCCGCCCTCCCGGACCGAGAAGGGGGGATCGTCCTGGATGCCCCGGCCGATGAGCTCCCGCAGGTCGGAGAGGTCGTCCAGCTCCTCCCGCAGGGACTGGAGCAGGGGAGAGGACAGCCCCTCCAGCAGATCCCGCAGATGGGGGAGCCTGCCCAGGCCGCCTGAGAGGGCCACCAGATCCCGCCCGCCGGCGGTGCCGTAGACGATGCGCCCGATGAGCCGCTCCAGATCGGTGATCTCCCGCAGGCAGAGGATGATCTCCTCCCGGGCGATGGGGTCGTTCACCAGGGCCTCCACCGCGCCCAGGCGGCGGTGGATGGCGGCGGGAGAGAGGAGGGGCCGCTCCATCCACGTGCGGATGAGGCGGCGGCCCATGGCGGTGCGGGTCTTGTCCAGCACCCAGAGAAGGGAGCCCTTCTTCTCCTTGGCGCGCAGGGTCTCGGTGAGCTCCAGGTTCCGCCGGGCGGTGAGATCCAGCTCCATGAACTGCCCGGAGGTGAAGTAGGTGAGGGTGGAGAGGTGGGAGAGGTCGGTCTTCTGGGTCTCATAGAGGTAGGAGAGCAATCCTCCCACCGCCTGGACCGCGTGGCTGTCCCCCTCAGGCAGGGCGCTCACCCCGCTCTGGAACTGCTTTTTCACGGCGGCCCCCGCCGTTTCGGGGCGGTAGCGCTCCTCCCCGCCGTTCTCACAGCGGCACTCCAGCTTGTCCCGCAGGAAGGCCCCCAGGGCCTCGTTCCGGCTGGCCCCCTCGGAGAGGAGGGCCTCCCGGGGGGAGAAGCGGCCCAGCTCGTTCTGAAGGTGCTCCAGGGCATCCCCGCCGTGGAAGGAGGTCACTGAGATCTCTCCGGTGGAGATGTCACAGAAGCACAGCCCGGCCCCCCGCTCGTCCAAATAGATGGAACAGATGAAGTTGTTGCGCCCCTCGTCCAGCATGGAGGAGGCGATGACCGTGCCTGGGGTGATGATGCGGATGATGTCCCGGTCCACCAGCCCCTTGGCGGTGGCCGGGTCCTCCATCTGCTCACAGATGGCCACCTTGTACCCCTTGGCAATGAGCCGGGCGATGTAGGCGTCCGCGCTGTGGTAGGGCACGCCGCACATGGGGGTGCGCTCTCCCTCCGGCTTGCTCCGGTCCCGGCTGGTGAGAGTCAGCTCCAGCTCCTTCGACACCAGCTTGGCGTCCTCATTGAACATCTCATAGAAGTCCCCCAGACGGAAAAAGAGGATACAGTCCGGGTGGTCCTCCTTCATGGCGATGTACTGGCGCATCATGGGGGTGGTGTCTGCTGGCATGGTCAAGGCTCCTTTTCTTCTGTGGTGTATCCCGGGTGCGGGGATGCAAGGGGGAGTCCAGAGGGGGATGCCCCCTCTGGGCTTTCTTTCCCACCGCTTTCTTTGCAAAGAAAGCGGTGCGCCCGCCGCGCAGGCGCGTTCTCAAAATCTTACGGCTCGTCCCGCAGGCCCAGCAGATAATCGGCGCTGACCTCAAAATACTGGGCCATACGGATGATCGTAGAAGCGGTAGGTTCCCGCTCGCCATATTCGTAGCGCTTATAGGCACTGTACGACAATTCCAGAATGTCTGCAAGTTCGTCTTGCTTTTTCTGGTGGAGCAGCCGCAGCTCCTTCAAACGTTCTGACAATACACTCATGCCGTGTTTCCTCTTGACAGCTCCATTTGGAGCTGATATGATTAGAACATCTCCAAACGGAGCTGTTATCTTAGGATGGGGGAATCCAACGATGCCCGACTTACTGGAATATCTCAGTCCCTATATTCAGGAGCAGGCGCAGCGGTTCCTCACGGACCCGGAGTACGAGCAGAACCGCGCCTACCGGGACTTTCACCTGGACTGGCTGCGCGCCCACCTGGGGCCGGAGGCCCTTGGCCATCTGGAGGACTTCTGCGGCCTCCAGGCCCTGGCCGGGGAGGCCAAACAGCATGCGCTCCTCCGCCCGCCCTGGCCGCAGGCGTTCGTCTGGGGAGCTTAGGCCAGCTCGCCGAATAGGGACCACTTGTTGGCCCCGGTGATGGCCACGTCCACAAAGCTTCCGATGAGGGACTCCTCCCCGGTGAGGCGGACCAGCCGATTGCCCGGGGTGCGGGCGGTGAGGCCCTTCTCGTCCTTCCCATCCACCAGGCAGCGGACAGTCTTGCCGATATAGGCCGCGTGCTTCTCCTCAGAGATCTGATCCTGCCGGTCCACCAGGCGCTGGAAGTTCCGGAGCTTCTCCTCCCGGGACATGGGGTCGGGCATGCTGGCCGCGGGGGTACCCACCCGAGGAGAGTAGATAAAGGTGAAGAGGGCGTCAAAGCGGACCTCCTCGATGAGGCTCAGGGTCTCTTCGAACTCCTCGGTGGTCTCCCCGGGGAAGCCCACGATCACGTCGGAGGTGATGACCACATCGGGGATCTGCTCCCGCAGGCGGCGGACCTTATCCAGGTATCCCGCCCGGTCGTACACTCGGTTCATGGCCTTGAGGATGCGGTCGCTTCCGGCCTGGAAGGGGAGGTGGAAGCAGGGGGCGATCTTCTCGGAGGAGGCCATGGTCTCAAAGAGCTTCTGAGAGGCGTCCTTGGGATGGCTGGTCATAAAGCGCAGCAGGAAGTCGCCGGGGATCCCGGCGGCTTCTTTCAGCAGATCGGCAAAGTCCATGGGCCCGTCCAGGTCCTTGCCGTAGGAGTTGACGTTCTGGCCCAGCAGAGTGATGTCCTTGTAGCCCTCGGCCACCAGGCCCCGGATCTCCTCCAGAATGACCTGGGGACGGCGGCTGCGCTCCCGGCCACGGACATAGGGGACGATGCAGTAGGTGCAGAAGTTGTTGCACCCGTACATGATGGAGACCCATGCCTTCACGCCGCCCTGACGCACCACCGGGATGCCCTCGGCGATGGAACCGGCCTCATCGGTGTGCTCAAAGACCCGCTTGCCGGTGGCCCGGAAGCGCCACAGCAGCTCCGGGAAGCGCCACAGGGCGTGGGGTCCAAAGAGGAGATCCACCTGGCGGTAGGACTCCCGCACCTTTTTGGCCACATGCTCCTCCTGGGCCATGCAGCCGCACAGGCAGATGATCTGGTTGGGGTTGGCCCGCTTGGTGTGGGTGAGGGCCCCCACGTTGCCCAGCACGCGCTGCTCGGCGTGCTCCCGGATGGCGCAGGTGTTCACCAGCACCAGGTCGGCCTTGTGCTCGTCGTCGGTAAAGCCGTAGCCCATCTCGCTCAGGTAGCCCCGCAGACGCTCGGAGTCGGCCTCGTTCTGCTGGCAGCCATAGGTGTCCACCATGGCCAGAGGGGTGTGGTCCATCTGGGCGTTCATGGCGTGGATCTTCATGCAGTAGTCCATCTGCACCGCGATCTGCTCGGCGGTGATCTGTGTCGTCTCTCGCTTCAAGTCGGTTCCTCCGCTTTCTGTTTGTCCAAAGGGTATTATCAAGAAATTGTACCACTTTTCCTGGCAAAACACAAGGTTTCCCTCCCGCTTCCGCCCTGCTTTTCATTGACGATAGATGGGGGAGGCGTTATAATGAAAGTTAACCTGTCCCCTGCGGGGGAACATGACCGAGACAAGCGAGGCGAGGGCTGTGAAAACACTGGTTTTGGAGAAAAAAGCCCTGAAACACAATATTGCCGTGGTGAAAGAGCGGGCGGGCAGCGCCGCCATCTACGGGGTCCTCACCGGGGACGGCGGCGGCGCGGGCACCGCGGAGCTGGCCCGCTTTCTCCGGGAGGAGGGCGTCCGCCGCTTTGCCGTGTCCGAGCCAGAGGAGGCCGAGGCCGTGCGCAAGGCCGGTCTGGTGGATGAGGAGATCCTCATGCTCCGGGCCACCACCGACCGGGAGGAGCTGGACCGCCTGCTGGACCTGAATGTGGTGTGCACCGTGGGCTCGGTGGACACCGGCCTCGCCCTCAACAGCGCGGCGGAGGCCCGCTCCACCGTGGCTGAGGCCCACATCCAGGTGGATACCGGTCTGGGCTTCGGCGGCTTCCTGGCCGGGGAGCCGGAGAAGATCGTGAACATCTACCGGAATCTGCCCAACGTGGCCCTCTCGGGCATCTATACCCAGGTCCACTCCATCCACGCCGACGGGCACAACGCCGCCGAGCAGCTCAAGCAGTTCCACCGGGTGGTGGAGGCGGTACACCAGGCCGGCTTTGAGACCGGGATCGTCCACGCCGCCGGCTCCTACGCCCTGATGCATTACGATTTTGCCCGGATGGACGCGGTGCGGGCCGGATCGGTCCTGCTGGGCCGCTGCCGCCGCCGGCGGGGAGACGGCCTGCTCCGGGTGGGCTACGGCGAGGCCGGCATTGAGGAGACCCGCTGGGTCCCCAAGGACTACACCGTGGGCAACGAGTCCACCGTCCGTCTCCACCGCCCCACCCGGATCGCCGTGATCCCGGTGGGCTATCAGAACGGCTTTGGGGTCTCCCGGGGGCGGGATGCAGGGCTCCTGGCCACCCTGCGCCGCTGGTGGCGGGCCCGCCACATCACCGTGCGGGTCAACGGGCAGAAGGCCCGGGTCCTGGGCCGCATCGGCGCCATCGAGACCCTGGTGGACGTGACCGACCTCAAGTGCTCGGCTGGTGATCTGGTCTACTTTGACATCGACCCCATGTATGCCCGGGGCATGAAGCGGGAATACCGGTAGCTCCACACGATATAGATAAAGGATGATAGTATGCGCGCAGTTGTGACACGAGTGAAAAACGCCTCCGTCGAGATCGACGGCCGGGTCAACGGCTCCATCGATCAGGGCTTCCTGGTCCTGCTGGGTGTGGGCCCCAACGACACCGAGGCCCAGGCCGTCAAGATGGCTGATAAGGTCTGCGGCCTGCGGGTCTTTGAGGACGAGAACGGCAAGATGAACCGCAATCTGGAGGCGGTGGGGGGAAGCCTTCTGGTGGTCTCCCAGTTTACCCTCTACGCCGACACCAAGAGCCGCCGGCCCGGCTTCACTGGGGCCGCCAAGCCCGACATCGCCGTCCCTCTCTACGAGAAGTTCATGGCCGAGTGCGAAGGCAGAGGGTTTCACGTGGAACATGGCGAATTCGGCGCGGATATGCAAGTGTTCTCTCAGAACGACGGCCCCGTCACCATTCTCTTTGACACCGACCACATGTAATACGATCTCTGACTGAGGTGATTTCCATGGTAATCAAGACCATTTTGCTCCCCGCCGTGTCCACCAACTGCTATCTGGTGGCCGATGAGGCCAGCAAGCGCTGCGCCATCGTCGATCCCGGCGACCCCGATCCCCGCATCCTGTCCACCGTCCGTGCGGAGGGGTGGGAGGTGCAGTGCATCCTCCTGACCCACGCCCACTACGACCACACCATGGGCGTGCCTGCTCTGCGGCAGGAGCTGCCCGGCGTGCCCGTCTACGTCCACCCCGGCGATGCGGAGATGCCCAAGCCCTTTTTCCGCATCGAGGAGATGGGGGAGCTGACCTTCTACCAGGACGGAGACCACGTGCAGGTGGGCAGGGTGGACCTGGAGGTCCTCCACACCCCCGGCCACACCCAGGGCTCGGTGGTCCTGCGGGCGGGGGATACCCTGCTCACCGGCGACACCCTCTTCAAGGGCTCCATGGGCCGCACCGACCTGCCCGGGGGAAGTTATGACGCGATGCGCGCCTCCCTCCGCCGCCTGGGCGGACTGGAAGGGGACCTGACCGTCCTGCCCGGCCACATGGACCCCTCCACGCTGGACCATGAGCGCAAATACAACTACTATCTGAAGGAGGCGATGAAGGAAGACTGACTCTGTTTCCCGGGAAACAAAGTCCCTTCCGTCCCTCTTATGCATCTGACCTTACAAGGACATGACTACCGATATGCCGCCGAGCAGATGATGCTCACCCTCTTTCCGGAGGAGCGGCCCGACTATACCCCCGCCCCCGAGGGGGCAAACGCGGTTCTCCTCACCCTTACCCCTCAGGGGGACACCCTGCACGCCCGGGCCGTCCTGCGCTGGCAGGGGAAGGAGACCGTGGGTGAGGACTCCGCCCCGGTCCCCGGTGGGGAAGATCCCCTGGTCCGGGACCGGGTGTGCCAGCGTATCCTGAAGCTGGCCTTCTACCGGGCCGGGGTGGCCGCCCTGGGCCACGAGCCCCCCTGGGGGGCCCTCACCGGCGTGCGCCCGGTCAAGATCCCCACCCGCGCCATGGAGCGGGGAGCCACGCCCCAAGAGGCCGAGCGGGAGCTGCGGGAGACCTACCGGGTCTCCCCGGGCCGGGCCTCCCTGGCCCTGGACTGCGCCCAGGCCAGCCTGCGGGCCAAGCAGAGCCTGCGGGAGGACGAGGTATCCCTCTACATCGGCATCCCCTTCTGTCCCACCCGGTGCGCCTACTGCTCCTTTGTCTCGGCCGACGTGGGCCGGACCCTCAAGCTCCTCTCGCCCTTTCTGGAGGTCCTCCTCCAGGAGGTGGACGCCACGGCGGAGGAACTGCGCCGGGCCGGGTACGCCGTGCGCTCCCTCTACGTGGGGGGCGGCACCCCCACCACCCTGAGCGCCCCTCAGCTGGATCTGCTGCTGGGCCGGGTGGAGGAGCGCTTTGACCTCTCCCGCTGTACGGAATACACGGTGGAGGCGGGGCGGCCCGACACCATCACCGCGGAAAAGCTCGCCGTCCTGCGCCGCCGGGGGGTACAGCGGGTGTCGGTCAATCCCCAGACCATGCAGGACGCCGTCCTCGCCGCCATGGGCCGGGCCCACACCGCCGCCGACATCCTGCGCTCCTTTGAGCTGGTGCGCGCCTCGGGCATCCCCTGCGTGAACATGGACCTCATCGCCGGACTGCCCCAGGACACGCCGGAGGGCTTCCGCGCCTCCCTGGACCAGGTCCTGGCGCTGGATCCGGAGAATGTGACCGTCCACACTCTGGCCCTCAAGAAGGGCTCCCGCCTGATGGGGGACGGCACGGAGGAGAGCCCCGTTCTCCCCACGGCGGAGGATGTGGACGCCATGCTCTCCTACGCGTGGAAGACCCTGCGCGCCCATGGGCAGGTGCCCTACTATCTCTACCGGCAGAAATACATGTCCGGCTCCTTTGAAAATGTGGGCTGGGCCAAGCCGGGTTGGGAAAGTCTCTACAATATCTGCATGATGGAGGAGCTCCACACCATACTATCTCTTGGAGGGGGCGGCGTGACCAAGCTGGTCCACCCCCGCACCGGGCGCATCGAGCGCATCGCCAATCCGAAATATCCCCACGAGTACGTGGACAGTCTGGAAAAGCTTCTGCGCGGCAAACATCAGGCCGCCGACTTCCTGCTCCAACTGCGTCAGGGGGAGTGATCCCCCCGGAAAGGAGGCTTTATGGCCTATTCCCTCACGGAGATTCGGACGCGCACCCGACACGATCCCGCTGCCTTTCTGGCCGAGTGTGACGAGGCCTACCAGGAGCGCATCCGCCACGCGGCCGACGTCATCGTCCAGCGCATGGAGAAGAGCCCCATCGTGCTCCTCTCCGGCCCGTCGGGCTCCGGCAAGACCACCTCCGCCCTCAAGCTGGAGGAGGAGCTGGAGCGCCGGGGTGTGAACACCCACACGGTCTCGCTGGACAATTACTTTCACCCCCCCAGCCATCCCGCCGCGCCCCGCACCCCGGAGGGGGACATCGACTTTGAATCCCCCCAGCTGCTGGACATGGCCCTGCTGGACGAGACCTTCACCCGCCTCTCCCGGGGGGAAGAGGTCACCATCCCCCGGTTTGAGTTCTCCCGCCAGATGCGCAATGACGCCAAGGGCTGGCCCCTCCACCTCCGGGACAACGAGGTGGCCATCTTTGAGGGCATCCACGCGTTGAACGACGACATCGCCGGGCGCCATCCGGAGGCCACCGCCCTCTACGTCTCAGCCCGCTCCAACGTGCTGGAGGACGGGGCGGTCCGCTTCAAGGGCACCTGGATGCGCATTACCCGCCGGGCCGTGCGGGACTGCAACTTCCGGGGCACCGACCTCACCGACACCCTGTCCATGTGGCACAACGTCCGCCGGGGAGAGAAGCGGTATATTTCCCCCTACAAGGGCCGGGCCCACATCGTGGTGGACTCCTCGCTGCCCTATGAGGCGGCGGTCTTCGCCAATTACACCGCCCCGCTGGCCCAGGCTCTGGAGAGTCTGCCCCCCAGCAATCCCCGCTGGAAGGAGCTCCACGACCTGCTGGATGCCTTCCGGTGGTTTGAGCCCATCGACCCCGCGCTGGTCCCGCCCAGCTCCCTCATCCGGGAGTTTATCGGCGGCGGGACCTACCGATACAAGTGATCCCCATTTACCTGGAGAAATACAAGAAAGAAGGAACATGACCCATGTCTGAATGCACCCACAACTGCTCCTCCTGCGGCGAGAGCTGCTCGGAGCGCACCAGTCCCCAGAGCTTCCAGGTCCCGTCCCATGAGCTCTCCCACGTCAAGAAGGTCATCGCCGTGGTCAGCGGAAAGGGCGGCGTCGGCAAGAGCCTGGTGACCTCCTCTCTAGCCTGCGCCATGGCCGGCCTGGGCAAGAAGGTCGGCATCCTGGACGCCGACATCACCGGCCCCTCCATCCCCAAGGCCTTCGGCATCCACACCCGGGCCGCGGGCAGCGAGCTGGGCATCTACCCCGAGACCTCCAAGGGCGGGGTGGAGGTGATGAGCCTCAACCTCCTCACCGAGAATGAGACCGACCCCGTCATCTGGCGCGGTCCGGTCATCGCCGGCACTGTCAAGCAGTTCTGGACCGATGTCATCTGGGGCGAGCTGGACTATCTCTTCGTGGATATGCCTCCCGGAACCGGTGACGTGCCCCTGACTGTGTTCCAGTCCCTGCCCGTGGACGGGATCATCATGGTCACCTCTCCTCAGGATCTGGTGAGCATGATCGTCACCAAGGCCGTCAAGATGGCCGAGATGATGCACATTCCCGTGCTGGGCCTGGTGGAGAACTACAGCTACTTCCAGTGCCCTGACTGCGGCAAGCAGCACGCCATCTTCGGCGAGAGCCACATCGACGCCGTGGCCACTGAGCACGGCCTGAAGGTGCTGGCCCGTCTGCCCATCGATCCCAAGCTGGCCGCCGCCTGCGACCAGGGCGAGATCGAGTCCTTCCAGCCCAACTACCTCTCCGAGGTGGCCGGGATGCTCACCCAGATGTAAAAGCCCCTCTTTTTCAAGAAAAGCCGCGGCCCGCGATCGTATGATCGCGGGCCGCGGTTCTATTTTTATCGTGTTTGTTTTAAATCCCGGCCAGCACACCGGCCAGAGTGACGGCATAATCGGGCAGGGTATCCAGAGGGGCCCGCTCATCCACCGAATGGGCGTCCAGGATGTCGGGACCCGCGCTCACCATCACCATACCGGGGGCCTTTTCTCCCAGGACGGAAGGCTCCAGCCCCACATGGACGGCGGTCACTTCCATTTTCCGCCCCACGGCCTCCTGATAGCTCTGACAGAGCACCTGGATCAGGCGGCTCTGGGGATCGCCCGGCCAGCCAGGGTAGTAGGAGATCTCCCGCAGGGTGAAGCCCGCCTGGGCCGCCGCCGCGTCGTGCATGGGGAAGAGGATCGCTTCCTCCTCCCGCCGGGCACAGCGGATGAAGGCCAGCACTGCCGCTTCCTCCCCCCGGAGCTGGACGGCCGCCACATTGGCCGATGCCCCCACCACATTCGGAAAGGCCGGGTGCATGGCGTATACCCCGTGGAAGAGCCCCGCGGCCAGGCCGCACACCGCCCGGACGGTCTCGCCGCTCCACACCTGCTCCGGACAGGGCACGGGCTCCACCTCCACCCGGGCATGGGGGTCGCTTTCGCCGTAACGCCGGGTAATCTCCGCCCTCAGGGCGGCCACCTGCTCCTGTAAAAGCCCCTCCTGTCCGGCCGGAAGGACCAGCACCGCCTGGGCCGAGGCGGGAATGGCGTTGTGGGCCGAGCCGCCGGAGAACTCGGCTACCTCCCAGTCCGCCGCCCGATCCTGGAGGAAGGACGCCAGGGTCTGCACCGCGTTGAGCCGTCCCCGGTGGATGTCGTCCCCCGAGTGGCCACCGGTGCCGCCGGTCAGAGCAATGTGCCAGCCCTCCGTCCCGGTGGCCGCTCGCCGATCCAGGGTACGGACATAGGTCTCCCGCCGGCCCCCGGCCGAACCGGCAATGGCCCGGCCGAAGTGGAACCCATCCGTGTTCAATAGGCCGTAGGCCCCCGCCAGCCAGCTGGGGTCCACCTGGGCCGCCCCCTTGAGGCCCACCTCCTCACTGACCGTGAACAGGAGGCGCAGGGGGCCGTGCTCCACGCCCTGCGCCAGCAGGTAGAGGACCACGGCGTTCCCCAAATTATTGTCCGCCCCCAGGGTGGAATTGCCGTCGGTGCGCACAAAGCCGTCCCGCACCACCACCCGGGGCGGGTCTCTGCGGGGATCAAACCCGCTGCCCGGGCGGACGGTGCACACCATGTCCATGTGTCCCTGGAGGATGAGAAGGGGAGACTCCTCCCGGCCGGGCGTGGCGGGTACGTCCGCCATCACGTTCCCCGCCCGGTCCCGGACGGGGGAGAGGCCCAGTCCCTCCAGCCGCTCCACCAGATAGCGGCTCTCCGCCTCCTCCTGTCCGGACCCGTGGGGCCGGGCGGAGAGGCCCTGAAATTCCTCCAAAATACCCGCAATGACGGCCTCCCGGCCGCCCAAGTACTCCAATCTTGTCATATGTAACCGTCCTTTCTATGGTCCCCCTGCCTCAGAGCAGGACTTCCCAGGCGCCCAGCAGCACCAGCAGGCCGCCCGAGAGGGGAAGGGCATACCGCCCCAGCAGCCGCTCCGCCGCACCGCAGCCCAGCCGGTGTCCCAGGGGAAGTGCCACCAGTGTCACCAGAAAATTGCTTCCCGCCGCCGCCAGGGTGGGGATCCCGGCTGCGCCGGCTGCCACGCCCGCACCCGCGTTGTTTACCGCCAGCGCGGCCGCCAGCGAGACCCAACCCGCCAGCCCGGGCGACGACGGCTCTTCTTCCGCCGCCTCAGTGCGCCCCCGCAGGTAATCCAGTAAAAACCAGCATCCAATGCCCACCAGGGCCAGCCCGCCCAGCACTTCCGCCGTCTCCGGGGGGAGCACTGCGGTGGCCGCGTTCCCCAGCAGCAGCGAGAGGGCTGTGATGAGGGTAGTCACTCCCGCCAGCACCAGCGAGGGCCCGGGCGAGATGGAGAGCCCGCGCCCCCCATAGGCTGCCGCCAGCAGCACCGTGTCCAAATTACAGGCCAGCGCAAAACAAATCGCGCCGGTCAACGCCGTCCATAGCTTCATATCGAGCCTCCTTTTCCCCCATCCTATGGAAGGTTGGGGAAAAGGGTGCTCTGTTGTTCTCTTAATGCGGCTCCACCCGAAATTCCACCTGGGTCAGATATGGCCCATTACGGTGTATCTTCCCGGTCCTCCTGGGAGCGGAGCAGCCGCAGGGAAAAGTTTCCCTTATAACTGTTCCCCTCGATCCGGACGATCAGGTCCTTTTTTCCACACACATCCACACAAAAAGAGGCATCCTCCAGTTCCGACCAGCAGTAGAGCACGGTCCCGTCCCGTTCCCGCAATTCCAGGTCCAAATTTCCGGCCTGCGTCTTTACCTGGACCACCAGCACATCATAGCCCCCCGCGGCCGGCCGGAAGCGGCGCCACAACAGCCCAGAAAAATAAGAATACCGCCCTGTCCATCGGTCCCGCCAGCCCCAGCAGCCGCCTACGCACAGAGAGGCGCCGCCGCTCAGGACCCCGACCCGCCAGAGCACCAGCAGCACTGCGGCGACCACCCCAACGCTCAGTACCCATTCCATTTCTTTTCCTCCCCCTTGGCTTTACACCTTCTGTAAGGTCTATCATCGAATCTGTTCCATAGGCTTTATGATACCCTGTACCGCACCAAACCGCAAGGAGCAAGCCTTTCCTTTTGGCCCCTTCCGCAGCACATAGGCCCTGTCCTAGCAGAAAGAGAATACCGGAGCCGCACGGAAAATCCGTGCGGCTCCGGCCGTTTTTCTATGGATTTTACCCCAGGGAAGCAGCCGGTTTACTCGGCCGCCACCGCCCGCTGGGCCTCATAGAGGGCAGCATACCGGCCACCCCGGGCCAGCAGTTCCTCATGGGTGCCCTCCTCGGCGATACCGCAGCCGTCGATGACCAGAATACGGTTGGCGCTGCGGATGGTGGAGAGCCGGTGGGCGATGATGAGGGTGGTGCGCCCCTTGGCCAGCTCGTCAAAGGCCGACTGGATGCGGTGCTCCGTGACGCTGTCCAGAGCGGACGTGGCCTCATCCAGAATCAGGATGGGGGGATTTTTCAGGAAGATACGGGCGATGGAGATACGCTGCTTCTGTCCGCCCGAAAGCATGACGCCCCGCTCACCCACATAGGTGTTGAGGCCGTCGGGCATCTCCAGAATGTCCTCATAGATCTCAGCCCGGCGGGCGGCCTCGATGACCTCCTCCTCGGTGGCGTCGGGCCGTCCGTAGCGGATGTTGTCGTAAATGGTCCCCGCAAAGAGGAACACATCCTGCTGTACGATGCCGATGTTCTCCCGCAGGGAGCGCTGCTGAAGCTCGCGCACGTCCCGGCCATCCAGGAGGATGCGCCCCTCAGTCACGTCGTAGAAGCGGGGGATGAGCTGGCACAGGGTGGACTTTCCGCCGCCGGAGGGGCCCACCACCGCCACGGTCTCCCCCGGATGGACGTGGAGGGAGACTCCCTCCAGCACGGCGGGGGAGGTGCTCTCGTACCGGAAGGTGACGTCCTCCACCCGGATGTCGCCCGCCACCGGGGCGGAGGCACCCAGCTCCACCGCGTCGGGGGCATCCTGGATCTCAGGCTCCAGCCGCATGAGGTCCACAAAGCGCTTGAACCCGGCGGTGCCCTGCATGAGCATCTCCATAAAGGCCGACAGCTTGCGGATGGGGCTGATGAAGGTGGTCACATAGAGGGAGAAGGTGGTCAGTGTGATGAAGTCCATCTCCCCCTGCATGATGAGGATGCCGCCGTAGGCGATGACCAGCACCGGCAGGATGCCCATGGCAAACTCCATTCCAGAGAAATAGATGGCCATCGTGCGGTAATAGCCCCGCTTTGCGTTGCGGTAGCGGTCGTTGGCCGCCTCAAACTTGGCCCGCTCGGTGTCCTCATTGGCAAAGGCCTTCGCGGTGCGCATGCCCGAGATGCAGGACTCCACCTCGCCGTTGATGCCTGCCAGCTTCTGCTTGACCTGGGTGGAGGAGCGCATCATCCGCTTGCGCTGGAACACGGAGAACAGCAGGAAGACCGGCACCACCACAAAGACGGCCAGCGCCAGCTTCCACTGCATATTCAGCATCACCACAAAGGCCCCCAGCAGGGTCACGGCCGAGATGAACATATCCTCGGGGCCGTGGTGGGCCAGCTCGGCGATCTCAAAGAGATCGCCGGTGACCCGGCTCATCAGGTGGCCGGTGCGGTTCTTGTCATAGAAGGAAAAGGAGAGGGTCTGCATATGGGCAAAGAGGTCCCGGCGGATGTCCGCCTCAATACGCACGCCCATCAGGTGGCCCCAATAGGTGACGATAAAGCTCAGCCCGGCCTTGAGCACATAGGCCAGGATGAGGATGGCCATGACGGCGAAAAAGGTGGCGAACAGCCGGTCGGGCAGCAGGGTCTGCATGGCCCAGCGGGATACCTGGGGGAAGGACAGATCCACCGCGGCAATGCCCAGGGCACAGATCATATCCAGCAGGAAGAGGGCCATATGGGGCCTGTAATAGGACGCGAACAGGCTCAGATACCCCCGTTCCCGGAATGCTTTGGGTGACATGATATTCCTCCTCATTCTCAATTGAATCGAAATCAGTATAGGACAAGGGGGGATATTTTGTCAATTTTGAGTGGACTTTTTATTTACAAATGCTGGTCCAAAACAGTATAATAAAATTTGCGTGAATTTTTAGGTATCTCATAGGAGGAGATCTGCTTGAGCAGTTTTTTTCAAAATCTGTTGATCGTCATTGGACAGGTGGGGACGCTTTTTCTGCTGATGAGCGTTGGCTATCTGCTGGCCAAACTGGGAAAGCTCACCCCCGAGGCGCTGCCCCAGCTCTCATTCCTTTTGCTGTATGTGGTGACGCCCTGTATCATCATTGACTCCCTCCAGGTGGAATATGACCCGGCGCTGCTGCACGACATGGTCTTTTCCTTTGGTCTGGTCATCCTCAGTTATCTGGTCCTGGCTCTGCTCTGCCAGTGCTTTTTCCGCCGGCAGGACTTGGACCGCCGGGACACTCTCCGTTTTGCCGTCATCTTCGGCAACACCGGCTTTATGGGCTTCCCCCTCATGTCCGCCATCTTGGGGGACGGAAGCCTGGTGTACTCCATGCCGGTCTTTGTGGCCTTCAACCTGCTGGTGTGGACCTACGGCGTCTACCTTATGGGCGGCCCCAGCCGCTTCTCGGTGAAAAAGGTCCTGCTCAGCCCGCCCATCCTGGGCATTCTCATTGCGCTGCCCCTCTTCTTTGCGGAGATCCGCCTGCCCTCCCCGGTAGGCAATACCATCGGCTATCTGGCCGATCTGAACACCCCTCTGGCCATGCTGGTTATCGGCGCTCAGATGGCGGCCGCCGACCTGCCCGCCACCTTCCGCAACACCCGGCTCTACCTGGGCGCCGTCATCAAGCTGGTGGTGGCTCCCGTCCTGACGGCCCTGATCCTGCTGCCCTTCCACCTTAACCCCATCAGCTTTGTCGCCGTGGTGATCCTGTCCGGTGTGCCCACGGCCGGCGTCACGGCCATGTTTGCCGAGCAGTTTGACCGGGACACCGAGAGCGCGGCTCAGATCGTCACCCTCTCCACCCTCCTCTCCATCATTACCCTTCCGGTAGTGGCGGTCGTGGCGGAGCGGATCGCCGGTCTCTAAGGCCCAGCCCCAGAACCACATCAAAAAAGCGGGTCTGCATCAGCAGACCCGCTTTTTTTACCCGCCGCCGGGGAGGGGGCGTCCCAGTGCCAGCCAGAGGGCCAGCCCTCCCTGGAGTATCAGGATGGCAGGGAGTCCGTAACGAAAGTACCAGTGCTTGGTCTTGTGCCGGAAGACCTGCATCCCCACGATCCCGCCCAGGGCGCCCCCCAGAAGGGCCAGGAGGAAAAAGGTCCGCTCCCGCACCCGCCACTCGCCCCGCCGGGCCCGCCGTTTATCCCAACCCATCAGGGCAAATTCCACCAGATTGACTACCACCAGGGCGGCCAGTACTGCGCGCCACATAGGCATTCCTCCTTTGGCCGACAGTATACCCGCTTTTTTCTCCCCGGTCAATTCCGTATTGGGGGGAACTTTTTCCCCGCCCCGCCGTCTAATGGGGCAGAACACATTCTGACACACTCTCTAGGAGGCGTTTTATCATGGCTCACACCCTGTTCCGCCGTCTGGCCCCTCTGGGCCTGGCGCTCACCCTTGCCGTCCCCGCGCTGGCCGCCGGGATGGACGCCTTTGTCCCGGACGGGACCTATCCGGGCTTTTCCGACGTATCCGCCGGGGCCTGGTATGCCGCCGACGTGGAGCAGGCCGTGAAGCTGGGCCTGATGAAGGGCAAGGGAGACGGCCGCTTTGATCCTCAGGGCCAACTCTCCGCTGCTGAGGCCATCACCATGGCCGCCCAGGTCCATTCCGCCTACACCGGGCAGAGCTTTACCCCCGGCGGCTCCCCCTGGTATGAGAACGCGGTGGACTACGCCGAGGAAAACGGCCTCATCCTGCGCAAGGAGTTCTCCGATTACAGCGCGCCCATCACCCGCTCGGATATGGCAGGTATCTTTGCCTACGCCCTGCCGGTGGAGGAGCTCCCCCGGATCAACCGGGTGGCCTCCATCCCCGATGTGACCTCCTCCACTGCCCACGCCGGGGCTATTTATCTCCTCTATAACGCCGGGGTACTGGCCGGAACGGGGGAGGGCACCTTCTCCCCGGATGCCCCCATCGACCGCTCCAGCGCCGCCGCCATCCTCAACCGTCTGGCCCTGCCGGAGAGCCGGGTGACCTCCGCCCTGGACACCCCCGCCGCCGGGACCACCGTGGAAAATACCGACGGCGCCTTCCGCCTCACCTTCGGCGCGGGGAACTGGGAAGAGGTCCAGCAGGACGGAGCTGCCGGTCTCACCTTCACCGACCAGAACGGCACGCTGAAGGCCCTCTCCTTTGCCAAATCCGGCCAGAATGCCGCCACGCTGGCTGACTTCTCGGTCTCCCGGCTCACCGCGCTGCGGGACGCCCTGGGCGGTGTGGAGCTGCTGGAGCAGCCCGACGTCATCCTCTTCCGGGGTCTGCCCGCTGTATTCTATCGTTATCAGGAGGGAACGACTGTGTACACCGTGTTTTCCGTGGAAAACTCCAATTCCTATGTAGAGCTCACCCTGGCCGCCCCGGCCGGGTCGGAGGACGCCTATCCCGCCCTGCTCCACACAGCCTATACGCTGGATCTGGCCCTGTAAAAGTCCGCTTAGGGCTTGTTATGAAATAGCGTTTTAAAAAACCGTTGCCGGGAACTGTGTAATATCAGTTCCCGGCAACGGTTTTCATATACCTATTTTCAATTGAGAAGTCGAAAACGCTATCCCTTGCGGCAGGCGGCCCTTTTTAGTCGTCGCTCAGATAGTAGGGCTTCATGAGGCTGGAGGAGAGCTCGGTGGAGTCCTTCACCCCATCGGTGCGCAGCTCCACCTCGCGGGGACGGCCGGGGCCCTTGCCGCGGCCATTGCGCTTCTTTTTCCCGCCGCCCAGCACGTCCAGGGCCTTGGCCGGCATGCTCTTCTTCTGGGCGGGGCGGGCCTGCTTCTCCTCCTTGGGGGAGTGGGACGGGCGCTTCTCCTGCCCGTTCTCCTCTCCCGCGGGGCGGGGAGACTTGCTCCGGCGGGCTGGGCGCTCCTTGCGGGGCTGCTCCTTGCTCTGGAACATCCGGGGCCGGGGGGCCAGCAGGCGGGCGGTGGCGTCCATAATGACATCTCCGGCCAGGGGATCGGTATGGTGGAACTCCTCCTCCCGGCGGTTCCCACTCTCCCGGACAGGACGGGCGGGCGCGGTGGCGGTGAGCGCCTCCTCCAGAGTAGCGCTGGCACGGTAGCCGCGGGCACGCTTCTTCCGGGCCGGAGTCTGCTCCGCCGAAACCGTCGGGGCGGGACGCTCTCCCTTCTTTTTGGGGGCAGGAGCGGGCTCTGCCGCCTGGGCCTTCTGGGCGGCCTTGGCCTTGCGCTCTTCGGCGGCGGCCTTGTTGGCCGCGTCCCGGGCACGGCGGCGCTCCTTGGCGGCCGCCCGGGCCTCGGCATCCTCCGGATTCACCGGGCGCCCCTTCTTGTCCCGGGGCAGAGGCTCAAAGACCTCCATTGGCCAGGGGTGATCCTCCACCACCGGGATGGAGCGGCCCATGAGCTTTTCGATGCCCTTGAGCTCATCCTTCTCATTGATGTCGCAGAAGGAGACGGCGGTGCCGCCGTGACCGGCCCGGCCGGTACGGCCGATGCGGTGGACATAGGTCTCTGGCACATCGGGGAGGTTATAGTTGAACACGTGGGAGAGCTCCTCGATGTCCAGGCCCCGGGCGGCGATGTCGGTGGCCACCAGCACCTTGACCCGGCCGCTCTTGAAGTCGGAGAGGGCCTGCTGCCGGGCGGTCTGGCTCTTGTTGCCGTGGATGGCGGCGGCGGTGATGCCGCTCTTCTGGAGATCTCCGGCCACTTTGTTGGCCCCATGCTTGGTGCGGGTAAAAACCAGGGCGTTCTTCACATTGCCCGCCATGAGCAGGGAGGAGAGGAGTTTGGTCTTATTGCCCCGGTCCACATAGTAGAGCTTCTGGTCGATGACCTCCACCGGGGAGGAGACCGGGTCCACCGCCACCCGGGCCGGGTCGTGAAGGAGGGAGTCCACCAGCTCGGTGATCTCGGCGGGCATGGTGGCCGAGAAGAAGAGGGTCTGCTTGCGCGGGGGAAGCCACTTGAGGATCTTCTTCACATCGTGGATAAAGCCCATATCCAGCATCCGGTCGGCCTCATCCAGAACAAAGATCTCCAGGCCGGAGAAGTCCAGCAGCTTCTGCTGGTAGAGGTCGGCCAGACGGCCGGGGGTGGCCACCAGGATGTCCACACCCTTGCGCAGCCGCTCCACCTGGGGAGCCTGGCCAACGCCGCCGAAGATCACGGTGGAGCGCAGCTTCAGATGCTTGCCGTAGGCCTCAAAGCTCTCCTGGATCTGGAGCGCCAGCTCCCGGGTGGGGGTGAGGATCAGGGCACGGATGGGCCGGCCCTGGACGGACTCGGCGTTGAGCCGCTGGAGGATGGGGGTGGCAAAGGCGCAGGTCTTGCCGGTGCCGGTCTGGGCGCAGCCCAGTACGTCCCGCCCGGTGAGGGCCGGCGGGATGGCCTTTTCCTGGATGGGGGAGGGGCGCTCATACCCCAGTTCGGCCAGGGCCCCCAGGATGGGCTCGATGAGGCCGAGTTCACGGAATGTCATGTGTCTCGAAATCCTTTGCAATTTATTCTCTCCAGAGCGCTGTGCTGCCCCGGTACGCACCTGCGCCCGCCGGACAAGACCAGCGGGCGCAGATGTGGAAAGTCTATGATTCAGTATATCATATTTCTTTGGAAATACAAGTGGATTTCCCCGAATGCGGGCCCTGGATATACGTTTAAACGGCCCCGGTTCCGGACGAAGCGCCGTAGGTCTTTCCGTCCTCCAGGCAGTGCAGACGCAGGCGGAAATCCCCCCAATTCCGGGCCAGTGTCTCCAGGTCGGCGCGCGTGCTCCGGACCCAGATGCTGCACACCCCGTGGGCAGCGATGGCGGCGCGGTGGGCGGCACGGACCGCCTCTCCGTCCAGAGAGGGGAGCACCACCGGGCAGCAGCTCCAGCCCCACAGGATCTCCTCCTGGGGCACGCCTTGCTCCAGTAGATAGGATACCGCCCGGGGCACTGCCGCGGCGGCTTCCACCACCACGGCGCACAGGCTGGCCGGAACGGCCAGCACCACATTGCCCCGCGCTCCGCCGGCGTTTTCCCCATAGGCCAGTGCCCAGGCGCCGTCCGCCTCCTGCAGGCCCACCAGCCCCTCACGGGAGGTAAAGCTCTCCGAGGCCAGCACCGGGTCGTCGCACAGGATCTCCACAGTGGGGACCTGCTCCTCGCCCAACCTCTGCTGGGACACGTTTACGATGGCTTTCCCGCCATAGAGTCCCTCGGTCAGCGTCCGGGCGGAACTCCATCCGCCGGGGACCTCTTTCCCGGCGTCCAGAACGCTGCCCTCCAGGCGGCAGTGGTTGGCGGGGCTGTTCTCACACAGCACGGCAAAGGCCGCGCGGGCACACTCCAAGCTGGTCATATTCGTCACCTCACATCAGATTCCGAGAAAGCTCCGCTCCAGCGTGTCATAACCCAGACGGCCGGAGGAGAAGGCATGTCCCGTGCGGAGATTGTGGAAATTGATCTTGCAGGGGGCGTCCCAGTCCCGGGGGACATGGGCCCAGTTGTGCCCGCTGCGGGCAAAAAGCTCCTCAAAGGAGACGCCGTAGATGTCCTGGTTCTTGTCAAAGGTCAGATCAGGGAGGATGCGCTCAATCTCCTCATCGGTGCAGTCCACCCAGAGATTGGTCTCCTGCCCATAGATCAGGCAGTCGTTGACCCGGCCGTAGGCCACATACTCGTCGGCCACCGCGCCGAAGATGGGGGCACTCCCCGAGGCCTGCACCACACAATCCGTATTAAAGCCCCGGTCCAGCAGGGTGGGGAAGGTCTGCTCCACGTTGCGGGCGCAGACCTGTACCGCTCCGGCCAGAGTCCCGGTCCGGGCGGCCAGCAGATAGAGGCCCGAGGGATCAATGCCGATCTCCCCGGCCAGCTGGGTGGTCATCTCCTCTCCAGGCAGTTCTGTGGTCTGGAGATGGGCCACCGCCCGGGCGGTACAGGGGTCCCGGTAGGGCGTGGCGCGGGCATAGGCATCCATGCCCCCGATGGCCCGGAAGGGGCCGGAGAAAGTGGTGCGCACCCCATGGTAGTTCATCACATAGATGGCGTCGTGGCAGGAGAGCTCGGCCACCGCGGGGCGGTCCACCGTAATGGTGGCGGCGGGGACCAGATGCTCCCCGATCCACATGGTGGTAAAGTCCAGCCGGCCCAGACCGCCCAGGCAGCTCTCGGTAAAGAGCTTGCCCGCACGCCAGCCCGCCTTTTCCTCCACGCCCATGTCGATGACCGTGGCACCGTTGGCCAGGGTGTGGGCCCGCACCTGGAGCTGTTCCTGGTGGGGAAGGATCTCCTCCTCCACCATGGCCAGGGCCCGTTGATTGATGGAAAAATCCAAATGAAAACCTCCTTTTTGATCCGGGGTCCTTTTGGTTCTTCTATTAGTAGTATTATTCTACTATCGAGATAGTACCACACCTCTCCGTTGTTATCAATAGCAAATTATCTTATTTTAAAATTGAATTTGTATAGTTTGTCTATTCCATGTCAAAAAAGGACCGCGCCCCCCGCTTCCAGGGAACGCGGTCTTCCTGATTCCAATTTGATTTACCAGCCCTTGCGCAGCACCTTGAGGGGCAGATACCCCTTGCGGTAATAGGATACCGCATGGCACACGATCTCCAGATCCCGGGAGTAGACAATGTCGTCCATCACCAGGAAGAGCTCTTCCGGTCCCACATGGAAGAGCTTCTGTAGGGCCTCGTCCGCCTGCATCACGTCGAAGGTGGACATGCTGTATGCCACCGACACACCGCAGCACTCCTTGAGGAAGAAAAAGCAGTTTTCCTCCCGCAGAACCTCAAACTGCTCCCGGTGTCCGGCGGCGATCTTGCCCTCTACATGGTCATTGGCAAAGGCCACCGGGGTGTCGTCGGCATAAAAGAGCTTTCCCACCTCCAGATAGGAGTCGGAGTTCTGCTCCAGCCCGGAGTCCTTGTCCTCCACAAAGCGCAGGGAAGTCACCTCATACCGGGGCTGACACCCCATTCGGGTGATCATCCGGATCAGACCCGGGTCGGTATCCATCCGGCACTCCCGGGCCACTTTGGGGTTGGCCAGGGTCCCCTTGCTGCGCTGACGGGTGACCAGCCCCATCTCCTCCAGCGAGGCCAATACATCCCGCAGAGCATTGCGGCTCACGCCCAGACGCTGGGCCAGCTGATCTTCACTGGGCAGCTTGAAGGGCTGGTCTGTTTCGTAGCCGCGGATGAAGTCAATGAGCGCCAACTTGGTCTTATAGGACAATTCCGCACTGTCCACCGGCGAAATGTGCAGTCCCTTCCGTGTACGCTCTTCCATATGGCTCCTCCTTTCGCTCACGCGCAGCCGATCAGGGCCTGAAGCACCGCGGCCAGGGTCTCCTCCAGGGAACCTTTATCACCGTCCACGATGATGTCGGCGTATTTCTCATACAGCGGGGTGCGGTACTCATAGATGTCCCGCAGTGTCTCGCCCGGCTGGAAGGCGATCCCCCGGGAGCCCATGTTGTGGATGCGCTCCTCCAGCACCTCGCAGGGGATGCGCAGATAGATCACCTTGCCCAAGCTCTTCAGGTGCTCGATCCCCCGGGCCCGGCAGATGACACTCCCGCCCGGAGCAATGACGGTGCGCTCACAGTCCACCGAGCAGATGGCATCGGCCTCCAGATCCAGAAATTCCTCCGTGCCGTGGGCGTCAAGCACCTCCTGGAGCAGCGCGCCCTCCCGCTTTTGAATGAGCAGGTCGGTGTCTAGGAAATCAAAGCCCAGGGTCTTGGCCAGAAGCACCCCCACGGTGCTCTTCCCCGAGCCGGGCATACCGATCAGCGTGATGTTGTTCATGGCAGGAAATCCTCCTTTTTTATACCGTCTTGGGTCCGTGGGTCTCCTGGGCCCGGCGGCGCAGGATGCGGGGGAAGCGCCACAGGAAGATGAGACCCGTGGTGATGGCAGCCAGCACGTCGGCAGCGGGTTCCGCCACAAAGACGCCCAGCACCTTATCCGTAAAGAAGTTGGGCAGGATAAAGATCAGGGGAATGAGCAGGATGATTTTGCGCAGCAGAGCCAGGAAGAGGGAGACCTTGGCCTCTCCCAGAGCCACAAAGGTCTGCTGGCAGGAGAACTGGATGCCCAGCATGAACATACCGGCGGCATACACCCGCAGAGTCCACACCGCGATACTCACCAGCTCTGGCTCGTCGTTGAAGATGGATACAAAGACCTGGGGGAAGAGCTCGATGGCGCCCCAGGCAGCAGTACTGAAGGCCAGCGAGGAGAAGAAGAGCAGGCGGAAGGTCTTTTTCACCCGGTCGATCTGTCCCGCGCCGTAGTTAAAGCCCACAATGGGCTGGGCCCCCTGGGAGAGCCCCTGGAAGAGCATGCTGAAAATCTGCATGATGCTGGAGCAGATGGTCATGGCGCCCACGGCAGGGTCCCCGCCGAAGGCCTTGAGGGAGGAGTTGAAGGAGATGTTCACCAGACTCTCGGTGGACTGCATGATGAAAGGGGAGACCCCCACCGCCAGCACCGGGGCCAGCACCCGGCCATCCAGGCGGAAGTAGCGGCGCTGGAAGCGCAGCCGGGTCCGCTTTCCGCTGAGGAAGCGCAGCACCCACACCGCCGAGACGGCCTGGGCGGTAATAGTGGCCAGGGCCGCGCCCTGTACACCCATCCCGAATCCAAAGATAAAAATGGGGTCCAGTACGATGTTGGTGACCGCTCCGATGAGGACCGTGGCCATGGAGACGGTGGAAAATCCCTGGGAGGTGATAAAAAAGTTCAATCCCAGGGAGATCTCCACAAAAATGGTGCCCCACAGGTAGATGGTGAGGTAGTCCGAGGCGTAACTCAGGGTATTCTCCGTGGCTCCGAAGAGGAGGAGCATGGGCTCCCGCACCACCTGGAAGCCCACCGTCACCAGGATGGAGAGCAGGACCAGCAGGGCGGTACAGCTGCCCAGGATGGCGTTTGCCTCCTCCATCTTGCCCTCTCCCATGCGCACCACCGCCCGGGAGCCGCCGCCCATACCCACCAGGGCGGAGATGGCCGAGACGAACATGATGACCGGGAAGCAGATGCCCAGTCCTGTGAGGGCCAGGTCACCCACCCCCTCAATGTGGCCGATGTACATCCGGTCCACGATGTTGTACAGGGCGTTGACCAGCTGGGCCGTCACTGCCGGTACGGCCAGACGCACCAGCAGCGGGCCGATGGGATCTCTGCCCAGATCGTTTTCACGCTTTGCCACAGGAATTACGCCTCCTCATTTTCCAGGAAATACGTGGCCTCCATATCGGCCACGCTCAGGGCAAAGGCCAGGGGGTACTGCTGGAGGGCCTGCCCCACCAGCCGGGCGTCCTCTCCGCCCGAAAATCCCATGTGCCAGCGGATGGCCATGGCCTCCTCCCGGGTGAGACGCATGAAGCCGCTGAGAATATAGACCGACTTCTCCCCGTGTCCATAGGGCAGGTTATCCTCGTAGAAGAAGGTGGGGACCGCCTGCCACTTGCCGTCGGGTCCCTTGACGTTTCGGGTGCCCGTCTTATAGCATCCGATCTTGCACACGTCGTGGAGCAGGGCGGCGATGGCGATGCTCTCCTCCCCGTACTCCAGACCGTAGAGCTCTTTGACCCGCTCCCGCTCCAGATACTCCCGCAGGCAGTGATACACGTTCACGCTGTGGTCACACAGGCCGCCCACATAGGCCCCGTGGAATTTGGCCGACGCAGGGGAGGTGAAAAAGTCGCTCTTATTCTGAAGATAATCCAGCAGGGCCTCGCTGCCCTCCCGGTGGATATGTGTGGTGAAGAGTTCGATGAATTCCTCCCGTGCACTCATATTGGTTCCTCCTTTGGGACGCAAAGATGGGCCATAAAACGGCCATATGAAAGATATTATAGCACAGTTTTCCCTATCTGTCATTTGCGGACAAAAGCGGATGGCCTTCCCAGGGCGGGAAGGCCATCCGCTGTGTTTCTCTCTTACTTCCGGACAAAATAGGCGATGCCGGTGGCGCCAGGGCCGGCGTGGGTGCCCACCACGGCGCCGATGTCGCTGGGGAGCACGGTCATCCCCTGGGTCTCCGCGGCAAAATAGGCCATGCAGTCGGCCATGGCCTGGGGCGCGTTGGAGTGGCCGAAGGCCACCGGCAGCGTGGTGTCAATGGGCTCCTTCTCCTCCATCCACTTACGGATGAACTGGAAGCCCGCCTTTCTGCCCCGGCATTTGCCCACCGAGATGACCAGGCCGTCCTCAATGGTGATGATGGGACTGATGCCCAGCAGGCCGCCCACCACAGCGGTGGCGCCCGAGATCCGCCCGCCCATCTTCAGGTACTTGAGGGTGTCCACTACGGCCAGGAGCCGCACCCGTCCGGCCAGCTCTTCCACCTGTCCCTTCAGCTCGGACAGGGAGAGCCCCTTGTCCCGGAGCAGACAGGCGGCCTCCACCAAAAGGCCCATGCCGAAGGTGACGGTCTGGGCGTCCACCACGGCGATGTTGCTCTCGTCCACGATGCCCCGGGCGATCATGGCGGACTGGTAGGTGCCCGACATGGCGCTGGAGATCAGAATGGCCAGCACCTGATCCCCGCTTTCGGTCAGCCGCTCAAAGGTCTGGATAAAGGTCTCGGGGGGGATCTGGGCGGTGGTGGGCAGGGTGTCCACCTGCTCCAGCCGGGCATAAAATTCCTCTTTTGTGATTTCCACGCCGTCCTGGAAGGCCTCTTCGCCAAAGAGGACCGTGAGGGGGAGAATCTCCACCCCCAGCTCCGCCGCGCGGGCAGGGGAGAGGTCGCTGGTACTGTCCGTCAAAATCCGTATCATCTTCCAAACTTCCTTTCAAACACACGATCAAAGCCGGGGAACCATGCCGGGTATCCCCCTCCACAGAGGGCTGTCCCCTGGAAAAATGCCTGTTTTCTTGCCCATCGCGCCCGGGTAAGCCGGTAAACGTGGCAAACTGGTCCGCCTTATTATATCGGAAAGCGTCCAAATGTCAAGGCGCAGGGCATCCGGAAGCTTTTTCCCGGACAGGCATATCCCTCTGCCCGGGCGCATATGCTTGACCAACCATTTCGTCCCCCCACCGAAGAGAAAGGATGATGTCTCATGCGTACACACAGCCGCATTCTGTGGTCCCGCCTGTTCCGGCGCTGCGCCGCCTTCTTTCTGGCCACCCTGGCGGTATGGGCCCTCCTGGCCGGGACAGGCTGGGGGCTGGCCGCCGGGAGTCTGGACGCCCTCACCTCCAGTCCGCTCTTTGTCTCCGCCGCCCTCCAGGCCGAGCTGGGGAATGTGGAGACTGGAACCACGATGGACGAGCTGGACTTCTGGCAGCGTCTGGTGGTGGATCAGTCGGCGCTGCTGCGCCAGGGCGCTGGGATCGACGACACCGATCCCCTGGCCGCTCAGCCCACCCCTTCCGCCGCGCCCGCGCCCTCTGCCACGCCCCCCCTGGAGGAGGAAGAGCCACCCGCAGTCACCGCCGCGCCCGGGGACATTGTGGAGCGCACCCTGGTCCCCACCAGCACCGACGGATATGCCTATGCCGACGGCCTGTATCTCTATAACCGGACCAACCTGTCCGTCGATCTGGCTGCGGCCGCCTCGGCCCCCATCAAGGCCCAGCTTCCCCAGCAGGGTCCCCAAATCCTCATCATACATACCCATGCCACCGAGGCCTACACTCCGGACGGCAGCGACGTCTACACCCCCAGTGACCAGAATTCCCGTACCCTGGACGAAAACTACAATATGATCCGGGTGGGAAATGAGATGGAGCGGGTCTTTACCGAAATGGGCCTTTCCGTGCTCCACGACAAGGGCGTCTATGACTATCCCGCCTACAATGGGGCCTATTCCCGCTCGGGGGCCGCCATCCAGAAGTATCTCGCCCAGTATCCCTCCATCCAGCTGGTGCTGGACGTCCATCGGGACGCTCTGGTGGGGAGCGACAACACGGTGTACAAGGCCGTGACCAAGGTAGACGGCGTCAAGACCGCTCAGGTCATGCTGGTGCTGGGCAGCGGCTCCACCCACCCCAACTGGATGGAAAATCTGGCCCTTGCCGCCCGCATCCAGCGGAGCATGGACACCCTCTATCCCACGCTGGCCCGTCCCATGACCCTGCGCAGCTCGGTCTACAACCAAAATCTGACTCCCGGCTCCCTGTTGGTGGAGGTGGGTACCCATGGCAATACCTTGCAAGAGGCCCTCAATGGCGCCCGCTGCTTTGCCCGGGCCGCAGGCCAGGTCTTTCTGAATCTCACCCCATCCGGCAGCTGACGCAAAAAAATTTACAGATTCCTCTCCTTTCTTCGCCGAATCCATGCTATACTGCTCTCATATACACCAACAGAAATGGGAGGTCTTTCCATGGAAGATCAGGAACTCTCCTGGCGGGAGCGGGGCCGGCTCTGGATGCGCCTTGGCATCCGGCTATTGCTCACCCTGCTTGTACTGGCCGCGCTGGCCCTGGCGGGGCCAGCCCTGCTGTCCCTCTTTATGCCCTTTGTACTGGCCTTTGTGGTGGCCTGGCTCCTCAATCCCCTGGTGCGGGGAATCCAGCGGCGGCTGGGGATCTCCCGTAAATTTCTCTCCCTGGTGCTCATTCTTCTGATCCTGGCGGTGGCGGGGGGCGTACTGGTGGCCTTTATCTGGAACATCGCCCAGGAGATTATCTCCCTCTATGAGGACTGGAGCTCCATCTCCACCGCGCTTCAGGAGGCGCTCTCCTCTCTGGATCACGCCTTCTCCCGCTTTATGTCCCTGATTCCGGCCGATATCCGTACCGCCAGCGACGCCTATCTGGAGAGCCTCTTTACCTGGCTCCAGGGGGCTGTGACCACCGCCCTGGGCAGCTCGGCGGCCTATGCCACCCGGATCGCCAAGCAGGTTCCCTCCTTCGCGGTGGGCACCGTGGTCTTTTTGATGGGCTCCTATTACCTGACGGCCGACTATCCCCACATCCGCTATCTGGTCTCCAAGCGCTTTACCGGCCGTTCCCGCCACTTTTTGCAGGAGGTGCGGCAGGCCGCCCTCTCCGCCTTCGGCGGCTATGTGAAGGCCGAATTTATCCTCTCGGTGGGGGTCTTTTTCATTCTGCTGGCGGGCTTTACCATCATTGGACAGCCCTATACGCTGCTGCTGGCCTTTCTTCTGGCCATTATGGACTTTATCCCCATCATCGGCGCGGGCACCGTCATGGTGCCCTGGGCGGTGGTGGACCTGGCCCTGGGGAATCTCCGGGAGTCCATTGAGCTCATGGTAATCTGGGGTTTGATCGCGCTCTTCCGCCGGGTGGGAGAGCCCAAGGTGGTGGGCGATCAGACCGGGCTTCCCCCCGTGGTCTCCCTGATCAGCATCTATGTGGGCATGCAGCTGGCCGGCGTGCTGGGGATGATCCTGGGCCCGGTGGTCTGTATGGTGGTACTCAACATCTGCCGACTGGGGATTTTTAACCCCGTACTGGAGGACATCCGCCTGGCAGCCGCTGATCTCTCCGCCTTTTTGAAGCACCGTCCAGGCGGGGATACGAATTCAAAAAACGTGTAAAGTTTCTTCACGCTTTGGACATATTTTGTGGGTATCCTAAGAGCAGTTCAAGAGAGAACCCTCAAAAGGAGCGAGTGTTATGTTTGACAATCAGGAATTTCGTCCCCAGTCCGATGGACCGGATACCAATCCCATAGAGACCACCCAGTTCCACGTACACAGCGACCCCTGGGATACCGGCGCCCAGCCCCCCAAGCCGCCCCGCAAGAAAGGCGGTATGGCCGGCAAAGTCGTAGCCCTCGGCCTGTGCTGCGCCCTGGTCGGCGGTCTGGTGGGCGGCGGAAGCGCCTGGTACATCTCCCGCTCTTCCAACAATACCGTCCTCTATGAGGGCGGGAATCACCCCACCGTCAATGTGGATACCACCAGCGTCAAGTCGGGCGAGGCCATGACCCCCGCCCAGCTCTATGCCGCCAATGTGGATGCCTGTGTGGGTATCACCACTGAGGTCAACACCAATGTCTACGGCTATGTGGTGCAGGGCGCCGCCGCCGGTTCCGGCTTCGTGATCTCCTCGGACGGCTATATCGTCACCAACTACCACGTCATCAAGGACGCCACCTCCATCAAGGTCGCCTTTGTGGACGGCCAGACCTATGACGCCAAGCTGGTGGGCGGCGAGGCCGAGAACGATGTGGCCGTGCTCAAGATCGAGGCCACCGGCCTCCACGCGCTCACCCTGGGCGATTCCGACTCCCTGGTGGTGGGTGAGCCGGTCTACACCATCGGCAACCCCCTGGGTGAGCTGACCTGGTCCCTCACCGACGGCCTGGTCTCCGCCAAGGACCGCTCGGTCACCACCAGCGAGGGGCAGACCATGAATATGCTCCAGACCAACACCGCCATCAACTCCGGTAACTCCGGCGGCCCCCTCTTCAACGCCTACGGGGAAGTGGTGGGCATCACCTCCGCCAAGCTCTCCAGCAACGGCGACTCCTCGGAGGCCAGCATCGAGGGTCTGGGCTTCGCGATCCCCATCAACGATGTGCGCAGCATGATCACCGACATCATTGAGCACGGCTATGTCACCGGAAAGCCCAATGTGGGCATCCTGATGACCGATGTGCCCGACTACGCCACCAAGTACGGCGTGCCCGCCGGTGCCTCGGTGGAGGCCGTCCTCGAGGGCTCCTGCGCTGAGAAGGCCGGCATCCAGAAGGGCGACATCATCTGCACTGTGGACGGCACGGAGGTGGATTCCAGCACCGCGCTGAAGGACGCCGTGCGGGATAAAAAGGCCGGCGATACCGTCACCTTCACCATTTACCGCGACGGGGAGAAGCAGGACCTCTCCGTGGTCCTGGATGAGGACAACCAGGAGCGGCAGAACGCCCTGAGCGACCTGCAGGAAGAGCTTAGCCAGGAGAAGCTGGAGGCCTCTCAGCAGCAACAGCAGTCCCAGCAGAACAACGGCTACTACAATTGGCCCTTTGGTTTCGGCTATTGATCCAACTGGATATTTCCCCTCTTTCTCAAGTCAGGCGGTCCGGTCAAAGCAGCAGACCGGGCCGCCTGTTCTATTCTGCGGTGTCCCCTGCGCCGCATGCTTTTCCGCAGAAAAAGTTTTCTTTTTTATGATCTGTTCTATTTTTATTTCTATCTTATTTTTGTGTATATTATGCTGTATATGACTTATTTTCCGTCATTATAAAAATAAAAAGTTTTTATATTTTTATTTTTTCTTCATTTAATATAGAAAAGTATCTCCATTCTGTGGTATACTATATGATATTAATAGAAGAGGAGGCCAACTCATGTATCCCGTTGGATCGTTGCTTGTGTACGGCCGGAACGGCGTCTGCCGTGTCCGGGAGATCGCCACAAGGCCCGGCAATGGAGAGCGGCTCTATTACACGCTCAAGCCGCTCTATACCACCGAGACCATCATCATCCCTGTGGACACCAAGGTCGCGCTGCGCCCTGTGCTGACCCGGGGGCAGGCCGAGGAACTGGTGCGCAGCATTCCCTCCATCGAGACTGAGGCCATCCGCATCACCAGTCTCCCCGCCCTGTCCCGCTATTATCAGGATGCCTATCAGACCTCCGACTGTGTGGAGCTCCTCCGCCTCATCAAGAGCATTCATGAGAAAAACCGCTCGGCCACCGATAACGGGCGCAAGCCCGGCAAGCTGGATGAGCGCTATCTCCGTCTGGCCGAAGATCAGCTCTACGGTGAGCTGTGCGTCGCCCTGGATTTGGAGCGGGAAGAGGTCCCGTCCTATATCCGCGAGGTGCTGGCCAGCGCCTCCTGATCCGCCGCACATGCAGAAAGCCCCGCTCTCGAAAGCGAGAGCGGGGCTTTTTTGTTCCGGGCTCAATAGCGCCCATACTGGAGGGTGGTGTCAAACCACGCCTCCAGATTCTCCTCTTTGTAGTGGTCCAGCACGATGGAGCAGTCCATCAGGAAGCCGCCGCCGGGGGCACAGGTGTCCAGCAGGCGCCGGGTCTCGTCCACCACCTCGTGGGGCTTGCTGTAGAGCAGGAGGGAGGTGGGGAGATTGCCGCAGATGCAGGCGGTGTCGCCCAGCACTGCCTTGGCCCGGGCGATGTCCACCTGCTCGAACATATAGATGACCTTGCCCCGGGGGACCTCCCGCAGGACTTCCAGGCGGGTGTCATACTTGCCCTCGCAGAACACATAGGGGATCATGCCGCAGTCGATGATCTCCTCCATCACCCGCCGCAGGGAGGGCCAGTAGAAGGTGCGGTAATCCTCCAGGCTCATGAAGTCGTCCGTACCGCCGTGGAGGGGCATAAAGCAGTACTTGGAGCCGGTGTTCTTCAGGCGGCGCACGTTCTGCAGGGCGTACTCCGTCATGATGTCGATGGCCGCCGTCACCTTCTCCGGGATCTCATAGAGGTCCATGGGCACATTCAAAAAGCCCCGGATGTTGTCGGCCAGCATGTCATAGGGGGCGTTCTGCCCCGCCAGCGCACCCAGAGGGGTCTGACAGGCCAGGGCGGTCTCCCGCAGGAGGGCGGAGTTCCGCTGCCACTCCACCGCCTGCTCTCCGGCGAACATGAGGGTCAGAAGGGCCTGCCGGACCTCCGGATCGGCAAAGGCCGCCATGGATGCATAGTGACCGAACTCCACCACCTCGTGGAAGTTCAGCTTGGCCAGCCCCGCCAGCTTCTTGTGCTTGCGGGGAAAGACCTTGGTCATGCAGAAGTGAGAGGGGTCCCGGAGGAACTCGTCGTACTCGTCCTCCTCCATATAGGTGCCGTCCACGATCTGGAAACCCTGGTTCAGGGGCACGCCGCAGGTGGCGCCCGGCCAGCGGATGGCGGTGGTCCCCAGGGTCTCCATCATGGGGATGGGGTAGCCCGAGCCGGCCCAGAACAGGTCGCAGGGATAGGTCTGCAAAAATTTCTCCACACCAGGCCGGAGGAGCCGGGCGTCGTTGAGCGCCTCATACCGGTCAATGCCGGCGGTCTGGGCGTAGGCCATGCCAATCTTGGGGGCCATGGGGACCCGGTCCCCCTCCCGCAGGGCGACGGCCGCATCCACCCGGGCGATGCGCTGTTCCAGGTTATTTTCCGTTGTCAATGCCATGGGGGTGCTCCTCTCAGTCATCCTTGTGTGTGACCCGGTGCTTGGTGCCGTCGGGCTCTACGATATAGGTATTCTCCAGCTGGCCCACCAGGTTGGCCCGCACCGAGGCGATATAGGCCCGGCGGAGGATGTCCCGCTCCTCCACCTCCGCGGGGGTGAGGCCCTCCGGCGTCTTCGCCTTGCGGGCCAGCTCGTTGATCCGGTCAATCTGCGCTTGTGTAATCATAAGGGATGTTCCTTTCTTCGTTGGGTTGGGGGGAGGGGATTACAGATAGCGCTCCAGCACCACCATGATCCGGCCTTTTTTGGAACGGCCGCCCAGCTCCCGGACGGCGGCCTTGCCCAGTCCCCGGCAGGAGAACACGTCCCCTTCTTCCACCGCCTTGTCGGCCTTGGTGCACTCCCGGTGGTTGAGCTGTACCCGCCCTGCGGAGATAAAGTCCGCCGCCTTGCTCCGGGAGGTGGAAAAGGCGCAGGCTACCAGGGCGTCCAGCCGGGGGGTGGCTACCGTGTCCCGGATGGTCTTGATGCGCACCTCCGGCGGAGAAATCTGGGAGAGGGAAATGGGTCCCGTCTTGAGGCGGGTCCGCCCGGCACTGTCCAGATGGAGGAGCAGGTAGTCCGCCAGCTCTTCCAGCACCAGCACGTCACAGCTCTCCGGCCCTACTAGCAGGTCGCCCACCTTCTCCCGGGTGATCCCCTGGCCCAGAATGGCTCCCAGGATGTCCCGGTGGGTAATTCCTCCGTCGGCGTTATAGGTACAGCGCAGGACCTTCACCGGCCCCTCATCCGCCATGGCCAGGGCCAGGGCATCCTCCGGCTCCTGCCAGTCGGGGAGGAAGAGACAGATGGTCCGCTCCGCCCCCGGGTACCCGCCGAAGAACAGGTGAGGGGGATGGCCGTTGGCCGCGATCAAGTTTTCCACACTGACCCGCTCCGATGGGGATAAAAAGCCGGTGGCCGCCGGGATGTTCTTGCGCCGGGCGGTCTCCAGCTTGTCCAGGGCCCGGGCCAGGAGGAGCCGCTCCTCCCCGTCCCGGGCCAGCTTGTCCAGTTGTTCGGTTTTGGTCATGGCTCTCTCAGCTCCAGCTCCACGGGGCAGTGGTCGCTGCCCATCACCTCAGGCAGGATGCGGCTGTCGGCGATCCGCTCCCGCAGGCGGTCGGAGACGATAAAATAGTCGATTCTCCAACCCGCGTTCTTTTCCCGGGCGTGGTACATGTAGGACCACCAGGAGTAGGCCCCCGTCACCTCGGGATAGAGCCAGCGGAAGGTATCGGTAAAGCCGGCGGAGAGCAGCTCGGTCATCTTACCCCGCTCCTCATCGGTAAAACCGGCGTTGCCCCGGTTGGATTTGAAGTTTTTCAGGTCGATGTCCTGATGGGCCACATTCAGGTCCCCGCAGAGGATGACCGGCTTTTGCCCGTCCAATCCCTTCAGATAGGCGCGGAAGGCGTCCTCCCACTCCATGCGGTAGGCAAGGCGGGTCAGCTCCCGCTGGGCGTTGGGGGTATAGCAGCACACCAGGAAGAAATCCTCATACTCGGCGGTGATAACCCGCCCCTCCGTGTCGTGCTCCGGCATGCCGATGCCGTAGGTGACAGAAAGCGGCTCCTTCCGGGTAAACACGGCGGTACCGGAATAGCCCTTTTTCTCCGCCGAGTTCCAGTACTGATGGTAGCCGGGCAGCTCCAGCTCGATCTGATGGGGCTGGAGCTTGGTCTCCTGCAGGCAGACCACATCCGCGTCCGCCTGGTGGAAAAAGTCCAGAAAGCCCTTGCCCAGGCAGGCGCGCAGTCCGTTGACGTTCCAGGAAATCAGTTTCAAAGATCAGTCCTCCCGCCCGCTCAGGGCACGGCCCAGGTGGGGCAGAAAACGCAGCACCAGGGGAATATAGGCGGCCACAAAGAGGACCGCCGCCCCCAGCGCGGCCCACTTGCGCCCCCGCTTGGGAACGGCCAGGCCCAGCAGCATTCCCATGGCGCACAGGCAGAACTTGACCAGGGCCATGTCTCTCCAGTCCATCTCGGCAATACAGGCATTTCCGGCTTCCAGCAGACGTTTCATCGTGCTCCCTCCAGTTCCAGTAGTTTTTCTTTCAGGTCCAGCCCCCCGCCGTAGCCGGTGAGCTTCCCCGATGCACCGATTACTCGGTGGCAGGGGATAAAAATGGGCAGGGGATTGCGGTGATTGGCCTGCCCAACGGCCCGCACCGCCTTGGGCTTTCCGATCCCGGCGGCCACCTGGGCATAGGAGCGGGTCTCACCATAGGGGATGCGCCTCAGCTCGGCCCAGACAGCCTGCTGAAAGGGGGTCCCCATGGGGTCCAGGGGCAGGTCAAAGGAGCGCCGCTCCCCCCGCAGATAGGCCAGAATCTCGTCACGGCCCTTCGAGAGCAGGGGCGTCTCCCGGCTGACCAGGCGTGGGATCCCCTCTCCGGGGAGGAAGAGGCGAGTCAGCGCGCCTCCCTCCTCCGCCAGGGCCATCTGCCCCAACGGCGTATCAAACACCAGGAATTCCATGGCTTAATACCGCCGCACCACGGCCACTACTTTCCCCAGGATCTGGGCAAAGGTGCCATCAATGGGCTCGTAGTCCGGGTTCTCCGGCATGAGCCAGGTCTTTCCATCCTTCCGGCGGAGGGTCTTGACCGTGGCCTCATCCTCAAAGAGGGCCACTACGATCTCGCCGCTGCGGCACTCCTGCTGCCGGTGGACCACCACCAGGTCCCCGGGGAGGATGCCCGCACGGAGCATGGATTCTCCCCGCACCCGCAGGGCAAAATACTCCCCGGCGCGGCCGCCGGTATCAAAGGTGAGATAATCCTCCACGCACTCCTCGGCCAGAATGGGCGCGCCGGCCGCCACATTGCCCACCACGGGCACCCGGTCGGGCCGGGGATCCAGCTCCTCCAGGACCGGATGGGCGGGCGCGCCCACCACGGTGATGGCCCGGGTCTTGCCCTCGGCCTTCGTGATGAGTCCCGCCCCTTCCAGTCCCTTCAGGTGGAAGTGGACGGTGGAGGGGGACTTGAGTCCCACTTCTTCGCCGATCTCCCGCACCGACGGGGGATACCCGTGCTCGGCCTGGAAGGCGATGATAAATTCATAAATCTGCTGTTGCTTGGGGGAAAGCGCCTTCATGGCAGGTCCCTCCTGTTCTATTCGACTGCTCCCCGCACCGATGCGAGGAGAACCTAAATCCTTATCTGGTGCTATTTTATCATACCCCCACCCAAAACGCAAACGTGCGTTCTAAGCGTCTCGGTTTGGGCAGCCCTTTGGTTGTCATAAAATTTTTAAAATTTTTTGGTTGACAAATCGATCTTGCCTCCGTAAAATAAGTAAGCCCCCTAATCATTAGTATGCTGATGATCTGGGACTCTTTCACCGGACGGGAGGTGATCTCGATTGAAACCCAACTGTAAAATGCCTGGCATCCTGTTTCACGCCCTGCACCGGGCCCATCAGAAGCGGGCTCAGGCACAGCTCAACGCCGGCGGTCTGGAGGATCTGGGTTCTCCTCCCATGCTCTTTCTGATCCGCCACTGGAGCGAGCAGGGGAAGCTGGCCTCTCAGAAGGAATTGGCCGATGCCCTGCACGTCACGCCGGCCACCGTGGCCATGTCCCTCAAATCCCTGGAGCGGAGCGGATATGTGGAAAAGAGGGGAGACCCCTCCGACCAGCGGTGCAAGCGGATCGCGATCACCCCAAAGGGGAGCCGGGCCGTTGAGCAGTGCTTTACGATCCTGGGGCAGGTGGATGAGCAGATGTTCGCCGGGTTCTCCCCCGAAGAACAGGAGCAGCTCAACAGCTACCACCGCCGGATGCTCCGCAACCTCCGCGGCAGTGATTTTCAAGGCCCGGATGACTTCTGTTAGGAAAGGATGGAACAAGAAGGTATGTTTCGAAAACTGCTTCCATACCTGGGTGAGTACAAGAAATACGCCATACTCACCCCGCTGATGGCGATCCTGGAGGTGGCCTGCGAACTGGCTCTCCCCCGGCTCATGGCCGCCATCGTGGATGTAGGCATTGTCAATCAGGATCTGGCCTACATTCTTCAGACCGGCCTGGGTATGCTGATCCTGGCCATGTTCAGCATGACCTGCGGCATGTTCTGCGCCAAATTCGCCGCAATCAGCGCCCAGGGCTTTGGCGCCAATCTGCGCCGTGGCCTCTTCAATCAGATCCAGGAATTTTCCTTTGCCGACATTGACCGCTTCTCCTCGGCCTCCCTCATCACCCGCACCACCAACGACGTCAACGCCATTCAGATGATGGTGGCTATGGCCCTGCGGATGCTGGTGCGGGCCGTGGTGATGCTGGTGGCCGCTCTCGCGGTGGCTATCACCATCAATGCCCAGCTCACCCTGGTCATGGCGGTCATCATTCCGCTGATGGCGCTGGCCATCGGCCTGCTCATGCGCACGTGCAGCAAGCTCTTTGACCGCATGCAGCGGCGCATCGACGCCCTCAACAACACCACCCAGGAGAACCTGGTGGCCATCCGGGTGGTGAAGGCCTTCGTGCGGCAGGTCCATGAGAAGGCCAAGTTCAAGAAATCCAATGACGAGCTGACGGCCGCCACCATGAAGGTGGATATGACCGTGGTCCTCATCCTGCCCATCATGACTCTGAGCATGAACGCGGCCACCACCGCCGTGCTCTACATCGGCGGCGGCCAGGTCATGGGCGGCACCATGCTCATCGGCGATCTGAGCTCCTTTATCACCTACATCTTCCAGATCCTGATGAGCGTCATGATGCTCTCCATGAGTCTGCTCCAGCTCTCCCGCGCCATCGCCTGCGCCCGGCGTATCGACGAGGTGCTGGAGACCCGTCCCTCCATTCGGGACGGCGCCCGGCGGCCTCTGCCTGCGGGTTATGTGCCCAAGGCGGAAGAGCGGGACCTCTATCTGGAGGCTCCCCGGGGCGAGGTGGAGTTCCGCAATGTCTCCTTCAAGTATCAGGCTCAGGGCTCGGGCGACGACGTACTGGAGGACCTGAACTTCCAGGTAAAGCCCGGCGAGTTCCTGGCCATCGTGGGCGGCACCGGTACCGGCAAGTCCTCTCTGGTCAACCTGATCCCCCGGTTCTACGATGTGACCGAGGGCGCGGTGCTGGTGGACGGCGTGGATGTGCGCGAATATCCCCTGGATGAGCTGCGCGCCCGCATCGGCATGGTGCTCCAGAAAAACGTGCTCTTCTCGGGTACCATCCGGGAGAACCTTCTGTGGGGTCGTCCCGACGCCACAGAGGAGGAGATGATCCAGGCCGCTAAGAACGCCCAGGCCTACGACTTTGTCATGAACCTGCCCGACGGCTTTGACACCATGCTGGACCAGGGCGGCACCAATGTCTCGGGCGGTCAGAAGCAGCGGCTGTGTATTGCCCGGGCCATGCTGCGCCATCCCTCCATCCTGATCCTGGACGACTCCACCTCCGCCGTGGACTCGGCCACCGAGGGTCTCATCCGTGCCTCCTTTAAGGAAAACCTGGCGGGCACCACCGTGATCATCATTGCCCAGCGCATCTCCTCGGTGCAGTATGCCGACCGGATCCTGGTCCTGGATGACGGCCGGATCAACGGCATCGGCACCCATGAGGAGCTCATGGCCACAAACCAGATCTATCAGGAGATCTATCAGTCTCAGCAGGAAGGAGTGAAGGAGTAATGGCCAATACACACGGCGCGCCCCGGCGGGGCCCGGGAGCTCACGGCGGCTTTGAAAAGCCCAAGGACCTGAAGCGGACGGTCTCCCGCCTGCTGGGCTACCTTACCAAGCGGAAGTGGCCCCTTTTTCTGGTGCTGGTGTGCCTGCTGCTCTCGGTAGGCACCAACATTGGCGGCTCCACCTTCATCAACCTCATCATCATCAACAACATCGCCTACGGCGGCTATACCGGCCCCATGGACCTCCTTGTGGATATCCTCAAGCTGGTTGGCATCTATCTGGTGGGCGTGGTGGCGGTCTACGCCCAGTCGGCCATCATGGTCCAGCTGGCCCAGCGGGGCACCAACCGCCTGCGCAAAGACCTCTTTGATCACCTCCAGACCCTTCCGCTGTCCTACTTCGACAAGCACACCCACGGCGAGCTCATGAGCCGCTTCACCAACGACGCCGACTATGTCCAGATGGCTCTGGAGCAGAGTCTGGTCTCCCTGGTCTCCAGCGCTATCATGTTCGTGGGCATCGTAGTGGTCATGCTGGTGGTGAGCCCTCTGCTCTTTTTGGTATCTGTTCTGACTCTGGGTTCCACCTTCCTGGTCTTCAAGGTCTTCGGCGGACGCAGCCGCCGGTATTACAAGAAGCAGCAGGATGCCCTGGGTGATGTCAACGGCAACATCCAGGAGATGATCGAGGGCCTCAAGGTGGTCAAGGCCTTTACCCATGAGGAGCAGGCCAAGGAGCAGTTCCAGGGCCTCAATGAGACCTACCGGGATGCGGCTACCAACGCTAGCTTCTATTCCACCGCAGTCATGCCCATCTCCATGAACATTATGAACGTGGGCTATGCCCTCACCGCCGCTTTCGGCGGCGTGCTCTCCCTGCTGGCCGGGTTCAAGCTGGGCTCCTTTACCCTGTATCTGGGCTACTGCCGTCAGGTGGGCCAGCCTCTGAGCCAGATCTCCCAGCAGCTGACCACCATCCTGTCCGCCCTGGCGGGCGCCGAGCGCATCTTTGACGCCATGGACGCCCAGCCCGAGGAGGACCAGGGCGTGGTCACCCTGGTCCCGGCCGAGAAGGACGCCAACGGCACCCTCTCTGCCCACACCGGCTCCGGCCATCCCCACACCTGGGCCTGGAAGACGCCCCGCACCGCCGCCATGTCCCTGGTTCCCGTCCTCCGGGAAGAGGGGAACCTCATCGAGCTGGGGCAGGCCGTCCGGGCAGGGGAGGGGCTCAAGCTCCTGCCCCCCCATCAGGATTCGGAGGAGAGCCTCTGGGTGCGGGTGGAGGCCGACGGGGCTCTTACTCCCATCGCCGACCTGTCCCTGCTCTCCGCACACGGCTGGGCCTGGAAGTACGCCGATCCCAACGGTAAGACCACCCTCCACCTTATCCGGGGCACGGTGCGCAATGTGCCTGGCGAGGACTACTACCTCACCGAGCTCAAGGGCGCGGTCCGCTTCACCGATGTGGACTTCTCCTATGTGCCCGGAAAGCGCATCCTGAAAAAGATCAATGTCTATGCCAACCCCGGCCAGAAGATCGCCTTCGTGGGCTCCACCGGCGCGGGCAAGACTACCATCACCAACCTCATCAACCGGTTCTATGAGATCGAAGGCGGCATGATCACCTTTGACGGCATCAACGTCCAGTCCATCCGGAAGGACGATCTCCGCCACGCCCTGGGCGCGGTGCTCCAGGATACCCACCTCTTCACCGGCACCATCATGGACAACATCCGCTACGGCCGGCTGGACGCCACCGATGAGGAGTGCATTGAGGCCGCCAAGATCGCCAATGCCCACTCCTTCATCCGCCGCCTGCCTGACGGGTACAACACCTTCGTCACCGGCGACGGCGGCAACCTGAGCCAGGGCCAGCGGCAGCTGCTGGCCATTGCCCGGGCGGCGGTGGCCGATCCCCCGGTCATGATCCTGGACGAGGCCACCTCCTCCATCGATACCCGGACCGAGGCCCTCATCGCCCAGGGCATGGACGCCCTGATGGAGGGCCGCACCGTCTTCGTCATCGCCCACCGCCTCTCCACTGTGCGCAATTCCGACTGCATCGTGGTCATCGAGCACGGCGAGATCGAGGAGAAGGGTTCCCACGAGGAGCTTCTGGAGCAGAAGGGCCGCTACTACCAGCTCTACACCGGACAGTTCCAGCTCTCCTGAGCCGATCTTTTTTCCGGCCCCCGGTACGGGGGCCGGATTTTTATTTACAGGAGCAAGCATCCATGATAAAATTTGACAAAAGGAGGGGCTTCCCATGCATTGATGGTATGTTTCACCGCAGATATCATCCATTTATGTGGTATGTATAGGTCGGTTGAAGGAGGTGGCCCCTGTGAGTAAGCGGACCATCGGATATATCGTCTACTATGTCCTCTTTGCACTCTTCGCCATTTACGGCACCGTGAAGCACTGGCCCATGCAGATCTTTGTGGCCATCATCCTGCTGGTGGAGATCCTATGCTGTGTGGGTACGGATGGCACCATGAGCAACCTGAGCTATTACACCAGAAGTCCCACCGTCGCTTCCGAAGCCCCACCCCCTAAACGGGATATTTCCAGTCTGCCCTTTGTCTCCTCTCTGTTAATCCTCCTGCCGCCCATCCTGTATTTTGTGATTTACACGGTGGTGTGGTGCCTGCTGTAAGGGGTTTGGCGGCCCCCGGCTCTCTGAGAGAGCCGGGGGCTTTTTTGCACGCAGCCTTGTGTTTTGCCCCGGTATCCAGTATAATAGATAGGCTAATTTCGTATTTTCACACCGAAAGGACGTCTTTGATATGAAGCTCGGCATCGTGGGTCTCCCCAACGTGGGCAAATCGACCCTCTTCAACGCCATCACCAACGCCGGCGCGGAGAGCGCCAACTACCCCTTCTGCACCATCGACCCCAACGTGGGCGTGGTGGCCGTGCCCGACGCGCGGCTGGACTGGCTCTCGGACTTCTACAAGCCCAAAAAGACTACCCCCGCCGTCATCGAGTTCGTGGACATCGCCGGCCTCGTGAAGGGCGCCTCCCGGGGCGAGGGCCTGGGCAACAAGTTCCTGGCCAACATCCGGGAGACCAACGCCATTGTCCATGTGGTGCGCTGCTTTGACGACGAGAACGTCATCCACGTGGAGGGTTCCACCGATCCCGTCCGCGACATCGGCATCATCGACATCGAGCTCATCATGGCCGACGTGGAGATGGTGGAGCGGCGCATCGACAAGGCCCAGAAGGCCGCCAAGAGCGATAAGAAGTTCCTCCACGAGGTGGAGCTCTTCACCGCCCTGCGGGACTGGATGAACGACGGCAACTCCGCCCGCTCCTTCCAGTGTGACGAGGAGGACCGGGCCATCATCGCTACCAGTGAGCTGCTCTCCCTCAAGCCCATCATCTATGCCGCCAACCTGGATGAGGATGGTTTTGCCGACTACCAGAACGTCTCCTACTACAAGCAGGTGGAGGAGATCGCCGCCAAGGAGGGGGCCCAGGTTATCCCCGTGTGCGCCAAGCTGGAGGCCGAGATCGCCGAGCTGGACGGGGAAGAGAAGGCCATGTTCCTGGAGGATCTGGGTATCCAGGAGTCCGGTCTGGACCGCCTCATCAAGGCCAGCTACACCCTGCTGGGCCTCATCTCCTTCCTCACCGCCGGTGAGGACGAGTGCCGCGCCTGGACCATCACCAACGGCACCAAGGCCCCCCAGGCCGCCGGTAAGATCCACACCGACTTCGAGCGTGGCTTCATCCGCGCCGAGGTGGTGGCCTTTGAGGACCTGAAGGCCAACGGCTCCATGAACGCCGCCAAGGAGAAGGGCCTGGTCCGCTCCGAGGGCAAGGAGTATGTCATGCACGACGGCGACATCGTCCTCTTCCGCTTCAACGTGTAAGCGTAAAAAACAAGTAACCCCCGGGGTACGGAGATTTTCCGTGCCCCGGGGGTTTTTATAATGGGAAGTGCGCCTGTTCGGCGGGCATCACCTGCCCGGCGGGGGCACCGCTTTCTTTTCCGTAAGAAAGCGGTGGGAAAGAACGGGCCGGGGGATGGTTCCCCCGGCGCCCCCTCAAGTACGCCCCAACGGGCTGGGCTCAAGTCTCTGCGATTGCAAAGGTCGGTTGTGCCAAAGGCAATGGCGTTTGCCTATGAGGTACCTGGTGAGCCTGGTAGTAAACTGGGTACTCTCTCCCGACGGCAGTCGAAGTTGGAGACTACCAAAAGCGCCAGACCAAAACCTCTCGTCAGCGGCGGAAAGCTTCCCCGGATGTGGGTACGCACCCCGCAGACGCTGGTCTGCCGTCGCCGCCGGGGGTGCACTGAGGGGGAGGTCCGGAGGGGGAAGCGTCCTCGTTCCCCCTCCGGCGTTTTCTTTCCCCCCTCTTTCTTTTTGAAAAGAAAGAGGGGTTCCCGCCGAACAGGCGGCCCGCGCGGCGAGCGCAGCAAATGCCCCCGCCTAGTAGGCATAATTACGGCTCTTCCTTCAGCTCAAAGAGGTTCTTGTGAAAGTCCAGGATCCCCTCCCGGCGCATTTTCCCCAGCTCAGCGGAGAGGGCACTGCGGTCCACGGCCAGGTAGTCGGCCAGCCCCTGCCGGTCAAAGGGAATGGCAAAGCGGGCTGTTCCCGCCCGCTGGGCCTGCCAGGACAAATAGGCGAGGACCTTGCTGCGGGTGGTGCGCTGGGAGACCTGGTCGATCTTGCTGCTGAGCAGACGGTTTTTCTGGGCCAGCGCGCCCACCAGATTGTGGATCAGCCGGGCGTGGAAGGGGCAGGAGGAGGGACACACCGTCAGAATCCGCTCCACATCCAGGAAGACGATCTCGCTCTCCTCCACCGCCTGGACGCTGACCCCCAGGGGCTCCTCCCCGCAGGCGTAGGCCTCTCCGAAAAGGTCGCCGGGCCCGGCCTGCCCCTGGATGCTCCGGTTGCCCCAGAAGTCGTCCCGCAGGATGTGTACTGCTCCAGAGCGCACCACGCCCACCTCCCGTACAGCGCGGCCCTCCTCCCAGATCATACACCCCTTTTCATAGTGTGCCGACCGGGCCTGGAGACAGTTCCACATAGCCGAGAGCTCCCCGGCGGACACGCCCCGGAAGAGGGGACAGGGGAGAAGGGATGCTGCCAATGATTCCATGATTACCTCCGTTGGATTTCCAACCGCTTTTTTTCTCTTACCATAGTATACTCAGAGCACAAAGTCAAGAAAAAGGCGGCGAAGCCGCCCATCGCTGAGGGAGGAAATCACTATGGTCCGCAAGATCATTCACATCGACGAAGAGGCCTGCAACGGCTGCGGAGCCTGCGCCAAGGCCTGCCACGAGGGGGCCATCGGCATGGTAAACGGCAAGGCCCGCCTGCTGCGGGACGACTACTGCGACGGTCTGGGGGACTGCCTGCCCGCCTGTCCCGTCAATGCCATCACCTTTGTGGAGCGGGAAGCCGCCCCCTACGACCAGGCCGCCGTTCTGGCCCGGCAGGCGTCTGCCAAGGCCGCCCAGTCTGCACCCCTGCCCTGCGGCTGTCCCGGCAGCGCCGCCCGGTCCCTCTCCCGTCCGGCTCGGACGGCCGCGCCTGCTCCCGCCCAGCAGGAGAGTGAGCTCATGCAGTGGCCGGTCCAGATCAAGCTGGTCCCCACCCGGGCCCCCTGGCTGGACGGGGCCAAGCTCCTGGTGGCCGCCGACTGCACTGCCTACGCCTACGCCAACTTCCACCGGGACTTCATCCGTGGAAAAATTACCCTGGTGGGCTGTCCCAAGCTGGACAGCGTGGATTACAGCGAAAAGCTCACCGAAATTCTGGCCAACAACGACATCCAGAGCGTCACCGTGGTGCGCATGGAGGTCCCCTGCTGCGGCGGGATCGAGCTGGCGGTCAAGCAGGCCCTCCAGCGCAGCGGCAAATTCCTCCCCTGGCAGGTGGTGACCATCTCCACCCAGGGCGAGATCCTGCCCTGATCTCTCCGCACGTTTCCAAAAACGCTTTCTGGTTTTCCACATACTCCCCGCTCCTTTCACATATAGTTAGCTGTGCATCTGCAAGCGCAGAGGAGTTGTTGCTATGTGAAGGGAAACATGGAAGAGCGGGCCGTACAGCTGGCCTTGTACATCATCGAGCATAAGGCCACTGTCCGTGCCGCCGCCCAGAAGTTTGGCATCAGCAAATCCACGGTACACAAGGACCTGAGCGAACGTCTGCCCGGGTTTAACCGGCCGCTCTACCACCAGGTCAAGCGCGTGCTGGACGAGAACAAGGCCCAGCGGCACATCCGGGGAGGGATCGCCACCCGGGAGAAGTACCGCCACGCCCACCAAGTATGAACACCAGAAAGAACGCCGCCGGCATCTGCCGGCGGCGTTCTCTTGTTCCGTATGGTCTTCTCTTTTACAGGCAGCACAGCAGCACGCCCACCGTCAGACACAGGATGGCCCCGGTGGCGCACAGATCCAGCACCAGGCCTACCCGCTCACTCCACGGGCGGCTGCGGGCCGGTATTTCCTCCCGCATGGGGGTGGGCAGGGAAGGGGCCTCCTCGGGCTCTGAGGCGCACTCCAGCTGGCGGCGGTAGGCCGCCAGGTCCACCACCTTCCCGGCAGGAGACGGGGCGCAGGAGGGGGTGCGGGACCGCCGGGTAAAACATACCCGATCCCCGCCGCTGGCCTGCTCCTCTACCCCGCGAAAGACCGTCACATAGCGGGCATCCATACTCAGATAGGTTGTCTCCATACCGATCCCTCCTGCGTGGCCCTTGCGCGCTGCCCCGGTCCTCCGTCTGTCCCGGGCGGGGGCCTTTTCCTTTTGGACGCGGCAGCGGGGCACTTTGTTCCCCTTTGGCAAAAAGAACTTTTGTTCGACAAGATTATACAACATACGTTCGATTCTTGCAAGAGGGATTTTCCCGGTATTGTCCACTTTTTTCTGCTTACCTGTGGAAAAGGCGGGACCCGAAACGGGTCCCGCCTCTTGCTGCAAATTTACTTACCGGTGCTCGCCCCGGCTGTAAGCCACCACGGTACGGCGGTTGGGCTCAGTGCCCACCGAGTAGGTGGTGATGTCGGGGTAGTCCTGAAGCGCAGTGTGGATCACATGGCGCTCATAGGCGTTCATGGGCTCCAGCGTGACGTTACGGCGGTACTTGACCACCTTACCGGCCACCTTGTTGGCCAGACGCTCCAGAGATTCCTCCCGCTTGGCACGATAGTGCTCGGCATCCAGATGGATGCGCACCCGCTTGTTCAGGCCGCGGTTGACGGCATAGACGGTGAGCTGCTGGATGGCGTCCAGGGTCTCACCCCGGCGGCCGATGAGGGCCCCCAGGTTGTGGCCCACCAGCTCCACCTGATAGTTGCCGCGCTCGTCCAGCTCGATGCGGGGCGTGGCCTCCGCACCCATATGGGCCAGCAGGCCGGTGAGGAAGCTGTGGATCCGCTCGGCCGCCTCATCGCCGCTCAGGTCGGCAGCAGGCTCCGCCGCGGGGACAGGCTCAGCCACAGACTCAGGCTGTACCGGGGCAGCGGCCGGGACCACCTCTTCCACGGGAGGAGCGGAAACCACGGGGGCCTCCTCTACCTCGTCCGGGGCCTCATAGGTCACTTTCACCTTGGCAGGGCAGCTGCCGATGCCCAGAAAACCGGACTTGGCCCGCTCCAGGACCTCCACCGAGACATCGTCCCGGTCCAGGCCCAGCTTGGCCAGGGCCGCCTCTACGGCGGCCTCCTCCGTCTTGCCGGTGCTCTCAATCCATTTCAGCACGGCTTATCCCTCCTTGCTGTCGTCTTCCGGGGAAGTCTCCTCCTCGGACTCCGGGGCATAGGGCGCCTCGGCCACATCGTCTGCGGACTCATTTTCCACCGCGGGAGTCTCCGGTGTGGAAATCTTGGGCTCCTCCACAGGCGTCACAGGTTTCTCTTCTTCCACCACGGGAGTCTGTACCGGCTCCCCGGCCTTCTTTTTGCGGCCGAAGAGGGACTTCTTCTCCTCCTGGGTGTCCTGGGCCTGCTTGGCGTTGTCCCAGTCCCGGTCGGGATCGTGGTAGGGGGTGGGGCCGTCGGGGCTGAAGCGGTTGGGGTCATAGGCCCGGCCACGGGCATAGGAGCGCAGTCCGATGCCGCTAACCGAGATGACGGCGGTATCCTTGTTGTCCTTTTCCATGGACTCCAGGATTTCCTTCTTCTTCTTGCCCTTGGCGTGCTTGGCCTCTTCGATGCGGCGGGCCCGCTCCTCCGCGGCCAGGCGCTTGCGCTCCTTTTCCTCTTCCTTCTCCAGGCGCTCCCGCTCGGCTGCCTTGGCGGCGGCCTCCTCGTAGTCCTTCTTGAGCATCTTGCCGCAGATGAACTCCTGCACCATGGAGAGCAGGTTCTGGATGATCCAGTAGAGACACAGGGCCGCGGGCATGGAGAAGCCGATCCACAGGGAGATCAGAGGCATGGTGATGAGCATGGTCTTCATGGTGGGGTTGTTCTGGGCGTCGGCCGACTGCTTGTTCACCGCGTTGGTCTTCTGGGAGATCAGGGAGAAGATGAAGCCCGACACCGCGGAGATTACGGGCAGCAGGAACAGGGCAAAGCCCCCGCTGATGGTCCAGAACTTGAGCTGGGGCACCAGAGCCAGGTTGAAGATGCCCAGGAAGTCAAAGTTGATGGGGAAGATATTGGCGCCCTCCCCGGCCACGGCCTGGACCGCCGCCATGTTTTCCGGGGTAATGAGGGAGGACAGGTACAGCTGATGATAGCCGCCGTTGTTGAAGGCTTCGCCGGCGGTCTTGATCCAGTTCTGGTCAAAGGCCACCTGGCCCCAGTTGAGCACATCGGCGATGGCGCTCAGATTGTCTACATCCACGTTCATCAGGTAGACCAGAGGCTCGCGGATGATGGAGTAGAGGGGCAGCAGGATGAACAGGGGGATAAAGGACCACAGGCAGCCGCCCATGGGGTTGACCTTTTCCCGCTCATAGAGCTTTTGTACCTCTGCGTTGTAGCGTTCCCGGTCCTTGCCGTACTGCTTTTGCAGCTTCTGCATCTGACCGGAGAGCATGTTCATCTGGATCATGCTCTTCTTGCCCTTGAGCTGGAAGGGGAAGAGGATGATCTTCACCACCAGCGCAAAGAGGATGAGGGCAAGGCCGTAGCTGCCCGTCATCTGATAAAACGTGTTAAGCACCCATACAAAGGGGGAGAGGAGAATTTTCATGTGTCAGCCTCCAAAGTGATAGTCACGCGCGGGATGGGGGCGCTGGGATACATTTGGAAGACAAACGGCTCAGGGAACGGGGTCATACTGGATGCTCTTCTGCCGGTGAAAGGGATGACATTTCAAAATCCGGCGCAGGGCAAGCCAGCCCCCCCTGCACGCGCCGTACTTCTCCACCGCCTCCAGGGCATAGGCCGAGCAGGTGGGGATAAACCGGCAGCAGGGGGGACGCAGCGGGGAAATGTTAGCGCGGTAAAAGCGGATCAGGGCCAAAAGGAGACCCTTCATACGCTCTCCCTCCGGACCAGTCCCAGCTTATCCATGGTCTTGAGAAGCTGCCGCTCGATCTCCCGATAACGGGCAAAGGAGGCACGCACCCGCGCCACCACCACGATGTCATAGCCCACCTGGAACTGCCCCTCATGGAGCCGGTAGGCCTCCCGGATGCGGCGGCGGGTCCGGTTGCGGACCACCGCCTTGCCCACCTTGGTCCCCACGGTCAGGCCCAGCCGGTTCTTCCCCAGCTTGTTCCGGCGGCAGTACACCGCCACACAGGGCGAGACCGCCGACTTTCCCTTGCTGTAGAGCCGACGGAATTCGTGGTTCAATTTGAGCGAGACGGTATCTTTCACGGCGCTTCCCCTTTTTTCTTTCCCGGGGAAGGGAGGACCAGCCTCTTTTCCCCATGATGCTACGCAGGGGCGGTGGGATGAAACTCCCCCGCCCCTTGTTATGACGCTATGCCGTTTGTTTCCCGGAGCGCGAGCTGTTCCAGCTTAGTGGGACAGACGGGCGCGGCCCTTGGCGCGGCGACGAGCCAGCACCTTGCGGCCATTCGCGGTGGCCATGCGCTTACGGAAGCCGTGCACTTTGGAGCGCTGGCGCTTCTTGGGCTGATAGGTACGAACCATTTCCGGTACACCTCCTGTACTTATTCTGGCAGGTTTTCCACCTGCCCGCCACAACGGCCGGATTCCGGCCGCGGTCGTCAAAAGGAAAAATGCTTTACACCAGATAAGGACATGGTGCAATCTGTATTATAGCGTATGAAGAAATGCCCTGTCAACACCATTTTTCTGTCTTTTTGGGCTTCATTTTTTCCACTTTTCCACATCCACGCTATATCTTGTACCCGCCGAGGCAGTTTTCCACAACCCTATTTATTATTTTAAAGGTATATGTGGAAAACTCGTTGCCTTGCTGCGGTTTGTCTGGTATAATAAAATGTCAACATATAGAATTGGGGAAATGGACCCTTCCGGCCTCCGGGCCCTCCCATTTCTCCCCCAAGGGGTGGTCTTACTCATGAATTCTCCAGCGGACGTCTGGGCTAAAATACTCTCCCTCATGGAGGCGGACATGACCGCCACCACCATCAACACCTGGTTCGACGACGCCAAGGCCGTCTCCCTGGACGCCAACCGCTTCGTCCTCCACACACCCTCCAATTTCAAGCGGGACATCATCCTCTCCCGCTATCTTCCCTCCATCAAAAAGGCCCTCCACGAGCTCTTTTCCTCCGAATTTGACGTGGTGGTCCTGGGCGAGGGGGAGCTGCAGGAGTTCACCGAGACCGCCAAGCCGGTGGACGACGGCTCCTTCATGCCCGGCACCGAGGACTATACCTTTGAGCGCTTCGTCGTGGGCTCTTCCAATAAATTTGCCCACGCCGCCGCCCTGGCCGTGGCCGAAAACCCCGCCCACAGCTATAACCCCCTCTTCATCTACGGGGAATCCGGCCTGGGCAAGACCCACCTGCTCTACGCCATCGCCCACCGGATCCACCAGAACCACCCGGACTTCCGGGTCATCTACCTGAAGGGGGACACCTTCACCAACGAGCTGGTCCAGGCCATCCGGGAGGGCCGCAACGAGGAATTCCGGGAAAAATACCGCTCTGCCGACGTCTTCCTCATGGACGACGTGCAGTTCATCGCCGGACGGGAGTCTACCCAGGAGGAGATGTTCCACACCTTCAACACCCTCTATGAGGCCGGACGCCAGATCGTCTTTACCGCAGACCGTCCCCCCAAGGAGATGCTGCGCCTGGACGACCGGCTGCGCACCCGGTTCGAGTGGGGCCTGCCCGTGGACATCCAGCCACCCGACTACGAGACCCGGGTGGCCATCATCAAAAACAAGGCCATCCGCCGGGGCATGAACCTGCCCGAGCCCGTCCTCCAGTATATCGCGGACAACATCACCTCCAATGTACGCCAGATCGAGGGCACCGTCAACAAGATCCTGGCCTTCCAGGAGCTGATGGGGGAAAGCGTAGACGTGGACACCGTCATCCGCGCCGTCCGGGACATGTGCAAGGACAAGGCCGATTTTCTCCCCTCTCCCGATGTCATCATCGAAGAGGTGTGCAAGTTCTATAACATCGAAAACGACGCCCTCCGGGGACAGGGCCGCACCAAGGATACCGCGCTCGCCCGGCAGATCGCCATGTACCAGATCCGCCGCATGACCAATCTCTCCCTCAAGGAGATCGGTAAGGAATTTGAGGGTCGGGACCACACCACCGTCATGCACTCCATCGATCGGGTGGAAAAACTCATGAAGACCAACCCCGAAGTGGCCGAGATTATCAAAGATCTCAACTCCAATATCAACGCCCGCTACGACAATTAAAGCCCCCTTTTCCACCCCGCAGACCCACTGTGTGGAGGGAGCGGCGGCCCGCCGCCGCGGTGATCTTCCACTTTTCCACATCTCCACCGCAAATTGTGGGCTTGTGGACAATTCCCTGTGGAAAACCTGCGGCTGCCCAAAAAGGATGTGGAAAGCACCCTTTTTTATCCACACCCCCTGTGGACGGGCAAATCTTAGCGCCGCAAGCAAAACATCCACTTTTCCACATAATTTTCCCCTACTGCTATTACTACGAACTTATTACCCTCTCCTTTTCTCCCCATCGGAGGCCAGGAGCACCGAAACGGAGGTCCCATCTCAATGAAATTCTCCTGCGAAAAAGCCCTTCTTCAGGCAGCCATCAGCACAACGTCACGTGCTGTGTCTCCAAAGAGCTCCATTCCAGCTCTGGAAGGTATCCTGTTAGAAGCCGATCAGGAACTCAGACTCACCGGCTACAATCTGGAAACCGGTATCCGCACCACCGTACCCGCCGAAATCCGCGCCAAAGGTACCCTCGTCCTGGGGGCGCGTCTTTTTGGAGAGATCATTCGTAAGCTCCCCGACGACATCGTAGAATTTACCGCCGAACACTACATGGTCAACATCAAATGCGGCATGAGCGAATTCAACATTCTGGGCACCGACCCGGAAGAATTTCCAGAACTTCCCACTGTTGAATACCAAAACTCCCTGGAAATTGGGCAAAATAAGCTAAAATCTATGATTTCTCAAACCCTCTTCGCCGTCAGCGACAACGAGAGCCGCCCCATCCACACCGGCTCCCTCTTTGAAGTGGGCCAAGACGGCCTCACCATCGTATCAGTGGACGGCTACCGTCTGGCCCTACGGCACGAGAGCATCGAAAAAAAGGAAGGAGCGGAAGAATTTTCCTTTGTTGTGCCCGGCGCCGCCCTCTCCGAGGTGGAAAAAATCTGCTCCGATGTGGAAGAACCGGCCTCAATCACTCAGGGTGCCCGCCATGTGATGTTCAAAGTGGGGGAGACCATGCTGGTCTCCCGCCGGTTGGAGGGCGAATTCCTGGCCTACCGCCAGGCCATCCCCCGCAACAATTCCATCAAGGTAGAGGGAGACACCCGTGCCCTCCTCTCCTCCATCGACCGTGTCTCCCTCATCATCAGTGATAAACTAAAAAGCCCGCTTCGCTGCGTTTTTGAGCAAAATATGCTGAAAATCAGTACAAAAACGGCCATTGGAGACGCAGCCGACCAGTGCCCCATCGACGGGGACGGCGGCGGTCTGGAGATCGGCTTCAACAACCGCTATCTCATGGACGCCCTGAAGGCGGCCCCCGCCGACCGGGTCCGGCTGGAGCTGACCACCAGCGTGTCCCCCTGCGTGATCCTGCCCGCCGAGGGAGAAGAAAACTTTCTGTATATGGTCCTGCCCGTCCGCCTGAAGGCCGGGGAATAAGGGAGAGCCGCACGGGGCGCATAATTATGCAGTCCCGTGCAGGAGAAAGGAAGCACACATGCAAGAAAAGGAAGTAGCCATTACCACTGAATTCATCAAACTGGAGGCCTTTCTCAAGTTTGCCGGGGCCGTGTCCACCGGGGGAGAGGCCAAGAACCTGATCCAGGACAGCCTGGTGCGGGTCAACGGCGAGGTCTGCACCATGCGGGGCAAGAAGCTGCGCCCCGGTGACACCGTGGAGCTGCGGAACGACCGGCTGACCGTGCGATGATGGTCCGCACCCTGGAGCTGGAGGGGTTTCGCAATTACCGCTCCTTTTCCGCCGACTTCGCCCCGGGCGTCAACGTGATCTACGGGGAGAACGCCCAGGGCAAGACCAATCTGCTGGAGGCGGTGCGCTACCTCTCCGGGGCGCCCTCTCACCGGGCCAGGAGCGAGGGGGAGCTCATCGGCTTCGACGTTCCCTCCGCCCGCATCTGCGCCCAGCTGGAGAGCCGGGGGCGGGACTTCAAGGTGGAGGTACAGCTGACCCGGGGCCGGCGCCGGCGGATGACCTCCAACGGCGTGCGGCTCAAGACGGCGGGGGAGCTGTCCGAGCGGCTGCACACCGTGCTCTTCTGTCCGGAGGACCTGATGCTCATCCGGGCCGGGAGCGCCGAGCGCAGGCGTTTTCTGGACCAGTCCCTCTGTCAGCTGCGCCCCCGGTATGCCGCCGCCCTGGCCGAGTATAACCGTCTCCACGAGCACAAGCGGCGCATCCTCCGGGACTGGGAGGAGAAGCCCTCTCTCCTGGACCTGCTGCCCGAGTTCAATGACCGCATGGCCCGCTGCGGGGCGATCCTGATCCACTACCGGGCCCATTTTATCCGCAAGCTGGCCCAGTTTGCCGCCCCCATCCACGCGGAATTCTCGGGGGAGCGGGAGAAGATGACCCTCTCCTATGAGACGGTCAAGACGGTGGAGGACCCCCTGATCCCCACCCGGGAGATCTATCCCAGACTGCTGGAGCACCAGGAGAGCCACCGCCGGGCCGAGCTGGAGAGCCGCACCTGTCTCTCCGGGCCCCACAAGGACGACCTGCTGGTCTCCATCGACGGGCGTAGCGCCAAGCAGTTTGCCTCCCAGGGGCAGACCCGCACTGCGGCCCTCTCCCTCAAGCTGGCCGAGCGGGAGCTCCACCAGGAGGACATGGGGGAGTGGCCGGTGCTGCTGCTGGACGATGTGCTCTCCGAGCTGGACCAGCGCCGGCGGGACTTCGTGCTCCGGCGCATCCGGGGCGGACAGGTCTTCATCACCTGCTGTGAGGAGGAGGCTCTGGACGGCCTGGGGGAGGGGAGGACCTTCCACATCCGCGCCGGCGCGCTGGCCGACTAGCCCCCGCCGGGAGAGAGGAACGCAATATGATCCTAGTGCTCTTTACGCTGCTGCCCCTGCTGCTGGGGGTGGCGCTGGAATATACCGTCTGCCGCCTCACCATGCGGGAGACGGGACGGGGATGGCGTCTGCTGCGGCTCTTACGCCTCCTTCCGCCCCTTGGGCTGCTGGGGATCACCTGGGCCATCGGGGCGGGGCGCTGGCGCCTCTGGCAGAGCCAGCAGGTCTCCCCCCTGACCCAGATCATTCTGTTTCCCGGCGTGCCCGCCCTCTTTGCCCTGCTGGGCATGGCGCTGGGCTGGCGGATCTTCCGCCGCCGCTGGAGTCCCCGAATTGTAGAGGAGGAATAGCGCCGTGTATCTGCATCTGGGCCAGTCCGTGGTGGTCCCCTTCCGGGACGTGGTGGGGATCTTTGATCTGGACAACACCACCGCCTCCCACCGCACCCGCAGTTTCCTCACCCGGGCCGAGAAGGAGGGGCGGGTGGTCAACGTGTCCGAGGATCTGCCCAAGTCCTTCGTGCTCTGCGTGGGGCGGGACGGCAGGCGGACCGTCTACATCTCCCAGCTCTCGCCGGCCACGCTGCTGCGCCGGGCCGAGAGCAATACCTTTGATACCTGAGGTCTGCTCTGCCCCCAACGGGGCGGCGCGCCCCTTTTATCCGGAAGCGCGATTCCGGGGAGCTCTCCCGGAAGCGCTTCCCGTGTTTTGTTATTTCCCATCCCAAACTGGAGGTTTTACATTATGTCTGAAGAACTGGAACTGAATTCGACCCAGGTGGACCACGAGTACACCGGCTCCGAGATCCAGGTCCTGGAGGGTCTGGAGGCGGTGCGCAAGCGCCCGGGCATGTATATCGGCTCCACCTCCTCCTCTGGCCTGCACCATCTGGTGTACGAGATCGTGGACAACGCCATCGACGAGGCCCTGGCCGGCTACTGTGACGATATCTCGGTCACCATCCAGGAGGGGGACGTGATCCGCGTCACCGACAACGGCCGCGGTATCCCCGTGGATGTCCAGCCCCAGACCGGCAAGCCCGCCCTGGAGGTGGTGTTCACCATCCTGCACGCCGGCGGCAAGTTCGGCGGCGGCGGCTACAAGGTCTCGGGCGGCCTGCACGGCGTGGGCGCCAGCGTGGTCAACGCCCTGTCCGAGTGGCTGGAGGTCCAGGTCCACAAGGACGGCAAGATCTATGAGATGAAGTTCTCCCGGGGCCATGTGACCCAGGACATGACCGTAGTGGGGGAGACCGACCGCCACGGCACGGTGGTCACCTTCAAGCCCGACCCCGAGATGTTCGAGGACACGGTGTACGACTACGATATCCTCCACACCCGCATGCGGGAGGAGGCCTTCCTCAACGCCGGCGTGCGCATCCGCACCGCGGACGAGCGTCCCGGGCAGGAGCAGGAAGACACCATGCACTACGCCGGCGGTATCCGGGAGTTTGTAACCTACATCAACCGGAACAAGACCCCCCTCCACGGCGATGTGATCTACATTGCCGGCCAGAAGGACGACGCCATGGCCGAGGTGGCCTTCCAGTACAACGACGGCTACAACGAGAACATCGTCTCCTTCGCCAACAACGTCCACACCCCCGAGGGCGGCATGCACGAGACCGGCTTCAAGACCGCTCTGACCCGGGTGCTCAACAACTACGGTCTGCAGAAGGGCATCCTGAAAAACGACGACAAGGTCTCCGGCGAGGACTGCCGCGAGGGCATCACCTGCGTCATCTCGGTCAAGCTCACCAACGCCCAGTTTGAGGGCCAGACCAAGGCCAAGCTGGGCAACAGCGAGATCCGTACCCTGGTGGACTCCATCGTCTCGGACCGCCTGGCCGAGTACCTGGAGGAGAACCCCGCCGTGGGCAAGATCATCCTGGAGAAGGCCATGACCGCCAACCGGGCCCGGGAGGCTGCCCGCCGCGCCCGGGAGAACATCCGCCGGAAGAACGCTCTGGACGGGGCCACCCTCCCCGGCAAGCTGGCCGACTGCTATGAGCGGGACGCCTCTCTCACTGAGATCTACATCGTCGAGGGCGACTCGGCCGGCGGCAGCGCCAAGCAGGGCCGGGACTCCCGCTTCCAGGCCATCCTTCCCCTGTGGGGCAAGATGCTCAACGTGGAGAAGGCCCGGGCCGACAAGGTCTACGGAAACGACAAGCTCACCCCCGTCATCACCGCTCTGGGCGCCGGCATCGGGGAGGACTTTGACGCTGAGAAGCTCCGCTACCACAAGGTGGTCATCATGGCCGATGCCGACGTGGACGGCGCCCACATCCGCACGCTGCTGCTGACCTTCTTCTTCCGCTTCATGCGTCCCCTCATCGACAAGGGCTATGTCTATGCCGCTGTGCCCCCCCTGTACAAGCTGGTGCGGGGCAAGACCACCCGCGTGGCCTTCTCCGATGAGGAGCGGGATGCCATCTCCGCCGAGATGCGGGGCGGCAATCCCAACGTGAAGGTGGAGATCAGCCGCTTCAAGGGCCTGGGCGAGATGGACCCCCATGAGCTGTGGGAGACCACCATGAACCCCCAGACCCGTACCCTCAAGCGCATCACCATGGCAGACGCCGTCAAGGCCGACGAGATCTTCACCCTCCTCATGGGCGAGAAGGTGGAGCCCCGCCGGGAGTATATCGAGCGCAATGCCAGCAAGGCCATGAACCTGGACTACTGATGCCCAGCCCGGCGGGGAGTGGAAAGCCCCGCCGGAACCATCTATCTCTTGAACGGAGTTGAGCTTTTTGGCGAGCAATAACGATTATCAGACCAAAGATATCACCTTTCCCGATCAGAAGATCGTGGAGATCAATCTGGAGCATGAGATGCAGGACGCGTACATCGAGTACGCCATGTCGGTCATCGTGGGCCGGGCCCTGCCCGACGTGCGGGACGGCCTCAAGCCCGTTCACCGGCGCATTCTCTACTCCATGTATGAGAGCGGCCTGACCAGCGACAAGGCCTTCAAGAAGTCGGCCACCTGCGTGGGCGACGTGCTGGGTAAGTACCACCCCCACGGCGACCAGAGCGTCTATGACGCCCTGGTCCGTCTGGCCCAGGACTTCTCCATGCGCTATCCGCTGGTGGACGGCCACGGAAACTTCGGCTCGGTGGACGGCGATCCCCCGGCCGCCTACCGTTATACCGAGGCCCGCATGGCAAAGATCGCAAACGAGATGCTGCGGGACATCGAGAAGGAGACCGTGGACTGGGACCCCAACTTTGACGAGTCCCTGAAGGAACCCCGGGTCATCCCCTCCCGCTTCCCCAACCTTCTGGTGAACGGTTCCTCCGGCATCGCCGTGGGCATGACCACCAACATCCCGCCCCACAACCTGCGGGAGGTCATCGACGCCACTATCTGCGTGCTGGACAACCCTGAAGCCGAGCTGGACGACCTCATGGAGCACATCAAGGGCCCCGACTTCCCCACCAAGGGCATCATCATGGGCCGCAGCGGCATCCGGGCGGCCTACGCCACCGGTAAGGGCCACATCCGGGTGCGCGCCCGCACCGAGATGGAGGAGTTCGGCAACAACCGTACCCGCATCATCGTGACTGAGCTGCCCTATCAGGTGAACAAATCCCGCCTGGTGGAGAATATCGCCGACCAGGTCCACGACAAGCGCCTGGAGGGAATCTCCGGCCTGCGGGATGAGTCGGACGGCAAAAAGGGCATGCGCATCGTCATCGAGCTCAAGAAGGATGCCAATCCCCAGGTGGTGCTCAACCGGCTCTTTGCCCAGACCCAGATGCAGACCACCTTTGCCATCGTCATGCTGGCTCTGGTCAACAACCAGAAGCAGCCCAAGATCCTCACCCTGCGCCAGATCCTGGACGAGTACATCGCCTTCCAGGAGGAGGTCATCACCCGGCGCACCATCTTTGACCGCCGCAAGGCGGAGGAGCGGGCTCATCTCCTCAAGGGCCTGCTCATTGCCCAGGACAACATCGACGAGGTCATCCGCATCATCCGGGAGAGCTATGACAACGCCAAAGAGCGCCTGATGGAGCGCTTTGGCCTGGATGAGGTTCAGTCCCAGGCCATCCTGGACATGCAGCTCAAGCGGCTCCAGGGCCTGGAGAAGGAGAAGCTGGAGGCCGAGTACGCCGAGCTCATGAAGAAGATCGCCTACTACAACGACCTGCTCTCCAACGAGCAGATGCTCCGGGGCGTCCTCAAGGAGGAGCTCACTGAGATCCGCAACAAGTACGGCGACGAGCGCAAGACCGAGATCGGCTTCGTGGAGGACGACATCGACATCGAGGACCTGATCGAGGAGGAGGAGTGCGTCTTCACCCTCACCTCCGCCGGTTACATCAAGCGTCTGCCCGCCTCCACCTACCGGGCGCAGCGCCGGGGCGGCAAGGGTATCTCGGCCCAGACCCTCAAGGAGGAGGACATGGTAGAGACCGTGTTCACCGCCTCCACCCACGATTTTATCCTCTTCTTCACCAATAAGGGCCGGGTCCACCGGAAGAAGGGCTATCAGATCCCGGAGGCGGGCCGCACCGCCAAGGGTACCAATATCGTCAATGTCCTGCCCGTGGAGAGCGACGAGAAGGTCACCGCCATGATCCACCTGCGGGAGTTCCCGGAGGACCGCTATCTGGTCATGGTGACCCGCAACGGCACCGTCAAGCGGCTTCAGCTCTCCTCCATCAACACCGCCCGCAAGGCGGGCATCCGTTGCATCACCCTGGACGAGGGGGACGAGCTCATCGCCGTGCGGGAGACCGACGGGGAGCAGGCCGTGCTCATCGTCACCCACGAGGGCATGGCGATCTGCTTTAAGGAGACCGACGTGCGCTGCATGGGCCGGGACGCCTACGGCGTGCGCGGCATCAAGCTGCGGGACGGAGATTATGTGGTGGCGGCCGCCCGGGCCAAGCGGGACCACCAGGTGCTCATGATCACCGAGAACGGCTTTGGCAAGCGCACCGAGATGGACGAGTATATCCGCGCTGACGGACCCCAGAACCGCGGCGGCTACGGCCTGAAGGGCTACCAGGTCACCGACAAGACCGGCCCCATTGCCGCCATGAAGGTGGTCAACGAGAATGACGACATCCTCATCATCTCGGATGACGGCACCATCATCCGCACCCACGCCGTGGGCATCAATGTCTATTCTCGTACTGCCCAGGGCGTGAAGGTCATGAATCTGAGCGAGGGTGTGAAGGTCATCTCCATCGCCCGTACCGAGCGGGAAGAGGAGGAGGAGACCGTTCTCCCGCCTGCCGGTGAGGAGGGCGAGAGCGCTCCGGAGGCCGCTCCCCAGGAGACGGAGGAGTAATCGGATATGCGTGAAAAGAAGACCATGAGCCGGGGGGCCAAGCAGGCCCTGGTGGAAGGGCTCATCATGGCGGTGCTGGCCGTACTGGGCGCCATCTACGGCGTGCCTAAGCTGGGAATGTTCGGCGTGGTGTGGGTGGTGGCCGCCGGGGCCATTGCCCTGGTGGACCTCTACCGGGCCCTCATCAAGAGCCGCCGGGTGGGACGGAATGCGCCCACGGCTCCGGCCGCTGCAAAGCCCGCCGCACCTCAGGCCGCCCCCGTGGAGCCTTCCGCTCCGCCCGCCCCGGAACAGCCGGAGCAGGCGGAGGAGCGCCTGCGCAAGCTCCAGTCCCTCCGGGACGAGGGGCTCATCACCCCGGAGGAGTATGAGCAGAAGCGGCAGGAGGTCCTCCGGGATCTGTAAGAGGAGTTTTCATGAAGCAAGTGACCATCTATACGGACGGGGCCTGTTCCGGGAATCCCGGACCGGGCGGGTGGGGGGCCATCCTCCAGTATGGCCCCCACAGGAAGGAGCTCTCTGGCGGTGAGGCCCAGACCACCAACAACCGCATGGAGCTCACCGGAGTCATCACGGCCCTCCAGGCGCTGAAAGAGCCCTGTGAGGTGGATCTCTATTCCGACTCGAAATATGTGCTGGACGCCCTGGAAAAGGGCTGGGCCAAGGGCTGGCGTGCCCGGGGCTGGGTAAAGTCCGACAAGAAGCCCGCCCTCAATTCCGACCTGTGGGCGGTGCTGCTGGACCTGTGCGACTATCATACAGTCCATCTCCACTGGGTGAAGGGCCATGCTGAGAATCCCTTCAACAACCGCTGCGATGAGCTGGCGGTGGCCGAGAGCCGGAAGTTCCGGTAGGGGAGGGCGCCTGCCCGCGGGAGCGCGCCTATTCGGCGGGAACCCCTCTTTCTTTTCGAAAAGAAAGAGGGGGGAAAGAAAACGCCGGAGGGGGAACAGGAATGATTCCCCCTCCGGACCTCCCCCCAGTGCACCCCCGGCGGAAAAGGGAGACCAGCGTCAGCAGAGGTGCGTACCCATATCGGGGGAAGCTTTCCGCCGCTGAAGAGAGGTTTTGGTCTGGCACTTTAGGTAACGCTCAACTTCGACTGTCGTCGGGAGAGAGGAGTCAGTTTACCACCAGACTCACCAAGTGCCTGACAGGCGGAAAGGTTCTGCCTTTGGCTCACCGGACTTTTGCAATTGCTGAGACTTGAGCCCAGCCCGTTGGGGCGTATTTTGAGGGGGTGCCGGGGGAAGCATCCCCCGGCCCGTTCTTTCCCGCCGCTTTCTTACGGAAAAGAAAGCGGTGCCCCCGCCGGGTAGGCTCGCTATCCTAAGCGAAGAAAAAGAGAGAGGATCGTTATAAAAAACGATCCTCTCTCTTTTTCTTGGTATCTTACCTTTCCACCGGTTTGATAGGGCGGCAGGGGTTGCCCACGGCCACGACACCCTCCGGGATGTCATGGACCACCACGCTTCCCGCACCGATGACACTATTGCTGCCGATGGTGACGCCGGGGAGCACGGTGACTCCTCCGCCGATCCACACATTATCGCCCACGGTGATGGGCTTGGCCCACTCCAGGCCAGCGTTTCGGGTGGCGGGGTCCATGGGATGTCCGGCAGTATAGAAGCCGCAGTTGGGGGCGATAAACACGTTATCCCCAAAGGTCACCGGGGCGCAGTCCAGAATGACCAGATTGTGGTTGGCATAGAAGTGCTCCCCCAGGGTAATGTGATAGCCGTAGTCACACCAGAAGGAGGGTTCGATGGTAAAGTGTGTGCCGGTGCGGCCCAGAATGGTGCGCAGGAGGGCATTTCTGGCCTGCTGCTGGAGCGGGGGGATCTGGTTTGCCTGGTGGCACAGCTCCTTACAGCGGCTGCGCTGTGCCTCGAGAGCGGGGTCTGTGGCGTCGTAGAGCAGGCCGGAGGCCATTTTTTGCTGTTCCGTCATGGGAGTTCCTCCTCCGTTGAAGTTAAGAGAAACGCTGCGCTCCACCGGGAGGGCGGAGCGCAGCGGGAAGAATCATTCGGCTTTAGGGGCGCCGCCCTCACCCTTGGGGCGGTTTCCACGGGGACGGCGGTACCGGCGGCGGGGCTTCTTGGTGCTCTCCTGTCCCTCGCCGCCCTCCTGGGCGGGTGCGGACTCGGTGTGCTCCTTGGCCTCCTTGGCCGGTGCGGGCCGCTCACTCTTTGGCTTGGGGGGCCGGGCGGGCCGCTCCGTGCGGGGCTTGTCCCCGCGGGACTCCTTGGCAGGCGCCTCCTCGCCCTGGGGCTTGGCCGCCTGTGCGGGCTTTTTGCTCCGGGAGCGGCGGCGGCGGGAACGCTTCTCGCCCTCACTGCCCTCTTCCGGAGCCGGGGCAGCGGGCTTGGGCTCCTCCGCCAGGGTCAGATTGGCTAGGGCGGCGGAGAGACGGTCCTCCTCACTCTCGGGGGGAGCGGTCACCTTGCGGAGCTTGGCCAACTCCTCGGGGGGCGGGGCCACATAGCCCTCGGGCCGCTTGCCCTTGCCGTTGCGGACCACGCAGATCTCACAGTTGTGATAGCAGCGGGGATTTTCCGGCTCGTCATCCAGGCGGACCTTCACGGTCTCCCGCAGGAGGTTGACCTGCGAGACCGTACCCACGCCGTCGGGGGTCTCCACAAAGGACTCGTTCTTGGGCATGCGCTTGACGGCGTCCTCATAGGCGTCCTGCTCGTACTTCAGGCAGCACATGAGCCGGCCGCAGGTGCCCGAGATCTTGGTGGGATTGAGGGAGAGGCTCTGGGTCTTGGCCATCTTGATGGAGACGGGCTGAAAATCGTCCAGGAAGCCGCAGCAGCAGAAGGGCCGCCCGCAGATGCCCAGACCGCCCAGCATCTTGGCCTCGTCCCGCACGCCGATCTGGCGCAGCTCGATGCGGGTGTGGAACACGCTGGCCAGATCCTTTACCAGGGCCCGGAAGTCCACCCGGCACTCGCTGGTGAAGAAAAAGAGGATCTTGTTGCCGTCAAAGTTGTATTCCACGTCCACCAGCTTCATATCCAGACCGTGGTCGGCAATCTTCTCCTGGCAGATGCGGAAGGCCCGCTCCTCCTTTTCATGGTTGCGCCGTACAGTCTCCAGATCCTTGGGGGTGGCGATGCGGACCAGGGGACGCAGAGGCTGCACCACGGCGGAGTCCTCCACCATGGTGTTGGCCTGGACGCACTCGCCGTATTCCACGCCCCGGGAGGTCTCGATGATGACCCCCTGTCCGGCCTGGACCTGGGTGCCCTTTGGATCGAAATAGTATTGTTTGCCCCCGCTCTTAAAGCGGACGCCAATGATTTCCGTCATAGTTTGGAACCTCATCTATCTGGTAATTTGCGCCGTTTGGATGGAGGCCAGGCGGGCGCAGAGCCACCCGGCCAGATGACCTGCGCCGACGTAAAAGCCGCAGGCGGTGCGCAGCTCCTCCAGGACCCGAATGGCCTCCAGCATAGCCCGGGGGGAGAGGGCAGACGCCAGGGAGGCCGCGGCGGCGCGGCGCTGGGGGTCTTCCTCCTGTCCGGCCCCGGCACGCTGGACCAGCGCGTCCCGCAGGAGGAGCACAGTCTCCCCCATGAGGGCGGCCAGATCGTCCCGTTCCCACTTTTCCAGGGAAATGCACAGCTCGGCCAGGGCCAGCTCGTCCTCGGCGGAGAGACGCTGGGCCAGCAGCAGGGCAGTGTCCCGCAGGCGGGAGTCCACGGCGGCCGTTCCCTCCAGCTCGGCCACAGCCCGTCCCAGCAGGCCCTCACACCGCCGGGCGGCGGCCGAGAGCTCCTCCCGGCTGCGCTGGGGATAGCGGGCATATAAAAAGGCCTCCGCCTCAGGCAGAGAGACGGGGGAGAGGGTCAGGGTCTCACACCGGGAGCGCACGGTGGGGAGCAGAGCGGCCGCGTTTTCGGTGAGCAGCAGAAAAGCCGCGTAGGGCGGTCCCTCCTCCAGCAGCTTGAGCATGGCGTTCTGGGCGCTGGGATTCATGGTATGGGCGCGCTCCAGCAGATAGACCTTGCGCGCGGCCTCATTGGGCCGGATATAGGCGTCGGCGCGCAGGGCGCGGATCTGGGCCACGTTGATGTCGCCCTCCGCCCCGGCGCGCACAATGTCCGGATGGATGCCGCCCATGGCCTTGCGGCAGCCTGAGCAGTGCAGGCAGGGGGCCTGCTCCGCGGGACCGGAGCACACCAGCGCGGCCGAGAGCAGAGCGGCCAGGGTGCGCTTGCCCGAGCCCGCCGGGCCGCTGAGAATGTAGGCGTGGGAGAGGCCCCGCCGGGCAGTCTGGAGGTCCAGCTGCCGTTTGAGGGGACCGTTGCCCGCCAGCGCGTGGAGATCCATCCTTACACGCGCTCGAACCGCTCGATGTCCACCACGAAGATGGTGGCGCCGCCCACCACGACCTCCACCGGCATGCTGGGATAGTAGCCGTAGCTCATCTCAGAGGTGGTGGGGATCATCTGCTTGCGGCTATGGGACTGCTCCTTGATGATGTCAATGACGGACTGGACCTTCTCCTCGTCCACGCCCACCAGGATGGTCACGTTGCCTGCCATCAGGAAGCCGCCGGTGGTGGCCAGCTTGGTGGAAGAGAACCCGTGCTTGGTCAGAGACTGGGTGACCGCATTGGCGTCGTCATGGTTGATGATTGCAAGGATCAGTTTCATAAGTAATCCCTCCTCGGAATAAAAGACAGGGGGCCCCGGGCCACACACCGTCAGGGGAGAACCACTTCCATGTCTTTCTCCATATTATAACCTATTTGCGATAAATATGCGATAGTTTTTTTCGTTACACGCTCTCCCGGGGCGAGAACGGGGACGCCCGGGGGATAGGGTGCCACCTGGGAGGCGGCGATCTCACCCAGGGCCGCGCCGACGGGGAGGGAACGGGTGGAGGAGAAGCGGGCCTGCCGGGGGGAGAGGGCCTGCTCCGGCGCTGGGGCCGGGGGCAGGGGCGGGAGTTCAGAGAGAGGGGGCTGATGGGCCCACACGGCGGAGAGGGCCTCCTCCAGCCGGGCAAAATCCGCCTCCGTGTCGGCGGCGGTACAGATGAAGACCACATGGCGGGCATCGGCCATCTCGGGGTAGACTCCCAGGTCTTGCAGGGCCTTCTCGGCGGCAAAGCCGTTGGCGCAGCGGAGGACCAGCCGGGTGGGGTCCAAGGGGGCCTGCTCCGGGGTGAGGGCGGGGAAGCGGCGGCGCAGGCGGGCCACCTGCTCGGCGGTGCGCCGGAGAGCGGTGCGGCCCTCCTCCTCCATCCAGGCCCGGGCGGCATCCAGGGCGGCCATCATGGGGTAGGAGGGAGAGGAGCTGCCGTAGAGGGAGGCCGCCCGGCGCAGCTCGTCCAGGGAGAAGCGGGAGGAGAAGAGGAGGGCGGACTGCCCGGGGGCGGGCAGGGTCTTATGGGCCGAGACCACCGCCACGTCGGCCGCGGCCAGGCTCCGGTTCTCCAGAAAGGGCAGATGGGCTCCGTGGGCCCCGTCTACCAGGAGCAGCGCACCGTGGGCATGGCAGACCTGGGCCAGGGCTGGCAGATCGGAGCACACCCCGTAGTAGGTGGGGGAGGTGACGCACACGGCCCGGACAGCGGGGTGGGCCTCCAGGGCCTCCTCCAGGTCTCGGGGGGAGATGGGGCCGGTGACCTCGCCCTCCCGGAGCCAGGGGCGGAAGAGGTAGTGGGGGTGGAGATCCAGCAGGGCCATGGCGTTGAAGGCCGAGCGGTGACAGCCCCGGTCCACCAGGACCTGGTTCCCCGGGCGGCATGCCAGAGTAAAGGCGGAGAGGACGCCCTGGGTGGAGCCGCCGGTGAGGAAGAGACAGTGGGCGCTGCCAAAGGTGCGGGCCCAGAGGGCCTCGGCGGCCTCGATGGGACCGCCGGACTCAAAGAGGTTGCCGGTGGGGGGGAGCTCGGTCACATCCAGAGCCGCGGCGGGGGAGAGCTCCGGCAGGGGGAGAAAGTGGCCCTTGTGGCCGGGCATGTGCATTCGCAGGGGGCGCTGTTCGGCAAAGCGGCGCAGGGCATCGCAGAGGGGCGTCTGGTTCATGGGGGGACCTCCTGTGAGAAAAATGGCATTTGATATGGTTATAGCACAGCCCTTCCCAAAAGAAAAGAAAGTTTTCCACATTTGCATGTGGAAAACTTGGGGGAAAAGTGTAAAACTAATGTTCCATTGAAAAAGACAAAAAGGGAGCACTCCAAACGGAGTGCTCCCAAGGGGTAAAAATTAGTCGGCCAGAGCGGCGGTGATGATGGCCATGGAGTAGACCTCCTGGGCGTTGCAGCCGCGGGAGAGGTCGTTGATGGGGGCATTCAGGCCCAGCAGGATGGGGCCGTAGGCGTCGAAGCTGCCCAGACGCTGAGCAATCTTGTAGCCGATGTTGCCGGCGTTGATGTCGGGGAAGATGAAGGTGTTGGCGTGACCGGCCACCTTGGAGTCCTTGCACTTGGTGCGGGCCACGTTGGGGGACACGGCGGCATCGAACTGGATCTCGCCTTCCACGGGCAGATCGGGAGCGGCAGCGCGGATCTTGGCGGTGGCGTTGCGGACCTTGTCCACGTCCTCGCCGGCGCCGGAGCCCAGGGTGGAGTAGGACAGCATGGCGACCTGAGGATCCACGCCGAAGATCTTGCCGCACTGAGCGGCCTCCAGGGCGATCTCCACCAGATCATCCTCGGTGGGCTTGATGTTGATGGCGCAGTCGCCCATCACCAGGACCTCGTTGCCGCCGGTAGCGGAGGGACGGACCATGATGAAGCAGGAGGAGACGATCTTGTTGCCCGGCTTGGTCTTGATGAGCTGCAGGGCGGGACGCACGGTGTCGGCGGTGGAGTAGGTGGCGCCGCCCAGCAGAGCGTCGGCCTCGCCCATCTTCACCAGCATGGTGCCGAAGTAGTTGCCCTTCTTCAGGTAGCCGCGGACCTGCTCCTCGGTCATCTTGCCCTTGCGCAGCTCCACCATCTTCTGGACCATCTCCTCCATGCGAGGATAGGTCTCGGGATCCACGATCTCGGCGCCGCGGATGTTGAAGCCGGCCTCCTCGGCGGCGGCGCGGACCTCATCGGGGTTGCCCACCAGCACGGGGGTCAGCCAGGTACCGGCCAGCAGACGGGCGCTGGCCTCCAGGATGCGGGGATCGGTACCCTCGGTAAAGACGATCTTCTTGGGGTTTGCTTTCAGCTTTGCGATTAGCTTGCCAAACATTGTCGTAACGCCTCCATAAAGTTGGTTCATAGGGGTTTAAATATGGTGTTACCTATTATACACCATTTTCAGGAATCTTCACAATGGACAAAAACGAAAAAATCCAAGAAAATACCCCTTTACTTTTTGTATTTACTACGCTATACTATACACGCTGTTTTTTGGATTTCTCCGGTAAAACCTGCTGTGCAGGAGTGGAAGATCCTCTTTTTTGGTTACTTTTTTGCGATTTTGAGAGGGGTATCGACTATGCATTCGGATTTTTCCCGCTGCCTTTCCCTGCTGCGTCAGGAGAAGGGGATCTCCCAGCGCGCCGCGGCCAAGGATCTGGGGATCAGCCAGGCCCTGCTGTCCCACTATGAGAACGGCGTGCGGGAGCCGGGACTTGCCTTTGTGACGCGGGCCTGTGACTACTACAACGTGTCGGCGGATTTTCTGCTGGGCCGCACCCTGACCAAAAATGGTGCCACCATCGTCTCGCCCGACGAGCTGTATGACTACTCTACTGAGAAGGACAATGTGCTCCACGGGAGCATCGTGGCCACCCTGAACAAGAAGCTGCTGGTCAACTCCATCAGCGTCCTCTTTGACCTGCTGGGCAAGACGGGCTGCAAGGGGGCGGTCAAGGCCGCGGCGGAGTATCTCTCCACCGCCATTTATACCCTCTTCCGCCATCTCTACCGGGCCCCCGGCACCCAGAATGAGGACTTTTTTGCCGTGCCTCCGCTGTCCTTTACCGCGGGCGTGGCCCAGAGCGATCTCATCTACGCCCAGTGTGCCTATGTGGAGTCTTTGGAGGAGCACCGCAGGGAGAAGGGCGAGTTCCCCAGCATGAACCACGACGCCCTGATGGAGAACTATCCGGGCACCTACCAGTCTCTGCTCCAGATCATCCACAATACGGGCGGGCGGATTACCGCTTGCGTCCAGGAGCGGAAAACGATAAAATAAGGGTCATAAAATACTGCATCGGCCTCCGGAACGTGTCCGGAAGGCCGGTGTTTTCTCTCCAAAACGGCGGAACATCCGGCCGTGGCGGGATACACGCCGCCGGAGCCCAAAGGCCCCGCGCGGACATTTAGACGGAGGTTTCTGTATATGCGCGACCAGAGCAAGATCCGCAATTTCAGTATCATCGCCCATATCGACCACGGGAAATCCACCCTCTCCGACCGGCTCATCGAGAAGTGCGACGCCGTCTCCCAGCGGGAGATGGAGAGCCAGCTGCTGGATAACATGGATCTGGAGCGGGAGCGTGGCATCACCATCAAGGCCCGGGCGGTCAAGCTCAATTACAAGGCCCAGGATGGGGAGGAATATGAGCTCAATCTCATCGACACTCCCGGCCACGTGGACTTCAACTATGAGGTCTCCCGCTCGCTGGCGGCCTGTGAGGGCGCCATTCTGGTGGTGGACGCCGCCCAGGGCATCGAGGCTCAGACCCTGGCCAACACCTATCTGGCCCTGGAGCACGACCTGGAGATCCGCCCGGTGGTGAACAAGATCGATCTGCCCGCCGCCGACCCCCAGAAGGTCAAGCACGAGATCGAGGACGTCATCGGCCTGCCCGCCATGGACGCACCCGAGATCTCGGCCAAGGTGGGACTCAACATCGACGCGGTGCTGGAGGACATCGTCCACAACATCCCCGCCCCCAAGGGCGATCCGGATGCCCCCCTCAAGGCCCTGATCTTTGACAGCCAGTATGACGCCTATCGGGGAGTCATCGTCTATTTCCGGGTCATGGAGGGCACCATCCGCACCGGGATGAAGGTCAAGATGATGGCCTCTGGTGCCTCCTACGAGGTCATCGAGTGCGGCTGCCTGCGTCCCCTGGGGCTGGAGCCCACCGACAGCCTGTCGGCCGGCGAAGTGGGCTATTTCACCGCCTCCATCAAAAACGTGAAGGACACCCGGGTGGGCGACACCATCACCGGCGTGGAGCATCCCGCCGCCGAGCCCCTGCCCGGCTACCGGCCCGCCCAGGCCATGGTGTACTGCGGCGTGTATACCGAGGACGGCTCCAAGTACCCCGATCTGCGGGACGCGCTGGAAAAGCTCCAGCTCAACGACGCATCCCTCTCCTTTGAGCCGGAATCCTCCGCCGCCCTGGGCTTCGGCTTCCGCTGCGGCTTTTTGGGTATGCTCCATATGGAGATCATCCAGGAGCGCCTGGAGCGGGAGTTCGACCTGGATCTGGTGACCACTCTGCCCTCGGTCATCTATGAGATCACCAAGACCGACGGCACCGTGGTACAGGTGGACAATCCCCACAACTACCCGGACCCCGCCCACATTGAGGAGGCGCGGGAGCCCTTTGCCAAGGTTTCCATCATCGCGCCCCCCGACTACGTGGGAAATATCATGCCCATGTGCCAGGAGCGCCGGGCGGAGTTCAAGGACATGCAGTATCTGGACACCAATCTGGTGGAGCTCCACTACTCCATGCCCCTCAATGAGATCATCTATGATTTCTTTGACGCCCTGAAGGCCAACACCAAGGGCTATGCCTCTCTGGACTATGAGGTAGAGGGCTACCGGCCCAGCGAGCTGGTCAAGGTGGATATGCTCCTCAACGGCGAGCAGGTGGACGCCCTCTCCTTCATCGCGCATAAGGAGAAGGCCTACAAGCGGGCCCGCCGCATCTGCGAGAAGCTCAAGGACAACATCCCCCGTCAGCTCTTTGAGGTGCCGGTCCAGGCCGCCATCGGCGGCAAGGTCATCGCCCGTGAGACCGTCCGGGCCATGCGCAAGGACGTGCTGGCCAAGTGCTACGGCGGCGACATCACCCGAAAGAAAAAGCTGCTGGAAAAGCAGAAAGAGGGCAAGAAGAAGATGCGCTCTCTGGGGTCGGTGCAGCTGCCCACCGAGGCCTTTATGGCTGTGCTCAAGCTGGACGAGGAATAAGAAGATTGGGAGCCGCCCTGATGGGCGGCTCTCTTTTTAGTTTCCGGGGCTGGTATAGAGCACGCCTATTTGGAGGGAACCGCCTGCCCGGCGGGGGCACCGCTTTCTTTTCTGTAAGAAAGCGGTGGGAAAGAACGGGCCGGGGGAGGTATCCCCCGGCACCCCCTCCAAGTACGCCCCAACGGGCTGGGCTCAAGTCGCTGCAATTGCAAAAGTGCGGTGGGCCAAAGGCAATGGCGGTTGCCTATGAGGTACTTGGTGAGCCTGGTGGTGTTTTAAGCTGCTCTCTCCCGACGGCAGTCGAAGTCGGGAGTACGCACTTCTGCGGACGCTGGTCTGCCGTCTCCGCCGGGGGTGCACGGAGGGGGAATCATCCCTGTTCCCCCTCCGGCGTTTTCTTTCTCCCCTCTTTCTTTTCGAAAAGAAAGAGGGATTCCCGCCGAACAGGCGGCCCGCGCGGCAGCAAAAGAAAAGATTCCCCCTCGTGAAAGATTTCCCGGTCCTGAATCGTATTCCAGGTGAAAGCGCTTTTGAAACGGAAGAAAAGGATGTGAGGCATACGAGACCGACGTTGAGCCGCCAGGAGGCGGAGCGGCTGGTGGAGACCTATTCCGATCTGGTCTTGCGGCTGAGCTATACCTATCTCAAGAGCCGGGAGGACGCGAAAGACATCTGTCAGACGGTCTTTCTCAAGCTGCTGGAGAAGCCACGGGCCTTTCACTCGCCGGAGCATGAGAAGGCATGGATCATCCGCACGGCGGCAAATGCCTGTAAGGATATGCTGAAGAGTCACTGGCACAGGACCAGGGCCGATCTCCAGGAGGCCGACGGGATGGCCTGTCCCCAGGCCGAGGAGGGAAGCCTTTTGGCGGCGGTGGAGCTCCTTCCGCCCAAATACCGGGCCGTCATTTATCTCTATTACTACGAGGGCTATACCGCCAAGGAGATCGCACAGATGCTGGGGGAACACCCGGCGACCGTATCCACCCAGCTCAGCCGGGGCCGCTCCCGGCTGCGCACACTGCTGGAACAGGAGGGTTTGGCATGAAAACCTATCATCAGTCCATGGATGAACTGCATTTTACCCCCGAGGAAAAAGAGGCCATGACAGAGCGTCTCCTGAAGGCGTCCCAGGCACCGGTACATCGGGTGCGCCCGCTTCGGCGGATGGCCGCGGTGGGCGTGGCTGCCGCGTTGGTGCTTACCGTTGGGGTGGGAGCCGCGGCCACCGGCGTGCTCAAAAGCGCGGGTGAGGCCTTTTCCGAGGTCTTCGGCGGCGCTCCCGCACAGACGGAGATCATCGACCGGATCGGCCGTCCCGTGGGCGCCAGCGACACGGCGGACGGCGTGGTCATCACGGCCGACGCCATTGTGGGCGACCGGTACAGCTACGCCATCGTCTATACCATTGCCCGGGAGGACGGGAAGCCTCTGGCCGAGGATTTGACCCCCAATGCCTTCGGTTATCTCCCCCTCCGGTTTGAAAGCGCCGATGTGGACGTGGGACAGCAGGGCGGGAGCCACGGCGCCTCCTACTTCTTTGACGCCGACCCGGAGGACAATGCGGTGCAGTATGTGGACCTGCGCACCGGGGATACCCCGCTCACGCCGGGAACGGCCCGGGCCTCCTTCCGGGACCTGTCGGTCTATACCGACAATGACTATACCAAGAGTACCCCGGTGGCCCAGGGGAAGTGGAAGATGCGCTTTGCCTTCCAGTTTGAGGATACCTCGGTGAGTCTTCCGGCTGGGCAGTCCTTCCTGCTCAATGGGATGGAGGCCACGCTGGACTCGGTGGTCCTCTCTCCGCTCTCCTTCCAGGTGAGCTACACCGTGCAGCAGGAGGTACAGTGGGACAACGCCGGAGGGAATGGCCAACAGAGCGCCCACGACCGGGAGGAGTCCCTGCGCTATCTGGAGTCCCTCCCCGTGGTACTCACCAAGCGGGACGGCACCACCATAGACCTCACCTCCAGCGGCGGGAGCATCTCCCCCCAGGGTGGTAAGACGGTGTGCCAGAAGAGCGATATTTTCTCCTCCGTCCTTTCGCTGGAGGAGATCGAGAGCATCACGGTGGCCGATCTGACCTTCCCCCTCACACAGGGAGAATGACCCCGAAAAAATGTCCCCCGGACAGACCGTTTTCCGTCTGTCCGGGGGACGTTCTTTATTCCCGGATGACAATGCCCAGCCGCCGGGCCAGCTCTCCGGCCTGCCAGCGGTCCACGATGACGCCCCGGAGCTCCTCCCCGGCATCCGAGAGGATCAGCCCCTCCAGGCGGCAGGTGGTGAGATCCACTCCTGCCAGCGGAGTGTGGAAGAAGCGCACCCCGGTGAGGTTGCATTCCGAGTATGCCACGCCCTTCCACACACAGGAGGCCATGGAGGCCTGAGAGAGGTCACAGCCGCTCCACAGTCCCCCCTTTACCCGCTGGGCGGTAAAGTTGGCATAGGAGAGCTTACAGCCCCGGAAGGACACATGCTGGAGCCCGCACTGCTGGAAGGCGGTCCCCAGGGCCCGGCAGTCCTCCAGTGCCACCCGGCACCAGATCCCGTCGGCAAAGGTGCTGCCCGAGAGGTCGCAGTCCTGAAAGACCACGTCGGTCATCTCCCAGTGGGAACAGTCGCACTCCAGAAACCGGCAGCCCTGAAAGCGCACCCCCTCCAGGGTCAGACCGGAGAGATCGGACCCGGTGAGGAGGGCGTGCTCCACCAGAAGACCGGAGAGGGGCTCCTGAGTTTCCGCGCTGTGGGCAGCCTGTATGGAGAAATCAGGGGCGGGAGAGAGGTTTTGCGGGAGGGATGGGGACAGGAGTTTCATGGGACGACCTCCGAAGAAGGGATGGGGTAAATTATTTGCGGTGTCTGCGCCGCCGCCAGACCAGAAAGACGATCAGGGCCAGCAGGAGGACCAGGGGTACCAGGAGGAGACGGAAGAAGGCCAGGGTATAGGTGGTGATCCCCAGGGAGGAGGTTACCCGGTCGGAGAGGGAGAGCTGGGGTGCGGAGTAGAGGGTAAAGGAGAGGTCCTCCTCGGGCAGGCCCTGGGTATGGGCGGTGTAGGAGCCGTCTGGCTGCGCCTCCAGAGGAAGGGAGGAGCCGATCACATAGGGATAGCCGCTCTCCCCGGCGTCCACCGTGAGATCCAGGGTACCGAAGTCCGCCCAGTGCCGGGCGGGCGAGAGAAGATAGGAAAAGGTGTGCTGCCAGTCGGCGGTGCCCTTCCGCACGCCGTCGCTCCGGGTGGTGTAGGTCACGGCCACCTCCACGGTGCTCTCTGGGGGGAAGTCCACCGTGTAGAGGAACTGAAGGGGCAGGGCGGAGGGATCGGAATTTTCGATCCATTCAGCCAGAAGGATGGGATTGTTTTCCCAGGATTCCCATAGCTCCTCCAGCTGGCGGAATTTGAGGGCCTGGATGGAATCCATATGCCCGGCAAAGCGGGTCCCATACCGTTCCTCCAGATAGGACTGAAAGACGGTGCGGAAAGGCAGCTCCTCCGTGGTCACGGTATAATTGCCCGAGACAGTATAGTCTGGCGCTCCGTCCAGGTCGTAGACCAGGACAGTGGCCTTCTCACTGGTACCCAGGGTCACGGAGCCGTCCTCCTCCCCGGAATAGGAGTGGATGCCGTCATAGGTCACCCACATACGCCCGCCGGAGGCAGGGAGAGTGAGGGTGTTGTCGCTCCCGTCCTGGGTGGGCGTGAGGATAAAGGTGCAAAGCGTACCGGTCTGGTCCGGGTCAAAGGTTTGAGGCTGAGCGTCCGGGGATACGCCGTCCCAGATCAGCTGAAAGGGGAGGGCGCGCCCGTCGGCGGTGATGGACACGCTGGCGGGGTCAAAATCCCACACGGACTCCTCCAGGGAAAAGGCCATCTGGACTGCCCGGGCCTCCTCCGTGGGATTCTCCATCTGATAGCGGGCGGTGACCTGGGCCTCCAGTGAGTAGGAGTCCCCCTGGTCGATCTGAAAGGCGAGATCCTCATGGATGACCGAAATAGGGCAGTTTTCCTCCACGGAGAGCACCTCTGAGCCGGGGGAGCCCTCCCAGCGGGTGGGAGCCGAGTTGGCCTGGGCCGGCAGGAGCAGAACCGGCACAAGCAGAGCGCAAGAGAGCAGTCGTTTCATAAGAGCCTCCTTTCCCGAGATGGATCCTTACAGGTGCATCATATCATGGATTGGAGGAGAGAACCAGAACAAAAGGGTAACAAAAGTACGCCTGTTCGGCAGGCGGCGGATTTCAAAAGCAAAATAAGCCCCCCGCAGAGATCTGCGGGGGGCCGCTCAAAGCTTCTTAAAACGCCATCTTCTCAGCCAGATAGGCCTTCAGCTCGGAGATGGGCATACGCACCTGCTCCATGGTGTCGCGGTCGCGGACGGTGACGCAGTGGTCGGCCTCCTCGGTGTCGGTGCCCACGGTCTGGAAGTCCACGGTGACACAGAAGGGGGTACCGATCTCGTCCTGACGGCGGTAGCGCTTGCCGATGGAGCCGGCCTCGTCGTAGTCCACCATAAAGTCCTTGGCCAGCATGTCGCGGATCTCCATGGCTTTGTCGCCTAGCTTCTTGGACAGGGGGAGCACCGCGCACTTGAAGGGGGCCAGAGCGGGATGGAGGCGCAGGACGGTGCGCACATCGTTCTTCGCGGCGTCCACAACCTCCTCGTCGTAGGCGTCGATGAGGAAGGCCAGGGTCACGCGGTCGGCGCCCAGGGAGGGCTCGATGACGTAGGGGATATAGTGCTCGTTCTTCTCCTGGTCGAAGTAGGTCATATCCTTGCCGGAGGTGTTCTGATGCTGGGTCAGGTCGAAGTTGGTGCGGCTGGCCACGCCCCACAGCTCGCCCCAGCCGAAGGGGAAGACGAACTCGAAGTCGGTGGTGGCGTTGGAGTAGTGGGAGAGCTCCTCCGGGTCATGGTCGCGCAGGCGCAGGTTCTCGTCCTTCATGCCCAGGTCCAGCAGCCACTGGTGGCAGAACTGCTTCCAGTAGTTGAACCACTCCAGCTCGGTGCCGGGCTGGCAGAAGAACTCCAGCTCCATCTGCTCGAACTCACGGGTGCGGAAGGTGAAGTTGCCCGGGGTGATCTCGTTGCGGAAGGACTTGCCCACCTGGCACACGCCGAAGGGCAGCTTCTTACGGGTGGTGCGCTGGACGTTCTGGAAGTTGACAAAGATGCCCTGGGCGGTCTCGGGACGGAGATAGACGGTGTTCTTGGCATCCTCGGTGACGCCCTGGAAGGTCTTGAACATCAGGTTGAACTGGCGGATGTCGGTCCAGTTGTGCTTGCCGCAGGAGGGGCAGGGGATCTGGTGCTCATCCACAAAGGCCTTCATCTCGGCCTGGGAGAGGGCGTCCACCGGCTTGGGCAGGGTGAAGTCGTGCTCAGCGCACCAGTCCTCGATGACCTTGTCGGCGCGGAAGCGCTCCTTGCACTCCTTACAGTCCATCAGAGGATCGGAGAAGCCGCCCACATGGCCGGAGGCCACCCACACCTGGGGATTCATCAGGATGGCGGCGTCCAGGCCCACGTTGTAGTGGTTTTCCTGGACAAACTTTTTCCACCAGGCCTTCTTCACGTTGTTCTTGAGCTCTACGCCCAGAGGGCCGTAGTCCCAGGTGTTGGCCAGGCCGCCGTAGATCTCACTGCCGGCAAAGACAAAGCCGCGTCCCTTACACAGGGCGACGATTTTTTCCATGGTCTTTTCGGTGTTCTTCATACAGATCAAACTCCTTCGCTTGTTGTTTCTGGGGAAAGAAAGGGGGACCCCCGAAGGCACGGTTTGAGGGGAAGCGGCGGATAAAAAACGCCCTGAGCCGATTTCGGCTCAGGGCGAACAAAGTCCGTGTTTCCACCTGAATTCGAAGCGGCAAACCGCTCCGCACTCAAACCCAATAACGGCGGGGGACCGGCGGCGCCTACTGGGGAATTCTCCCGTTGGGGCCGCGGCTCGCGGGCGCCTTCCGCACAGCCCTTCGGAAGCCTCGCACCAGACGGCTTCTCTCTTGGGCCGGGACCATGCGTACTCTTCCCGGTCAATGCCTTGCTCGATGTTGGGGACATTCTACCACCTTTTTTTCAGGCCGTCAAGCCGGAAAACGGGGCTGTTTTTGGAGAAATGGGGATTAACTGAGCAAAAGCTCGGCATCCGCCAGGGTGAGATGGGGCTGGAGGGCCAGGGTGATGGCATATCCCAGCACCTTGGAGAGATCGGCCATCTGGGCGTCGATGTCCTTGGGGGTGACGATGAGCCCATCCCCGGCGCCCATAAGGGTCTCCGGATCCAGATCGGCGCCCCCAGCCTCGGAGAGCACGTCGGCGGCCAGGGTGGCGGCATCCACCACGGTGGGCACGCCCACCGCCAGCACGGGCACCCCCAGCGTGGAGCGGTCCAGGGCGTGCCGGTGATTGCCCACCCCGGAACCGGGGGAGATACCGGTGTCGGAAAGCTGAACGGTCCGGCACACCCGCTTCAGGCTCCGGGAGGCGAGTGCGTCCACCGCGATGATGCAGGAGGGGCGGATGCGCTCGGCCACCGCCCGGGCCAGCTCACCGCTCTCCACGCCGGTAGTGCCCAGCACGCCGGCCGCCAGGGCGGCCACCGGGCGGAAGGCGGCAAAGTGCTCCGGCGCGCCCGAGACCAGATGGCGGGTGACCAGGGTGTGCTCCACCGTTTTGGGGCCGATGGCATCGGGGGTGATGGCCCGGTTGCCCAGTCCCACCACCAGCACCGGCACTTGAGCGGGCAGGGAGCCCAGCAGGGCAGTCAGTTCCGCCGCGATGGCCCGCACCGCCCGGGGAAGGGCCTCCGGCTCCCGCCGCTCCAGGCCGGAGAGCTCCAGAGTCACATATTGCCCCTCGGGCTTGCCCAGGGCCCGGGCCCCTTGATGGTCCAGGATCTCCACCCGGGTGACCGGGTAGCCCTCCCGGGTGTCGTCCCGGGCCCTCACGCCCGGAAGCGTAGTCTCCCGGGCGGCGCTCTCTTTCCAGAGGTCGTGGGCCTCCACGGCCAGGTCGGTCCGTCGCTGTAACATATGCCTTCCCCCTATATCTGGTGTTTTATCCCTATTCCGTTCCCAATAAAACCGGAAAGGGGACTACGACCTAAAATTTTCCGAAAAAAATTCAATTTACTAGTTGCATTTTTCCCAATTGCCTGCTAAAATATAAATCTGCACGGGTGAACTGTGCGAATCGTCATCGGAGGAGGTGTTTGGTTTGCCGAATATCAAGTCTGCCAAGAAGCGTGTCCTGGTGAACAAGACCAAGGCCATGCAGAACAAGACCGCTAAGTCCGCGCTGAAGACCGACATCAAGAAGTTTGAGGCCGCGGTGGCCGAAGGCAACCGCAGCGAGGCCGATAGCGCTTACAAGGTGGCTGTCAAGGCCGTCGACAAGGCCGTGCTGCATGGTCTGCTGCATAAGAACAACGGCGCCCGCAAGAAGAGCGCTATGACCATCAAGCTGAACAAGCTGGCCTAATTGATTTGTGGTCTGAAAAAACCGTCTGCATTGCAGGCGGTTTTTTTGTCAAATTCCGTCGAACAGGGCGCAATACGTTCTATCCCGCCCAAGAGCGGGGAAAGATAGGTGGAGTGGTGCGGACGAAAAGGGGGTATGTGTGTGAAGCAAGTACTCAACTGGCCGCTGGTGCGCTTTCTGCATGAGATCGTGGACATTTACTTCAGCAAGCGGATTTCCCGGTCTGCGGCTGAGCTGGCCTATTTTCTGATCCTGACCTTTTTTCCCATTCTGATCTGTGTCAACGCCTTTATCGGCCTGCTCCATCTGGATATCGGGGCTGTGCTCCAGGCGGCGGACGAACTGCTGCCCCGGGAGAGCCTGAGTATCCTGGCCGACTATCTCGCCTATATCAGCATCAATCAGTCCAGGGGCCTGCTGGTGGCGGGGATCATGACCACCCTGTTTGCCGCCTCGGCCGCCTTCCGGTCCCTGATGAACATTATGGATGACATCTATGACCGGCGCAGCTACCAGGGGATCCGGCAGATCGTGGCCAGCGTGGTCTTTTCCGTGCTGATGCTCATTACCATCTACCTCTCCATCGTAGTGGTCCTCACCGGGGAGTGGCTTTTCCAGCTCATCGCCCAGCTGCTGCGTCTGGAGGAATTGTGCCTGCCCTGGACCTGGCAGTGGCTGCGGTTTCTGCTGCTCTTCTGTCTGGTGATGGTATTTATCTCCCTGGTCTACCGGATGTCCGCCCCCATCGGGAAACCCCGCCCGCCGGTGCTGCGGGGGGCCTTTTTGGCGGCGGTGGCACTGGTGGGAGCATCGGCGCTCTTTTCCTGGTTTATCGGCATGTCCTCCCGCTACTCCCTGGTCTACGGGTCCCTGGCCTCGGTGATCATTCTGCTGGTGTGGCTCTACCTGTGCGGAAACATCCTGATCCTGGGCAATGTGGTCAACTGCGTGTGGTATACCCATAAAAAAAAGCGTTACCTCCAGCGCCTCAAGCGAGAGGAGAACGGACGTTAAAATAGGCAGCGCCCCCGCTCCGATCGGAGCGGGGGCGCTGTTTGCTTCATTAGGGAAGATAGTTATAGGGGTTGACCAAGCTGCCGTTCACATGGACCTCGAAGTGGCAGTGATTGCCGGTGGAGCGTCCGGTAGAGCCGGCCTTGGCGATGGTCTGACCCTGATAGACCTTGTCGCCCACATTGACCAGAAGGCTGGAGTTGTGGCCGTAGTAGGACTGACGGCCGTCGCCGTGGTCGATGATGACCAATTTGCCGTAAGTGCCCTGCCAGCCGGAGTAGATGACCGTTCCGCCGTCGGCGGCGGCAATGGAGGTGCCGTAGGGGACAGCGATGTCAATGCCCCGGTGGAAGCTGTAAGAACCAAAGATGGAGCGGTAGCCGTAGCCGGAAGTGACGTTGCCGTAAGTGGGCCAGATAAAATAGCCCTTGGGCAGCCAGGAGGGACGCTCCTTGGTGCCCACCGCCACGACCTTCTCGGTGGGCTGGGTGAGAACGGTGGTGTTGGTGACCTCCCGGGCGGTCTCCTTGCCGTTGATATAGGTGACGTTGGCGGAGACCTGCTGGGTGCCGGTCGAACCGGCGGAGAGGACCTTGGTGTCCCCCTCATACATGGAGCTGTCCTCCACCTCGCGCACGGGGGCGGCAATGGACTCGGTATAGGTCACCGCGTCCACGGTCTCCACCGAGAGGAAGGGGATCTCCTCCTTGATGTTGAGGACCTGACCGATCATGAGCTTGTTGACATCAATGCCGGGGTTGAGGGCCTCCAGCTCCTTCATGGTCATGCCGTTATCAAAGGCCAGCGCCATAAAGGTATCTCCGGCCTGCACCTCATAGGTGGTCTCGCCGTTGGTGTTGGAGGTGAGGGTGGACTGGATGTCGGCCACATCCTGCTCCACATCGGCGGAGATGTACTCCCGGGTGATGTTGACCTGATCCACAAACTTGGAGGAGATGGTATTCTCGTCCTCATAGGTAGCCTGGATGGAATCCAGAAGGGCGGTAAGAGTGGACTGATCCTCGGCCGCGCCCACCACCTGGCCGTTGACCGAGAGGACGTAGCTCTTCATCACGTCACCGATCCGGTCCAGCAGATAGGGCTCCAGGGTAGTGGCGGGGGGGATGCTGTCCCGCTCGGAGAGAGCGAAGCGATACTCCACCTCGCCGTCCATCACATATGTATGACCCAGGATCTCAGTGGCCCGGGCCTCCACCCGATCCACCGCGCCCTCAAAGTCGCTCTTGGTGGCGACCACGCCGATGGCCTGACCGTCCACCAGCACCTGATAGCTGGGAACATAGACGGTGGCGAGCACGCCGGCCACGCCCATCAGAGTGGCGGCAGCCAGGAAGATCAGCGGGTTGAAGGAGCGCATCCAGGCCAGGGCCTGATCTACCCGGCGCACCGCGGCGGAGTTCTCCTGCAGGAAACGCTCTGCCCGCGCAAAGGCGGAATCCCGCAGGCGGCGGGGAAGGGCGGCCGCATCGGCCGCAGAAAAGCCCTCGCGCCGCGGGGCGCGGGGCTGCTGTAATAACTCGTCCATGGGAAGGACCTCCCTTTTATCGTCGTTGTGCAGGACACAAACTGGTATCAAAAGATTACAAATTGGTTACAAAGAGTAGTTTACACTGTTTTGTCCTTCCCGTCAACCCCTTATTCTTGTGTTTTTGTGCGAATCAGGTCACAAGATGGGGGAGTTTGTCTGGAATCTAAAAAATTTTGTTCAGAGATATGCAAAATCCGGCGGGGGCGTTCGTTGCGCTCGCCGCGCGGGCCGCCTGTTCGGCGGGAACTCCTCTTTCTTTTCCAAAAGAAAGAGGAGGGAAAGAAAACGCCGGAGGGGGAACGAGGGCGCTTCCCCCTCCGGACCTCCCCCTCAGTGCACCCCCGGCGGGGACGGCAGAGCAGCGTCCGCAGAGGTGCGTACCCATATCCGGGAAAGCCTTTTGCCGCTGACGGAAGGTTTTGGTCTGGCGCTTGGGGCAGCCCCTGGCTTCGACTATGGTCGGGAGAGAGCGGTCAGTTCACCACCAAGCTCACCAGGCACCTCATAGGCGGAAAGCCATTGCCTTTGGCCCACCGCACCCGTGCAATTGCTGAGACCTTCGAATCAGCCCGTCGGGACGTACTTGAGGGGGCGCCGGGGGAACCATCCCCCGGCCCGTTCTTTCCCACCGCTTTCTTGCGGAAAAGAAAGCGGTGCCCTCGCCGGGCAGGCGCGTCCTGAGAATTAGCCCATACAAAACACCGGCGCCCACGGAGTAATCCGCAGGCGCCGGTGTTGTTTTATTCGGCGGTCTCTTCTTCCTTCTTGGTGCAGACGATGTTCAGCTCATCCAGCTGCTTGGGCTCCACGAAGGAGGGGGCGCCCATCATCAGGTCCTGGGCGTTCTTGTTCATGGGGAAGGGGATGATCTCCCGGATGGAGTCCTCACCGGCCAGCAGCATGACCATGCGGTCCACGCCGGGGGCGATGCCCGCATGGGGGGGCGCGCCGTAGGTGAAGGCGTTGTACATGGCGGGGAACTTGGCCTTCACGTCATCCTCGCCCAGACGGACCAGCTGGAAGGCTTCGATCATGATCTCAGGATCGTGGTTCCGCACGGCGCCGGAAGAGAGCTCCACGCCGTTGCACACCAGGTCGTACTGGAAGGCGGTGATGGTGAGGGGGTCCACCTGGCCGGCGGCGGCCTGCTTCAGGATCTCCAGTCCGCCGTTGGGCATGGAGAAGGGGTTGTGGCAGAACTCCAGCTCGCCGGACTCCTCGCCCATCTCGTACATGGGGAAGTCCACGATCCAGCAGAACTCATAGCGCTCCTTGTCGAAGTGCTCGGGGGCCAGGGCGGCCACCTGCTTGAGCAGGACACCGGCGGTCTTCTGGGCGGCGAGCTTCTTGCCGGCGGTCAGGCCCACGAAGGTGTTGGGCTGAAGGTTCAGCGCGGCAATGACGGCGTCCTTGATGGGCTGGACAAACTTGGCGATGCCGCCCACGATCTCGCCCTTCTCGTCCAGGCGGAACCAGTAGGCCTTCTGACCGGACTGGACCTCCACGTCGGCGCAGAGCTTGTCGATCTGCTTGCGGGTGGCGGTGAAGTTGGTGACGGGCACGGCCTTGACGGTGTTGCCCTCAAAGGGACCAAAGCCGCAGCCGGCCAGGACCTCGGTGGCATCCTGCACGGTCAGGTCGATGCGCAGGTCGGGCTTGTCGGTGCCGTACTTCTCCATGGCCTCCAGGTAGGGGATGCGCTGGAAGGGAGCGGAGGAGGCCACGTTGTAGGTGCCGTACTTGGCGAAGATGGGGGGAAGCACGTCCTCCAGCACGGCGAACACGTCCTCCTGATCGGCGAAGGCCATCTCCATATCCAGCTGGTAGAACTCGCCGGGGGAGCGGTCGCCGCGGGCGTCCTCATCCCGGAAGCAGGGGGCGATCTGGAAATACTTATCGAAGCCGGAGGCCATCAGCAGCTGCTTGAACTGCTGAGGAGCCTGGGGGAGAGCGTAGAATTTGCCGGGGTGCTTCCGGCTGGGCACCAGATAGTCTCTGGCTCCTTCCGGCGAAGAAGCGGTGAGGATGGGGGTGGTGATCTCCATGAAGCCGTGGTCGATCATGGAGGCGCGGAGGGCGGCCACCACATTGGAGCGCAGGATGATGTTCTGCTTCACGGCGGGGTTGCGCAGGTCCAGGTAGCGGTACTTCAGGCGGGCGGTCTCATCGGCCTCCCGGCTGCGGTTGATCTGGAAGGGGAGCTCGTTGTGGCGGCAGCGGCCCAGTACCTTGATCTCGGTGGGGACCACCTCGATGTCGCCGGTGGGGAGCTTGGGGTTCTTGGAATCACGCTCCCGCACCACGCCGGTGACCCGGATGGTGGACTCCTTGTTGAGGGGATTGACCACGTTCATCATGTCCTCGGTCTCGATGACCACCTGGGTGGTGCCGTAGAAATCACGCAGGACCAGGAAGGCGAAGTTCTGGCCCACCTCACGGACATTCTCCAGGAAACCGGCCAGGGTAACGGTCTGGCCCACATGCTCCATGCGGAGCTCGCCGCAGGTATGCGTGCGGTTCTGTGTCATAAAATCAACTCCAAATCGTAATATAGAAAAGAAATATAACTAACTGGCTTAAAAATTTGGGGGATAGGCCCCAAACATCAGTTGTGGGGATCCCGGATGGGGGTGCCCTCAGCCCGCTGGGCCAGACCCGCACGGATGCGGTCGATGGCCTCCTCCATGCTCTGGGTGAGCTGCTCACCGGTGGCCATGTCCTTGACGGCGGCCTTGCCCTCTTTCACCTCATCTTCGCCCAGGAAGATGACATAGGGGATGCCCAGCTTGTCGGCGTAGCCGATCTTCTGCTTGAACTTCTTGTTCTCGGTGTAGAGCTGGGTGCGGATGCCCGCCTCCCGCAGCTGGGTGGCCAGGGCAATGGCGGGGGAGAGGTCCTGCGTCATGGGCAGCACCAGCACGTCGGCGGGGGCAGTGAGCAGGTCGTCGTTCAGGTACTTCTGGTCCTCCAGCACGAAGAAGAGCCGGGTCAGGCCGATGGAGATGCCCACGCCGGGGAGTTGTTTGTTGGTGTAATATTCCGCCAGGTTATCATACCGGCCGCCGGAGCAGATGGAGCCGATCTCCGGGTGATCCAGCATGGCGGTCTCGTAGACGGTGCCGGTGTAGTAGTCCAGACCGCGGGCGATGGTCAGGTCCACCTGATAGTTTTCCGCGGGGACGCCGAAGGCAGACATATAATTCACCACGGTGGAGAGCTCCTCCACGCCCCGGTCAAAGAGCTCGTTCTGCCCCTTGAGGGCGTTGAGGGCGGCCATGGGATCGGCGGTGGAGAGGAGCTCCAGCAGCTGATCGGCGGTGGCGGCGGGGACGGAGAACTCGTTCACCAGCAGCTCCTTGACCTTCTCGGGGCCGATCTTCTCCAGCTTGTCGATAGTGCGCATCACGTCCCCGGCCTGCTCCTTCAGGCCCAGGATCTCAAAGAGGCCGTTCAGGACCTTGCGGTTGTTCACCCGGATCTGGAAGCGCTTGAGGCCCAGGGCGGTAAAGGTCTTGTAGATGATGGAGGGGATCTCCGCCTCGTTGATGATGTCCAGGGAGCCGTCGCCGATGACGTCGATGTCGGCCTGATAGAACTCCCGGAAGCGGCCCCGCTGGGCCCGCTCGCCCCGGTAAACCTTGCCGATCTGGAAGCGGCGGAAGGGGAAGGTCAGGTCACCGGTGTGGAGGGCCACATACTTGGCCAGGGGGACGGTGAGGTCAAAGCGCAGGGAGAGGTCGCTGTCTCCCTTGGTGAAGCGGTAGATCTGCTTCTCGGTCTCGCCGCCGCCCTTGGCCAGCAGGACCTCGCTGGCCTCGATGGCGGGAGTGTCCAGGGGGGTGAAGCCGTAGAGGGAATAGGTCTTGCGCAGGGTCTCCACCATCCGGTCAAACTGGACCTGCCGGGCGGGCAGCAGCTCCATAAAACCGGAAAGGGTGCGGGGTTTGATTTGAGCCATAGTGATTTCTCCTTTATAGAAGGATAGTGGATGTGACGGGATATCCGTATTGGGAGCGGGAGGATAAAAAAACGCTTTCGTCCCATCTCCTATGGGACGAAAGCGTCTGCTTCCGTGGTGCCACCCATGTTCAGCGGAGAGAGAAACCTCCGCCCTCTGGCCTTCACTGGTGCGGGAAGGGGACCGCGCCCGTCTCCGGGCCCGCTGGTAAGGCCGTCTCCCGTGTTCCTTGCCGTGGCGCGCTTGCAGCCCAAAGGCGCGCCTCTCTGTCCGGCGGTGTCCGCGGTACTTGCCCCGTCATAGCGGTCATGCCCCTCAATAGTATCCCAAACCGGGGAAAAAGTCAACTATCCTCCGGAAAAACCGGGACAAGATTAAAGGAACCGTAGGCATAGGAGAAGCTGTTGTCCGAAGAGAAGACCACCTCACTGGCGGAGTAGGAGCTGCGCAGCTCCAGACCGCCGTCGCTGCGCCCGGCGATCCAGTAGAGGAGAGGCTCCTCCTGCCCGTCCCCGGAAAAGGAGCTCAGATCGGCCTGCCAGCTCCCGTCGGACTGCTTGGACGCGGGGAAGGAGGCCAGCAGCTCACCGGGCAGACTCTCGTCCGTGGGATGGACAGCGCGGACCTCCACCTCCAGGGTGGAGAGGGTGAGGGTGGAGTCAGCGGGGTAGAGGTTCAGGTCCATCCGGGTGGGAAGGGCGGTGTCCTCCGGCCCCATGCTGCAATCCCCGCTGAGGTAGAGCGTATCACTGGAAAGGGTGGGGAGTGCCTCGGAATAGCGTGTCTCCCCCCCGCAGGAGGGTCACCGACGGCTTGAGCTCCCGCCGCAGAGAGCAGGGGAGGGCGCCGGTGAGCCGCCCGTTCTCCTGGTAGGTCAGAGGGATGCTCTCCCCGGTGTCCAAGGCGAGGAGGGCGCTGTCCCCCGGGGAAAACTCCTTGGGGATGAGAGAGACCGCCAGGACCAGGCCGCCGTCCTGGTCGTCCAGCGCGGTCTCCACGCCGGTAAAGAGGCCGGCCTCGGACGCCAGGGCGTCCCGGATGGTGGTCTCCTGGTTGGAGAGGGAGCGGCTGAATTCCTGGTTCCAGTGGGTCACATTCTCCTGATAGTCACTGACCCGGCGGGAGAGGTTTTCCACCTCGCTGTGGAGGGAGAGGTTCATCCAGCCCAGGGCCAGAAACCCAATCCCCACGCCCAGGACGGAGAGACGGTATCGCTTTTTGGGGTCCATAGGGGTGCCTCCTCTCTGAAAAAGCGAAATGTTTTCCACAAAAAGAGCGCATAATGTGGAAAACCGGGCCGCGAGAGACGGCCCGGCTGCACTTAGGCGGTAAAAGGTTTGGTCTTGGGATTGATGATATCTCTCCAGTCCAGATCGCCCCGCTCCAGACCGTGGATCAGCATCTCGGCCGTGGCCACGTTGGTGGCGAAGGGGATGTTGTACTGGTCGCACAGGCGGGTGATATAGTTGAGATCGGCCTCCAGATCAGTGGACTGGGGATCGGAGAAGAAGAGCACCATGTCGATCTCATTGTAGGCGATGCGGGCGCCGATCTGCTGGCTGCCGCCGTGGGTGTGGGACAGGAAGAGATTGACCGGCAGACCCGTGGCCTCGGCCACCAGCCGTCCGGTGGTGTTGGTGGCGCACAGGGTGTGCTTGGACAGGATGCCGCAGTAAGCGATGCAGAACTGCACCATCAGCTCTTTCTTGCGGTCATGGCTCATCAGGGCGATATTCATAACAGGACTCCTCTCGTGTTGAGAAATACAGGGGCGGACCGGCTTACCGGATCCGCATCAGCGGGACGCGCTCGCCGGTCAGGCGGCGGGCAATGTTGAGATAGGCCCGGGCGGCGCCGTAGCGGGCCATCAGGATGAGGGGCTGGCCCCGGTTGGCGGCCAGCATAACCTGAGGGTCCTCGGGCACGACGCCCAAAAGGGGCAGACCGGCGGCGTCCATGGCGTCGTCAATGGTCGTGCGCAGCTGCCGGAGCAGCTTGGGCTGCACCCGGTTGACCACCAGATGCAGGGAACGGATGGAACGGCTCAGCTCTCCCACGGTGCGCTGGGCGTCCCGCAGGGCGGAGGCGTCGGTGGTGGAGACCACCAGCGCCCGGTCCGCGCCGCAGACCGACATACGGAACCCGCCGCCCAGACCGGCGGGGGCGTCCATCAGCACATAGTCGTAGGAAGCCTTGGCCTGCGCCAGGAAGGCGCGCAGTTTTTCCTCAGTGATCACATCCCGGGGCTGGGTCAGCGGCGCGGTGAGAAGATAGAGGCCCTGGATGACCGGGTGGGCCACCGCTGCCTTTTCCAGCGTCGTGCGGCCGGATACCACGTCGGTAAAGTCCATCAGGGCGCGGTCGCTCATCCCCAGGGAAAGGTCCAGATTGCGCAGTCCGATGTCCATATCGATGCACAAAACCTTGTGTCCCAGGGCGGCCAGGCAGGAGGCCACGCCGCCGGTGAGTGAGGTCTTGCCCGTCCCACCCTTGCCGGAGGTGATCGCGATTGCAGTTGACATGGGGTTGCCTCCCTTTTCGCCAGTCTAATGTATCATAAAATGGCGGAAAATACAATGGTCTTTCCCTCTGAATTTGTGCAAATCAGAAAAAATGAAACCATTTTTTAGAATTTCTTTATCTTATAGGCGATTTCTGTATTTTAGCCCATCTTCTGGGATAGCCCTTTGGGGTGGGGGAAGTCTTGTCCACACGCACCAGACGGTGGGTGACTTCCGTGCCGGGGATGGTATAGTCCTGGCTGGGGCGCAGGGTCCCGCCCAGCTTGGCGATCCCCGCCGCGGCGCGGGAGAGCTCTTCTTCACAGTCCACGGCCTTCATGGCCAGGAACTGTCCGCCCACCTTCACATAGGGAAGGCACAGCTCGCTGAGCAGCTCCAGGGACGCCACCGCCCGGGAGGTCACCAGGTCAAAGCTGTCCCGCCAGCCGGGATGGAGGGCCTGCTCCTCGGCCCGGGCGTGGAGGGTCTGGATGCCGGAGAGCCCCAGAGTCTGGGCCACCTCGCCCAGCCAGTCTAGGCGCTTATTCAGGCTGTCCAGCAGCACCACATCCAGAGAGGGGACCAGGATCTTGAGCACCATGCCGGGAAAACCGGCTCCGGTGCCCACGTCGACGAGGCGCTTGTCCGCAAAGTCGGCGCAGGTGAGGAGGGCGGCACAGTCCAGCATGTGGAGCTTGACCACCTGGTCGGGGTCGGTGATGGCGGTCAGGTTCATGACCTGATTCTTTTCCAGCAGGAGACGGCCGTATTCGGCCAGCTGGTCCGGAGCCTGGGCGGGCACCCGGTCCAGAAGACCCAGGGCGGACAGCCCCGCTTGAATTTGTTCTTTCATGGGCTCAACCTCCCAGTGCGCCCAGGAGAGCGGTCACACCCAGCACCAGATTGACCAGGCAGGCCACGGCGGCCAGCACGGCCAGGAGGAGCATGGGCAGACGCTTCTCGGCGCGGTATTTCAGAAAAGAGATGGCGGAGAGTCCGCCGCAGGCGGGGAAGAGCAGGATGCCGGGGATACCGTGGAGCGGCTCCCCCGTGGCCAGATTATAGGTGGTGAGAAGGACCAGGATGACCATGTAGACAATGCCCATCCAGGCCAGGGCACGCTTGATGGGGGAGGCGGGGGTATAGGTGGGCTTGTTCTCTCCGGGGATCTTGTCGTCCGGCATTACGATCTCTCCTTCAGCAAATCACGGATCTCGGTGAGCAGGATTTCCTCTTTGGAGGGAGCGGGAGGAGCGGCAGGGGCCTCCTCCTTTTTCCGGTGGAACACATTCAGGGCCTTGATCAGGCAGAACAGCGCGAAGGCGGTAATAAGAAAGCTGAGCACCGTGTCCAGAAAATGTCCCACGGCCACCGGACCGATGGTCCAGCCGGAGAGGGAGAGTCCGCTGGGGGTCAGCAGACCCAGCAGCGGCATGAGCAGGTCGTTGGACAGGGAGTCGGCAATGGACTTGAAGGCGCCGCCGATGATGACGCCCACCGCCAGGTCCATGACATTGCCCCGGGCAATGAACTTGCGGAACTCGGCCAGAAAGCCGGTGGCCTTTTGATTGACTGACATGATAAACCTCACGATCGTAAATAAAAAAGAAGGGAAGGGGCGGCGGAATTCCGCCGCCCCGGGTCTTGTGTTTGGATGTGCGCTCTTATTTCTTGGGCAGCAGGACTTCCTTGCCGCCCATGTAGGGCTGGAGGACCTTGGGGATCTTCACGCTGCCGTCGGCCTGGAGGTTGTTCTCCAGCAGGGCGATGAGCATGCGGGGGGGAGCCACGCAGGTGTTGTTGAGGGTGTGAGCCAGGCAGACCTTGCCCTCGTCGTCCCGGTAGCGGATCTTCAGGCGGCGGGCCTGGGCGTCGCCCAGGTTGGAGCAGGAGCAGACCTCGAAGTACTTCTGTTGACGGGGGCTCCAGGCTTCGATGTCGCAGGACTTGACCTTCAGGTCGGCCAGGTCGCCGGAGCAGCACTCCAGCTGGCGCACGGGAATGTCGAAGTTGCGGAAGAGCTCCACGGAGTAGCGCCACATCTTCTCGTACCAGTCCATGGACTCCTCGGGCTTACAGACCACGATCATCTCCTGCTTCTCGAACTGGTGGATGCGGTAGACGCCGCGCTCCTCGATGCCGTGAGAGCCCTTCTCCTTCCGGAAGCAGGGGGAGTAGGAGGTGAGGGTCTGGGGCATCTTCTCGGCGGGGATGATCTGGTCGATGAAGCGGCCGATCATGGAGTGCTCGCTGGTGCCGATGAGGTAGAGGTCCTCGCCCTCGATCTTGTACATCATGGACTCCATGTCGGCGAAGGACATGACGCCCTCCACCACGTTGCCGTGGATCATGAAGGGGGGGATGCAGTAGGTGAAGCCCTTGTCGATCATAAAGTCACGGCCATAGGCCAGCACGGCCTCGTGGAGGCGGGCGATGTCGCCCAGCAGGTAGTAGAAGCCGGAGCCGGACACCCGGCCGGCGGCGTCCATGTCGATGCCGTCAAAGGACTCCATGATCTCGGTGTGGTAGGGGATGGGGTAGTCGGGCACCACGGGCTCGCCGAAGCGCTCCACCTCCACATTGGCGGAGTCGTCGGGACCGATGGGCACGGAGGGATCGATGATCTGGGGGATGACCAGCATGATCTTGCGGATCTCCTCGGCCAGCTCAGTCTCGCGACCCTCCAGATAGGCCAGACGGTCGGCGTCCGCCTTGACCTCAGCCTTGAGGGCCTCGGCCTCGGCCAGCTTGGAGGGGTCCTTCTTGGACTGGCCCATCAGCACGCCCACCTGCTTGGACTTGGAGTTGCGGGCGGTGCGCAGGTCCTGGGCCTCCTGGATGGTGGCGCGGTTCTCAGCGTCCAGCTCCAGCACCTTGTCCACCAGGGGGAGCTTCTCCTCCTGGAACTTCTTCTTGATATTTTCCTTGACCAGTTCGGGGTTTTCCCGGACAAAACGAATATCCAACATTGTGTTACACCTCGTCATTCAAAATCGCGCGGGGGGAAGCTCTGCCGCTCAGGGCTGGGCAGAGGGGGAAGGGGAGGGCGCGGAGGTCGTCTCCACATCCAGCAGGTCCAGGATATCCCGGTACTGCTCGGCAGGGGAGAGACCCTCCTGGCCGGTCAGGTTCTCGGTGGGGAGATACTGGGGAAGGCCGGTGGCCTCAAAGGCGGCGATGAGTTCCCGGGCCTTCGTGTAGTAGCCCCGGGAGTACTGCCGCTGGATGCGCCAGAACCAGTCCATGGCGGTGAGGGCCTGCTGAGAGGACTCCTTTTCCTCCGCCAGCTCCACCCGGCTGTCCTGGAGCTGTTCGTGGAGAGCCTCGTTGGCTTCCTCCAGCTCGGCCACCCGGTTTTTCAGATCCTCATTCTCCTGGAGCATGTTATCCAGGGTCTGCACGGTGGAATTGGAGGTCTGCTGCAGGTCGTTATAGCGTTCCTGATTGGTGCGCTGCTGCATAAAATAGGAGAGGAGCAACAGGAGGAAGGCCGCGGCAAAGAGGATCACCAGATAGAGGAGCACCGCGTTCTTCTTACCCGGCTTGGCGTGCTCCGCCTCATGCTGAAGAGGCTGCTCGTGGTTGTCATCGTGCACGGCTTATTCGACCTCCTTTCCGGAGGAGGGGAGCTGCTCCAGCACCTCCAGGAGAAGATTCAGGTCATCGGTATTGTAATACTCCAATTCGATTTTACCCTTCTTCTTACCATTTATAATATGCACCTTCCGGCCGAAGCGGCTGGAGAGATCCTTTTCCGCGTCCCGCAGGTAGAGGGAGAAGTCGGCGGCAGCCGGTGCGGCGGGGGTCTCATCCAGGGCCTCCTCCGACTTGGCCAGCCGCTTGGCCAGCGCCTCGGTCTGGCGGACGGAGAGTCCGTCATTGACCACCTTCTGAGCCAGCTTCTTCTGGAGCTCCTTCACGGGGCAGGAGAGGATGGCCCGGGCGTGACCTGCCGAGAGACGCCCCTCCTCCAACAGAAGGTGTACCGCGTCGGGCAGGGAGAGGAGACGCAGGGCGTTGGTCACGGCCGAGCGGGACTTGCCCACCCGCTTGGAGACCTCCTCCTGGGTGAGGCCGTACTCGTCGATGAGGGTCTGATAGCCGGCCGCTTCTTCGATGGGATTCAGGTCCTCCCGCTGGAGGTTTTCGATGAGGCCCAGCTCCATCACGGTGCGGTCGTCGGCCTCAATGATGACGGCGGGGACCTCATGGAGACCCGCCAGCTTGGCGGCCCGCCAGCGGCGCTCCCCGGCGATGATTTGATAATAGCCGGAGGAGAGGCGGCGGACGGTGAGGGGCTGGATGATGCCGTGGGTGCGGATGGAGTCGGCCAGATCGGCCAGCGTCTCATCGTCAAAGCGCTTGCGGGGCTGCTTGAGGCCCGGCTGTACCTCGGAGATGGGGAGGGAGAGGGAACCGCCCTCCTGGGGCTGAAGGGCGTTGTCGCCCAGCAGGGCGCCCAGGCCCTTGCCCAGTCCGCGGTCCTTTGAGGATGCCATATACTCAGTCCTTTCCTAAGTGATGTGAGCTTCAGGTGCGGTTCTGGTCCAGGACCTCCTGGGCCAGGGCGGCATAGGCCTCTGCACCCCGGGAAAAGCTGTCGTAGGCCGACACGGGAAGTCCGTGGCTGGGGGCCTCGGAGAGCCGTACATTGCGGGGGATGACGGTGGCATAGACCTGCCCGGGGAAATGGCGCTTGACCTCCTCGGCCACCTGGAGCGAGAGGTTGGTGCGCCCGTCGTACATGGTGAGGACCACGCCCTCCATGGTGATGTCCGGGTTGAGGGCCCGCTTGACGATCCGCACGGTGGAGAGGAGATCGGACAGTCCCTCCAGGGCATAGTATTCGCACTGGACCGGCACCAGGATGCTGTCAGCCGCACACAGGGCGTTGAGGGTGAGCAGCTCCAGAGAGGGAGGACAGTCAATGAAGATGTAGTCATAGTCTCCCGCCACTTTGGAGAGCGCGTCCTTGAGCCGGTATTCCCGCCGGTCCATGGCGATCATCTCCACCGTGGCGCCGGTGAGCGCCTTGTTGGTGGGGAGCACGTCGGCATAGTCGGTGTGAACGATGGCCTTGGTGATATCCGCGTCGTTGACCAACACATCATAGATGTTGGGAGAGGCGGTCACCTTGTCCACCCCAAAGCCGGACGTGGTGTTGGCCTGGGGATCAAAATCGCACACCAGTACCCGGGAGCCCAAGGCCTTCAGGGCGGCGGCCAGATTGACGCAGGTGGTAGTTTTGCCGACGCCGCCTTTCTGGTTGACGATTGCGATGGTTTTTGCCATAATGCACCTGCCTTTTACCTGCACGGTAGAATAAGTAAGTTGAATTTTGCCAAGTGGTTTCCATAATACAGCCCTGAGTGGGATAAAAGCAAAAACCACCGGAACATAGATTCAGCAGACCTTATTATAATGCCATCCTGGATGGAGCGCAACCGAAAATGCAAAAATAAAAAAACAACTCCGTATGTTTCACGTGAAACATACGGAGAGAGGGAAAAAAGAAGGGGAAGATGGTTTCACGTGAAACATCAGCTTCGACCGCGCTTTGGGATGCGAATGGTGAGCAGGATGGAGTCCTCAGTATCCTCCCGGTCACAGTTAGCATCTACCCCCGCGCTCTGCATCATGCTCAGTCCCTTGGTAATGGAATTGAGAAAGAGCCGGACATCCTTGAGGATAAAGACCGGCTTGCGCCGGGGAGCGGCCGGAGGAGGAGCCAGGAGAGAGTCAATGTACTCCTCAGTGCGGGCCACGGTGAGGGAGTGCTCCACCACATAGTGGGCGGCGGAGCGCTGCTCCTCGGCGGTGGGCAGACGGAGGAGGGCGCGGGCGTGCCGCTCGGAGTAGTGCTTCTCCCGCAGCAGGGCCAGTACATCGGGGGGGAGGCGGAGGAGCCGGAGCTTGTTGGCCACCGCAGACTGGGATTTTCCAATCTTCTGGGCGGCCTCCTCCTGGGAGAGGTGGAAGGTGCGAATCAGCTTGGCCAGAGCAGCTGCCTCTTCTACAAAATCCAGATCCCGCCGCTGGAGATTTTCAATGAGGGCCAGCAGAGAGGAGGCCTCATCATCTACATTGACCAGAATACAGGGAACCTGGGTCAGTCCTGCCATCTGAGAGGCGCGGAGCCGGCGCTCCCCGGAGACCAGCTCATAGCCGCTCTCCACCTTGCGCACTGAAAGGGGCTGAAGGATGCCATATAACCGGATGCTGGCGGCCAGTTCCTCCAAGCCGTCCTGGGCAAAGGCCTTGCGGGGCTGGTTCGGGTTGGGCGCAATGGCGTCGGCGGGGAGAAAGAGGACGCGGGTACTCTCAAAGAGTCCCTTTTTTCGAGATAAAAGCATGGGAGCTTCCCTCCTTGTCACAACAGATTTGATAACCATATTTTACCATACAATCGCGCAAAGGGAGGGGAAGGGGGTCGAGTGGGAAATATTTCCTAAAGCTCTGGTCGCCCTTGAAGCCGGCCGGAGCGCTGTGCTATACTGAAAGAACCCAAATCACGCGGGCCCGGGGCGGCATGCCCTGGTGGAAAGAGAGGAAAGGAGCCAACGGCTATGAGTCGGAAAGCAACCAATGTTGTGGCATATTTGACGCTGATTGGACTGATTATTGCGCTTTTGCTGGGGGACCGGGCGGCCTGCCGCTTTCACCTGAACCAGGCGCTGACCCTGTGTGTGTGCAGTCTGGTGCTCTCGGTGGTCTCGCAGATTTTAGCGGTCATCCCGGTGCTGGGCTGGCTGCTGCTGATCGTGGTACAGATCCTCTATCTGGTGCTGTTGGTGTTGACCATTGTGGGCATCATCAACGCGGCTCAGGATGTGGAGAAGCCCCTGCCCATCGTGGGAGGCATCCAACTTCTGCGATAAGAGAAAAACTGCGGCCGGATACCATTGGTATCCGGCCGCAGTTTTTTGTACTCAGGCCCGCAGGAAGCCTTTGCCGAAGATCTCGCTGGAATTGGCGATGATAAAGAAGGCCTGGGGATCGTTCTCCTTGAGGTAGCGGCGCAGGGCCACCGCCTGGCCCCGGGAGAGCGCGGTGAGGACCACCCAGTGCTTTTCGTGGGTATAGGCGCCCTCGCCCTCCCACACTGTGGCGCCCCGGTGGAGGCGGAGGGTGATGTAGTCGCAGGCCATACGGGGGTCGGAGGTGATGATAAAGAAGTTTTTCCGGCGGTTGAGGGATTCGATGACGCTGTCCACCAGCACCGATTTGAGCACCAGGCCCAGCATAGAGAAGAGACCGGTCTCCACATCGAAGATCAGGAAGGTGGAGGCGGCAATGACCACGTCGGACAGAAGCAGGGCCTTGCCCACATCCAGGCCGGTGTACTTTTTCAGAATCATGGCCACGATGTCGGTGCCGCCGGAGGAGGCGTTGATGTTGAAGAGGATGGCCGAGCCCAGGGCGGGGAAGATGACGGCAAAGAAGAGCTCCAGCATCTTCTCGTGGGTGAGGGGGGCATCCAGGGGACAGATCCACTCAAAGGCCTGGATGACCAGGGAGTAGAGGATGGAGCAGTAGACCGTGCGCAGGCCGAACCCACGGTTGAGCATGGCAAAGCCCAGGAAGAGGAAGAGAATATTGATCACGCCGTTGATGGCCGAGGCGCTCAGCCAGGGCCAGGGCGAGAGAGGGGCCAAAATCACGGCCAGGCCGGATACGCCGCCCATGGAGAAGTTGTTGGGAAATTTGAAGAAATACACGCCGATGGAGACCAGAACAATCCCCAGTGTCATGAGGAAAACGTCCCGGAGCCGTGCGTTCCATGATGCCTTCATGTCAGGTCATCCTCCTGTTGATGGATCTCTCCGATCCAGTAATGGGCTATGGACGTTCGGCCTGGACGGCGGTCCACAGGTTGTAGTTGCTATAGGTGGGGATGTTCCCCAGGCGCCAGAAGGAGAAGCCGGTGATGCCGAACATCTGGGCCAGATCGATCTTGTCCGCAATGCTCTGGGCATCCTCAAACCAGACCTGATAGCGCGCCCCGCTCTCGTCGGTGTAGATGGCGTAGGGATTGCGGGCGGTCTGGCTGTAAGTAACAGTGGTGTCGCTCTGGGCCAGGCGCTGGGAGAGGGTCTCCATGGTGGGACGGTAATACTTGCTCTCCAGCACACGCCCGTTCTCGTCGATCCGGAAGCCGGTGGTATCCATGGAGAAGGCCAAGGCCAGCTTGCTCTTGTCCTGCACGCCGGTGAGGGGGTCGGTGATCTCCACCAGGGCGGCATAGATCTTGGAGAAGGGGGTGAGGGCAAAGCTCTCCGAGGGGATGGAGCCCACCTTCAGGCCGGAGACCGGCGGGCGGTAGTCGTGGGCCATGAGGATGACCTTGTCACAGCTCTCCCCCAGGGATTTAAAGTCAAAGCCATTGTTATAGGGCCCGGGCTGGACGCACACGTAGAGACGCTTGTCCGCCGGAAGGGCGGCACGCAGTTCGGACATAAAGGAGGCAAAGTGCTCCTTCAGGCCGTCCTTGTCCTTGAGTCCCTCAAAGTCAATGGTGATGCCCGCATAGTCGGACGCGGCGGCGGCCAGCGCGGCCACGGCCTGGGCCCGGCTGGCAGAAGAGGCGGTCACGGCCGCCACAGTGGAAGTGGTGGTGCCGTCCGGGAGGGTGATGGAGTCGGAAGCGCTTCCAAAGACACACAGGTTATAGGGGATGCCATTGCTTTCAAAATAGCCGGTGGCCGCCTCGCTCTGAGCGGGGATTTTCCAGTCGTTGCCCTCCGCGCTGGTGGTGTTGAGGACCGCTCCCCGCTGGGGATCGTACTCCATCCGGGCCCAGCCCACCGAGACGGCGTCCATCTGCCGGGTCAGGTCGATCTGGCTGTACGAGGAGAGAGCATAGAACCCATGGAGCCACTCAATGGTGGAGGTATAGCGCTCATAGACCTGCACCAGCATGGTGGCGGCCTCGGCCCGTGTGGCCGAGCTGGCGGGCTTGAAGAGAAGCTTGCCGTCCTCCTCGATGCCCGAGACCATGCCGATGTGGTAGGCCAGGGAGATATAGCCCTGGTTCTCGGTCACGTCGGAGAAGGGCAGATCGGCCGCGGCGCTCTTTGCCAGCGTGTCATAGCCCAGGGCCTTGACCAGCATGACGGCCATTTCCTCCCGGCTGATGTAGTCGTCGGGGCGGAAGCTACCACCCGCGTCCATGACGCCGTGGGCCCGGGCCGCCTCCACATAGCCGTAGGCCCAGTGGGAGGAGGGACAGTCGATGAAGCTGGCGTGATCGGGCCGGACCGCCTCCCAGGAGAACATCTGGCAGAGGATGGTCACAAAGGAAGCGCGGTTGAGGTTGTCGGCCACGCCGAAGCGGCCGTCCTCATAGCCCACCATCAGGCCGTAATTGGTGGCCCGCTGGATGACCGACTCGGCCCAGTGGCCGGCGGTATCGCTGTAAGCCAGAGCGGGGGCGGACAGAGAGAGCATCAATCCGGCGGAAAGCGCCAGAGAGAGAAGTCTGCGTCGCATGAAAAAACCTCCTTATGAATCAGCGGATGGATAACTCGATCGGGTGAGACTCCTGTCCGGGAGGAGAACCCGGACAGATGCCGCTTTCATTGTAGCAGGCGAAGGAAGTAAACGCAATGGATACCCGGACGGAAGGGGTCGAACTGTGGTGGAACAACAAAATATTTTGTTTCTAAGAAAACCATTTTTCGATGAAAAGGGGGTGACGGAGGTGCTTTTTTTTGCTATGATAAAACAAAGAGAAAGTCCCTCGCGGGACCAATGAATGACGAGAATGGGAGAAGAGCTATGAAACTGTTGGAAGAGCGCATTCGCAAGGATGGCACCATCCGGGGCACCGAGGTGCTCAAGGTAGACCGTTTCCTCAATCATCAGATGGATATCGGCCTCATCAATGAGATCGGCAAGGAGTTCAAGCGCCTGTACGGGGACTGCGGCGTGAACAAAATTCTCACCATCGAAGCCTCGGGCATCGGCATTGCGTGCATCACCGCGCAGTTTTTTAACGTGCCCGTGATCTTTGCCAAGAAGAACAAGACCAAGAACATCGCCGGCGATGTGTACACCTCCAAGGTGGAGTCCTTCACCCACGGAAAGGTGTACGATATCATCGTGTCCAAGGAGTTTTTGGGCCCTGAGGACCGTGTGCTCCTCATCGACGACTTCCTGGCCAACGGCAGCGCGCTCCAGGGTCTGATCAACCTGGTGCGGGACGCGGGCGCCACCCTGGTGGGCGCCGGCATCTGCGTGGAGAAGGCCTTCCAGCCCGGCGGCGACCTGATTCGCTCCATGGGCGTGCGGGTGGAGTCTCTGGCCCGGGTCAAGTCTATGGACGAGGCCACCAACTCCATCGAGTTCTGCGAATAAGAACCGCGGGAGAGGTGCGCGCCTCTCCCGTTTTTTCTCTTGCAGGTATTGCGCAGATCATATGTCTATTACGGCACGCGCCGTTATAGGATACACAAGGACACTCTTGCAAAGACCAATGTGAAAAGGAGGAACATGGTATGAAAAAGCGGATTTTGGCGATGCTCCTGGCCGGTACGCTGGCCGTAGGGCTGGCCGCCTGCGGCGGCGGTGAGGAAACTCCGGCTCCCAGCGGAAGCGGCGGGGGAGAGACGGCCGGTGTAGCCAAGGAGGAGCTGAAGGTAGGCTTTGTCCACATCGGCGACGAGAGCGACATGGGCTACACCTACAACATGGTCCAGGGCGTCAAAGAGATGCAGGCCAATCTGGGTCTCTCCGACGACCAGATCATCACCAAGTACAACATCCCGGAAAACGATGCCTGCGCCGATGCCCTCAACGACCTGATCGACCGGGAATGCGACATCATCTTCGCCACCAGCTTTGGCTTTGGTGACTATGTGACCATGGCGGCCCGGGAGAATCCCGACATCCAGTTCTGCCATGCCACCGGTACCCAGGCCCACACAGAGGATCTGCCCAACCTGCATAACTGCTTTGCCAACATCTACGAGGGCCGCTACCTGGCCGGTATCGCCGCCGGCATGAAGGCCAAGGAGATCGGCAATCCCAAGCTGGGCTATGTGGGCGCCTATCCCTATGCCGAGGTTATTTCGGGCTACACCGCCTTCTATCTGGGCGCCAAGAGCGTCTACCCCGAAGTGACCATGGACGTCATCTATACCAATACCTGGAATGACGCCAGCCTGGAGAGCCAGACCGCTCAGGCCCTCATCGACCGGGGCTGCGGCGTGGTGAGCCAGCACTCCGACTCCACCGGCCCCGCCACCACCGCCGAGATGAACGGCGCCTTCCAGGTGGGCTACAACGCCGACATGACCGAGGCCGCTCCCGGTGCCTCCCTCCTGTCCACCCGCATCGACTGGGGCATCTACTTCACCGAGGCGGTCCAGGCAGTCCTGGACGGCAAGGAGATCCCCAAGGACTGGAGCCAGGGCTATGCCGACGGCGCCGTCCTCCTTACCCCCCTGAATGAGGCCATCGCCGCCGAGGGCACCCAGGAGGCCATCGAGGCCGCCGAGGCCGGCCTGAAGGACGGCAGCCTCCAGGTCTTTGCCGGTCCGCTGCACGGCGTGTCCTACAACCCCGACGGCAGCGAGAAGGACGTGCTGGACCTGGCTGAGGGCGAGGCCTTCATCGAGAGCGATGTGGCCGGCGGCAAGACCAGCGCCCCCTACTTTGACTATATTGTGGACGGCATCACCGTGGTGTCCGACCAGTAACCGAGAGCAACCGACGGCAACACCCCGGGCGGGGCTGCGCATTCCCGCAGCCCCGCCCTTTTTTCCACAGGGCGCTGCCCAAACTGAGCAAGAGAGGTGAGCACATGGATAACCAGGCCAACTATGCCATCGAGCTGCGGGAGCTGACCAAGACCTTTGGCGAGGTGGTGGCCAACGACAAGGTCTCCCTGACCCTGCGCCGGGGAGAGATCCTCTCCCTGCTGGGAGAAAACGGAAGCGGTAAGACCACACTGATGAACATGCTCTCGGGCATCTATTTTCCCGACCATGGCTCCATCCTGGTGGACGGGAAGGAGGTCACCATCCGCTCCCCCAAGGACGCCCACGACCTGGGCATCGGCATGATCCACCAGCACTTCAAGCTGGTGGACGTGCTGACGGCCGCCGAGAATATCATTCTGGGTCTCAAGGGGGGCGGGCGTCTGGACCGGCGGGAAGTGGGGCGCCAGGTCAAGGCCATCAGTGAGAAATACGGCTTTGAAATCGACCCGGATCAGAAGGTGTACGACATGTCGGTCTCCCAGAAGCAGACGGTGGAGATCGTCAAGGTCCTCTACCGGGGCGCCAATATTCTCATTTTGGACGAGCCCACCGCCGTTCTCACCCCCCAGGAGACCGCCAAGCTCTTTGCCGTTCTCCGCAACATGCGGGGCGACGGCAAGTCCATCATCATCATCACCCACAAGCTCCACGAGGTCATGGCCATCTCCGACCAGGTGGCCGTCCTGCGCAAGGGCCAATACATCGGTACCGTCCCCACCTGTGAGACCAATCCCCAGAAGCTCACCGAGATGATGGTGGGCCATGCGGTGAGCCTGAACATCGACCGGCCCAAGACGGAGTATCAGGACCTGCGTCTGGAGGTCAAGGGACTCAACTGCCGGGGGGCAGAGGGAGTCAAGGCCCTGGAGGATGTGTCCTTTGAGGCCCGGGGCGGCGAGATCCTGGGCATCGCCGGGATCGCCGGTTCGGGCCAGAAGGAGCTGCTGGAGGCCATCGCGGGACTCCAGAAGGTGGAGTCGGGGCATATCTTCTACTACCCGCCCCATCCCAATTCGGAGATCGCCGGACTCCATGTCCCGGTGGACAAGGCCGGAGAGGAGCTGGTGGGGAAGACTCCCACCCAGATCCAGAAGATCGGGGTCTCCCTGGCCTTCGTACCCGAGGACCGGCTGGGCATGGGCCTGGTGGCCAGCATGGACATGGTGGACAACATGATGCTCAAGACCTATCGGCAGGGCAAGGGCCCTCTGGTGGACCGGAAGCCGCCCCGGGAGCTGGCCATGCGGCTGAAGGAGGAGCTGGAGATCGTGGCGCCCAGCATCTCCACCCCGGTGCGCCGCCTCTCGGGCGGCAACGTGCAGAAGGTGCTGGTGGGACGAGAGATCGCCTCCAGCCCCACGGTGCTCATGACGGCCTACCCGGTGCGGGGACTGGACATCAATTCCTCCTACACCATCTACAACCTTCTCAATGAGCAGAAGAAGCGGGGGGTGGCCGTCATCCTGGTGGGTGAGGATCTGGACGTGCTGCTGGAGCTGTGCGACCGCATCCTGGTGCTCTGCGGCGGCCGGGTCAGCGGCATCGTGGACGCGGAACAGACCACCAAGGAGGAGGTGGGCCTCCTCATGACCCACCTGAGCGGGACTGGAAAGGAGGGTGCGGCGGTATGAGCGTACACACCGAACACAGAGAGCCACTGATTCGTCTGGCCAAGCGGGACGACATCCCCCGCGCCCAGGCGTGGGCCATCCGGGCCGCGGCCATCCTGCTGGCCCTGGTCACCGGCGGACTCATCATCGCGGTGCTGGGGCACAACCCCATCCAGGTCTACGCCTCCATGGTGGAGGGGTCCCTGGGCAAGAGCCGGGTCCTGCGGGAGACCGTGAAAAAGGCCATCCCTCTGCTGGGTGCGGCGGTGGCCATCGCCCCCGCCTTCAAGATGAAGTTCTGGAACATCGGCGCGGAGGGCCAGATCCTGGCCGGCGGCATCGCGGCCAGCTACTTTGCCCTCTTCTGGGCGGACAGCCTGCCCCGGCCGGTCCTGCTGGTGGTCATGGCAGTGGCCGGCATCCTGGCCGGCGGAGTGTGGGGACTCATCCCCGCGGTCTTCAAGGCCCGGTGGGGGACCAACGAGACCCTGTTTACCCTGATGCTCAACTACATCGTCCTGGGGTTTGTAAGGTATCTCCAGGCCGGACCCTGGGGCCCCGACCTGAACGCCAACGGCTATCCCAAGATCCCCATGTTTGACTCGGCGGCCCTGCTGCCCAAGGCGCTGGGCGTCCACATCGGCTGGATCATCGTCCTGGCGGTGACCGCCCTCATGTTCGGCTATCTCAAATACAGCAAGCAGGGCTATGAGATCGCCGTGGTGGGCGAGAGCGTGCGCACCGCCCAGTATGCGGGCATGAACGTATCCCACATCATCCGGCGCACCATGTTCCTCTCGGGCGGCATCGCGGGGCTGGTTGGCTTCCTCCAGGTGTCGGGGGCCAGCGGCACCCTCACCGAGAACACCGCCGGCGGTATCGGCTTTACCGCCATTACGGTGGCGTGGCTTGCCAAGCTCAACCCCTTTGTCATGATCGCCATTGCCGCGCTGCTGGCCATCCTGGAAAAGGGCGCGGATACCATCCAGACCCTCTATACCATCCCGGCTTCGGCGGCTGACATGCTCACGGGCATCGTGCTCTTCTTCATGCTGGGATGTGAGTTCTTCATCAGCTACCGGCTCATCGTCCGGGGAAAGGGGGAGCGTACGCATGAGTAATCTGTTTTCCATTGCCTTTGTCATGGCCGCTGTGGCGGCGGGGGCGCCCCTGCTCTTCGGCACACTGGGAGAGATCCTCACCGAGAAATCGGGCAACCTGAACCTCGGTGTGGAGGGCATGATGTACATGGGCGGCGTGGCCGGTCTGGCCGGGGCCTATTACTACGAGCAGATGGCCGGTCCCGCGGCCTCCGGCGTGACGGCGGCGGTCATCGCCACGGTGTGTGCCTTCCTGTGCGCGGCCTTCGGGGCGCTTCTGTACAGCGTGCTCACCATCACCCTGCGGGCCAACCAGAACGTGACCGGTCTGGCCCTGACCATCTTCGGCACCGGCTTCGGCAACCTGGTGGGCGAGGCCATGGGCAACGCCGCCGGCGGCTTTGTGGCGGTGAGCCAGAGCACCAAGAGCGTCTTCAACGGCGGCATCCCGGTGCTTCAAGACCTGCCGGTGGTGGGGAAGCTCCTCTTCTCCTACAACTATCTGGTCTATCTGGCGGTGCTGGTGGCGGTCGTTCTCTCGCTGTTCCTGAATCACAGCCGGCTGGGCCTCAACCTGCGCTCGGTGGGTGAGAATCCGGGCACGGCCGATGCGGCCGGCATCAATGTGACGGCCTACCGGTATCTGGCCACCTGCATCGGCGGCGGGATCTCGGGCCTGGGCGGTATGTACATCGTCATGGCCCAGCAGCAGGGCGTCTGGGTGCACAACTGCATCGCAGGTAAAGGCTGGATCGCCGTGGCTCTGGTCATCTTCGCCACCTGGAGCCCGGCCCGGGCGCTGGCGGGCAGCCTGGTGTTCGGCGGACTGTCGGTGCTGCGCCTGTACATGAACTGGGGCGGGAACCGTCTGGCCCCCATCTATGACATCGTGCCCTACATCGCCACGGTGGTGGTCCTCATCGCCGTGAGCATCCGGCAGCGCCGGGAGAGCCAGCCCCCCGCCAACCTGGGCAACGCCTATTTCCGGGAAGAGCGATAACAAGGGCTGCTCCGCAAACTAAGCCATAAACGCAGAAAAACCTCCTGTCCGGCATACCCGCCGGGCAGGAGGTTTTGCGGTTGAGAGGACGCATATGGGAGTGCCCTCTGTGGCTATATGTAGCATATCTCTCACAAAATGAGAGGGCCAAACGAAAACGACAAGGGCCGGACGCCTGCTCCTGACGTCCGGCCCCTGCCTTAGGAAAGAGGATACAATGAAATGAAAAGAAACTGTCTCTTGCAGGTATTATAATAGCCGAGAGTTGTTAACAAATCAGCGAAAAGGTGTTACAAGAGTTTTAAATCTTTTTGGATTTTATGTAAAGGTCTCACGAGACGGGGCAGACGCCGCATCGGAGGGGGACGAAACGGATTTCGCCGCCTTACGCTTGTCCCGGAGACGCTGGAAAAAAGCCTGGAGCAGCGCGGCGCACTCCTCCTCCAAAAGGCCGCTGTGGACCTGGGGGTGGTGGTTGAAGGGCTGGGCAAAGAGGTCCAGCACCGACCCGCAGCAGCCCGCCTTGGCGTCGGCCGCGCCGTACCACACCTGGGGGATGCGGGCGTTGATGATGCCTCCGGCACACATGGGGCAGGGCTCCAGCGTCACATAGAGGGTGGCCTTGTGGAGCCGCCATCCACCCAAAAGGGCGTTGGCCTGGCGGATGGCCTCCAGCTCGGCATGGGCCAGGGCGTCTTTCCCGGTCTCCCGGCGGTTGCGGCCACGGCCGACCACCCGCCCATCCTCCCAGACGATGACGCAGCCGACCGGCACCTCGCCCTCCTCCATGGCCTCCCGGGCTAAATCCAGGGCCATGCGCATATAGTCCTCATGGGTCATGAAAGCCATCCCCTTTCGCTTGCTCTCCCCGCAGGGGCAGCATTAGCATACCTGTTTTTCCCGGGCGGCGCAAGGGGAGAAAGGAGAAGTTGGAGCGGAAAAAAGATGGCGTGGGGGAAAACTCTATGGTATAATCATGTGATGATGTCTGGGGAAATGCTAGGCATCGGGAGAAGAACAGGAGAATAGGTGAGCATATTTGATTGAAGTTTTGTTGATTGCGGTAAGTTTGGCCCTGGACGCCTTTGCGGTATCCGTGTCCAGCGGTATCTCAGTCCCTGGCTTCGGCTGGAAGCAGGCCGTGCGCATGGGCCTCTATTTCGGCTTTTTCCAGTTTGCCATGCCCCTGATCGGTTGGTTCCTGGGGACCAGCGTCAGCGGCTACATCGAGGCGCTGGACCACTGGGTGGCCTTCGCCCTGCTGGCGGTCATCGGCGGACGCATGGTCTGGGGCGCAAGGGACGACTCCTGTGAGACCGAGAGCGGCCCCGTGGAGCTGACCTGCCGCCGCCTGGTGATGCTGGCGGTGGCCACCAGCATTGACGCGCTGGCCGTGGGAGTCTCCATGGCCTTCATGAAGAACGTGAACATTTTCTCGTCCGCCCTGGTGATCGGCGTGGTGGCCTTTGGCCTGTCGGTAGTGGGCGGTCTGGCGGGACGCCGGCTGGGATGCCTCTTTCAGAAGCGGGCGGAGCTGGTGGGCGGACTGGTGCTCATCGGCATCGGCCTGAAAATCCTGCTGGAACATCTCTTGGGATAAGGGGGTAATCGGATGGGACTCTGGAGCGATCTGCACCTGGATATGGACCGCCACCGGGCGGTCACCCTGGTGGGAGGCGGCGGAAAGACCACCACCATGTATGCCCTGGCCCGGGAGGCCCGGGAGGCGGGGAAGCGGGTGATCGTGACCACCACCACCCACATCATGCCCCACCCCCGCATTTTTCTCACGGACGACCCCGCGCCGGAGCATTTGCGCCAGTGCCTGGAGCGCCATGGGATCATCACCCTGGGCACCCTGGGCCGGGCGGACAAGCTGTGCGGCACGGGAGAGATCGGCCTTTGCCGCTCGGTGGCCGACGTGGTCCTGGTGGAGGGGGACGGAGCCCGGATCCGGCCTCTGAAGATCCCGGCCGACCATGAGCCGGTCATCCCACCGGAGAGCGACGCGGTGGTGGCGGTAGCCGGGATGGACGCCCTGGACAAGCCTATCGGTGAGATCTGCCACCGGGCCGACCTGGTGGCGGCCTTTCTGGGGAAAACGCTGGAGGACAAGGTCACCGAGGCCGATATGACGGCGATCCTCTCCAGCGAGCGAGGGAGCCGGAAGAATGTGGCCCCCGGCATGGCATACCGGTGCCTGCTGAATAAGACGGATACTCCGGCCCTGCGGGAGCGGGCCCGGGTCATCGCCGCCGGTCTGGACCGGCTGGGTATTTTCACGCTCATCAAGAGCTATGAGGAAAAGGAGCGAGGAGGACTATGCTGGTTCTGATCAAAGGCGCGGGAGACCTGGCCACAGGGGTGGCCTACCGGCTTTACCGGGCGGGCTATTCGATCGTAATGACCGATATTGAACAGCCCACCGCGGTGCGGCGGACGGTGGCCTTCTGCCAGTGTATCTATGACGGCACCGCCACGGTGGAGGGGGTCACCTCCCGCCGGGTGGAGACCGTGGAGGAAGTCAAGGCCTGTCTGGAGCGGGGGGAGATCCCCGTGCTGGTGGACCCGGAGGCGGCCATCCGCACCCAGATGCCCTTTGACGCCGAGGTGGACGCCATCCTGGCCAAGTATAATGTCAACACCCGGATAGACGACGCCCCCATCGTGCTGGCCCTGGGGCCCGGCTTCACCGCCGGGGTAGACTGCCGCGGCGTCATTGAGACCAAGCGGGGCCACTATCTGGGCCGCCTGATCCTGGAGGGGTCGGCCATCCCCAACACGGGCGTGCCCGGCGATGTGGGAGGCTACACCACCCAGCGGATCATCCGCGCCTGCCGGGACGGCATCTTCCACCCGGTGGCCCACATCGGCGACATGGTCGCTGAGGGAGATGTGGTGGCCACTGTGGACGGCGAGCCGGTCTATGCCCTGATGCCCGGTACGGTCCGGGGCATGCTGCCCGACGGGCTGCGGGTCAAGCAGGGGATGAAGTCGGGGGACATCGATCCCCGGTGTGAGTGCAACCACTGCTTCACGATCTCGGACAAGGCCCGGGCCATCGGCGGTGGCGTGCTGGAGGGCCTGCTCTATTTCCAGAACCGGAAGGGATAAAGACGACCCCGCCTCCAGGGCGGGAAACCGATGATACAGAGGAGAATGATCCATGGAACGACTGATTTTATGCGGCGGCGGCCATGTGTCGCTGGAAGTGGCCTACATGGCCAGCCATCTGGAATTTGAAGTGGTGGTCATCGACGACCGGGAGGAGTTTGCCAACCCCGAGCGCTTCCCCATGGCTGCGCAGGTGCTGTGCAAGCCCTTCCTGGAGGCCCTGGACGAGCTGGGCAGCCGGAGCGACGACTACTATGTGATCCTGACCCGGGGACATGCCTTCGACGGAGAGTGCCTGGCCAAGGTGCTCCAGGGCGACTACGCCTATGTGGGTATGATCGGCAGCAAGATCAAGGTGGCCGCTGTGATGAAGCGGATGAAGGAGCTTGGCTTCCACGCCAACGTGCTGGCTGGGGTACACTCTCCCGTGGGACTCCAGATCGGCGCGCAGACTCCGGCGGAGATCGCCGTATCCATCTTGGGTGAGGTCATCCAGGAGCGGGCGCGCAAGGGCCCCGGAACGCCGCCTCCTCCCAGTGAGAAGGGCGTGCTGTGCACCATTACCCGCAAGAGCGGCTCCGCGCCCCGGGGTGAGGGGACCTGGATGCTGGTGCATCCTGACGGGACGTGCGTGGGTACCATCGGCGGCGGCGCGGTGGAGTACCGGGCCAAGCTGGACGCCCTGGAGATGATGAAGAACGGCGTGGAGCGGGAGCACAAGCTCTACGATCTCTCCCACGCGGCGGCCGAGCTGGGCATGGTCTGCGGCGGCAAGATCGAAGTGGACTTTGAGAACCGAAAGGGTTGATCGCCATGAAAGAGATCCTGATGTTTGTCCAGGCGGGCTGCCCCCACTGTAAGCGCGCCCTCAAGTGGCATGAGGCGCTGACCGCCAAGTTCCATCCCGAGTGGGCCCAGGTGCCCCTGCGCATCGTGGATGAGGAAGTGGAGAAGGAGCTGGCCGACGCCCACGACTACTACTATGTGCCCACCTACTATGTGGACGGAGTGAAGATCCATGAGGGTCCCGTCACCCAGCAGGATGTGGAGAAGGTCTTTGCGGCTGCCATGAGCGCCGAATAAGTCAAAAAATACCCCCTGTCCACCGAGGACAGGGGGTATTTTTATGTCTGGGGGAGATCCTCCGGGCGGTCGATATCAAAGAGCTCCCGGGGATGGGCGGCCGGCACCAGGTGCAGAAGCTCCTTGTGACGGCGGATGACCTGGCCGCCGCCGGTATCGCCGGTGAGGGCCAGAAGCTCGGGAAAGAGGGCGGAGGGGAACAGGGCGGGATTGCCCCGCCGCTCCCCATAGCAGAGGGAGCAGATCCGGTCCGGGTAGGACTGGAAGGCCTCCAGCAGAGCATTCACGCTCTCCGGAGTGAGCCAGGGCTGATCGCACACGCCGAAGAGGATGCCGTCCAGGTCCATACAGGCCCGAGTCCCCAGGGTGACCGAGGCGGAGATCCCCCGCGCGGCCTCCGGGTTGGGAAGGGGGAGAAAACCCGCCTTCCGGCCCAGGGAGAGGATAGACTCATACTGACTCACCACCACCCGGCGGGCAAAGGGGGCACCGGCATAGAGGGTGAGCGCCCGCTGGACCAGGGGCACCCCCTCCACCGGCAGAAGGAGCTTATTGGAGCCAAAGCGCCGGCCAAATCCCGAGGCCATCAGGACGCATCCGATCTCCATACAGCCTTATCTCCAGAACTGGGAGGGTCCGCGGTGGACGAACTTGCCCAGGCCTTCCTTGATCACTTTGCCGTCCTCCACGGCGACCTCGCCGCCCAGCAGGACGGTCTCGGTACGGCCCGCCATCTCCATGCCCTCATAGGGCGTGTAGTCCACATTCTGATATTGCTCGGCCGCACGAATACACCACGTATAATTCGGATCAAAAATAACGATATCAGCGTCGCTTCCCACGGCCAGCGTGCCCTTCTGGGGGAACATGCCAAAGAGCTTGGCGGGATTCTCCGAGAGGGTCTTCATCATCTGAAGCTCGGAGATGTGCTCCTGCCGGACGCCGTAGGTGTACATGAGAGCCGGACGGTGCTCCACGCCGGGGATGCCGGGGGGGATGGCGGAGAAGTCGTCCTTGCCCAGGTGCTTGGTGGTGGCGTAGTTAAAGGAGCAGTGGTCGGTGCCGATGGTGTCGATCTCATCCTCACCCAGGGCCTCCCACAGGGCGTCCACATCCTCCTGCTTGCGCAGCGGGGGAGAGAAGACGTACTTGGCGCTCTCAAAGCCGGGGAGGTGATACTTCTCGTCGGTCATGGTGAAGTACTGGGGGCAGGACTCCAGGTAGAGGGACTGGCCGTGGGACCGGGCCATCAGGGCCTCCTCCAGGCCGCGCTGGGTGGAGAGATGGACCACGTTGACCGGATAGCCGGCCTGCTCGGCCAGATTGAGCCAGCGGTTGACGGCCTCAGACTCGATGAGGTCACTGTGGGCCAGGGGATGGGAGGCGGGCGTGAGCATACCGGCCTCCTTGAGCTCGGCAATGGCCTCGTCGATGAGGTCGCCGTTCTCGCAGTGGCAGCCCACCACGCCGCCCTCCTTACCAACGGCCTTGATGACCTCATAGGCCACGCCGTCGGGGATGCGCATGCCGTGGTAGGCCAGGTAGACCTTGTAGGAGGTGATGCCCTGCTCGGTCATTTTGGGCAGCTCTTCCCGGATGCGGGCATCCCAGTCCACGATGGTCATGTGGAAGGAGTAGTTGCAGGAGGCGTGGCCATCAGCACGGCTGTGCCACTCGTCCAGCGCGGACTGGAGGGAGTGGCCGTGCTCCGGCTCGGCAAAGTCCAGCACGCAGGTGGTGCCGCCGGCCAGGGCGGCCCGGGTGCCGGTCTCCCAGTTGTCCGCAGTCTCCCGGTCGGTGCCCTTGTTCATCTCGAAGTGCGTGTGGGTGTCGATAAAGCCGGGGAAAACCAGCTTGCCCCCCGCGTCGATGACCTGACAGCCGTCGGCGGAGAGGGCGGGGCCAATCTCGGCGATCTTGCCCGCATCCACCCGCAGATCAGCCTTTACCGGGCCGTCGGGGAGGATCAGGGTACCGTTTTGAATGAGGATGGACATAGATAGGCCTCCTTCAATAAGAGTAAATACAAAACAGGGCGGGTCACATCCAAAACGGATGTGACCCGCCCATTCAGGCTCCGTTTCAGCCATTTCCGGCTCTATTGTAGCACATGGAAAGGTTGAACGCAAGAGTACAGGAACGCTGCGCCGGAGGGGTCAGGGATGGATCCCATTGGCGTCGAAGGCCTTGAGCAGTTCGTCCATGGAGGGACGGACCAGCATGGGCTCTCCCGCGGCCTTGATGCCGTTGGCCACATCCTTGAGGCCGTTGCCGGTGACCACGCTGACCACCGTGGCGTCGGGGTCCAGGATGCCGCGCTCCAGGGCTTTCTTGACACCGGCAGTACCGGTGACACCGGCGGGCTCGCCAAAGACGCCCTGGGTCCGGCCCAGAAGGCGCATGGCGGCCAGAATCTCGTCGTCGGTGACGTTGACCACCAGACCGTCGGACTCCTCAATGGCCTGGAGGGCCTTGTCCGCGTTGCGGGGCACGCCCACGGCGATGGAGTCGGCCAGGGTGTTCTCCTCCATGGGCTGCCAGGGAGTGGCCGTCATGATAGCCCGGTTGAGGGGGCAGCAGCCCTCCGCCTGGACCGAGATGAGGCGGGGGAGCCGGTCGATGAATCCGGCGGCATAGAGGTCCTTGAGGCCCTTCCAGGCGCCGGCGATGGTGCAGCCATCGCCCACCGAGAGGGCGATGAAGTCGGGCACCTTCCAGTGGAGCTGCTCCAGGATCTCCAGGGTGACCGTCTTTTTGCCCTCGGAGAGATAGGGGTTGATGGCGGCGTTGCGGTTGTACCAGCCCCACTTCTCGATGGCGGCCTTGGAGAGCTCAAAGGTGTCCTCATAGGAGCCGTCCACGCTGATGACCGTGGCGCCGAAGATGCGCAGCTGGGCCACCTTGCCCTTGGGAGCGCGAGAGGGGACAAAGATGTAGGTGGGGATACCCGCCGCCGCCGCGTTGCCCGCCAGAGAGGAGGCGGCGTTGCCGGTGGAGGAGCAGGCAATGGTGTGGGCACCCGCCTCCCGGGCCTTGACCACCGCCATGGCGGAGGCGCGGTCCTTCAGAGAGGCGGTGGGATTCTGTCCGTCGTCCTTGATGTAGAGGGTCTTGAGGCCCAGCTCCCGGGCCAGATTGTCCGCCCGGTAGAGGGGAGACCAGCCCACCCGCAGTGGAGTGGGCGCCGAGTCGGCCTCCACGGGCAGGAAGGGACGGTAACGCCACATGGACCACTCCTGGCTGCGCTCCAGGTCGTCCCTGGTGAAGTGGGCCTTGATGTAATCGTAGTCGTAGACAATGTCCAGGATACCGCCGCAGGTACAGGTGGTGGTGTTGGGGGTGGCTTCATACTCCTTGCCGCACTTGACACATTTGGCGTATTTCACATTCTTCAGCAACGGGATGACCTCCTTTTCAAAACAGCCGGCGGGCGGGATTTCCCCGCCCGCCGGTCCGGTGTGTATGGATGAATGAGGCGCTTACAGGGCCTTGAGCAGTCCAGTGGCGTCGTTGAATTCGTTGATCAGCTCGTCCAGATCCTTGGCCTGCTGGTGGACGGCGTCCCAGGTGCCCTCGGTGTCGTACCACAGGGCGTTGAGGTCCTTCACGTCGCGGGCCTGCTGCTCCACCCAGGTGTAGTACTTCAGGTTGTGGACCCGCTTGCGGTCCCAGTAGTTGAGCTCGGCCATGTTGTCGGTCTTGAGGCCCAGAATGTGCAGGTTGTGGTCCAGAGCGGCCTCCTGCAGGTTGTAGGCGCCGTGCATCTGGTTGAGCTCTTCGATGCGGCTCTGATACATGACGGCCGAGTCGGTGAGGACGGTGACCACCACGTCGCGCTCGGTCAGCTCGTAGTACTTGGCCATCTTGATGCAGCACAGCACGTTGGCGATACCGGAAATGCCCATCCAGGTCAGCTTCTCCAGCAGCTCATCCGAGAGGCCCAGCTCTTCCTTCAGGTACTTCTGGCCGTCGGGGGTGTTGAAGAGGCGGAGCAGGCGCTGGGAATCCTCATCATCAATGTCGATGACCATATCGGTGTTCTTGACATTGTGGATCCAGGGGATGTGCTTGTCGCCGATACCCTCAATGCGGTGGCCGCCAAAGCCGTTTTCCAGAATGGTGGGGCACTGGAGCGCCTCGCCCACGGCCAGCTTCACATGGGGATAGCGGTCCTTGAGCAGGTCGCCGGCCGACATGGTGCCCGCCGAGCCGGAGGTAAAGCAGGCGCCGGCCAGACGGTCGCCGGGGCGCTTGACCGCCTCATAGAGATCGGCCAGAGCGGTACCGGTCACATTGTAGTGCCACAGGGGGTTGCCCATCTCTTCAAACTGGTTGAAGATCATCATGGTGGGATCCTGCTTGAGCTCCCAGGTCTTGTCAAAGATCTCCTTGACGTTGGACTCACAGCCGGGGGTGGCGATGACCTGGCCGGCGATCTGGCTGAGCCACTCGAAGCGCTCCTTGCTCATCTCGGCGGGAAGGATGGCTACGCTGTCACAGGCCAGCAGCTTGGAGTTGAAGGCGCCGCCGCGGCAGTAGTTGCCCGTGGAGGGCCAGACGGCATGGTGATAGGTGGCGTCAAACTGTCCGGTCACCAGACGGGGGGCCAGACATCCAAAGGAGGCGCCCACCTTGTGGCATCCGGTGGGGAACCACTTGCCCGCCATGGCCAGAATGCGGCAGGGAACACCGGTCAGGGAGGAGGGCAGCTCCACATAGTTGGGCACAGCCTGATAGCCGCCGCCAAATTCCTTGGCTTCGTTCTTCCAGGTAATGCGGAACAGGTTCAGAGGATTGACGTCCCACAGTCCCACATTTTTCAGCTTGTCCCGGATGGCGCCAGGAATGGATTCCGGCTCCTGCATCTGGGCAATGGTGGGAATGATGACGTTATTTTCGCGGGCCTTTTTGATGTTTCGGTCCAGACTGTCTCGGCGGATGGTAAGGTCAATCATATTCCGTGTCCTCCTTAAAATACAGAGTGCCAAAGGCGCTGCCATGCCCTAATCATAGCACAATCTGGAAATAAATCAAGAGGAAAGAAATAATTTTTGAACTTAGGCGTTTTCATTGAAAGTAAATCATATAATGAATTATTTGTACAAAATAACGGGAGTGTGACCATGCACGTTCAGATGAGTGAAATTCTGTCCGCCCGATAAAAACAGAGAACGGCCGCGGCGCGGAGAAAGACAGAAAAAAGCGGGCCGCAAATGCGGCCCGCCGGAAAAAATATTCAGATTAGCACTTCTCGAGGATGACGGCAGTGCCCATGCCGCCGCCGATGCACAGGGTGGCAAGGCCCTTCTTGGCCTCGGGACGCTTGCTCATCTCGTGCAGCAGGGTGACGATGATGCGGGCGCCGGAGCAGCCCACGGGGTGACCCAGGGAGATGGCGCCGCCGTTGACGTTGACCTTGCTCATGTCAAACTTCAGCTCGCGGGCCACAGCGATGGACTGGGCAGCAAAGGCCTCGTTGGCCTCCACCAGATCCATGTCCTCGATGGTCAGGCCGGCCTTCTCCATAGCCTGCTTGGAGGCGGGAACAGGACCCACGCCCATGATCTTGGGATCCACGCCGCCCTGGCCCCAGGAGACCAGCTTGGCCATGGGCTTCAGGCCGTACTTCTCCACAGCCTCGCCGGAGGCCAGGATGATGGCGGCAGCGCCGTCGTTGATGCCGGAGGCGTTGCCGGCGGTGACGCGGCCGTCCTTCTTGAAGGCGGGCTTCAGCTTGGCCAGACCCTCAGCGGTGGTGCCGTGGCGGGGGAACTCGTCGACCTTGAAGTCCACGATCTCCTTCTTGACCTTCACGGGCACGGGGACGATCTCGTCGTCAAACTTGCCGGCCTCCTGAGCAGCCTTGGCCTTCATCTGGGAGTTCAGGGCGAACTCGTCCAGCTCCTCGCGGGTGATGCCCCACTGGTCGCAGACGTTCTCAGCGGTGATGCCCATGTGGTAGTCGTTGAACACATCCCACAGGCCGTCCTTCACCATGGTGTCCACCAGCTTGGTGTCGTTCATGCGGGCGCCGAAGCGGGCGGCGGGCATGGCATAGGGGGCAGCGGACATGTTCTCGGTGCCGCCGGCCACGATGATGTCGGCGTCACCAGCCAGGATGGTACGGGCACCCTCGATCACGGACTTCATGCCGGAGCCGCAGACCATGCTGACGGTGTAGGCGGGCACTTCAACGGGAATACCGGCGCCCAGAGAAACCTGGCGGGCCATATTCTGACCGGCAGCGGCAGTCAGGATGCTGCCGAACATGACCTCGTCCACCTGCTCAGGCTTGACGTTGGCACGCTTGAGCGCCTCAGCCACAACGATGGAGCCCAGCTTGGCGGCGGGAACATCCTTCAGGGAACCACCGAAGGAGCCGATGGCGGTACGGCAGCAATTGACAACATAAATGTCCTTCATAGAATTGACCCTCCAAATATTTTACATTTCGTTCGATATATGGTCGCGGAATCGGCAATGAATACAAATTCGGTTTGCGAACCGGATGAGCTTATTATATATGATGGGGAAGAAAAATGCAACGGTGACTTGTGAATATTTTAACAATATACTTTGGAGGTCAAAAATCCGGCGGTCACCGGGACGAAACGCCCAGGACCGCCGGATTTGAATGAGAAAGTTAAAAATTTAACATACTTTCAAAAAATCTTTGGAGAGGTGCGGGATGCCGGAGTTTCTCAGGGGGCTGCGCTGCGGAGGATGAGTACATCCTCTGCGCCCAACTCCCGCAGGGCCTCCAGGGTATGGGTGGCCGTGGTCTGAATGGTAATGGTGAATTGATAAATATGTCCGTCTTCCACCAGTTCCGAACGGGCCTCCTGCGAGTAGAAGTGGAAGGTCAGATCGTTATAGTAGCAGTTGGCATAGCGGTCCTGATTCTCCAACAGATAGTGACGGCCCAGATTTCCCTCTTCCAGATCGGTGAGCACGGCGTCCAGAAGCAGCTGGGTATCCGCGCCGCTGGAGAAAATTTGATCGGCTCCCGTATAAGTGGAGAGGTTGACTCTGGTCAGCACATCGCCGCTGCGGTAGAGGGAGAGATACTCCTGCTGTGCCAGACCCGGAGCATTGATGAGCGCATCCAGCTTGGCGGCGGGAGAGGTGGGCTCGGCCAGAAGCTCCTCGTCCACCGGGATACGGTAGCTGCGCCGCATGGTGCCGCCGTCCCGGAAGAGATAGGTGAAGGAGAAGTAGAACGAGCCGGAAGTCTCCACATCCACCATATAATCTCCCACCTGCTGGGAGACATAGGAGTGGGAAGATACACGCTCAGCCGACTCCAGCTGGGACTGATGGTCGATGATGGTCTGATGGAGCTCCACCAGACGGGCAATGTCCTCCTCCCGGCGCAGGACGGAAGGAGAGGAAGCTCCATCATAGGGGGCGAAGGAGGGAGTATCCAGGCGTACTTCCACCACCTGCTGGGCCTGGGGGACCCGGACCTCAAAGCCGATCGGGTCGACCTCCAGAGTGCTCACGCCCAGCGTGAGCAGGATCAGAAAGCAGAGGCAGCCCTTCCAGCCCTGCCGGAAGACGCGGAAGGATTTGCACAGCAGCATTTCGGCGATAAAGTAGCCAAGGGCTCCTGTGAGCAGCAGGAAGAACAGGAGAGACCACAGGATGCTATGCGAGACCTGGGGCAGGAAGACGCTCCACAGAAAAGTGCCGATAACCACGGCGGAGCAGAAGGCCACACCGTATTTGAAGATGGGGCGCAGCCAGGAGACAGCCACCACATCCCCGGCGGTCTCCAGATGGCGGCGGCGGTAGAGGAGCAGGGCCAGTCCGGTGAAAACCAGCCCGGCCAGCATATACACAAAGACGGGAAGCAGTCCGGTAAAGTGATAATTGGGGGAGCCGGTGCTGCCCATGCGGTCGATGTAGCAGAGTGTGGGAGTGAGCCACTCCACCCAGGGGTTGAGTTGATATGAGGTATAAAATCCGAAGAGGAAGATGCGGGCCAGCTCCCGAAAGAGAGCATCCAGGCCGAACACCAGGCCGTTGAGGATGCCGTAGAAGGCGGGCAACGCCAGAATGTGGCCGGTAAACATGGCGCAGAACACCGCAAAGGAGTAGAAGAACAGGGAGACCATGCACTGGCACCAGCCCCACAGGAAGAGAGAGGTCAAATCCACCCCGTGGCCCGCATAGAGCTCTGCCCCCAGGGTGAGCAGGGCCACCACCAGAATGGGGAGGACAAAAAAGCTCAGGCCCGAGAGGTAGTTGGTGAGAAAGAGCCCCTCCCGCCGGATGGGCAGGGCGTGCATGAGCCCCACCGGACGGCTGGAGTAGAGATAGGAAAAGACCGCCATGGCACACAGTACACCAAAGCCCAGTGAGAGTAGGATACCCATGGGGATGGCGTACACTACATAACCGGTCGGGTAGTAATTATCCGGCATGGTATCATAGATACTGCGGCTGTTGAGAATGCCCACGGTCAGAATTAAGAACCAGATCACCCCGTACAGAGACCACAGGGGCCAGAACCGGGACCAGTTTTTCCGAAAGAGCGTGATGTTGAACCAGGCGCAGGGGCGGCGCTCCTTAGAGCACGATGTCACGGACGGCATAGTCCTCACCTCCCAATTCATAGATAAAGATTTCCTCCAGCGTCAGAGGCAGGGCCTCCATCAGAATGGGGGCATAAATCGCCAGACGGTTGGTCACCTCGTCGGCCGAGCCCCGGACAATCAGGGTATGGATACGCCCCACCTGGGACACATGGAGGACGGCCAGGTCCTCGGGGAGCTGAGGCAGCTCCCGCTCCTGGAAGACGATCTGCATCTTCACGATATTGTCCTGCAGATCCGCCAGGGCACGCTCCAGCAGCACCTTGCCCTGGGAGAGGATTCCCACATGGTCGCAGACGTCCTCCAGCTCCCGCAGGTTGTGGGAGGAGACCAGCACAGTGGTGCCATACTCCGCCACGTCGCCCATGAGGAGGGACCAGACCTGCCGGCGCATCACCGGGTCCAGACCGTCCACCGGCTCATCCAGCACCAGCAGGTCGGGCCGGCAGCACAGGGAGAGCCAGAAGGCCGCCTGCTTCTGCATGCCCTTGGAGAGACGGCGCACCGGGATATTTTCCTGCACCGAGGAAAAGACCTCTTTCAGAGCCTGGTAGCGCGCTTCATCAAAGCGGGGGTAGAAGCCCCGGAAAAAGCGCATCATATCCCGGGTGGAGGCGGACAGGAAGGTGTAGAGCTCATCGGGGATGGAAGCGATGCGGGCCTTGACGGCGGGGTTCTCGTAGACCGGCTCACCTGCCACCAGCACCTGGCCGGAATCCTGCCGATAAATGCCGGTGATGTGGCGCAGAATGGTGGATTTTCCCGCTCCGTTGGGGCCCACCAGGCCGTAGATGGCCCCGTCGGGCACCTCCATGTTCAGACCGTTCAGGGCCCGGAACCTGTCGAAGGTCTTTACTACATTTTGGACTGAGATCATAAACAGCGGCTCCTCCTTCTCAAATTATGGCTGGGAAACAGCATGCAGGCGACGAGAGAGCTCGTCCGGGCTCAGTCCCAGAAAAATCAGTTCAGCAGCCGTCTGGTCAAACCGATTTAAAAGGGTTTCCCGGCGCCGGCCCTGGATATCCCCCCGGTCAGCCGCAAAACAGCCCTTGCCGGCCACTGGGTGGAGGTAGCCCTCCGCCGCCAGGGATTCATAGGCCCGCTGGATCGTGTTGGGGTTGATGGCCAGCGTAGTGGCCATCGCGCGGACCGAGGGGAGCTTCTCCCCAGGCTGAATAGCGCCGGACACCACCAGACGGCGCAGACTGTCCATCACCTGTTCATAAATGGGGCGCGCATCCCGGGAGTCAAGACGAATCATAATCAGACCCCTTTCCTAGAGTTGAACTGTATGAGGTGTATTAATACAGTCAGTATAGAGGAGTATATGACCGGGAACAAGGGAAAAAGTCTTAACATTTTCTGACGATTCCGGACGGGAGACAAAAAACCGCCCCGGCGGTTTCACCGGGGCGGTTCGGAACGGTCAATTCTGAGAGACGGGAGTAAGCTCTTCCTGAGAGCGGAAGAGGCGGTCGGTGAGCGGGGCAAACCAGCGGGAGGACTGGCCAATGAGCACAGCAGCGATAATAGTGCCTTCCCGTACGGTGGTCACGCCATGGAAAACAATCAGAGAACCAATGGTGGCCAGCACCACCAGGGTAATATCGGTCGCGGTGCGGACATTGCCCCAGGCCCGACCGGTACGCTCGGCCACCACGCTGATGAAAGCCTCGCTGGGCTGAAGGGTGGCGTCGGCGGAGACCATCAGGGCCAGGCTCAGACCAAAGACAATGCAGCCCGCCACCAGGACCAGCAGCTTGGACACGTAGGAGGTGGGCACCACAGCGTTGCACAGCCACATATTGACGTCGATAAAGACGCTGCAGATAAAGGTGGGAACCAGCTGCGTGAGGATCTTGACCGGGTGCCAGGTCTTAGGCGCCACGATAAACTCAGCCACAAAAAACAGGAAGTTCAGCAGAAAGGAAAAGGTACCCAGCGAAATGTTGGGGAAAATCAGATAGAAGAGGTTGGTAATACTGCTCATGGGAGAGACACCAATGGTAGCCTTGATGCTCAGCGCAATACCGGTACCCATCAGGAACATGCCGATGAAAAAGACGATCCAGCGTTTGACCACTTGATCTTTTGTTGCAGCGGAGGGAGTAGACATAGAAAATCCACCATCTTTTCTTTTGAATTTTATGAGCCGGCAAGCCGCTGTTTTGCCAAAACTCATATAGTGATATGAGGAGTTTACGGCAAGGTTGTGCAGTTTGTCAAGAAAAATTTTATTGAACAGTCAGTGAGTGTATTTGATGTAAATACACTTTGAAATAAAACGTATTTATATTGGAGACGATGTAAGAAAAATTTGTATAGATAGAACAAAAATAAAAGCAAAAAACTGTAAAAAAGTGAAATATATGTCGTGCGCATGAAAAAGAGCGGGAAAGGGGCCGGTTCGGACCGGAAAGAAAATGCTGGCAATTGCCCAAAACGACATGACAAACCGTTGGAAAGCTACTATAATAAATACGGAGGGGCCCGGATCTCAGGGCCCCGGACCCAAGTGGGTCCAATGACTGTGAAGGGGTGATTCCCATGGTTTTGTTCGATGAGACGCATTGGTATCGGTTCCTGGAGTGCGTGGCCGACCTGATTGAGAGCCGTGAGGTGCTCTCCATGCGGGAGATCCCCCACCACCCGGGCTGCAACTGCTACGAGCACTCGGTATTCGTAGCCTATATTGCCTTCCGCCTGGCCCGGCGCTGGGGACTGGACTGCCGCACGGCGGCTCGCTGCGGCCTGCTCCACGACCTGTACCTGTACAACGCCCGGGAACCCGGGACCCATCCGGGCAACCAGTGCTTTGACCACCCGGTGGCCGCGGCACGCAATGCCCGCATGCTGTGCGGCGAGCTCTCGCCCAAAGAAGAGAATATCATTCTGTCCCATATGTGGCCCCTGGCCAAACGCCGGCCCCGCAGCCGGGAGGCGGCGGTTGTGAACCTGGCGGATAAGTTCTGTGCCACATTGGAGGTCTCCCAGCTCTGGCGTGTCATGGGGATGCGCCGCCTGGTCATGGCATAACCGGGGCAGAACCGGAAGGAGGATCCCCGGGGGTCCTCCTTTTTTTACGCTTTCCAGGCAACCTGCTGTGTAAAGAGGCGGTAAAGTTGTTGAGAAGCCGGGGGAAAACCCATTTGGAATTGTGCATTTGTCTGATATGGCATCGGGAGACGGATTTTCCCAAAAATATGGGTGCATTTCCACGGCCGCTTTGATATAATCGAAAAAAGAGAAGGAGTGTGACCGCGTATGACGGAAAAGGTGGGTGCAATCGTATTCCTGCCGCGGGAGGGGAACCGGCCGTCCCTGCTGCTGGAGCCGCTGCTCTTTGACCCTGCGGCCCTTTGGCTGGAGCAGGCACTGGAGCGCGCTGGAGCAGAGGAGTTTCTGGTGGTATGCCATCAGGACGACCAGGCCCAGGCCGAGACCTGTTTCCCGGAGGGAACGGTGTTCATCACCACCGGGACCGACGGGGCCAGAGAGCGTCTGCTGACCTTCCTGGAGGGACATGACCGGGTGGTGGCGGTGACCCGGCCTGTTTTTATGCCCGCCTATGCCGTCAGCCGCGTCCGGGATGGGCTGGCTGAGCTGCCGCCCCAGGAGAAAAATGCCATGCTCAGCCGGGGGATCCACCCGGAGGGACACGGTGTGTTTGAGTTTACTCCCGCCGGCCGGGCTGCGCTGGCCGAGGGCGGCGATATTCTGGAGGTCCTGACCGTCCACTGCCGTCCCTATGAGAGCTGCTTCCTCCCCCTGGAGGAGAAAAATCTGGAGGACCTCCAGACCGTAGCCCGGGAGGACAGCGTCAGCCGTGCCCGGGAAGCGGGGGTACGCTTCCTGGATCCCGCCCAGGCCTATATCGGGCCTCAGGTCACACTGGGCCGGGGAACGGTGGTGCTGCCCGGGGTCATCCTGCGGGGACGGACCGTGATCGGTCCGGAGTGCGAACTGGGCCCCAACACCATGATCCGGGACTGCGTGATCGGCCGGGGCGTGACGGTCAATGCCTCCCAGCTCAATGAGAGCACGGTGGAGGAGGGGACCAAGGTGGGACCCTTTGCCTATATCCGTCCGGGCTGCCATGTGGGCCGGGAGGTCAAGGTGGGCGACTTTGTGGAGCTGAAAAACTCCACCATCGGCGACGGCACCAAGATCTCGCACCTGACCTATGTGGGCGACTCCGACGTGGGCGGCCATGTAAACTTCGGCTGCGGTACGGTCACCGTCAACTATGACGGCACCAGCAAATTCCGCACCACCATCGGCGACAATGCCTTCATCGGCTGCAACACCAATCTGGTGGCCCCGGTAAAGATCGGGGACGGCGCCTATACCGCTGCCGGCTCTACCATCACCGACGATGTGCCGGCGGATTCTCTGGCCATTGCCCGGAGCATCCAGGTGGTCAAGAAGCAGTGGGCGGCCCGCCGGCGCAACCGCAGAAAATAAGCCATCCCCCGGGCAGAACCCGGATAAGATGCAGATAGAGAAGTGACTTGAGCGGCAGGGTTTGGCCGCAAAACATATGAGAGGATGTATGTAGAAATGATTGCACACGGTAAGGACATTAAGATCTTTTGCGGAAGCTCCAACCAGGCGCTGGCCCTGGACATCTGCAAGAAGATCGGCACCTCCCTGGGTGAGGCCGAGGTGGGCACCTTCTCCGACGGCGAGAAGTATGTGTCCATCTACGAGACGGTGCGTGGCTCTGACGTCTTTGTGATCCAGTCCACTTGCAGCCCCGTCAACGACAACCTGATGGAACTGCTCATCATGATCGACGCCATGAAGCGCGCCTCCGCCGGCCGTATCACCGCGGTCATCCCCTACTTCGGCTATGCCCGTCAGGACCGCAAGACCAAGCCCCGCGATCCCATCTCCGCCAAGCTGGTGGCCAACCTCATCACCCGCGCCGGCGCCGACCGGGTCCTCACCATGGACCTGCACGCCAATCAGATCCAGGGCTTCTTCGACATCCCCGTGGACAATCTGATGGGCTCTCCCGTGTTCGTCAACCACTTCCTGGAGAAGTACAAGGACTGCCACGACGAGGTGATGGTGGTCTCCCCCGACGTGGGATCCGTGGCCCGCGCCCGCGCCTTTGCCCAGAAGCTGGATATGCCTCTGGCCATCGTGGATAAGCGCCGCCAGAAGGCCAACTCCTCCGAGGTCATGAACATCATCGGCGATGTGCGCGGTAAGCGCGTCATCCTGCTGGACGACATGGTGGACACCGGCGGGTCCCTCTGCCACGCCGCCCAGGCTCTGGTGGAGATCGGCGGAGCCAAGTCGGTCACCGCCTGCGCCTCCCACGGCGTCCTCTCCGGTCCTGCGGTGGAGCGCATCCGCAACAGCGCCCTGGACGAGGTCCTCTTCCTCAACACCATCCCCGCCAAGGCGGAGACCTGCGACAAGATCAAGTATCTGTCCGTGGCCCCCATGTTCGCCGAGGCCATTGAGCGCATCTACGAGGAGATCTCGGTCTCCAAGCTGTTCCTGTAAGCATCCTCTCCCGCCTGCGGGCGGGTGCGGGGCGCCCCTGCCGGGTCATTTGCCCGGCGGGGACGCCCCCTTTTCTGCAATGCTGTAATCCTGTGAGGTGGTATCCATGTTTTTCGGAAGGACATCGGGCGGCGTATCCTGGCTGGTAGTGGGCCTTGGCAACATCGGTGAAAAGTACGACAACACCCGGCACAATGTGGGCTTTGAGGTAGCCGATGAGCTGGCGGAGCGGGGACGGGTACCCATCCAGAAGCTCAAGTACCGCGCTCTCACCAACACCCTGGAGATCGGGGGAGAAAAGGTTTTGCTGATGAAGCCGGTGACCTATATGAACCTCTCCGGTGAGGCGGTGGGGGAGGCGGCCCGTTTTTTCAAGGTGCCCGCCGACCATGTGCTGGTTATCTCGGACGATGTGTCCCTGCCGGTGGGAAAGCTGCGGGTGCGCCGCGGCGGTTCGGCCGGGGGACATAACGGCCTGAAAAACATCATCCAGCACCTGGGCAGCGACCAGTTCCCCCGGATCAAGGTAGGCGTGGGGGAGAAGCCCCATCCCGACTACGACATGGCCGACTGGGTGCTGGGAAAATTCCAGGGGGAGGACCGCAAGACCATGGACGTGGCCGTCAAACGGGCGGCCGACGCGGTGGAGTGCTTCCTCCGGGAGGGGCCGGACAAGACCATGAGCCGCTTCAACGGGTAAGTCTGCCATCTTTCGTATTTTGTAAGAAAATCGTTCATTCTTCTCAAAAGCCGTCTGCTATTCTGTGTGAGAGAACACATGGAATGGGAGGCGGCTTTTATCAGACGCTGGATATTGGAACGGGCCCGGGTGGGCGCCTGGATCTGGATGGGCCTGGGGCTGCTGGGCCTGGCAGCGGCGGAAATGCTGTACGATGGGTGGCAGCTCCCGCTGCTGCTGTTTTGGGTATGGGTCATAGGCTATATGGATGTGATCTCCATTCTAACGATAAAAGAACTGCGCCACCAGATGGCCCGGCTGGATCAGACCTGTGATCCGGCACCGCTGTTGGCGTGGTGCCGCTCCGTCCTGCGGCAGAACCCAGGCAGTACCCGCTATCGGGTCTATGAGGGGTTTTGCCTGCTTCTGCTGGGGCGGGAGGTGGAGGCCCTGTCGACCCTGGAACAGGTGGAGGGGCGGCGGAAGCTCTGGCGGCAGCCGGACAGCTTCCTGCTCTATGTGGCCTGCCGCAGTGATCTGTCCGACCCCGGGACGGCGGGACAGTGGCTGGAGCAGGGCCGCCGGGCGGCCCGCCGGAAATGGCTGGGGCGCAAGACCCTTGAGAAGGCCCTGAGGGAACAGGAGCTCTGCCTCGCCCTGCGGCAGGGACAGACCGAGGGACTGGAGGGGGCCATGAAGGCCTGCCTGGAGAAGGCGTCTTCCCTGCGTCTGCGGGTGGCCTGGCACTATGAATTGGGGCAGCTCTTCCGGGCGCTGGGCCGGCCGGAAGAGGCGGCGGAGCATCTGCGCTTCGTGGCCCAGTATGGAAACCGTCTGGCGATACGCAGCCGGGCGGAGGAGTTGCTGGAGCTGGGACGCTGAGGCAGACTGTTCTTCCAATCCATATCGGAGCAAATGGGCGCCGCGGGAGAGAGCACTCCCGCGGCGCTGTACGCATGGGCAATTTTGTTACCAAACTGTGGGGACTTTTTGGCACGTATGGGATACAATCCAGAGAGACGGACCTGGAACGGCCCGGGAGAGGGATGGAAGGCATGGGACAGAGGAAATTGTTTTGCCAGTGGGGGCCGGTCTGCTACCGGATCTCACTGAAAAAGGAAGCGCTGCGGCGGAGGCTGTGGGACTGGCGGGAGCGCACCGCCTTTGCCCGGACCAGACAGGTGGAATCGCTTCCGGTGGTGGTGAAGGGACACCGCTCTCCCATCCTGCGCCCGCTGCACGGGGTGGATATGGCCCTTCAGGAGAACAAGCGGCAGAATCTGGCCCTGGCGGCCCCCTGTGTGGACGGCATCTGTGTGGAGCCGGGGCAGGTCTTTTCCTTCTGGGCACTGGTGGGGCCGCCCACCGCCCGGCGGGGATACCGGGAGGGCCTGACCATCGGCGGGGGGCGGTTCTACACCGGTGTGGGCGGGGGACTGTGCCAGCTGGCCAACCTGATCCACTATCTGGTGCTCAACAGCCCCCTCACCGTGCGGGAGCTCCACCACCACTCGGACGCCCTCTTCCCGGACGCCCAGCGGCGGGTACCCTTCGGCACGGGCACGTCCATTTTCTATCCCCATGTGGATTACCGCTTCCGGAATGACACGGACCAGACCGTACAGCTGCGGGTGTGGCTGGAGGGGGACGACCTGTGCGGCGAACTGCGGGCCGGGCATCCCTTCCTGCGGCGCTACCGCCTGCGGGAGGAGGGCGCGGGTTATGTCCGGGAGGGGGAGGACTGGTTCCGGGTGAGCCAGGTCTACCGGGAGGTACTGGACCGCGCCACCGGTGAAGTGGTGGGCCGGGAGCTGGTGCTGGACAACCACTCCCGGGTGATGTATGATCCCGCCCTCATCCCCCAGGAGGAGAAGGTATGAGACTGCTGGAGCGGCTGCGGGAGAACTGCGGCGGACTGGGGGAGCGTCCCGCCTTCTGCGGCGGCGGGGAGGCGATGAGCTGGGCGGTTCTGGGGGCAAAGGTGCGGGCAACCGCGGCTATGCTGGCCCGTGGCCGGGGACCGGTGGTGGTATACGGGCACAAGGAGCCGTGGATGCCCGCGTGCTTTCTCGCCTGCCTGCTGGCCGGGCGGCCCTATCTCCCGGCGGACCGGAGCTGGCCCCACGAGCGGGTGCGCCGGGCGGCGGAGCTGGCCGGTGCCACACTGCTGCTGGCGGTGGAACCGATGGAATTGCCCGGACTGGAGACCTGGGACCGGGGGGCGCTGGAGGCCCTCCCCGACCCTGGGACATGGTGCGAATGTATGGCCGGTCCGGCGGAGATTGCCTATATTATCTTCACCTCGGGGAGTACGGGAGTACCCAAGGGAGTCCCCATTTCCCGGGGAAGTTTAGACCATTTTTTGACCTGGGCCCTCTCCCTGCCGGGGATCGCCGCTTGTGCCGGGCGGGGAGTGCTCAATCAGGCGGGCTATGCCTTTGACCTGTCGGTGGCCGACCTCTATCTGGCGGTGATGACAGGGGGGACCCACACCGCCCTGACCGGAGAGGAGCAGAGCGACTTTTCCACAATGTTTGCCCGGATGTGGAAAAGCGGAGCGGGACTGCTGGTGGCCACGCCCACCTTTCTGCGGCTCTGCCTCACGGATGCGTCCTTCTGCTGCGGACAGATGGGAACTTTGGGCGGGGTGCTCTCCTGTGGGGAAGTCCTTCGGTCACGGACAGCGGAAAAACTGTTCCGGCGCTTCCCAAAACTGCTCCTCTACAACGCTTACGGCCCTACGGAGGGAACCTGCGCAGTCTCTGCTGCCCGCATCCATCCCGAGGACTGCGGGAGTGAGCTTCCCATCGGAGAGATGGCGCGGTGCGGCGCGGATATCTCCATAGAGATAGGGGGAGCGCCCTGTCCGGAGGGGACGGTGGGGGAGATCGTGCTGCGGGGCGCGCAGCTCTCGCCGGGTTATCTGAATGGGATACCGGGCGGGTTCCGGGATACCCTCACCGGGCGGGCCTACGGCACGGGAGACCTGGGGATAATTCGCGACGGAAAGCTCTGGTACCGGGGACGGATGGATGAACAGATCAAATACCGGGGCTACCTGGTGGAACCGGGGGAGATCGAGGCGGCGCTGGAGACCCTGAGCGGCATCGAGCGGGCGGCGGTGCTCCCCCGGCTGGGCCGGGACGGGGGCGTACAGGGCCTGGTCGCCTTTGTGGAGAGCCCCCAATTACCTGACTGGAGCGGGGTGAAGGAGGAACTGGAACAGCGCCTCCCACCCTGGATGTGCCCGGGGCAGTATGCGTGGGTGGAACATATGCCCCTTACCCCCAACGGAAAATGCGACCGGAATACCTTAAAGGAGTGGGTGCGAGATGGTAAGCCTGGATGAGATCCGGGACCTGCTGGTGGAGGCCTGTGGAAGTCCGGAGGCGGGGGAGCCGGGGGTGGACCTGCTGGAGCGGGGACTTCTGGACTCCCTGGCCCTCATCACCCTGCTGGAGGGTCTGGAGGACCGGGGTATCGAGCTGATCCCCACCCAGCTTCCCAGAGAGACCTTCCGCACGGCGGAGTCCATCCTGCAGGCGGCCCGGGCGGCCGAAATGTGACATAGAAAAAAGGTCTGCCCCCTTCTCAAAACCGTCTGAGTTTTTGAGAAGGGGGCGTTTTTGTGCCGGAAACCGCCTGATTTCCCTTGACGGCCACCCCGAACAGGGACTATACTGTCCACACGTATACCCCCCTCCCGGATGGGAACGGGGGCTTTCGGCACGTCTATAACTTCCATATTTTTCTAGAAAGGAGGGCACAGCATGCAGCTGCTGACCCAGGTCCTGCGGGAGCTGCCGGAGGTGCGCAAGCTCCTGGCGGCCATCGAGGAGGGGGGCTGCCCCGCGGCCTTCTCCGGCCTCTCCCCAGTGCTGCGGGCCTATATTGCCGCCGCCGTCCGGCGGGAGACCGGCCGGAGCGTGGTACTGCTCTGCGCCGACGAGACCGAGGGGGAGCGCCTCAGCCGGGATCTGAGGGCCCTGACCGGGGAGGAGGTGCGCCTGGTAGCGGCCCGGGAGTTTACCTTCCACCACGCCGCGGTGGTCTCTCGGCAATATGAGCACCGGCGCCTGGCCGCCTTCCACGCTCTGCTGGAGGGGAAGAGTCCCCTCACCGTGGTAACGGTGGAGGCCCTCCTCCAGCGCACCCTGCCCCCGGAGGCCCTGAGACGGGCCAGCCGCACCATCCGCCTGGGGGAGAGCTATGACCTCAACGAGCTGGCCGAGGCCCTCTCCGCCGCGGGCTATACCCGGGGACAGCAGGTGGAGGGCGTGGGCCAGTTTGCCCTGCGGGGCGGTATTCTGGACTTCTTCTCCCCGGCCCAGGAGCGGCCGGTCCGGGTGGAGTTCTTCGGCGACGAGGCCGACTCCATGGGCTATTTTGACGTCAACACCCAGCGCCGCACGGAAAACTGTGAGGAGGCCTGCTTCCTCCCGGCGGCCGAGGTGCTGCCCCAGCTCTCCCCCGGCGGGGCGGAGGGACTGAAGGAGCGCCTGACCGGGCTGCTCTCCCAGGTCCGCCGCCGGAAGGGGGACCAGGCCGCCCTCCTTCAGAATCTGGAGGAGGATCTGGAGCGGCTGACCCAGGAGACCTCCTTCCCGGCCCTGGACCGGTATCTGGCCCTGGTCTATCCGGAGATGGCCACCGCCGCCGACTACCTGCCCGAGGACGCGGTGGTGCTCTTCAGCGAGAGCCCCCGGGTGGTCGAGCGGGGGAAAAACTACCTCTGGCAGATGGGGGAGGACACAAATGCCCTGCTGGAAAACGGCACCCTGGCCGGGGAGTGCGCCCGCTTTACCCGCACCCTGGAGGAGCTCTATGCCCGCCTGTCCGACTGGCCGGTGGCCTATCTGGACTCCTTCGCCACGGGGCAGTACCCCATGAAGCCCCGCACCCTCCTGAACCTGCTGGCCAAGCAGCTCCCCTCCTACGGGACCAGCCTGGAGACGGCGGTCTCCGACCTCTCCCACTATCTGGACGAGGGATACCGGGCGGTGGTGCTGGTCTCCAGCCAGCAGCGGGCCGACAACCTCCAGGCCCTCCTGCGGGAGCAGGGGCTCCGGCCTGCGGTGGACTATGCCCTCCATGCTCTGCCCGAGTCGGGAAAGGCCACCATCGCCGTGGGCGGATTGTCGGCGGGCCTGGAATTCCCGGAGGCCCGCTTTGCCATCCTCACCGAGGGGAGCGCGGCCCCCGTCAAGAAGGCCCGGGCCAAGGCAGTCACCAATCGGGCCAAGCTCAGCTCCTATGCCGATCTCTCTCCCGGTGACCTGGTGGTCCACGAACACCACGGGGTGGGCCGCTATCAGGAGATGGTCAAGATGCAGGTGGACGGGGTGGAGAAGGACTACATCAAGATCGCCTATGCCGGGGCCGATGTACTCTATGTTCCTGCCACCCAGCTGGACCTGGTGAGCAAATACATTGGAGGCGGCGAGGACGCCCAGGAGAAGAAAAAACTCTCCAAGCTGGGAGGGACCGACTGGGAAAAGGCCAAGACCCGGGCGAAAAAGGCGGTCAAGGACCTGGCCAAGGGCCTCATCCAGCTCTATGCCGAGCGGCAGCGCCAGCCGGGCTATGCCTTTTCTCCCGACTCCGAGTGGATGCGGGAATTTGAGGAGCAGTTTGAGTACGCTGAGACCGACGACCAGCTCCGCTGCATCGAGGAGATCAAGCGGGACATGGAGACGGCCCGGCCCATGGACCGTCTGCTCTGCGGCGACGTGGGCTACGGCAAGACGGAGGTGGCCTTCCGGGCCATCATGAAGTGTGTGCTGGACGGCAAGCAGGCGGCCATCCTGGTGCCCACCACCGTTCTGGCCCGGCAGCACTTCCTCTCCGCCAAGCAGCGCTTTGCCCGGTATCCGGTGGACATCGACGTGGTCTCCCGCTTCCGCACCAGCGCCCAGATGAAGGAGACATTGCGCCGGGTGGAGCAGGGGGGCGTGGACCTGCTCATCGGAACCCACCGGCTCTTTCAGAAGGATGTGAAGTTCAAGGACCTGGGGCTCCTGGTCATCGACGAGGAGCAGCGCTTCGGCGTGGCCCACAAGGAGCGGCTCAAGGAGATCTCCAAGCAGGTGGATGTGCTCACCCTGTCGGCCACGCCCATTCCCCGGACCCTCAATATGGCCCTCTCGGGCATCCGGGATATGTCCACCCTGGAGCAGCCCCCCATGGACCGGCAGCCGGTGCAGACCTATGTGCTGGAGCACGACTGGGGAGTCCTGGCCGACGCCATGCGCCGGGAGCTGGAGCGGGGCGGCCAGATCTACTACCTCCACAACCGGGTGGAGACCATCACCCGCACGGCCGCCCGTATCAAGGAGATGCTGGGAGGCGAGGTGTCCGTGGGGGTGGCCCACGGCAAGATGTCCCAGGAGGAGCTCAACGACGTCATGAAGCGCATGAGCGACGGCGAGGTGGATATCCTGGTGTGCACCACCATCATTGAGACCGGCATCGACATCGCCAATGCCAACACCCTCATCATTGAGGACGCCGACCACATGGGCCTGGCCCAGCTCCACCAGATCCGCGGCCGGGTGGGCCGCTCCAGCCGCCGGGCCTATGCCTATCTGACCTTCCGGAAGGGAAAGGTGCTCAGCGAGGTGGCCTCCAAACGGCTGGGCGCCATCCGGGAGTTTGCGGAGTTCGGCTCGGGCTTCAAGATCGCCATGCGGGATTTGGAGATCCGGGGCGCGGGCAACGTGCTGGGCCCCGAGCAGAGCGGCTTCATGCTCAGCGTAGGCTACGATCTCTACCTCAAGCTCCTGGAGGAGGCGGTGCTGGAGGAGCGGGGAGAGCCCGTGCCCCGCAACACCGAGTGCTCCGCCGACCTCACGGTGGCGGCCTCCATCCCCGACCGGTATGTGCCCAGTCCTGAGCAGCGGATGGACCTCTACCGGCGCATTGCCGCCATCCGCAGCGAGGAGGATGCCGACGATCTGACCGACGAGCTCATCGACCGCTACGGCGATCCCCCGCGGACGGTGAACAACCTCATCGCCGTGGCCCTCATGCGTGCCGACGCCGCCCGAAACGGCATTTTGGAGATCAATCAGAAGGGGACCAACCTCCATTTTTACCTCAGCGACTTCCGGCTGGAGCGGATCTCCACTCTCTGCGCCGAGCGGAAATACCAGGGGCGGCTGGTGGTGGTGCCCGGGGAGCGGCCCTGCATCGCCCTGCGCCTGAAAAAGGGAGAGGACGCCCTCAAGTGGAGCCGAAAGCTGGTGGAGGACTACTCCGCCACCGCCCCTGCCGTGGCGGAGTGACGGAGCGGGCGTGCCCTTTTCCGGTTGTGCTCGACGGACATCGGTGGTATAGTGTAACAAGCAAATAAAAGGAGGATATCCATGGATCGAATGAAACGAGGGCTGGGCGTGTTCCTGGCCGGCGCGGTGCTGACCGGCGCCCTTGCTGGCTGTGAGAGCAAGCCTGCGGCCGATGATGTGACCTACCAGCTGACCGGGATCGCGCGGGATGCTGTTTTGCTCAAGGTGGATGGCCAGCCGGTGACGGCGGAGGAGTACTTCTTCCAGCTGGGACAGGACATCGGCTATATGGAGCAGCTGGGGGCCCTCTCCGGAGAGGATGCCTGGGAACAGGAGATCAGCGATGGAAAGACCCTCTCCCAGTATGTGAAGGAGGATGCCCTTCAGCTGGTGAAATACTACTCGGTCATCGAGAGCAAGGCCAAGGAGTACGGCGTCACGGTCACGGACGAGCAGAAGAGTGAGCTGGATACCCAGTTTGAGCAGCTGGAGGAGAGCCTGAAGGAACAGGGCGGCACCCTCCAGATGGCAGTGGACGCCCAGGGCATTTCCCAGGATGGCTTCCGCAGCTTTATGGAGCAGAGCAGCTATCTGGTCCAGAATCTCTATGAGAAGCTGAGTGAGGAGGGCGGCCCCCTGGTCCCCACCGACGAGGACATGGATGCCTATCTGGAAGAGGAGGGAATCTACCGGGTCAAGCACATTCTCCTCTCCACCCGGCATGAGAACGAGGACGGCACCTACACCGCCTTTTCTGAGGCCGAAGAGGCCCAGGTAAAGGCCGAGGCCGACGCCCTGACGGCCGAGATCCGGGCCGCGTCCGACCCTCAGGCCCTCTTTGACGAGAAGATGAACGCCCGCAGCGACGACGGACGGGATGCCGACGGCAACCTCTACTCTCCTGACGGGTACACCGCTACGCCCGGCCAGATGGTGCAGGAGTTTGAGACGGCTGCCCTGGCGCTGGACGTGGGAGAGATCAGCGATCCGGTCAAGAGCGAGTTCGGCTACCACATCATCCTGCGGTTGGATGCCGATACCGACGAGACCCGGGCCTCCTATCCCCAGTACCGCTTCAGCCAGCTGACGGAGGAGTGGATGCAGGATGTCCAGGTGGAACTGACCGACGCCTATGAGAGCATCGATCCCAAGGATTACTACACAAAGCTGACCGCCCATGCGCAGGAAATCCAGGCCCAGGTAGAGGCCAACCAGCAGGCCACCGCCAGCCCCGCGCCCACCGGAAGTGCCGCGCCGGAGCCCACGGCCAGTCCTGCGCCCAGCGCGTCGGCCCAGCCCTAAGCAGGGGGAGACCGAACCGCCCGCCGCCGGCCGAGCGCGGCGGCGTCCCCCTGGGGAGCCGGAGGAGGAACAGGAGGAGAGACCATGGAGACGCGGGTGCGCACGCTGGTGGTGGAAGATGACCGCGCCACCCGCATGCTGCTGGAGGACTGGGTGAGGACCCGGCCCGAACTGGAGCTGTGTCCCTGGTCTGCCGCCGACGGGGAGGAAGGGATGCGCCTGATCCGGGACTGGCAGCCGCAGCTGGTGCTGCTGGATCTCATCATGCCCCAGTGCAGCGGGATCTCCCTTCTGCGGGAACTGGAGCGGGACCCGCCTCCGGTGCGGCCCCGCATCCTGGTCCTCTCCAAGGTGGGCAGTGAGCTCATTGTGGACCAGGTATTGTCCATGGGAGTGGACTTTTATCTGCGGAAACCGGTCAATTTGAGTGAGCTGGGGAACCTGGTGGATCTTTTGATCTGCCGCATTCCCCAGCAGGAGCCCGTTCTCCGGGGCCAGGCCTGGGAGATCCTCGCGGAAATGGGGGCGCAGAGTGAGTGGAAGGGCAGTCTCTGCGCCGCGCTGGCGGCCGAATGTCTGGCCGGTCATATTGGAGAGCGGCTCATGAAGGAGCTCTACTATGCGGCCATCCGGGAGAGTGGAGGCACCTATCAGAGCGTGGACAAAAATATCCGCGATCTGGTCCACCAGCTCCACCAGAAGGGAGCGGCTTCCTATCAGCGCATCGTGAAGAGCGATACCCGCCCCTCCAACCGGGCCTTTCTCCGGGCGGTGGCCCGGGAGATCGAGCGCCGGACCGGCTTGAAATCATCTGAATCCTGACTCCGCGGGAGAGATCTTACATCTCTCCCGCGGAGTTTTTTTGCCTTGCGCCAGGATTCCCTTGCAATCGGACTTACGTCCCGGGTATGGTTATAGTCCAGAGTACTGGAAAAAAGTGGACGTGCAAAGGAGCGGAGGAAATCATGAGCGGATGGCACAGTCAAAGTGTCCGGGAGGTCCTGGACGGCCTGGGAACCGACGGACAGAAGGGGTTGACCCGGCAGGAGGCGGCACAGCGGCTGGAGCGGTACGGCCCCAATACCCTGGAGCAGGGAAAGCGACGGAGCATGGCCCTGCGCCTGCTGGACCAGCTCCGGGACCCCATGATCCTGGTGCTGCTGGGTGCGGCCGGGCTCTCCCTTTTGGTGAGCGGCGGAGAGGACTGGCTGGATGCCGCCATTATTTTGCTGATCGTGGTGGTAAACGCCGCCATCTCGATTTCTCAGGAGGACGGAGCGCAGCGTGCCCTGGAGGCCCTGCGCCGGATGTCGGCCCCCAAGGCCAAGGTAATCCGGGAGGGCACGGTGGTGCTGGTCCCGGCGGAGGAGTTGGTCCCGGGAGATCTGGTGGTGCTGGAGGCCGGGGATCTGGTCCCGGCGGACGGGCGTATCCTGGAGAGCACGGCCTTGCGCTGTGACGAGAGCGCCATGACGGGGGAGTCGGTCCCGGTCTCCAAAGGCGCCGGGGAGGTGCTGGGGGAGGATACCCCTCTGGCCGACCGGAGCAACATGGTGGTGGGGGCCACGGTGGTAACGGCGGGACATGCCCTGTGCGCCGTGACCGCCACCGGGATGGACAGTGAGGTGGGCCGCATCGCGGGGATGCTGCTCCTCCAGGAGCGGGGGGAGACCCCGTTGCAGAAAAAAATGGCCGAGGTCTCGGGGACCCTCTCCTTTGTGTGCCTTTGCGTGTGCGGCGTCATGTTTGGGGTGGGTCTCCTCTTTCACAAGCCGGTCTTTGAGATGTTTATGACGGCGGTATCTCTGGCCGTGGCGGCCATTCCGGAGGGGTTGCCCGCCATTGTAACCATTGTTCTGGCCATGGGCGTGCAGCGGATGGTGAACCGCCATGCCATCGTCAAGCGTCTGCCGGCAGTGGAGACCCTGGGGTGCGCCGGGGTCATCTGCTCCGACAAGACGGGCACCCTGACCCAGAATCGGATGAAAGTGGTGGATCTGTGGACCTTACGCCCGGGGCAGCGAAAGCTGGCGCTGGAGATCGGGGCGCTGTGCAGCGACGTCCACGTGGAGCGCGGCAGCCGGGGGGAGGCGGTATATACCGGCGACCCCACAGAGATCGCCCTGGTGGAGCTGGCCCTGGTGGAGGGCGTGAACAAAAATGTGTGGGAAGAGACCCGGCCGCGCCGGGGGGAGGTCCCCTTTGACTCGGAGCGGAAGCTGATGAGTACCGTGCATGCTCGGCCGGAGGGGGGCTTCCGGGTACTGGTGAAGGGCGCGCCCGATGTACTGCTGCGGCGGTGCAGGATCGGGGGCGAAGAGAAGCAGCGCATCCTCTCGGCCAACGAGGGAATGGCCCGGCGGGCCCTGCGGGTGCTGGGACTGGCCTACCGGGATCTGGAACTGATGCCTCGGGAGTGCTCCAGCGCGGTACTGGAACAGGGATTGACCTTTGTGGGGCTGGCGGGGATGATGGACCCACCCCGTGCCGAGGTGAAAGAGGCGGTGGGCCGCTGCTACCGCGCGGGCATCCGGCCGGTCATGATCACCGGGGACCACAAGCTCACCGCCGTGGCGGTGGCCAAAGAGCTGGACATCTTCCAGCCGGGGGATCTGGCCCTGACGGGAGAGGACCTGGATTTTATGCCCCAGGAGATGCTGGAATCCGATGTGGAACAGTTTTCGGTCTTTGCCCGGGTCTCCCCGGAGCACAAAATGCGCATCGTCAAGGCCTGGCAGAAGCGGGGGAAGGTGGTGGCCATGACCGGGGACGGCGTCAACGACGCCCCGGCTCTCAAGGCAGCTGACATCGGCTGTGCCATGGGGGTGACCGGGACCGACGTGGCCAAGGGCGCGGCGGACATGATCCTCACAGACGACAACTTTGCCACCATTGTGGCGGCGGTGGAAGAGGGGCGGGGGATCTACGCCAACATCAAGAAGGCCATCTACTACCTGCTCTCCTGCAACATTGGAGAGATCCTGACCATTTTTCTGGCCACTCTCTTTCAGTTCCGGCAGATGCCTCTGCTGCCGGTGCAGCTCCTGTGGCTCAATCTGGTGACCGACGCCCTGCCCGCTCTGGCGCTGGGGGTAGAGCCGGTGGAGGAGGGGATGATGGACCGCAAGCCCCGGGATGCCCATGCCTCCCTCTTTGACCGGGCCTTTTCCTTCCGCCTGGCCTGGCAGGGGGCCATGGTGGGATTGCTCACCCTGACAGCCTATTTCCTGGGGGAGTATGTGCTCTCCGACCCGCTGACGGCGTCGGCCACCGCCAATACCATGGCTTTCGCCACGCTGACCTTCTGCCAGCTCTTCCATGCCTTTGATGTGCGCAGTGAGACCGAGTCCCTGTTTCACATCGGCCTGTTCTCCAATCCCTCCATGAATAAGGCCTTTCTGGTGGGGGCGCTGATGCAGCTGGCGGTATTGTGTATGCCGCCCCTTCAGATGATTTTCAAGACCGTGCCCCTGGGGGTGACGGAGTGGTCTGCGGTCCTGGCCCTGGCCCTGACCCCTCTGGTGGTATGCGAGCTGACCAAGGCCCTGCGGCGGAGAAAAAGAGGTGAGGGGAAAAAGCCCAAGGAGGAGAAAGTGCTGGTGAGGAAGGGATAAGCCGCCCCGAGCCAAGCCTTTCTTTTGCTGAAACATAAAAAAGCCCTGGCCAGAGCGGCCAGGGCTTTTTAGGATTCTTTTGTGCGGGGATAGGGAGCCTCCACATCGGTGAGACCGGCCAGGTAGTCCATACTGGTATCCAATGCCAAGGCCAGTCGGCGGCACTGTTCAAAGGTAAAATATCGGTGGCCATTTTCCAGTTTAGAATAGTCGCTCTGGTCAATACCGGTCAGATGGTACATTTTGATCTGGGTATATCCCCGCTTTTTGCGGAGTTCTTTCAGTCGGGACATGGTACATCACCCAAGCTTATTATGGGTGAATTGACCTATTGAAATTAGGGTGATTTTGACCTATAATGCGGTAAAAGAGGTGATTTCAATGTGTGAGCAGGGGAACGAAGAAAATATCATACCATTAGTGTTAGCAGAACAGGCCGTTGGTCAGCTGGTATTAAAATGGATGGGCCAGGAAGCGAGAGAGCGAGTGATATACCACTTAGGCTGCAATAGGGCGGTTCACGCACTGGAAGAGATCCGACAAGTTCTTGAAAATATGGATATAGATGATCCGACTTGTTTTCGTAGGATAGAAGAAATTATAGGAATCTTTTTTGACCATGGCCTTCCGACACGCAGACATGAGGAGTTTGAATAGTTGGGGGTGGAACTGCTTTTGATAAGGTGAACATGTGTAAGAAAAAAGACCCCGCCAGATAGGAGGCGTAGCTCCTATCTCAGGCGGGATCTTGTATTTATTTAGCCTGCTCCTCCGGAAGGGGACGGATGAGGACGAAGGGGGTCAGCTGGCGGTCCTGGCCGGCGGGATTGTCCCGGATCAGGTCCAGCAGAGCTTCATCGCTCTCCTTGAGCTGGGAGCAGTGGCCCAGCATCTCCACGTTGAGGTCGTTGGCGTCCACGATCATGGAGAGGATACCGGTCTTTTCAAAGATCTCGTCGCAGACCCCGGCGGGATTTTCGGGGATGCGCACGCCCATATGTTCATACTCAGGGATGTCCTCGCCGTAAAAGCCGTCCAGACCGGAGACCTCCAGACCGGCGATCCGGTAGAAGGTGCCCCGGACACCGCGGAGCTTATCGATGGCGGCCCGGAACGCGGCCCACAGGATCTTGGGCAGACCGCAGACATTGATGGCAAACTGCATCTTGATGGGCAGACCCATGCCGGGGCCGGCGGAGGTCTGATGGACGAAGCGGGAGAGCACTTTGGCCCAGAAGCCGGGCTTGAGCTCCTCCTCGGTGACCACCCGCTTCTGGCAGATGGCAATGACCTTTTCGCTCATGGAGAGGATGTCCCCCTCCTGATAGACGGGCTTGACATACCGCTCCATCAGGTCGATATAGCTCTCTCCCACCGTGACAAAATGGGTGGCGATGGCATGGCGGGCCCAGGTCTTGCCCATGGCCTGGATGGTGACGCTTTTTCCTTCGTTGGCATGGAATTCCATGAACGTTCCTCTTTTCACAGATATATAGTATCGGGCGGCCGCAGGGGCCGCGGCGGGTTTTCGGTAGACATTATTATAACCAGTCCCCCTCCAAAAGGCAACGGCGGAGGAGGGAATTTCAGAAAAATCCCCCGGAAGCCGCGGCTTCCGGGGGATTTTTGATTACTTTTTCGCCGAGTCGGGCAGGAACTTCCGGTACTTCTCAATGTAGGGAGAGAAGTCATAGCGCTTGGGCCGGGGGAAATACTCCGTGTGGAGCAGCTCGTGGGCCTTGTGGCTGAGCGGATGATCGAAGAACTCCTGATAAATGGTCTGGATATCGGGGTTCTCGTGGCTCTTGCGCAGAGGCAGGCTCTTGTCCAGATCATAGAGGGCCTTGATGCGGGCCTTGCGCTTTTCGTTGTTGGTGCCGATGGGCTGTCCGCCGCCGCCGATGCAGCCGCCGGGACAGGCCATGATCTCGACGAAGAGATAGTCGGCCTCGCCGCTCTGAATCCGGCGGATGACCTCCTCGGCGTTCTTCAGGCCGTTGACCACGGCCACCTTGAGGGGCGTGCCGTCCAGATCGATGGTGGCCTCCTTGATGCCGCCCACCTCGCCGCGGACTTCCTCGAACTCCAGGCGGGGCAGTTCCTTCTTGGTGTAGAGCTCATAGGCGGTACGCAGAGCGGCCTCCATGACGCCGCCGGTGGCGCCGAAGATGGCGCCTGCGCCGGAGCCGGTGCCCAGGGGAGAGTCAAAGTCGCTCTCGGGCAGGTTCACCGGGTTGAGACCCTCGTAGCGGATGAGCTTGGCCAGCTCGCGGGTGGTCAGGACCACGTCCACGTCCTGATAGCCGTCCCGGCCCAGTTCGGGACGGGTGGCCTCGAACTTCTTGGCGGTACAGGGCATGACCGAGACCGAGAAGATGTCCTTGGGATCCCAGCCCATGCGCTGGGCATAATAGGTCTTGAGGACCGCGCCGAACATGCCCTGGGGGCTCTTGGCGGTGGAGAGGTTGCCGATGAGTTCGGGGTGATGCTTCTCCATGAAGTTGACCCAGCCGGGGGAGCAGGAGGTGATCATGGGCAGACGGCCGCCCTTCTGGATGCGCTCCAGGAGCTCGGAGCCCTCCTCCATGATGGTGAGGTCGGCGGTGAAGTTGGTGTCAAAGACCTTCTCAAAGCCCATCATCTTGAGGGCGGTGACCATCTTGCCGGTGACCAGCGCGCCGGGCTCCAGCCCGAAGTCGTCGCCCAGGGCCACGCGGACCGAGGGAGCGATCTGCACCACCACGTGCTTGTTGGAGTCGTGGAGGGCGTGGCGGACATGGCTGGTGTGATCCACCTCGGTGAGGGCGCCCACGGGGCAGACCAGGGTACACTGGCCGCACAGGACGCAGTCGGTCTCGTTCATGGGCAGGTCAAAGGCGGTGGTGACCTTGCAGTCCGCGCTGCGTCCGGTGAAGGAGAGGGCGCCGATGCCCTGAACCTCGGAGCAGACCTTCACGCAGCGGCCGCACTTGACGCACTTGGAGGGGTCGCGCACGATGGAGGGGTTATCCAGACGGGGGCGCTCCTGGGAGGAGACGTCGGGCAGGTCGGGCTTCAGACGGTTGAAGCGGCGGCACAGATTCTGCAGGTCGCAGTTATTGTTGCGGGCGCAGGCCAGGCAGTCCTGCCGGTGATCGGCCAGGATCAGGTCCAGCACGCCCACCTGGGCGTCGTAGACCCGCTTGGAGTCGGTCACGACCTCCATGCCCTCCCACACCAGGGTGGAGCAGGCGGCCAGCAGCTTGCGCTGACCGGTGACCTCCACCATACACATACGGCAGTGGGCCTTGATGGACTGGTCGGGATGATAGCAGAGGTGGGGGATATCGATGCCGATGCTCTGGGCCGCCTCGATGATCCGGGTCCCGGCGGGAACCTCCACGGGCATATGATTGATGGTCAGATGGATCATTTTGGTCTCGCTCATCTGACAGCCACCTCCTTCTTAACGGCAAATACTTCGGGGAAGCGCTTCATGGCGGAGAGGAGAGCGGACTGCGCCGTCTCGCCCAGGCCGCACATGGATGCGGTGGACATGATGTTGGCGTATTTCTCCATGAGCTTGATGTCCTCTTCGGTGTGGGTGCCCGCGGCGATCTTGTCCAGGAAGCGGGCGATGTGGCGGTTGCCCTCCCGGCAGGGGGTGCACTGGCCGCAGGACTCATGGGAGAAGAACTGCTGGGTCATGCGCAGGAAGCCGATGACGCTGGTGCGCTCATCCACCACCAGGATAGCACCCGAGCCGATGGCGGTGAGGTCGGCACCCTTCATGCCCTTGTAGGTGTACTGGGTATCCAGCTGGGCCGGAGAGGCCAGCCGGCCGGAAGCGCCGCCCAGCTGGACCAGCTGGAGCTGATGGCCGTCCTCGATGCCGCCGGCCAGGTCATAGATGATCTCCCGCAGGGTGATGCCGAAGGGAACCTCGAACACACCGGGATTCTTAACGTTTCCGCAGACCGAGATGAGCTTGGTACCGGGGCAGTCGGGCGTGCCCTGGCTCTTGTAGAACCCGTCCTTGTCCAGCAGCAGCGGGGGCACCAGGGAGAGGGATTCCACGTTGTTCACGCAGGTGGGCAGGTGGAAAGCGCCGCACTGCTTGATGAAGGGGGGCTTCATGCGGGGACGGCCCGAGTGGCCCTCCAGAGATTCACACAGGGCACTGCCCTCGCCGCAGACATAGGCGCCCGCGCCCGAGTAGAGGTGGATGTGATAATGGAAGCCCTCGTGGCCCAGAATGTTTTCGCCCAGATAGCCAGCCTTTTCACACTGCTCAATGGCGGAGAGCAGCTGGGGACGCAGATGGGAGTACTCCTCCCGCATGTAGATGTAGCCGTTATCGGCGCCCACCGCCCAGCCGGCGATGATCATGCCCTCCAGCAGCTGGAAGGGGTCCTTGGAGAGGAGCTCACGGTCCTTGAAGGTGCCCGGCTCGCCCTCGTCGGCGTTACAGACCACGCACTTGTGGGGGGCCTGCACCGCCCGGGCCTGGGACCACTTGCGTCCCATGTCGTAGGCCGCGCCGCCGCGTCCCTGGACGCCGTTGTCCGCCAGAAGCTGGGCGATGGCGTCCCCGTCCATATCCAGCGCCTTGCGCAGGGCGGTAAAGCCGCCGATGAACTCATAGGACGCCAGGCTGGAGGGGTTATACTTCCCGAAATTCCGAGTGATGAAAGAGACAGTCTTACTCATGCCTTCACGCCTCCCTTAATCAAGCTGGCGGAGCATATCCATGATACGCTCCTCGCTGTCCAGATGGCCGTAGACCACGCCGTTGACCCGCACCGCAGGGGAGACGTCGCACGCGCCGAAGCAGGGGACCTTTTCAATGGAGAAACGGCCGTCATAGGTGACCTCTCCCACCTCGAGATTCAAAAGCCGCTTGAGGGTCTCACACAGTGCGTCGCTGTCCTTGACCCGGCAGGGGGCACTGTCGCACACCTGAAGGGTGTACTTGGCCCTGGGCTGATCGTGCAGGGCGGTATAGAAGGAAATGACGTCGTAGACCTGCGTGGGAGGAATGGACAGCCGCTCGGCCAGATAGTAGGCGGCGGGCTCGGGGATATAGTGCCGCTCCACACCGGCCTCCAGGTCCAGCAGGATCCCGACCAGCTGAGTGGGATCTCCGTTATGACGGGCGATGACGTCGTCCACCAGGGCCACCAGTTCGGGCGTAAGCTCATTTAATTTCTGTGCAAAGGGCTTCATGCAGGGGCCTCCTTTTTAAACCCGCACTGGGCTGTACGGGTGAGTTTAAAAAACAGAAACTGCGGTATAAAGTTTATAAAAAGTGGTACAAACAGAAAAAAAGATGGCATACAGCCATAAAAAGTGCCGACTTGGAATTTATGATTCAATTTTATACTCATCATTCTAAATTTGCAAGTACAAAAATACTTAGGACAGTATATTATGGAGAAACAGACAAAAACACCGGGCTAAACATAGATAATATGACGAATTAGCGTGGTATAAAAAGGGGAGGGTATGGGCAGAATGAAACCGATCCATGGCTGGATGATATGGGGGAGGGAGCGCTATGTGGGATAGAAAAAAACGGGAAGAGGCCGTGCCGCCGCATCCGAGAAAGGAGCCAAGGCTGGAGGGACCGCTTACCCTGGAGCGGATCCGGGAAGTCTTCCGGGACTGCGCCGACTTTTCGGTGCGGGAGGTGGAGCGGCCGGGGGGGAGCGGAGAAAAGCTGGTGCTCTGTTCCATTATGGGAATGGTAAAGCTGGAGCGGGTCAGCGACTATATTCTGCGCCCCTTGGCCCAGGATGATGCGCTCCGGCAGCTGGACAACCGGGCGGCCTACCGCCGAATGGCGGAGGGCGCCCTTTACAATCTGTTGGTGACCGAGCGGACCACGGTGGACCAGGTGGCCTATGATCTGGTGAGCGGATGGTGCATTCTGTTTTGCCCGGGGGAGAGTACCGCGCTCTCTCTCTTTGTGGCCACCGAGGACAAGCGCGCCGTGGGCCCGCCGGTCAACGAGACGGTGCTCAAGGGCGCGAGAGACGGCTTTGTGGAGAGCCTGCGCACCAATACCAGCCTGGTGCGCCGCCACATCAAGGCGCCCGAGCTCAAGATCCGAGAGCAGATCGTGGGACGGCAGTCCCTGACCAGCGTGGACATTGTTTGGCTGGACGGGATCGCCGATCCGGAGACCGTGGCAGAGGTGGAACGGCGAATGGCCCGGATCGACATAGATGCCGTGCTCTCCTCGGGAAATCTGGAGGAATATCTGGTGGATGATGTTGCCACCGCCTTCCCGCTGATCCAATATACAGAGCGGCCCGACCGGTTTTGCGGCGGCCTGGCGGAAGGTCGGGTGGGCATTTTAGTGGACGGCCTGCCCTTCGGTTACCTGGCCCCCGGCACGGTGAGCAGCTTTCTGCGGGCGGGACAGGATAAATCCAACAACTGGCTGCTGGCCTCTGTGCTGACGCTGCTGCGCTATCTGTGCGTCCTGGTGACGCTGCTTTTGCCCGCCCTCTATATTGCCATGGCTACCTTCCATCAGGAGATGATCCCAACACGTCTGGCCCTGTCCATGATCGCGGCCAAGCAGGATGTGCCCTTTCAGACGGTGTTTGAGGTGCTCATCATGCTCATTGCCTTTGAGATCTTGCAGGAGGCCGGGCTGCGGCTCCCCCAGTCCATCGGACAGACGGTATCCATCATCGGCGGCCTGGTGGTGGGTCAGGCGGCGGTAGAGGCCAAGATCGTCTCGCCTGCTGTCCTGATTGCGGTGGCCATCGCGGGCATCGCGGGCTATACCATGCCCAGTCAGGAGATGGCGGGCGCGCTGCGGATGTGGCGTTTCCTGCTGGCGGTTCTGGCCAGCGCGGCCGGACTCTTCGGCGTAGTGGGGGGCGCGGCGCTGCTGGTCTATCACCTGGCCAAGATAGAGAGCTTCGGTGTGCCCTATCTGGCGCCCTTTGCGGGCGGAGCCGGCCTGGGCGGAACGGCACGGGCCGTGGTGCGTGCCCCGCTGCCCTGGCAGAAGCTGCGGGAGCGGACACTGAAAACCCCGAACAGGAGAAAGCAGCGATGAAACAGGTAAAACGAATGGGGTGTCTTGCGGCCAGCGCGGCCCTGCTGTTGGGGCTGAGCGGGTGCAAGGAGACCTTTGATTTTCTGCCCTACTCCAGAGAGTTGGAGAATATGGCACTCATGCGGACCATGGGTGTGGATGCCGGAGAGGGAGAGAGTATCTCCGTGACGGTATCCAGCGGAGAACAGAGCAAGGGCAGCGGAGAGGGCAACAGCAGCGCGGTGGTCCTGCAGGAAGAGGCCGAGACCATCAGCGGGGCCTGCCTGTCCATGCAGGGCAGGGGAGTATCCTATGTTTTTTACGGGCACGTGGGCCAGCTGCTGCTGGGAGAAGAACTTGCCCGCGCGGGAGTGGACACCTCTCTGGACTATGTGCTGCGAGATATTGAGATGCGCCTGCAGACCAATGTCTATCTGGTACGGGGCGCCCGGGCGGGGGAGGCCATTCAGGCGGCCGCGGAGACCGGGTCGGCCACCCGGCGTCTGGAGGCTATGGAAAATGACGCGGGGCTCCTGTCTCACTCCATGTCCCGGAGTGTGGAGGACGCGCTTCAGGATTTGGAGGAGACAGGATGTACCTTTCTGCCCTCCCTTCGCCTGGAGGGGGAGGAGCGAACCATGGCGGCCGACGGATATGGTCTCATTCAATATGGTCAGCTGGTCGACTGGGTGGACGGCGATGGGGCGAAAGGCGTGAACCTTCTCATGGGAGAGGTGGATGCCGATGTGCTGGAGCTGGCTCTGCCCGAGCTGGGGAAGGTGGCCCTGCGGATTGTAGGGGCCAAGAGCCGGGTGGAGCCGGTGGTGCAAGACGGGAGAGTGACCGGGCTGACGGTGACCTGCCGGGTGGACGCCAACCTGGCGGAGGGCGCCGGAGAAGTCAATTTGGCCCGGGAAGAGATCCGCAGACAGCTGGAGGAGGCCCTGGAGCAGTGCAGCCGCAGCCGGTTGGAACAGGCACTGGAATACTGCCGGACCTGGAATGCAGATTTCTTTCAGCTGGAAAACCGAGCGGGGCGGTCGGCCCCCTGGCAGAAAGAGATGCTGAAAAAGGAGTGGGAGCCGTCCATGCCGATCGAAGTTCGGGTGGAAGGGACCCTGCGCCGGGGCTATGATGTGGGAAACGAGTTTACCATGAGGGGGAACACCAATGAAGACCGATAATATTTCCATGCGGCAGGTATTGTCGCTGCTCAGCGCGGCGCTGCTCTCTCCTCTGATCCTGCTTCTTCCGGGGGAGACTGTGGCAGTGGGAGGACGGGCGGGATGGCTCTCTGCGCTGGCAGCGCTGCCTGTGGCTCTCCTGGTGGGATGGGCATTCCGCAGATTGCTGGGGGCGGCCCCGGCGGGGACGGGACTGGCCGGTGCACTGGAGCTGGCCTTTGGACGGTGGGGCGGCCGGGTGGTCACACTGGTTTATCTGGTGTGGGGGTTGCTGCTGCTGGGGTGGAATACCCGCTGGTGCGCCTTTCGCTTTCTGGCCACTACGTACCGCAATGCGCCGCTCAAGCTGTTCTTTTTTATTCTGTTGGGTGTGACCTTATGGATCGGGCGGGGAAAACGTGTGGCCTTCCTGCGCGCGGCGGAGGTGTTTGCACTGGCACTGGGCATTGCCCTGGTGCTGGCGCTGGGCCTGGGGACCCTTAAGACAGAATGGGGAAACATTGCCCCCATTTGGATTGAAGATCTGCCCGGGGCCGTATGGGGGGCGCTTCCGGTGCTGGGGCTGCTGGGCTATGGCGTATATGCCGCCTTTCTGGGCGGGCATATGGCGGGACGGCCGGAAAACGGGAGGCAGCTCACGCGCTGGATCTGGGGAGCAGGGATCCTGTTGGCGGTGTTCCAGCTGGTGTGTATTGCGACCTTTGGCCCGGATCTGATCGAACGAATGGATATCCCCTTTTTTATGATGGTAAAGGATGTACGGGTGCCCGGAGCCTTTGAGCGGGTGGAATCCCTGGTGATGGCGCTGTGGGTACTGGCTGACCTTGCGCTGTTGGGAATGCTGTTTTTTGGCTGCCGGAGTGTTCTGGAACATTGGAATGGTGGAGCGTACCGGGAGTGGATGCCTTGGGTGATTGCCGGAGAAGCCATGGCAGCTGGACTATGGACGGTACCGGATGCCTTTCGGTTGAACTGGTTGATGGAAAAGGCGGTCACAGTGGGGAATGTGTGTGTGGGTATCCTGCTCCCTGTCATTGGGGCAATTATCCTGTATATAAAAGAAATAAGGCGGACAAAATAACATCATAGAAATGGAAGCCAGACCCACTGCAAAGAAAAAGTGAAGAAAAGTGAAAAAAGGTGTTGACAAAAGTGGTGTGGGGTGGTATTCTATCTGAGCGCCTCACGAGAGGGCACTGAAGCGAGTCGAAAAGTGAGAAGAAACCGAGCGGAAGCTGGACGGACTTCGAACGGGATTTGAAAAAAGTGCTTGACAAAGTGAGGAGCGTGTGGTAAACTAAATGAGTTCGCTCGGGAGAGTGGAAGTCGTTGAAAAAGGACTGAAATCAAGTGATTTGAGGTTGAAAACCTCGAAAAAACTTGAAAAAAGTTCTTGACAGACTCGAAAGAGTATGGTAAAATAAACGAGTTCCTCGATGAGAGCGAACGAGCTTGAATGAGAGTGCTGCTGAGTAAGAAGCGAAAAACTTCTGAAAAAAGTACTTGACAAGCGAAAAAGAGTGTGCTAAAATATAGCGCACTGACAGCTGAAAAGCTGTTGAGCGTGTACCTTGTAAATTAAACAACGTGAAAGAAACACGAAGCACCAGAAGGACAAGTTGTCCTTCGCAAGCGCAAGTTTGTGAAGGGGCGACTGATTAATTTCTTTGAAGCTAAGAATTAGGCTTCAATAAAATTGATTTAAGCACGAAAGTGTTTAGATACCATTTTATTGAGAGTTTGATCCTGGCTCAGGATGAACGCTGGCGGCGTGCTTAACACATGCAAGTCGAACGGAGTGCTCATGACGGAGTTTTCGGACAACGGATTGGGTTACTTAGT